>JAZKFW010000035.1:0-42642 GCA_040386255.1 Pseudomonadota bacterium
CAATCGGCGTTTCCATCGAGATCGGCTCTTTGGCGATCTTCATGATCTTGCGGATCTTGTCTTCCGGCATTTCCATCTTGATCGCCAGTGTTGCCGGATCCGGCTCGGCGCCGGTTTCCTGCAGGATCTGGCGAGAAATGCGGTTCATCTTGTTGATCGTCTCGATCATGTGCACGGGAATACGGATCGTGCGCGCCTGGTCGGCGATCGAACGCGTGATCGCCTGGCGGATCCACCACGTCGCGTACGTCGAGAACTTGTAGCCGCGGCGGTATTCGAACTTGTCCACCGCCTTCATCAGGCCGATGTTGCCTTCCTGGATCAGGTCGAGGAACTGCAGGCCGCGGTTGGTGTACTTCTTGGCGATCGAGATCACCAGGCGCAAGTTGGCCTCGGTCATTTCGCGCTTGGCCTTGCGCGCCTTCATTTCGCCGGCCGCCATCTGGCGGTTGATGTTGCGCAGGTCCGGCAGCGGCAGCACGACGCGCGCTTGCAGGTCGATCAGGCGCTGCTGCAGTTCCTTGATGGTCGGGATGTTGCGGCCGAGGATGGCGCTGTACGCGTGGCCGGCGTTGACTTCGCCGTCGACCCATTCCAGGTTCGTCTCGTTGCCCGGGAATACCTTGATGAAGTGGGCGCGCGGCATGCCGCACTTGTTCACCGCGACGTCGAGGATCTGCTTCTCGATGTGGCGCACTTCGTCGACCTGGCCGCGCAGGGTGTCGCACAGCTTCTCGACGACTTTTGCGGTGAAACGGATGCCGAGCAGCTCGTTGGAAATCGTTTCCTGCGCCTTGACGTAGGCTTTCGAGTTGTAGCCGTCCTTTTCGAACGCCTTGCGCATCTTGTCGAACTGCACCGAGATGATCTCGAACTTGTCGAGCGCCTGCACTTTCAGCGCTTCGAGTTGCTCGGCGGAGAAGCCGGCCGCGCCGGAGGCATTGTTTTCCTCTTCTTCGACTTCTTCCTCTTCGTCGCCTTCTTCGTCTTCCTCGTCGTCGTCGGACGCCGCCGGCGGCGCCACCGGACCCGGGCCGTCTTCGGAGTCGACCATGCCGTCGACGATTTCGTCGATCTTGGTTTCGTCGTTCTGGATGCGGATGGCGGCGGAAATGATTTCGGCGATGGTCACCGGGCAGGCGGAGATGGCCTGGATCATGTCCTTCAGGCCGTCCTCGATGCGCTTGGCGATCTCGATTTCGCCTTCGCGGGTCAGCAGCTCGACCGAGCCCATCTCGCGCATGTACATGCGGACCGGGTCGGTAGTGCGGCCGAAATCGGAATCGACCGTGGACAGCGCCGCTTCGGCGGCAGCTTCGGCCTCGTCGTCACTGGTGACGGTGGCGACGTTGTCGGTCAGCAGCAACGACTCGGCATCCGGCGCGTGCTCGTACACCGCGATGCCCATGTCGTTGAAGGTGCCGATGATGCCCTCGATCGCTTCCGGATCGACGATATTTTCGGGCAAATGGTCGTTAATCTCGGCGTACGTCAGGAAACCCCGCTCTTTGCCGAACTTGATCAGCGTCTTGAGCTTGTTGCGGCGGCGCTCGAGCTCTTCCTCGGTCGCTTCCGTGTCCGACGAAAATGCGTCCTTCAGCAGCGCCTTTTCCTTGGCCTTGCGGTCCTTGGCCTTGGCCTTGTCGACCGCCTTCAGTTCAGCCCGTTCGACGGCATTCAGCGCGGCGACTTCGTCGTTTTCTGGCTGGAATTCTTTCGGCTTGCGACCGCGCCGGCCCGGCACCTTGACCGACGGCAGCACATAACCGGACGTGTCGATCGCGGCCAGCGTCGCTGCGTCGGTCGTCTGGGTGACGTCAGTCGTGCCGCTCACCGGCGCGGCGGGCGCGCGGGTCTCGGCCTTGTCTTGCGCTTTGTCTGCTTTGGCGGACATTTTCATTGGCTTTTCAGCCACTTGGGTTTCGGGTTTCTTGATTGGCACAGGCGCTTTCGATGTCACAACGACTATAGATTAAGTTTGTTGCCGCCCTATTACGGGCCTAAGTCTCCCGGCGGCCCTCATCGGCCCGCCTGGCACTACCGCACTCTCTTACACCATTACTGCATCCTGCAGGCACGCTCCACGCCGTTTTCCGCAGCAATCATTCACTGCAACACAGCGGCGGTTGGGGGCGTAGACCTTGTTGTTGCGCGGCAAACTGTTGTCCGCCGTCCAATCGCATAACGCGCTGTCGCAACCCAAGCCGGCCCTGGCCGCCGGCGCTAAAAATGCGCGCCGATCAAGAGCCTACTGTCTAACATACTGTGCCCTTCCGAAACCACGAAATTCTTTGTAAGAACACAATACTTATCGTTTTATTATAGCACGCACCCCAACTTTTTCCAGTCATGGCAACCCCTTGAATAGGAGCAATTTTCAACCCTTAACGGGCAGCTTTTTCGGCCTCTTCCTCCGCCTTCAGCTGGTTCTGGATGGCGGTGATTTCGCGGTACCGCACGCCCATCTGATCTGAGGTCAGTCCCGAAGAAAACAACTCGTTCAGCTCCTGTTTTAGTGCATCCATCTTGAGCTGCCTCACAGTCGCCACCAGCCACAATTTGACGCTGTCGAAGTCCGACTCCGGCTCGGAAGCGATCTCGGCAATGAGCGAGTCGTATTCCACGCTCGACTCCTTCAGTTGCTGAGACAACGCCGCGAAGCCGCCGTTCGGTCCCAGCGCCTGTCCCGCCGCAACTAATTGCCGCAACCTCTCCGCCGACTCCGGCCCGAAGTGGTCGAAAGATTGCAGCGCTGCATCATCGAGTTCCACGCACAGTGGCGGATGGGCCACCAAATGACGCAGGATCTGCAACTCCAGCCCGACCGGCTGCGGCCTGCCCTGGCGCGGTGGCGCCCGGCGCGCGACCGATACCGGCTTCGCCAGTTCGAATAACGCTTCGATCTCTGCCGGGGTTGACTGCGTGATACTTGCCAGGCCGCGCACGATCTGCAGGCGCAGCGACGACGGCGCCATCGATTGCAGCAAGGGCTTGGCGTCGAACTGGACCCGGGCGCGTCCCTCCGGCGTGGAAAGATCGTGCTCGCCGGATGCTTCGCGCAGCAAAAACTGCGACAGCGGCATCGCCTCGTGGATTTCCTGCTCGAACGCCTCGAAGCCGCGTTCGCGCACAAAACTGTCCGGATCGTGCTCGCTCGGCAGGAACAGGAACTTGATGGTCTTGTTGTCGGTCACTTGCGGCAGGCAGGCCTCGAGCGCGCGGCGGGCGGCCTTGCGGCCGGCGCGGTCACCGTCGAAGCTGAAGATCACGGTGTCGGTCTGGCGCAACAGTTTTTGCACGTGGGTCGAGGTGCAGGCGGTGCCGAGCGTGGCCACCGCTTGCGGAAAACCGAGCTGGGCCAGCGCCACCACGTCCATGTAGCCTTCCGTCACCAGCACGTAGCCGGCGTCGCGGATCGCCTGGCGCGCCTCGAACAGCCCGTACAGCTCGTAGCCCTTCTGAAACAGCGGCGTTTCCGGCGAGTTCAGGTATTTCGGCTCGCCATGGTCGAGCACGCGGCCGCCGAAGCCGATCACCTGCCCTTTGGTGTTGCGAATCGGGAACATGATGCGTTCGCGAAAACGGTCGTAGCGCTTCTTGTTGCCGCCATCCTCGTCGACCTTGTCGATGACCAGGCCCGATTCCACCAGCGCCAGCGCGTCGTAATCGGGGAAAACCGCCTTCAGGCTGTCCCAGCCGCTCGGCGCGTAACCCATGCTGAAGCGAGCGGCCACTTCGCCGGTGAGGCCGCGATTCTTGAGGTAGGCGATGGCGTTGTCGGCGCCGCGCAGTTGCCCGCGGTAGAAGTCGCTGGCCTGGGTCATGGCGTCGGTCAGCGCCATTGCCTGGGCCTGGTTGGCCGCGCGCTGCGCCGGCGGAATCTTGTCGTCCGCGTCGGGCACGACCATGCCGACGTTCTGCGCCAGGTCCTTGACGGCGTCCACAAAACCCATGCCCGAGTATTCGATCAGGAAGCCGATCGAGGTGCCATGGGCGCCGCAACCGAAGCAGTGATAGAACTGCTTGGTCGGGCTGACCGTGAAACTCGGGGATTTTTCGTTGTGGAACGGGCACAGGCCCATGAAGTTGGCGCCGCCCTTTTTCAGCTGGACGTAGCGGCCGACCACGTCGACGATGTCGACCCGGTTAAGCAAATCGGTGATAAATGATTGTGGAATCACGTTGGATGAACAGTCCTTGTCTAAAGTCAGACTATACCGCCCGGACCGCGTCAGGTTGATTTAAGACAACTGACGGGCGTCCGGGGGCTTCGTGGATTCTACTTAGGCGCCGGAGAGCGCCTTTTTGATCATGGTCGACACCAGCCCCATGTCGGTGCCCTTCGGCATCTTCGGCTTGATGATGGCCATCACCTTGCCCATGTCCTGCGGGCCGGCGGCGCCGGATGCGGCCACCGCGTCGGCCACGGCGGCGCTGATTTCAGCTTCCGACAGGCCGGCCGGCATGTAGGCCGTCAGCACAGTCAGCTCGGCTTTTTCGATATCGGCCAGGTCGGGACGATTGCCCGCCTCGAACTGGGCGATCGAGTCCTTGCGCTGCTTGATCATCTTTTCGATGATCGCCAGCGCCTGCTCGTCGTTGACGTCGATGCGCTCGTCGACTTCCTTGCGCTTGATTTCGGCGATGATCAGGCGGATCGTGCCCAGCTTGCCCGCCTCTTTGGCGCGCATCGCCGCTTTCATGTCGTCGGTGATCTGTTCTTTCAAGCTCATGTCATCCTCGTTTCGAAAGCTATAAATAGCAAAACCCGCTGCGGTACACCGGAGCGGGCTTGCGATGCATCAGACCATGAATCCGGACAGGCCATCGCCGTACCGGATCACTGGACCAGCAATCTTAGAATAATTTCTTAGGCAGTTGTTGGCTGCGAATGCGCTTGTAGTGACGCTTCACAGCAGCTGCCAGCTTGCGCTTGCGCTCAGCCGTTGGCTTTTCGTAGAACTCGCGTGCGCGCAGTTCGGTCAGCAGACCGGTTTTTTCGATGGTGCGCTTGAAGCGACGCATTGCGACTTCGAACGGCTCGTTTTCTTTAAGGCGAATAGTGGTCATGTAAAAATCAAACCGTTAGATTAGGGGAAGAACGAGATTCTAGCAGCATTCGCCGAGCATTGGAAGCTTTTCGCCAAGCTGTTTCGCGACAACCACATGCGCGGGGCCCTGTTCCGGCCCGCTACGCTAGGCAATCGCGGTGCCCGCCGCCACGCCGGACGCCCATGCCCACTGGAAGTTGTAGCCTCCCAGCCAGCCGGTGACGTCGACCGCTTCGCCGATGAAATACAGGCCCGGCACCTTGGTCGCCATCATCGTTTGCTGCGACAATTCGCGCGTGTCGACCCCGCCCAGCGTGACCTCGGCCTTGCGGTAGCCTTCCGAGCCGGCCGGCACGATCGACCAGCGGTTGATGGCGTCGCCCAGCTTGCGCAGCTTGGCGTCGGGCATGTCGGCCAGGCGCGCGTCGAGCGCGAAGCCGTTCGCCTCCAGCAAGCCTTCCGCCAGCCGCGTCGGCAGCCACTGCGACAGCACGTTGCCCATCTGCTTCTTGAACGTCCCCTTGCCTTCGATCAGCGTTTCCGCCACATCCATGTCCGGCAGCAGGTTGACGACGATCGGCGTGCCCGGCGTCCAGTAGCTGGAAATTTGCAGGATGGCCGGGCCCGACAGGCCGCGGTGGGTGAATAGCAGGTCCTCGCGGAACTTGCCCTTCAATGCTGCCTTGCCCTTGCCGGAGCCGGTTTCGACCTCGACTTCCAACGCGATGCCGGCCAGCGGCGCGAACGTTTCCCAGCTCGGACCGTCGAAGGTCAGCGGCACCAGGCCCGGGCGCGGCTCGACCAGCGCCAGCCCGAACTGGGTGGCGATCTGGTAGCCGAAGTCGGTGGCGCCGATTTTCGGGATCGACAGGCCGCCGGTGGCGATGACGACGTTGTCGGCCATGATGTCGCCGGTGTCGGTCGACAGCAGGAAGCCTTCGGGAAATTGCTCGACCGACTCCACCTTGGTCGGCATGCGCCATTCGACGCCGCCGGCGGCGCACTCGGCCTTGAGCATCTGGATGATCTGTTCGGCCGATTCGTCGCAGAACAGCTGGCCGCGGTGTTTCTCGTGGTAACCGATGCGGTGTTTCTTGACCAGCGCGATGAAGTCGTGCGGCGTGTAGCGCGACAGCGCGCTCTTGGCGAAGTGCGGATTGGCGGACAGGAAATTGGCCGGCGCCGTGTTCACGTTGGTGAAATTGCAGCGGCCGCCGCCGGAGATGCGGATCTTTTCGGCCAGCTTCTCGGCGTGGTCGATCAGCACGACGCGCTTGCCGCGCTGGGCCGCGACGGCCGCGCACATCATGCCGGCGGCGCCGGCGCCGATCACCGCTACATCAAATTGTTTTGCCATGGTTGCTGCCGATTCCGCTGATCACTTAAAGCGTGATTGTAAACTGCGCGGGGGCCAGCGCGGGGGTTAGTGGCGGCGCTGCGGAATGGGATCCCCGCGTTCGCGAGGATGACGGTCTCTCATGTAACGGTGTTAATAGAGGCAGCAGGTCCTTTCGCCATCACCCCAAAGACCGTCGTCCTCGCGAACGCGGGGACCCCATTACGTCGATCAGCCGACGGCTTCCGCCAGCCTGGGCGAATCCACCACATCGGCGCAGCGCACCACATCGCCCACCACGATGATGCTCGGGCTGCCCAGTCCCGACAGCGCCAGGTCGTCGGCCAGCTCCGCCAGCGTCGTCAGCAGTTGCGCCTGCCCGCTGCCGGTGGCCGACTGGATCACCGCCACCGGCGTCGAGCCCGCCTTTCCGCCGGCCAGCAGCGCCGCCTGGATCTGCCGGCACCGCGCCACGCCCATGTAGATCACCAGCGTCAGCCCGGTCTTGGCCAGCAGGCCCCAGTCCGGCGTGCGCGCGTTGCCGGCTTCATCCTGGCGCTCATGCCCGGTGACGAAGATCGCCCCCGAACTCCAGTCGCGGTGCGTCAGCGGTACGCCAATCGCGGAAGGCGCCGCCAGGCCGCTGCTGATGCCATTGACCACCTCCACGTCGACGCCGGCCGCCATCAAGGACGCTCGCTCTTCGCCGCCGCGGCCGAACACGAACGGATCGCCGCCCTTGAGCCGCACCACGCGGCGCCCGGCTTGCGCTTCCGACACCATCAGCCGCTCGATGAACGCCTGCGGCGTCGACTTGCAGCCGCCGCGCTTGCCGACATGCACGATGCGCGCCGACGCCGGCGCGTGCTCCAGGATTTCCGGATTGACCAGGTCGTCCACCAGCAACACGTCGGCGCCGGCAATCGCCTTCACCGCTTTCAGCGTCAATTGTTCAGGATCGCCAGGTCCCGCCCCCACCAGCCATACTTTACCTGTGCTCTCCATGATGCCCGCCCGGGTTTGCTTGTAATGCCTTTGAAACTAGCAAACACTGTGCCACTTGCTCGGCGATCGACGCCGGCACCGGCTCCTCGCCCCGCAGCGCACGGGCAATCCACGCTGCCGTGGTGGCCGCATCGCGGCCGGCCGGGGCCTCCGCCACGTCGTCTGTTGGTGCGTCGCGCTGCACCAACAGGGTGCGCTGGCCGCCATGAAACCAGTCGATCTGCTGCGCGCGGTTGGCGTTGGCCACCGTTTCGCCTTCGGTGCCGCGCATCAGGAAGGCGTCGCCACGCTCCGGCGGCGCCGCGGCGATGAAGTATTCGCCCAGCATCTCGAGGTACTCGGGATGGGTGTAGGACACCAGCCGCAACGCCGGCCCCTGGTACGGCTGCAGGATCTTCACCAGCGTGTGGGTCGAGTTGCGCACGCCCAGTACGCGGCGCAGCGCCAGCAGGCGCGCCATTTTCGGCGCCAGCACCTCGATCGGCATGAAACTGGGATGCCCGAGCGCGTGCGCGGCGTGCGTATCGGCGCTGTTGGCGGCCATCGGCATGCCCATCGCCTCGAGGATCTCGGCCGTCGTCACCCGCCCCGGGTCGCGCGTGACGCCATGTATCAGCACCGGCACGCCTTCGCGCGCCAGCAGCATCGCCAGCAGCGGCGTCAGGTTGGCCATCTTGCGCGCGCCGTTGTAGCTCGGCACCAGCACCGGCGCGTAGTCGCCCTGCGGCGCCGGCAGCAGGTCGAGCGACGCTTCGCTGGCGTCGAGGAAGCCGCCGATCTCGTCGACCGACTCGCCCTTGATGCGCATCGCCATGACGATGGCACCCAGTTCGAGGTCGGCCACGCGGCCCTCCAGCATCGCGGCGTACAGCGTGCGGGCGTCGTCGCGCGACATGCTGCGCGACCCTTTCTTGCCGCGGCCGATCTCCTTGATCAGGTGGGCGGCGGCAAATGTTTCAGCGTTTGTATTCATAGGCCCAAGCTTACACCGACGCGCGCCATTTTTTCGCGCGCACCTGATCCGCGGCCAAGTCGCCCCAATCGTGCGCAGCCCAGAATGGGTTAAACAACGATTCGAGGAGGCCGACATGTCAATTATGAAAAGGGCAACGATCGCCGCACTGATGGGCGGCAACCTGCTCACGCTGACGCTTGCGGTGCCGGCGATCGCGTCGAGCCACCGCGAGGCGCCGTTCATCACGCGCGTTCCCAAGGTCGACGCCACCGACTTCTACATGTTCCGCAGCTACCAGGCCGGGCGCAGCGCCTACACCACGCTGGTCGCCAACTACGTGCCGCTGCAGGATGCCTACGGCGGACCCAACTACTTTTCGATGGATCCTGACGCCCTCTACGAAATCCACATCGACAACAGCGGCGACGGCAAGGAAGACCTGACGTTCCAGTTCCGCTTCACCAACACCAACAAGGATGCGCAATTTACCGTCGGCGGCAAGCAGGTGTCGATTCCGCTGGTCATCAACGGCGGCCCGATCGACGGCATCAACCCGGCCGGCATCAATGTGCGCGAAACCTACACCGTGTCGGTGGTGCGCGGCGACCGCCGCAAAGGCGTGCGCGAATCGGTCACCAACGCCGACGCCGGCGGCGCCACCTTCGACAAGCCGATCGACAACATCGGCAACAAGTCGATCCCCAACTACGCCGCCTACGCCGGCCGCCACGTCTACAACATCAACATCCCCGGCTGCGCCACGCCGGCGCGCATGTTCGTCGGCCAGCGCAAGGACTCGTTCGTCGTCAACCTTGGCGAAACCTTCGACCTGGTCAACTACCGCTTCCCGGCGGTCGAATTCGATCCCAACGCCGAACGCTCGGCGCGCGACGACCTGGCCGACAAGAACATCACCTCGCTCATCATGGAGGTGCCGACCGCCTGCCTGGCCAGCAGCGACCCGGTCATCGGCGGCTGGACCACGGCCAGCCTGCGCCAGGGCCGCCTGCTCAACCCGGTGCCGGGCACGAACGTCGGCGCCTCGCTCGAGGGCGGCCCGTGGGTGCAGGTGTCGCGCCTCGGCATGCCGCTGGTGAACGAAGTCGTCATCGGCCTGAAGCATAAAGACCGCTTCAACCACAGCAAGCCGGCCGCCGATGGCCAGTTCGCCGACTACGTCACCAACCCGACACTGCCGGCGCTGATCGAAACGCTGTTCAGTTCGGCGGGGGTCAGGGCGCCGCGCAACTTTCCGCGCAACGACCTGGTTGCCACCTTCCTCACCGGCATAAGCGGCCTGAACCAGCCGCGCGCGGTAACGCCGGCCGAGATGCTGCGCCTGAATACCTCGGTCGCCGCGGTTGCGGCCAGTGCCCAGAACCGCCTCGGCGTCATCGGCGGCGACAACGCCGGCTTCCCGAACGGGCGCCGGCCCGGCGACGACGTCGTCGACATCGAGCTGCGCGTCGCCATGGGCAAGCTGTGCACGCTGAGCATCGGCTGCACGCCGGCCGACGCGCCGTCCGGCGCCATCCAGTTCACCGACGGCGCCTTCCTCAACGCCGGCGCCTTCGACGACAGCTTCCCGTACTTGAAGACGCCGCTGCCGGGTTCGCCCCAGCAGCCTTGATCGCCGATAGGAGAGCATCATGAAGAAACTGACCCTGATAGGCGCGCTGTTGCTGGCCGCCGGCTGCAATGGCGAGGTCAAGATCGAGGTGCCGCGGCAGCCGCCGCCGGCCAGCGACGCGTTCTACTCGCTCGTGCTGGCGCAGATCGCGGTGTCGCCCGAGGATTCCGACGGCGGCAGCGTCGACAACCTGACGGCGACCGCGCCGGAAGACAGCGAGCCGCTGTTGCCGTAGGCAGCAATGCCGGCCGGGGCGTTCCCGGCCGGCGTTCGCACAGCCCGCAAGCCGCCCCGGCCAAATTTTGGCCGTCGGCATGCAACCGTTGCCGATTAACGCTAAACTGCTTGCACATAGTCACGCGGGGAAGCCGGAACATGATCAGCCAGGATATCGAAAATACCAACGTCGAAAATACCAACGTCACCTCGTTCGGGCGGATGCCTTCTCCGGTCGAGCTGCACGCCAGGCTGCCCTTGAGCGCCGGCGCGTTCGACACCGTCATGAAAGGGCGCGCGACGCTGCGCAACATCATCGACCGCAAGGACAAGCGCCTGTTCGTCGTGGTCGGGCCGTGCTCGATCCACGACCCGGTGGCCGGCCTCGATTACGCCGCGCGCCTGCTCAAGCTGCAGGAAGAAGTGAAAGACACGATGGTGCTGGTGATGCGCGTGTACTTCGAGAAGCCGCGCACCACCACCGGCTGGAAGGGCTACATCAACGATCCCGACATGGACGATTCGTTCCGCGTCAACGAAGGCATGCAGAAGGCGCGCCAGTTCCTGCTCGACGTCTGCGAGATGGGCCTGCCGACCGCCACCGAGGCGCTCGACCCGATTTCGCCGCAGTACCTCGGCGACCTGATCGCCTGGACCGCGATCGGCGCCCGCACCACCGAGTCGCAGACCCACCGCGAGATGTCGTCCGGCCTGTCGACGCCGGTCGGATTCAAGAACGGCACCGACGGCGACATCAGCATCGCCATCAACGCCATCCTGTCGTCGGCGCATCCGCACTCCTTCCTCGGCATCAACGGCGAAGGCAGCGTCTCGATCGTGCGCACCAGCGGCAACGCCTACGGCCACGTCGTGCTGCGCGGCGGCGACGGCCGCCCGAACTACGACTCGGTGTCGGTCGCCATCGCCGAGCAGGCGCTCAGCAAGGCCGGCCTGCCGGCCAACCTGGTGGTCGACTGCTCGCACGCCAACAGCTACAAGAAGCCGGAGCTGCAACCGCTGGTGATGTCCGACGTCGTCCAGCAGATCCGCCACGGCAACAAGTCGGTGGTCGGCGTGATGATCGAATCGAACATCGCCGGCGGCAACCAGAAGATCCCGACCGACCTGTCGCAGCTGAAGTACGGCTGCTCGGTGACCGACGGCTGCATCGACTGGGCGTCGACCGAAACGATGCTGCGCGCCGCCCACGCCGAACTGCTGCAGCGCCCGTAACCTCCAGAAGGGGTCTGACCCGATTTTCTCTGGGACTCGGCGTCCCCGTCATTCCCCGGATTCGCCGCTGCCAGCACAACCGGGGACTCGGCGTCCCCGTCCGACCCTGGTTCAGCTGTGCTTTACAATGGCACCTTCCCCCATCAAGTCTGCACCTCCCATGATTGTTCTCGGCGTCGAATCCTCCTGCGATGAAACCGGCCTTGCGTTGTACGACACGCAACGCGGGCTGCTGTCCCATGCCCTCCACTCGCAGGTAGCGATGCACGAGGAGTACGGCGGCGTGGTGCCGGAACTGGCCTCGCGCGACCATATCCGCCGCGCCATCCCGTTGCTCGAGCACACGCTCGAGAAAGCGGGAGTGACGCTGGCCGACATCGACGCCATCGCCTACACCCAGGGCCCGGGGCTGGCCGGCGCGCTGCTGGTCGGTTCGTCAATTGCCTGCGCGCTGGGGCTGGCGACCGACAAGCCGGTGCTCGGCGTGCACCACCTGGAAGGCCACCTGCTGTCGCCGCTGCTGGCGGCCGATCCGCCGGCGTTCCCGTTCATCGCGCTGCTGGTGTCGGGCGGGCATACGCAGCTGATGCGCGTCGACGGCGTCGGCCAGTACACGCTGCTGGGCGAAACGCTCGACGACGCCGCCGGCGAGGCGTTCGACAAGTCGGCCAAGCTGCTGGGGCTCGGCTATCCGGGCGGACCGGCCATTTCGCGCCTGGCCGAATTCGGCGACCCGACCGCGTACAAGCTGCCACGCCCGATGCTCCATTCGAAGGATTTCAACTTCAGCTTCTCCGGCTTGAAGACCGCGGTGCTGACGGTGGTGAAAAATCACGAAGAAAAAGTCATCGCCAATATCTGCGAGCAGGACAAGGCCGACATCGCGCGCGGTTTTGTCGACGCGATCGTCGATGTGCTGACGGCCAAATGCGTCAGCGCGATCAAGCATTCCGGCCTGAAGCGGCTGGTGATCGCCGGCGGCGTCGGCGCCAATTCGCAGCTGCGCGAGTCGCTCAACGCGGCGGCGGCGGCGAAGAAGTTCAAGGTGTTCTATCCGGAGCTGGAGTTTTGCACCGATAACGGCGCGATGATCGCGTTTGCCGGCGCGATGCGCTTGCAGATCAATCCAGAAGCGGCGCAGAAGGATTATGCATTCAACGTCCGCCCCCGGTGGCCGCTCGACGAAATCAAGGTCGTGTAACCCGCATAGGTGACGGAAGGTTTCCTCGCCATAACGGCATTTCGTCGCC
This sequence comes from Pseudomonadota bacterium, assembly GCA_040386255.1. Classification (GTDB taxonomy): domain Bacteria; phylum Pseudomonadota; class Gammaproteobacteria; order Burkholderiales; family Burkholderiaceae_D; genus JAFCUW01. The sequence continues at coordinate 12,677 of JAZKFW010000035.1, forward strand.
ATATCCTACGGTGTTCCCGTCTCCCGTCAAAAAATGCCAATATCGCCTGTGTGTGGACGGAGGCGCGGCATGCGGATTGTCAGCTGGAACATTCACTGGGGATGCGGAAAGGATGGCCGGATCAGGATCCACGCCGTCATCGATGTCCTGCGCAGACTGAACCCTGATGTGATTTGCCTGCAGGAAGTTGCCTCGAACCACCCCGAACTCGAAGGCAGCGCCACGGCCGACCAGTTCCGCCAGCTGGCCGGCGCCTTCGGCGGCTATCACTCGGTGCAGGCGCCGGTCAGCGAAATCTACAAGAACAACCTGCCGCGCCTGTTCGGCAACGTGCTGTTTTCCAAGTTTCGCATTACCCAGGTGCTGCGCCACCTGCTGCCCTGGCCGCCCGATCCGGCCAGTCCGCCGGGCATGCCGCGCGGCATGATCGAAACCGTCCTCGATGCGCCCGGCGGCAAGGTGCGCGTGCTCACCACCCACCTCGAATATTATTCGCTCGTTCAGCGCATGGCGCAGGTGCGCCAGATCCGCTACCTGCACTGGGAAGCCTGCGAGCGCGCGCGCATCTTCGAGCCCGACCCCACGCTGGATGCGCCGTTCCAGCTGGGCTTTCGCCCCGGCTCGGCGATCTACTGCGGCGACTTCAACCTTACTCCCGGCTCGCCCGAATACCAGGAACTGATCGCGCCCGAAGAAGGCATTGCGCTGACGCTGGTCGACGCCTGGAGCGCGCTCCATGCGGACCAGGCGCACGCGCCCACCGCCGGTCTGCACGGCTTCGACTGGCCCGACAAGCCCGATTGCTACGACTATTTTTTCGTCACCGAAGACCTGGTGCAGCGCGTCGCCGCGGTCGACGTGCTGTCGGAGACAGCCGTCTCCGACCACCAGCCGATCGTCCTCGACATCGCGTGACTGTCAGGCCGCTTCCCTGTTCGGCCGCGCCTGGCGGTGATACAGGAACTCCAGCACCTGCGTGCGGTAGTCGATGTAGAGCGCGTCGTGCGCCAGTTCGACCCGTTCGCGCGGGCGCGCCAGCTTCACCTCGACGATCTCGCCGATGGTCGCCGCCGGCCCGTTCGTCATCATCACGATGCGGTCCGACAGCAGCACCGCCTCGTCGACGTCGTGGGTCACCATCACCACGGTCGACCCGGTCTGCGCGACGATGCGCAGCAGTTCGTCCTGCAGGTGGGCGCGCGTGAGCGCGTCGAGGGCGCCGAACGGCTCGTCCATCAGCAGCACCTTCGGCTCCATCGACAGCGCGCGCGCGATTCCCACGCGCTGCTTCATGCCGCCCGAGATTTCGCTCGGCCGCTTCAACGCCGCCGCCGTCAGGCCGACCAGCGCCAGCGCGGCGGTGGTGCGCTCGCGCAGCTGGGCCTTCGACTCCTTGGCGCCGAACACCCGCTCCACCGCGAGGTAGACGTTTTCGAAGCAGGTCAGCCAAGGCAGCAGCGAGTGGTTCTGGAACACCACGCCGCGCTCCGGCGACGGCCCGGCGATCTCGCGGCCGGCGCAGATCAGGGCGCCCTCGGTGGCGGTGGTCAGTCCCGCGATCAGGTTCATCAGGGTCGACTTGCCGCAGCCCGAGTGGCCGATCAGCGTGATGAATTCGCCCTGCGCGACCGTCAGGTTGATGTCGGTGAGCGCATGGAAGCTGCCCTTTTTGGTGTCGAAGCGCATCTCGACGCCCTGCACTTCGATGAATTTTTGCGTGTTCATGTCAGGCTCCGGTTTCTTCGTAGGTGAACGACTTGGCCAGTGCGACCAGCGCTTGTTCCAGCAGCAGTCCGACAATACCGATCACCACGATGGCGATGATGATATGCGGGACGTTCAGGTTGTTCCACTCGTCCCACACCCAGAAGCCGATGCCCACGCCGCCGGTCAGCATTTCGGCGGCGACGATGACCAGCCACGCGGTGCCGATCGCCAGGCGCACGCCGGTCAGCATGTACGGCAGCACCGACGGCAGCAGGATGCGGGTGAAGATCTTCCACTCCGACAGGTTCAGCACGCGCGCCACGTTCATGTAATCCTGCGGCACGCGCTGCACGCCGACGGCGGTATTGATGATCATCGGCCAGATCGAGCAGATGAAGATCGACCAGATCGCGGCAGGGTCGGCCGACTTGAACACCAAGAGGCCAATCGGCAGCCAGGCCAGCGGCGACACCGGCTTGAGCAGGCTGATGACGGGATTGAACATCCCCGCCAAAAACTTGAAGCGCCCGATCATGAAGCCAAGCGGGATGCCGACGGCGGCGGCGAGGCCGAAGCCGACCGCCACCCGCTTGAGCGACGCGTAGATGTTCCAGCCGATGCCCTGGTCGTTCGGGCCGTTGCTGTAGAACGGATCGGCGAACAGGCGCATCGCTTCCAGCGCGGTCACCGCCGGCGACGGGAAGTTGCTGTTCTTGACCGAGATGATCTGCCAGACCAGCACCAGCAGCGCCACGCCGAGGAACGGCGGCAGCACCTTCAGCAGGATCGCGTGGAGCTGCGACTTGCCGCTCAGGCGCACGCCCTGGCTGGCCAGGCGCTGGCTGCGGCGCCGCTTTTCCGGCTCCGATTTGGAAAGCGGCACGCTGACGGCGCCGTGCGTTACGGGGTCCATTACTGCGCTCATGTGCTGCTCCTCCATCAGGCTTTGATCTTGAATGATTCGGCGTACGCCTTGGGATTCTTGCCATCCCAGATGGTGCCGTCGATCAGCTTCGTGGTGCGCATCGGCGACTTCGGCACGCTCACCTTGGCCATCGTCGCCGCCTCCTTGTACAGCGCGATCTGGTTGACCGCGGTGGCGGTGGCCAGGTAGTCAGGTTCGGCCTTGAGCAGGCCCCAGCGCTTATGCTGGGTCATGAACCACATGCCGTCGCTCAGATACGGGAAGTTGACGCTGCCGTCGTTATAGAACTTCATGTAGTTCGGATCGTCCCAGGTCTTGCCCATACCGTTCTGGTAGCGGCCGAGGATGCGCTGGTTGATGACGTCGACCGAAGTGTTCACGTACGACTTGTCGGCGATGGTGGTGGCCATCTTGGTCTTGTTCGACAGCGAGGCGTCGATCCACTTGCTGGCCTCGAGCACGGCCGCTACCAGCGCGCGCGCCGTGTTCGGATTGGTCTTGACCCATTCGGCGGTGGTGCCCAGGGTTTTCTCCGGGTGGTCGCGCCAGATGTCCTGGGTGGTGACGCCGGTGACGCCGACGCCGTCGACGATCGCGCGGTGGCCCCACGGCTCGCCGACGCAGAAACCGTCCATGTTGCCGACCCGCATATTGGCCACCATCTGCGGCGGCGGCACGGTGATCACCTTGGCGTCCTTCATCGGATTGATGCCGTAAGTCGCCAGCCAGTAGTACAGCCACATCGCGTGGGTGCCGGTCGGGAAGGTCTGGGCGAAGGTATATTCGCGCTTGTCGGTCTGCATCAAGCGCGCCAGCGACGGGCCGTCGACGCCACCCTTGTCAGCGACCTTTTTCGACAGCGTGATGGCCTGGCCGTTGTGGTTCAGGTTCATCAGCACCGCCATGTCCTTCTTGGCGCCGCCGATGCCCATCTGCACGCCGTAGATCAGGCCGTAGAGCACGTGCGCGGCATCGAGTTCGCCGTTGACGAGCTTGTCGCGCACGCCGGCCCAGGACGACTCCTTCGAGAGGACGATCTTGATGCCGTATTTCTTGTCGAAGCCGAGCACCGACGCCATCACCACCGAAGCGCAATCGGTGAGCGGGATGAAACCGATTTTTACTTCTTCTTTTTCTGGCTTGTCGGAGCCGGCTGCCCACACTCCCCCGGTGGCAAGGCCGCTCAGCGACGCGGCGGCGCCGGCCTTCAGGATGGTGCGGCGGTTCAGCGTGGATTTGGTATCGGTCGTCATTGTTTCCTCGTAGCTCGGCTGGTAGGACAGTCGGAGCAAGCGCGCGCGGCGCCTGCCGTTGCCTATCCTTCAGCAATTGGCGTGCCAGCGAGAAAATGAGGAAATGCAGGGGGATGACGACGATCCGGTGCCGCTTTGGGCGGCATTCGGCACCGTTGTTGTGCAGCGCACCAAAAACGCGCCGACGCCGGAGCCGCTTCGCACATCGGGGTCAGAGCTAGGTCTGACCCCGAATTGAATAGGTGAAAACTATTCTTGGGCGAGGATCTGGCGCAGCGCCTGCTCGAATACTTCGGCAGGCTGGCCGCCGGAGATCAGGTGGCGCTGGTTGATGATGATCGCGGGCACCGAGCTGATGCCCTGGCGCTGGAAGAACTGTTCGGCTTCGCGCACTTCGGCGGCATAGGCGTCGGAGGCGAGGATCCGCGCCGCTTCGGCGGTGTCGAGGCCGACCTCGCCGGCCACCCGTAGCAGCACCGCGTGCGAGCCCGGGCTGACGCCGTCGGTGAAATAGGCGTCGAACAGGGACATCTTCAGCTCGCGCTGCAAGCCGTGCTCCGCGGCCCAGTGCAGCAGGCGGTGGGCGTCGAAGGTGTTGTAGATGCGGTCGCGCTGGTTGAATTCGAAGCCGAGTTCGGCGCCGCGCGCGCGAATCATCTCGCTGGTCTGGTTGCGCTGCTCGGCGCTGGCGCCGTATTTCCGCGCGAGGTGTTCGCCGATGTCTTCGCCTTCTGGCGCCATGTTCGGGTTCAGCTCGAACGGCTGGAAGTGCATGTCGACGCTGGCAAGATCGCCAACATTCTCTAGCGCCTGCTCCAGCGACTTGAGGCCGATCACGCACCAGGGGCACGACACGTCCGACACGAAATCAATCCTGATCTGTTTGCTCACTATGTTCACCTTTTATTAACCAGCCTTCAATATTGCCAATAAATGCAAAACCGGGGTCAGAGCCAGGTATTGAAAGTCTTGGCCATCGCAAAGCAAAAAACGCCGAACTTGCAGAACTTGGGTCTGACCCCGGTTTTATAACTAAATGCAAAACCGGGGTCAGACCCAGATATTGAAAGTCTTAGCCATCGCAAGGCAAAAAAATGCCGAACTTGCAGAACTTGGGTCTGACCCCGGTTTTGGAACTATTTTTTCTTGGCCGGCTTGGCCGCGGCGGATTTGCTGCCGATGCGGCTTTCCTTGCCGGCGATGAGGTTGCCGATGTTCTTGCTGTGGCGCCAGGCTAGCAGCACGCACATCGCCACCACCGCGAAGAACTTTTCGTCGATACCGAACAGCAGGCCGTAGTAGAACGGCGCGAACAAGGCCGCAATCAGCGCCGCCAGCGACGAGTAGCGGAAAGCGTACGCAATCACCAGCCAGGTCACCAGCGTCGCCAGCCCCAGCCACGGGTTCAGGCCGATCAGCACGCCCAGCGCAGTGGCCACGCCCTTGCCACCGACGAAGCGGAAGAACACCGGCCACAGGTGGCCGAGGAACACCGCCAGCGCCACCAGCGCGATGCCGGCATCGCTGACGTCGTAGCGGTCAGCCAGCAGCTGCGCCAGCCATACCGCGAACCAGCCCTTGGCGCCGTCGCCGATCAGCGTGGCGATCGCCGCTTTCTTGTTGCCGCTGCGCAGGACGTTGGTGGCGCCCGGATTTTTCGAGCCATAGGTGCGCGGGTCCGACAGGCCGAATACGCGGCTCATCACGACCGCAAACGAAATCGAACCGATCAGGTAGGCGGCAATTACAAATATCAGGGTAGTCATCGGTGTCTCTTATGTCGTCTTGTTTTCGAACCCGGTCTCGGGCGCCGGGATCGTGAATATACACCATCGAAGCCGGCCGGCGAAGTCAGTCCTCGAGGGCGCAATTGACGGCCCTGGCGCCCACTAGCGCCGGCAGCACTTGCGGGTCGATGCCGACCAGGTAGCCGCGCCGGCCGCCATTGATGTAGATGCGCGGCAGCGCCAGCACGCTTTCCTCGACGTACACCGGCAGCGCCTTGCGGGTGCCGAACGGCGAGGTGCCGCCGACCTGGTAGCCGGAATGGCGCTGCGCCACCTCCGGCTTGCACGGCTCGACCGACTTGCATGGAATCGCGCGCGCCAGGTTCTTGGTCGACACCTTGCAGTCGCCGTGCATCAGCACGATCAGCGGACGCGCCGCCTCGTCCTGCATCACCAGCGTCTTGACCACCGCATGCTCGTCGACGCCGAGCTCGCGCGCCGACACCGACGTGCCGCCCTTTTCTTCGTACGCATACGGATGTTCGCTGAACGCGACCTGGTGCTTGCGCAGGAATTGGGTCGCCGGAGTTTCGGAAATGTGCTCTTTCTTAGCCATGCGTGATACGCTGTTCGTTCATTGAGGAGTTTCTTATTATGCAGCAGGAAATTCGCTTTGCCACCTTTAACGTCTTCAACCTCGCCCCGGCCGGCGCGAAACTGTACGACAACCTGGTGCCGTGCACCGAGGAAGAATTCGAGGCGAAGATCGACTGGACTGCGCGCCAGATCGACTTGCTCGACGCCGACGTCATCGGCTTCCAGGAAATCTTCTCGCAGGCGGCGCTGAAGCTGGCGCTGTCGCGTACCCGCAATTACCGCGACGCCTTCCACGTCGGCTTCGATCCCGATCCGTCCGCCGACCGCCTGACGCCGAGCGTGGCGCTGGTGTCGCGCCTGCCGCTGGCCGAAGCCGGCGTCGCCCACGCGCTGTTCCCGAGCGGGATCGAGATGCCGCCCGGCAGCCGCGACGCCGACCGCTTCGCCCGCCCGGTGGTGCATGCGCAAGTGATCGTCTCGCCCGACGTCACCGTCGACGTCGTGGTGATCCACCTGAAATCGAAGCGCCCCGACTACCGCACCGGCGACAGCTGCGAAGACGCGCAGCTGTACGCGCTGGCCTGCCTGCGCTCGCTGATCCGGCGCGGCACCGAGGCGGTGGCGCTGCGCGTGCTGCTGTCGAACCTGGCGCGCGACAAGCAGCGCCCGCGCGTCGTGCTGGGCGACTTCAACGACGTCGCCGACGCCGTCACCACCGGCATCGTGCTCGGCGCCGGCGCGCCGATCGGCGAGCGCATGTTCGACGCCTACCAGCTGCAGCGGCGCCAGGACCACCTGCGCCACGTCGGCTTCTCCAGCCTGCACGACGGCCACTACACAACGATCGACCATATCCTGGTGTCGGAGGAATTCAACGGCGCGCTGCCGAACGCGATCGGCGAGGTGGTCGACGTGGTCTACCTGAACGACCACCTGGTGCTGGAACTGCCGCAGGCGTCCGACCACGGCCAGGTGCTGGCGCGCATCCGCCTGTTCGACGTCGCCGCCAGGCTCATGGATGCCGGCGCCTGAGGTCGGGGTCGGCGCACGCCATGCTGGCGTAATGGCCCTGGTACTCGTCGCAGCCGTGCTGCTGCAAAAAGCGCAGCTGCTCGGCCGTCTCCACCCCTTCCGCGATCACCCTTAACTTCAGGCTGCGCGCCACCGCGATGATGGCCGGGATGATGGCCGCGTCGTCCGGCTCGCGCGTGATGTCGTCGATGAACGAGCGGTCGATCTTCAGTTTCGACAGGCGGTAGCGGCGCAGCGTCGACAGGCTCGAACAGCCGGTGCCGAAGTCGTCGACGGTGATCTGCACGCCACGCTGGCGCAGCGCATTGACGGTATCGATGGTGGCGTCGTCGCCCTTCATGATCATCCCTTCCGTGATTTCGAGGTCGAGGAACTGCGGCGCCAGGCCCGACGCGCAGAGCGCCTCGTCGACATGCTCGAGCAGATGGTCATGGATGAACTGGCCATTCGACAGGTTCACCGCCACCACGACCGGGAAGCCCTGGTCGCGCCAGGCGCGCGCCTGCGCGCAGGCTTGACGCAGCACCCACGCGCCGATCTGCACGATCAGGCCGGATGCCTCGGCGATCGGAATGAACTGGTCCGGCTGCAGCAGCCCGCGCTCGGGGTGGCGCCAACGGATCAGCGCCTCGACGCCGATCGTGCGGCCGCTGGCGATGTCGATCTCGGGCTGGTACTCGAGCACGAATTCGTCGTTGACGAGCGCCTGGCGCAGCGTGTTCTCCACCTGCACGCGCTCGACGACATGGGCGTTCATCTCGGGACTGAAAAAACGGAAGGCATTGCGGCCGTTCTGCTTGGCGTGGTACATGGCGACGTCGGCGTGCTTAAGAAGGGTGTCGACGTCGTGGCCGTCGCTGGGGAAGATGCTGATGCCGATCGAGCCCGACAGCACGATCTCGTGCCCCAGCACCTTCATCGGCTGGCCCACCGCGTGCATCACGCTGCCGGCGACGTGCGCGGCCTGGTCGGCGCCGCCGATATCGGCCAGGATGATGACGAACTCGTCGCCGCCCTGGCGGCTGACGGTATCGACCCCGCGCACGCAGCGCGTCAGGCGCGCCGCCACTTCTTTCAGCACGACGTCGCCGGCCTGGTGGCCGTAGCTGTCGTTGATCGCCTTGAAGCGGTCGAGATCGAGGAACATCACGGCGACGCGGGTGTGCTGGCGGCGAGCAGTCGCCAGCGCCTGTTGCAGGCGGTCGAGGAACAGCACCCGGTTCGGCAGGTCGGTCAGAAAATCGTGCTCGGCGAGGTGGCGGGTGTGCTCCTCGACCTGCTTGCGATCGGTGATGTCGGACAGGATCGCCATGTAGTTCGACACTTTGCCGGCGCCGTCGCGGATCGCAGTCAGCGCCGCCCACACCGGGTATTCTTCGGCGCTGCTGCGCACCGACAGCACCTCTCCTTCCCAGTGATCGTGCACCGCCACGAAGTCCCAGATCTCCTGGTAGAACGCCGGCTCGTGCAAGCCCGAACGCAAGCTGGGCACCTCGTGGCCGATGACGTCGGCCGGCGCGAAGCCGCTGATGTCGGAGTACGCCTGGTTCACCGCCACCACGCGGCAGCCGCTGTCGAGGATCAGGATGGCGTCGCGGCAGTTCTCGAACACCTGCGCCGCCATTAACAAACTGCGCTCGGTCGACTTGCGCTGCGAGATGTCGCGGATCACCGCATACGACAGCTGCTCGTGGTCGAGCGCGAGGGACGTGAGCAGCACCTCGGCCCAGAACGGCTCGCCGCCGCAAGCGTGGAATAGCCACTCGTAGCGCTGGTTGCCGTCGCTTGACGCCTGCGCGGCCAGCGCGGCGTCGCGCGCGCCCGAGGCGTCGCCGGACGGCTGCGTGCGCGGCGAGAGGTCGAGCAGCGTGCGCCCCACCATCTGCTCCTTGCTGTCGCAGCGGAACAGCCGCAGCGCGGCCGGGTTAACGTCAAGGATCGCACGACCGCGCACCAGCACGATGGCGTCGGTGGAGCGCTGCAACAGCTGGCGGAAATTGGCGCCAGCACGCAGCAGCGCCTGCTCAGCGCTCCTGCGGCTGGTGACGTCGATCTGCATGCACAGCACCTGTTGGGTGACGCCGTCGCGGTGCACCGGGAAGTGGCTGGAGCACAGCCAGCGCTCGGCGCCGTCGGCGCGGCGGATGCGCCATTCGCGCGGCGTCGGCGCGATACCGGTGCGCCAGATCGCTTCAATGGTGTCGGCAAATTCTTCTTCGCAGCCGATGGGGCGGATCAGGCTGGCCAGCGGCTTGCCGACGGCGTCGCGCGGCGCCACGCCGAACAGGTCGGCGCAGGTGCGGTTCCAGTAGCGCACGATGCCGTCGCGGTCGCTGCTGTGCACGGCGACGTTGGGCGTGAGCTCGACCGCGGCGACGAAACGGTACAGCAGGTCGAGGGCGGCCAGGCCGGGAGCTTCCGGGTCGTCGCCCGGCGCCAGGGTATGTGTCACATCGTCCACTGAACATCCTTTGTCGGTTCGCGCCCCCGCGCGCGACGTCCAGTCTGCACTTAACCGAACGGCATCACTATCGGACAGGTCATTTTTGCCCGCACAAAGGCGGCCCCCCTTGTGCGCGCGCAAATGGTGCCGGGCCATAAAGTTGCCGCTGCATAAAATCCGCGCTTTATCGGGGATTTCTGCCGTCCGTCGTGCCGAAATGCCTGCCTGTCGCATTCGGATGGCGCCGGCAGTTGTCTTTTTCTATAGTGTCACCATGCGCATGTAGCTCCATCTGTCGCCAGACGGAGCACGGGCGCCGCCGCTTTCGTGCACAGAACAACAACCAGACCCCAGACCCATGAAAATCGAAACCCTGCCACTGGCGCAAGCACATCCCACCACCCGTCCGCGCCGCTGGAAAAAGCCGGCCGCCGCCCTGCTGATCGTGCTGCTGGCCGGCGGCGGCTGGGCCTACCTGCAGAAGTCGAAGGCGGCGCCGCCCGCCAAGACGGCACCGGCCGGCGACGACAAGGCGGCGCCGAAAGTCGACGTCTACGAGCTGGCCAGCGCCGACGTCGCCGCGGTCGAGGCGCGCGAGGTGCGGCTCGACCTTTCGCTGTCGGGCTCGCTCACGCCGCTGACCCAGGCCACCGTCAAGTCGAAGGTGTCGGGCGTGGTGACGGACACGTCGGTGCAGGAAGGCGTCAACGTCGCCGCCGGCCAGGTCATCGCCAGGCTCGATGCCGCCGACCAGCGTGCGCGCGTGGCGCAGCAGCAGGCCGCGGTGGACGAAGCCAGCGCGCGCCTGGCGATGGCGAAGAAGAACAACGCCAACAGCCAGGCCCTGCTCAAGCAGAACTACATCTCGCAGAATTCCTACGACACCACCGCCAACAGCGTCGAACTGGCGCAGGCCAGCGTCAACGCGATGCGCGCCCAGCTCGAGCTGACGCGCATCGCGCTGGCCGACACGGTGATCCGCGCGCCGCTGGCCGGCGTGGTCAGCAAGCGCCATGTGCAGGCCGGCGAGAAGGTGGCGCCGGACATGTCCGTTTTCACCATCGTCAACCTGCGCCAGATGACGCTGGAAGCGCAGGTGCCGGCGTCGGAAGTGCCGCGCGTGAAAGTGGGCCAGGACGTCAAGTTCAAGGTCGACGGCTTCCCGCAGCGCGACTTCGCCGGCAGGGTCGCGCGCATCAGCCCGACCACCGAAGCCGGCTCGCGCTCGATGCTGGTGTATATCAGCGTCGACAACGCCGACGGCGTCCTGCGCGGCGGCATGTTCGCCAAGGGCGGCATCACCACCGAGAAGTCGGCCGCGACGCCGGTGGTGGCGCTGGCGGCGCTGCGCACCGAAAAAGGCCGGCAGGTGGTCTACACGATCGAGGGCAACAAGGTGGTGGCGCAGCCAGTCACGCTGGGCCTGCGCAACGAGGATGAAGGCGTGGCCCAGGTCACATCCGGCCTGGCGAAAGGCGCCAGCGTCATCGTCGCCAAACTCGAAGGCGTCAAGCCGGGCGACAAGGTGCGCGTCGGCGCCGCGCCGGTTGCCGTCGCCGCCCCTGCCGCGGTCAAGGGTTAAGCCATGTGGATCACCAAAACCAGTATCCAGAACCCGGTCTTCGCCACCATGGTCATGGTCGGCTTGATGGTGCTCGGCCTGTTCTCGTACCGTAACCTCAGTCTCGAGGCGATGCCGAACGTCGAAATCCCGTTCGCCTGGGTCGAGGTGCAGTATCCGGGCGCCTCGCCGGCGCAGGTGGAAAACGACATCACCCGCCCGCTGGAAGACGCGATCAACACGGTCGGCGGCATCAAGTCGATCCGCAGCAATTCGTGGGAAGGCCGCGCCGGCGTGTCGCTCGAATTCCACCTGTCGACCAACATGGACAAGGCGATGCAGGAGGTGCGCGACAACATCGGCCGCGTGCGCCCGGGCTTCCCGAAAGAGGCCAAGGAGCCGTTCATCGTTCGCGCCGAGGGCGACAACTCACAGCCTATCTATGAGCTGATGCTGACATCCGACACGCGCACCCTGCGCGAACTGTCGACGCTGACCGAGCAGGTCATCGTCAAGCGCCTGCAGGGCGTCGCCGGCGTCGGCCAGGTGCGCATCAACGGCAAGACCAACCGCCAGATCCTTGTCAGCCTCAAGCCCGAGCAGCTGCAAAGCCAGAACATCGGCGTCGACGAAGTGCTGCGCGCAATCCAGGCCACCAACGTCAACCTCCCGGCCGGTAACATCAGCTACGGCGCCAGCGAGCGCCTGGTGCGCATCGAAAGCAAGATGAAACTGGCGCGCGACTTCAACCGCATCATCGTGGCGCGCCGCGCCAGCGGCCCGGTCTACCTCGACCAGGTGGCCGAAGTGGTCGACGGCGAACAGGAAGAGACTTCCATCTCGCGCATGAACGGCCAGCGCGCCATTTCGCTCGAAGTCATGAAGATCCAGGGCGCCAATGTCGTCGAAGTGGGCGCCGCCATCAAGAAGGTCGTGGCGGAGCTGCAGAAGCAGTTCGGCGCCGCCGTCAACATCAAGACGATGGAAGACCAGGCCGAACGCGTGAAGAGCCAGCTCGATAACGTCAAGAAGACCATCATCGAAGGCGCCCTGCTGACGATGCTGATCGTGTTCCTGTTCCTGCATTCGTGGCGCAGCACCATCATCACCGGCCTGACCTTGCCGATCTCGGTGCTGGCCAGCTTCATCGCGATGAAAGTGTTCGGCTTCACGCTCAACTTCCTGACGCTGATGGCGCTGTCGCTGTGCATTGGCCTGTTGATCGACGACGCCATTGTCGTGCGCGAGAACATCGTGCGCCACCTCGGCATGGGCAAGAAGCACCTGCAGGCGGCCTACGACGGCACCAACGAGATTGGCCTGGCGGTGATGGCCACCACCTTCGCCATCGTTGCCGTATTCGTGCCGATCGCCTTCATGCAGGGCATCATCGGCCGCTTCTTCCTGCAGTTCGGGATCACCGTCGCGGTGGCGGTGCTGGTGTCGCTGTTCGTTAGTTTCACGCTCGACCCGATGCTGTCGGCGGTGTGGCCCGATCCGGTCAAGGATCGCTTCAAGTATCTGCCCTGGCTGGGCCGCATGATGGAACACATCGAGCGCGGCATCGACCGCGTGCACGTCTGGTATGGCAAGACGCTGGCGGTGGCGCTGAACTGGCGCAAGTCGACCCTGCTGGGAGCGTTCCTGCTGTTCGTCGGCAGCCTGGCGCTGATGCCGCTGATCGGCGGCGAGATGATGCCGCAGACCGACAACGGCTACGTCCAGTTGCGCTTCAAGACGCCGGTCGGCTCGAGCCTCGAGTACACCGACGTCAAGGTCAAGCAGATCGAAACGGTGCTGAAAGAGCACAAGGAAATCGACAGCATCTCGACCACGGTCGGCACCTACGATGGGCGCAACACGGCGCAGATCAACCTGAAGCTGACGGACGTGAACAAGGTCAAGCGACGCTCGCAGCAGGAGCTGGAAGAAGTGATCCGCGCGCGCCTGGCGGCGGTGGCCGGCATCACCATGTCGGTCGGCAACCGGCCGATCTTCATCGCCATCCTCGGCCAGGACGAGTCGAAGCTGGACGCGGTCGCCCACAAGCTGATCGACAAGATGCGCACGATCAAGGGCGTAGCCGACATCGAGTACAGCCAGGAAGGCGCCAATCCGGCCACCGTCGTCAAGATCAATCATGAACTGGCCAGCGACCTCGGGCTGTCGGTGCAGCAGATCGGCGCCGCATTGCGCCCGTTCGTCGCCGGCGACCAGATCAGCCGCTGGCTGGCGCCGGACGGCCAGAACTACGACGTCAACGTGCAGCTGCCCAAATCGGGCCGCCAGAAGGTGGCTGACCTGGCCGACCTGTCGGTTGCCTCCAGCAAGCGCGATGCCGCCGGCAATCCGGTCATGGTGCCGCTGCGCCAGGTCGTCGAGTTCGTGCCGTCGACCAGCCCGCAGGTGCTCAAGCGTCAGGCGCTCGAGCGCCGGGTGGCGATCTACGCCGGCATCGAAGGCCGGCCGAACGGCGACGTCAACAACGACGTGCAGAAGGCGATCAAGACCATCGCCTTGCCCGATGGCGTGCGCTTCGACGTCGGCGGCGAGGCCGAGCGGATGGCCGAAACCATGTCCGGCTTCGTCGCCGCGATTGTCATCGCCATCATCTTCATCTACCTGGTGCTGGCGTCGCAGTTCGGCAGCTTCCTGCAGCCGGTGGCGATCATGATGTCGCTGCCGCTGTCGATGATCGGCGTGCTGCTGGCACTGCTGGTGACCGGCAGCACGCTCAACATCTTCTCGGTGATCGGCATCGTCATGCTGATGGGGCTGGTGACCAAGAACGCGATCCTGCTGGTCGACTTCACCAACCATGGCCAGCGCGAAGGCAAGACGCAGCATGCGGCGATCCTCGACGCCGGCCAGGTGCGGCTGCGGCCGATCCTGATGACGACGCTGGCGATGATCTTCGGCATGCTGCCGATGGCGATCGGCATGGGCGACGGCGGCGAGCAGCAGGCGCCGATGGGACGCGCGGTGATCGGCGGGGTGATCACGTCGACGCTGCTGACCTTGGTGGTGGTGCCGGTGGCGTACACCTACCTCGACAACCTGGGCAAGCGCGCGGTGCGCTGGTTCAAGCGCGGCGAGGAAGTGGACGAGGCGCCGGCTGCCGAAGGCAAGGCGCTGGAAGTGGCTTGAAAATACAGCGCGGCCAGAACGGCCGCGTTGATCAGTAACCTAAAAACCGTCATTCCCGCCACTGGCGAAAATGCCTCCTCGCGAAAGCGGGGATCCAATTTCGTTGAGACCAGTTGGCCGTCGATTAGGCCCCTGGTGCGCTAGCAAATTGGATCCCCGCGTGCGCGAGGATGACGATTTTTAAGCTGGTGGCCGTGGTGGCCGTCGTTGGCCCTTAAGCCGGGTTCTGCGTTTCGGGCGCGGCAGCTTCTTCGCCGTCGCCATCTTCCTGCTCAGCCGTCTCGCCGCCCGGGCTGTTCTTCGCTTCGGCCTTGCGCTTGGCTTTTTCCTCCGCTTTTTTCTTCTTCTCTAATTCCCGTTGCCGCTTTTCGTACGAAAAATTAGTTTTAGCCATGAATCACCTCTTGAATTGTCGCGATAGAAAGGAATGCCGTATTCACATTATGACGCATTATGCGAAGTGCATTTGATTTAACCACGAGGGTGATGTTCGGCATGCAGGCGCTTGAGCCGCTCGCGCGCAACGTGCGTGTAGATTTGAGTGGTGGAAATATCGGCGTGCCCAAGCAATAACTGCACCACCCGCAGGTCGGCGCCATGGTTCAGCAGGTGGGTGGCGAAAGCATGGCGCAAGGTGTGCGGCGACAGCGGCCCGGCGATGGCCGCCTTCGCCGCGTGCTTCTTGATCAGTATCCAGAACATCTGGCGCGTCATCGGGCCGCCACGCGCGGTGACGAACAGGGCGTCGTCGACCTGGCCGTCGAGGATCACGCCGCGCGCATCCGCCAGGTAGCGCTCGATCCACTTGCGCGCCTCGTGGCCGAACGGCACCAGCCGCGTCTTGCTGCCCTTGCCGGTGACGCGCAGCACGCCGTCGTTCAGGCTCAGTTCGACGAGCTTCAGGCCGACCAGCTCCGACACCCGCAGCCCGCTCGCATACATCAGTTCGAGCATCGTCCGTTCGCGCAGGCCGAGCGGCGTGGCGACGTCGGGCGCGCCGAGCAAGGCTTCGACCTGCTGCTCGGTGAGCGTGTGCACGAAGCGGTCCGGCTGCCTGGCCGACGCCATCTTCAAGCACGGATCGGCGGCCACCTGCTTCTGGCGCAGCGCCAGCTGGTAGAAGCGCTTGAGCACCGACAGGCGGCGGTTGGCCGAACTCGGCTTGGACTCGGCGTGGCGCTCGGCAAAATAGGCGGACAGGTCGTGCGGCTGGACATCGTGCAGCGTCGCGCAATCGGGCCGGCGCACATGCAGCCAGCGCGCGAACAGGCGCAGGTCGCGGCGGTAGGCATCCAGCGAATTTTTCGCCAGCCCCTGTTCGAGCCACAGGTTGTCGCAGAATTCGTCGATCAGGGCCAGGTTGGCCGGCGACGGCTGCGCCGTCTCGGCGGGGAGTTTGCTCACGCCCAGATGGCCTGCTGCTGCCACGGCGTGCCGGCCAGCGCCGCGCCTTCGTGTTTCAGCAGCCAGCGCTTGACGCTCAGGTGGAAACCGTTTTCATCGTCCTGGTTGGAAAAGCCGCCGAGCCCGCCGGCGGCGGTCACCCGGTGGCACGGGATGATCAGCGGGAACCAGTTGGCGCCGCAAGCCTGGCCGACCGCGCGCGGCGCCGAACCGATGTGCTTGGCGACCTGGCCGTAAGTACGCACGCTGCCGCGCGGAATGCTGGCGATCGCGTCCCACACCTTGTGCTGGTAGGCGCTGCCGACCTCGGCCAGCGGCAGGGTGAACGTGAAATCGGCATCGGCCAGGTAGCGGCCGATCTGCTCGCCGGCCTGGTCGGCCACCGCATCTATTGCTTCTTTTTCACTAAAATGGGGCGGCAGGTAAACCAGTTCGCGCAGTTGCCCTGCTTCGGTGCGGATGCCGATCGCGCCGAACGGCGCGGCCACGATGGCGCTGAAAATGTCGCTGCCCGGCTGGGCTGGAGTGAGGGGTTTCATGCCAGCAGTTTAAGCGCATGCGAGCAACAAAACAATGCGGGCTGCATAGGGCAACAGCCTGTACAGGCGAAAAAAAGCGCACCCTGAGGTGCGCTCCAAGTTAGTTCACGTTTCCGGTCGTTTGGTCGAGCCAACGACATTCTGTAAAACGTGTGTCTCCTCGATATTTCCCGGTATGGACTACCGTGCTCTTATCACTACTCCCCAAACCTTAAATTCGTTCCGATCGCCGACGCACCATCGTGGTGCCCGGGAAAGGTGCCAATCATAACGTATTTAAAAAGGCCAAGCGTGGTTTTTTTTGCACGATGATTGAATTAATTTCATGTGTAAACAAAAGTCCCGCAAAGTGTGATACGGCGGTGAAACAGTTATACCGGCGGTCGCACCGCGCATTCCAGATCTCAGCTTGAGCGCGATCAAGTTTCCTATCGCGCGGCCACCTTGCCGATCGCCTCGATCAGGTCCTTGCCGATGCGCCCTTCCATCTCCTTGTGCACCGGCAGCAAGGTCTTGCGCCATGCCGCCTGCTCGGCCGCGTTCAGCGTGTAGATCCGGGTCTTGCCGGTCTTGCGGATCGCTTCCATCGCGGCATCGTTGTCGCGCTGGGCAATCGTTTTTTCGTAGCTGGTGGCGTCCACCATCGCCTGCTCGAGGCTGGCGCGCACGTCGGCCGGCAGGCCGTCCCAGAACTTCTTGTTGACGATGACGGCATAGCCCAGGTAGCCGTGGTGCGACAGCGTGATGTGTTTCTGCACCTCGTGCATTTTCTGGGTGTAAATGTTCGACGGCGTGTTTTCGGTGCCGTCCACGACGCCGGCGGCAAGTGCCCGGTGCACTTCCGAGAATCCCAGCGCCTGCGGATAGGCGCCGAGCGCGCGCATCTGCGCGTCCAGCACCCGCGACTGCTGGATGCGCATCTTCAGCCCCTTGAAGTCGGCCGGCATGTGCAGCGGCTTGTTGGCCGACATCACCTTGAAGCCGTTGTCCCAGTACGCCAGGCCCGTGATGCCCTTCGATGCCAGTTTTTGCAGGATGCTCTTGCCGATCGGGCCCTCCGTCACCGCATACAGCGCCGCCTTGGTCGGGAAGATGTAGGGCAGGTCGAACACCTCGAATTCCTTGACGCCGAGCGGGCCGAACTTGGCCACCGACGGCGCCAGCATCTGTACCGCGCCCAGCTGCAAGGCTTCGAGTTCCTCCTTGTCCTTGTACAGCTGGCTGTTCGGATACAGTTCGACGCGGACCCGGCCGCGCGTCGATTTTTCCGCCAGCTCCTTGAAGCGCTGGGCGGCCTGGCCCTTCGGCGTCTCGGTCGCGACCACGTGGCTGAACTTGATGACGATGGGCGCTTGCGCGAACGCGCTGATGCTGACCGTGGCAGCCAGGGCTGCGACGACTATCTTGAACTGCATGCCGGTCTCCGCGAACATTAAGTTACTATTATTATTGGCACTACTTCCCAGTCTGAGCGGCTGCATCGGGCATCGCTATTGTGGAAAGCCACAATAGCACTTCCGCACTTTAAGCAACACCGTATGCCATGAAAAATCCGTTCACGAAATTCGCGTTTCCCCTCCCGGGCGGCTCCCTGCGCTTCCTGCTGCCGGCGATGCTGGTGCTGCTGTTCCTCGCCGTGCTGGTATGGCTGCCGTGGCAGGCGCGCGAGATGGAGAGCAACGAGCGCCAGGAAAAACTGATTGCCGACACCTTGTGGGTGGAACAGGCGATCCGTTTCGAACTGAACCGCAGCGAGGAAGCGCTCATCACGCTAGGCAAAGAACTGGTGGCAACGCCGCCGGCGGCGGAGGTGCAGGCGCGCATCGCCCAGATTCTCAATAACGGCCACGAACTGCGTCGCGTGCGCTGGCTCGATGCGGCCGGCAAGCCGCTGCAGACCGGCGGCGCCGAACTGCCGGGCGGCGTCCTGCCGGCGCCGTCGCGCGAAGCGTGGGAACTGGCGCGCGCCACCCGCGTCGCCCGCTACAGCGAACCCTACGTCGCCGCAGCCGGCGAGCCGGCTTTGGTCGACTATCACCTGCCGCTGTTCAACGCCGGCGCTTACGCCGGCAACCTGGCCGTCACCTACGACCTCAAGACCTTGCTCGAGGAGACGGTGCCATGGTGGTTTGCGCAGGACAATGCGATCTCGTTGATCGACCGCGACGACAAGCAGCTCGCCACCCGCGCCGCCGCCGGCCCGGGACGCGGCGTCTATACCCACAAGCGCCCGCTCGACCTGCCCGGCGCGACGGTGGTGCTGGTCACCGACAGCGTCAAGGGCGCCCCGCGGCTGCTGCCGAACCTGCTGGTCGGCTCGGTCATCGCGCTGGCGCTGGGCCTGCTGCTCAGCCTGGCCGCGCTGTGGCGCCACATCCGCCGCCGGCTGGCGGCCGAAGGCGCGCTGCGCCAGCAGATGGCGTTTCGCACCGCGATGGAAGATTCGCTCGTCACCGGCCTGCGCGCGCGCGACCTCGAAGGGCGCGTCACCTACGTCAATCCGGCCTTCTGCCAGATCGTCGGCCTGCCGCCGGAGGAGCTGGTCGGCAAGGCCCCGCCGATGGCCTACTGGGCGCCGGAAGCGATGGCCGACTACCAGCAGCGCTTCGCCTCGGTGCTCGCCGGCACCGTCATCCCCCAGTTCGAGACCATCTTCCAGCGCTCCGACGGCGAGCGCGTGCCGGTGCTGATCTTCGAGGCGCCGCTGGTCGACAGCGAGGGCCGCCAGACTGGCTGGATGGGCTCGATCCTGGACATCTCGGACCGCAAGAATGCCGAAGAACTGGCGCGCCAGCAGCAAGAAAAGCTGCACGCCAGCGCGCGCCTGGCGACGATGGGCGAGATCTCGTCGATGCTGGCGCACGAGCTGAACCAGCCGCTGGCAGCCATTTCCAGCTACACCACGGGCGCCCTCAACCTGCTCGGCCGGGCCGCCGACAGCGGCGCCGCGTTCGACCCGGCCATCCTCAAGCCGGCGCTCGAGCAGGCCAGCGAGCAGGCGCGCCGCGCCGGCCAGATCATCCGCAGCGTGCACGAGTTCGTCAAGAAGCGCGAACCGCAGCGCCAGCTGCTCGACATCGGCCACCTGGTCGAGGGCATCCGCACGCTGATCGAACTGCAGGCGAGCAAATACTTCGTCGCCATCCAGACCAACATCGCGCCGGCGCTGCCGGCCGTCAGCGCCGACCGCATGATGCTCGAACAGGTGCTGCTGAACCTGACGCGCAACGCCATCGAGGCGATGCAGGGCGTGGCGCCCGAGCGGCGCGTCCTGCGCATCGCCGCCGTCCACGACGCCGGCCAGGTCACCGTCTCGGTCATCGACAACGGCCACGGCATTGCGCCCGACGTGGCCGCGCGGCTGTTCTCGCCATTCTTCTCGACCAAGGCCGAAGGCATGGGCATGGGACTGTCGATCTGCCGCACCGCCATCGAATTTCACGGCGGCACCCTCAGCCACAGCGACAATCCCGGCGGCGGCACCGTCTTCAAGTTCGCGTTGCCGAGCCAGGCGTAGCTGACCTGAGATAGACTTCGACCATCGGACTACAAAAAACGGAGACACATTCATGCTGCATATTGTCGACGACGAGGACGTCATCCGTGACGCCCTCGCCTGGCTGGCGCAGTCGCGCGGCATCAACGCCTGCGGCTACGCCACCGCGCAGGCATTCGTGCACCAGGCCGGCGCCAGTTTCGACGCCGACGGCGACTGCGTGTTGTTAGATGTGCGCATGCCGGACCTGAACGGCGTGGCGGTGTTCGAGCAGTTGAGCGGGCGCGGCCTGACCGCGCGCATGCCGGTGATCTTCCTGACCGGCCACGGCGACGTGCCGATGGCGGTCGACATGCTCAAGCGCGGCGCCTTCGATTTTTTCGAGAAGCCGTTCAACGACAACCAGCTGATGGACCGGGTGCAGGAAGCGCTGGCGCAGTCGCGCCTGGCCGGCGAAGGCGCGGCCGTGCGCGAGCGCCTGGCAACGCTGTCGGCGCGCGAACGCGAAGTGCTCGACCTGATCCTGTCGGGCAAGATGAACAAGGTCGTCGCCGACAAGCTCGGCATCAGCATGCGCACGGTGGAAGTGCACCGCGCGCACATCCTCGACAAGATGCAGGTGAAGACCGCGGTGGAACTGGCAGGACTGCTGAAGTAGTCGCCGGCGGCAGCCGAGTGGTGAATGCAAAGAAAATTAGTTGCATAGCGAACTAATTCAAGGTAAGGTTCATGCATGTTCGATCACTGCCTGTATTTCAACACCACCGCCCTCGCCCGCCTTCTGGAGCGCGAATGGACGCGCGCCTTCAAGCCGTTCGGCCTGACGCCATCGCAGGCCTTCATGCTGCGCGTGGTGCTGGAAAAGCCGGCGCTGCTGCAAAGCCAGCTGGCCAGCGAACTGGCGATCGCGCGGCCCACCGCCACGCGCACCCTCGACGGCCTGCAAAAGCTCGCGCTGGTCGAACGCCGCCACACCGAAACCGACGGCCGCGAATTCGCCATCCACCCGACTGCGGCCGCGCTCGCCCTCAAGACCGTCCTCAACGCCGCCAGCGCCGAAGTGACCAGGCGCCTGAAAAAGGAACTCGGACCGGCGCATTTCGACGACACGGTCGCCAAGGTCAAGCGGATCCGCGCGGCCCTCGCCTGACAATTTTTTATCGAAGTAGTTGCATAACTAACTAAAAAGGAAAGCAGAATGCCTATCATCAACGTCAAGGTCAGCGCCACCAAATCGTCCGAACTGACTCGCGAGATCAGCGAGCTGCTGCTCGACCTCACCGTCCGCGTCCTGAAGAAAGAACGCCGCGTCACCGCCCTCACCATCGACTACATCGACCACGAATGCTGGATTGTCGACGGCCGCCCGCTCAGCGAACAGGGCAAGAACAGCTTCTACTTCGATACCAAGATCACCGACGAAACCAACACAAAGGCCGAAAAGGCGCAGTTCATCAAGGAAGCATTCGACGGCTTCGCGCGCATCCTCGGCGACCTGCACGACACCAGCTTCATCTACGTCGAAGACGTCCGCGCGACTGCGTACGGCTACGGCGGCCTGACGCAGGAGTACCGCTACCACCGCAAGGACGCCTAAAACATCTCCGGGCACTTGCCGATCAGCGGCGCGCCGAAATTGGCCGCCCCGGTCTGGGCGCCGATGCGGTTCTTGTCCGGATAGCGCACGCAATAACTACCGGCCACGCCGGTGATGCGATAGATCTTGCGGGCGTCGTCGCCGGGCGGCGTGATGTCTTCGATCTTGGCGGCCTGGTACCACTTGTTGGGCGCCATGTCGTGCGCCTGCTCGATCCCCTTCGACAGCCGCTGTTGCCGGCTGTCGCCGGACAGGCCGAGGACACCTTTACCGCTCTCCTTGCGCAGCGCCTTGTCGATCGCGCTCAGGTCGCGCTTGGCGTTGCTCATGATTTGCTCGGCGCTGATCGTTGGCGACGCCGGCTCGGCCATCTGCTCGGTGATCGGCTCGGGCGCGCGCTCGACGAGCGCCGGCGCGGTCGCGCGGGCCGGCGCCGGCACCGGCGCGGCGATGTGTGCGGGCGGTTGCCTTTCGCGCGCCGGTGGCTGAACCGGCGGCGGCGCCACCGGCTTCGGCGCCGGCACGATATTCATCCACACCATGGTGCTGCGCGGCGTGTCCGGCCGGGCCTGGCGCGGCTGGCGCAGCAAGCTGTTGAGCAGCGCCGCGTGCAGCAGCACCGCCACTGCCAGCGCGAACCAGGTTCGCTCGAAGGCCTTGTCGTCCCTGCTCCAGCCGAGGATGGGCGCGCGTTCGATGCTACGTCTCCGCCATGCACAGCGCCAGCGCGTAGACGAAGTCGTCGCGCATCGCCTGGTACTGCTCGTAAGTCTGGAACTTGCGCTGCTCCGGTTTCTGGTTGAGCAGATAAGCGGTGGCAATGAGGTGATGCTTTTCCGAGATCAGCGTATAGATGCTGACGACGCTGCCGTCGAGCGTCGTATTGTTGAGCGCCATGATTTCGACGCCATGGCGCTCGATGACCTTGAACGGCGCCACCGGCGCGCCAGGCGTGGCGGCGAACGTCGTCATCTGCGCCAGGATGGCGGTGCGGTCGGCGGCCAGCTTGCCCGGCTGCGAACGTTCCAGTTTCAGGTTCACGAACGGCGCCGTATCCGGGAACGCCAGCATCAGCCGGTAACCGTCTGCCACCGACACCTGCATCGGCCCGGTCGAAGTGTGCACCTGGCGCGACGCCAGGTTCGCCGGCCAGCGCTCCAGGCTGCGCGCCTTCAGTCCGTTGGCGTACGGGCAGGCCAACAGCGGGCGCAGCGGATCGGGCGGCTGGGCCTGAGCCGGCGCCGCGGCCGCGCCACACAGAACCATGGCGGCAAAAACGAATCGAATTGAGTACGACATGCTGCCTCCTGACGAACGCATGAGCTATCTATTGCCAATTCTTTCATATTGACATGCTGTATAGCTACGGATTCATCAAAAGCATCGGCAGGCGGTACCAAGGGTACTGCCGCCGGAGTCGCGCTCGCCAGACTTGGCGTTAGCGGTAGAATTAAATCAAGAATCGAGCCGAGGAAATACCGATGAGCGAGAAAACGGTTGCAGACAAGATGTTCTTGAAAAATGCCAAGTCGATCGCGGTACTCAACGGCGCCGCGCATCCCGGCGTGGTGTCGCAGTTGCCGCCCGAGCTGGTCGACAGCGGCAGCGGCCCGGCCGACGTCGTGCTGATGTTCGCGCTGAACCAGAAGGAACTGGAACAATACCTGCCGGTGGCGCAGGAGCGCCTCGGCGAAAAGGGTTCGCTCTGGATTGCCTACTTGAAGCAGAGCGCGTCGAAGGCGACCGACATCAACCGCGACACCATCAACGCGCATGCCCAGCAACAGGGCATCACCGCGGTGGCGATCATCTCGATCGACGGCGACTGGTCGGCGTTGCGCCTGAAGCGCATGTGAGGTCCGGACACTCTGCCGGACTTCATGCCATCGTCACCGGTGGCGCGCCAGCGCCCACTCGACGTGCTCGCGCACCAGCGCCGACGGGTGCTGCGCGCGCGCCTGCAACGCCGCGACGATGGCGGGATCGCCCTTGACGCCGCCGGCCGCATTGCCCAAGCCCACCGCCAGGTTGCGCAGCCAGCGCTCATGGCCGATGCGGCGGATCGGGCTGCCCTCCATGCGGCGCTCGAACTCTTCCTCGCTCCAGGCGAACAGTTCCACCAGCGACGCCTCGCCGAGGCCGTTCCTCTGGTCGAAATCCGGCACCGTCGCGCGCTGCGCAAACTTGTTCCACGGGCACACGGTCTGGCAATCGTCGCAGCCGTAAATGCGGTTGCCGATCAGCGGCCTCAGCTCGACCGGAATGCTGCTTTTCAGCTCGATCGTCAGGTAGGAAATGCAGCGCCGCGCATCGAGCCGGCCGGGGCCGAGGATGGCGCCGGTCGGGCACACGTCGATGCAGGCGCGGCAGGCGCCGCAGTGGGCGCTGGCCGGCTCGTCGATCGGCAGCGGCAGGTCGACCAGGATCTCGCCGAGAAAGAACATCGAGCCGGCTTCGCGGTTGAGCATCAGCGTGTGCTTGCCGCGCCAGCCGAGGCCCGCTTTTTCCGCCAGCGCAATTTCCATCACCGGCGCCGAATCGGTAAATACGCGGTAGCCGAACTGCCCCGCCGCCGCCTCGATGCGCGCGGCCAGCTGCTGCAGCCGGGCGCGCAGCACCTTGTGATAATCGCGGCCGCGCGCATACAGCGAGACCACCGCGGCGTTGGGGTCCGCCAGCCGCGCCGTTTCGCGTTCGCGCCAGTCGGCGGGCGTGGCAATGGGCAAGTAATCCATGCGCGCGCTGATCACGCGCACCGTGCCTGGCACCAGCTCGTCCGGACGGGCGCGCTTCATGCCGTGGCTTGCCATATAATCCATCTCGCCGTGATGGCCTGCGTCGAGCCAGGCTTGCAGGCCCGGTTCCGCGCGCGCCAGGTCGACGTCGGTGATGCGCAGGTCGGCAAAGCCAAGCTCGACGCCCCACTGCTTGATGGCGCGCGCGAGTTCGGGCAGGTCGGGTTGGGCTGGAAGCATGCGCGGCGGGAAAATTACGTAAAACGATCAACACAACATTCTATTCGATGCAGCCTTTTAAAGCCTACCTCCGCGATGAAGCCGCGACCGCGCAACTTGGCGCCGCGCTGGCGCGGGTACTGGTGCCCGGCCTGACGATCTACCTGCACGGCGACCTCGGCGCCGGCAAGACCGCGCTCACGCGCGCGTTGCTGCACGCCGCCGGCCACACCGGCAAGGTCAAGAGCCCGACCTACACGCTGTCCGAACCGTACCAGGTCGACCTCGCCGGACGCCGCGTCGACGTCATCCACTTCGACCTGTACCGCATGTCCAGTGCCGAAGAATTCCTCGACGCCGGCTTCCGCGAGGATTTCAACAAGGACAACATCTGCATCGTCGAATGGCCCGAAAAGGGTGAGCCCGTGTTGCCGCCGCCCGACCTTAAGGTATTCTTAAGCGTTCGCGGCGCAGGCCGTGAGGTAGAATTGCAAGCGTTGTCCCACCTGGGTTCGCTATGCCTCGACCGCCTTACCTTCGCAGCACCGACCCTGTGACCGCTCCCCTCACCCGCCGCACGCTACTCAAGGCCGGCGGCACGCTGCTGCTGTCGGTGCTGTCGCCCTTCGCCGGCGCCGCCCAGATCCTCGCGGTGCGGGTCTGGCCGGCGGCCGACTACACGCGCGTCACGCTGGAAAACGACAGCAACCTCAAAGCCACCCACTTCGTCGTGCCCGATCCGTACCGGCTGGTGGTCGACATCGAAGGACTCGACCTCAATCCGACGCTCAAGGGCCTGGTCGCCAAGATCCAGTCGGGCGACCCGTACATCAAGCAGGTGCGGGTCGGCCAGAACCGTCCGAACGTGGTGCGCTTGGTGTTCGACCTGAAGGAAGAAATCAAGCCGCAGGTGTTCGCGCTCGATCCCGTCGGCGCCTACAAGCACCGGCTCATTTTCGACCTGTATCCGGTAACGCCGGTCGACCCGATCGCCGCGATGATCGAAAAGGGCGAGTGGCTGCGCGATGGCGCCGCCCCCGTCGGCCAGACTGAACTGCCGGCGCCGGCGCCCGACCCGACCGCCAGGCAGCAGATCGAAATGCCGGCCATGGTGGTGGTCAAGCCCGAACTGCCGGCGGCGCTGCGCCCGCCCGAACCGAAGCTCGATCAGCGCCAGCCGAAGGTGGCGCGCCTGATCACCATCGCGCTCGACCCTGGCCACGGCGGCGAGGATCCCGGGGCGATCGGCGCTTCCGGCTCGCGCGAAAAAGACATCGTGCTGGCGATTGCCAAGCGCCTCAAGTTCAAGCTCGAAGAACTGCCGAACGTGCGTGTGATGCTGACGCGCGACGGCGACTACTTCGTGCCGCTCGGCGTACGCGTCGAGAAGGCGCGCAAGGTGCAGGCCGACCTGTTCGTGTCGATTCACGCGGACGCGTTCGTGGTGCCGACCGCGCGTGGCTCGTCGGTGTTCGTGCTGTCCGAAAAAGGCGCCAGTTCGACTGCCGCGCGCTGGCTCGCCAACAAGGAAAACCTGGCCGACTCGATCGGCGGCATCAACCTCGGCTCGGCCAGCAAGCAGCTCGCCAGCGTGCTGTTCGACCTGTCCACCACTGCCCAGATCAACGACAGCCTCAAGCTCGGCAAGGCGGTGCTGGGCGAAATCGGCGGCATCGCGCATCTGCACAAGAACTCGGTCGAGCAGGCCGGGTTTGCCGTGCTGAAGGCGCCCGACATTCCGTCGATCCTGATCGAGACGGCGTTCATCTCCAACCCGCAGGAAGAGGCGCGCCTGAAGGACAACGGCTACCAGGACCAGATCGCCAGCGCCATCACCAAGGGCATACGCCGCTACTTCGCGCAAAATCCACCGATGGCCAAGAGCCGCACCACCTGAGGAAGCTCGCATGAGCGCAATCACCCTGGCCCCGTTCGGCGAGCTGCCGGCCGTGCACATCACCGCCGCCGACGGCGCCGAAGCGATCGTCACCCTGTTCGGCGCGCACCTGGTGTCGTGGAAAAGCGCCGACGGCCAGCAGCGCCTGTTCTGCAGCGCCAAGTCCGCGCTCGACGGCAGCCGCGCCATTCGCGGCGGCGTGCCGGTCATCTTCCCGCAGTTTAACGAGCGCGGTCCCGGCATGCGGCATGGTTTTGCGCGCGTCAGCGACTGGGCGCTGGTCGACAGCGGCAGCACCGATGGCGGCGCGTTCGCGCTGTTCGCGCTCGAGCCGCACGACCTGACGGACGAACGCGCGGCGGCCTGGCCCTACGACTTCTTGCTGCAGCTGCGGGTCGAAGTCGGCGGCGCCGGACTGGCGATGACGCTGGAGGTGGAGAACCGCGATGTGACGCCGTTTGCGTTTTCGAGCGCGCTGCACACCTACCACCTGGTTGACGACGCCGACGCGGTGCGCATCGACGGCCTGGGCGACGCGCCGCTGGCGATCGGCGACATGCTCGACGAGATTTTCCACGATGTCGGCGCCATTGCGCTGCACACCGGCGCCGGCACGCTGCAGCTCGAACAGGAAGGCTTTACCGACGCGGTGGTGTGGAATCCGGGAGCGGCCAACGCGGCGGCGATGCGGGACCTGGCCGACGACGAGTACAAGCGCTTTGTCTGCATCGAGCCGGCGGTGATCGAGCCGCTGACGCTGCAAGCGGGCGACACCTGACACCGGCTTTGCCGCGCTAGTTCGATTCCTTGACGACCCGTCCGCCGCCCGGCTGAATCGGCCGCGCATTGAGCGGATACAGGCGGCTGAACAGCGCCATCTGCGCCGGCGACGCCGGCATCGGCTCCTTCATCACCATCCACAGCACGCCTTCGCTGCAAGGCGGCTCTGTGATCGATCCGAGGAACGTGAAGTAATCGCGCTTGGCCGGCAGAATCTCGTTGACGTCCAGCGCCACCACCGGCGCCACCGTGAGGTTCTTCTCCAGCGGCAGGTTGTTCCACACCGTCTGGATCATGTTGTTCTGGGCGCCGCGCTGCAGCAGCACCGCCACGATCGCCAGCTTGCCCTCGCCGTCCTTGTGCACCAGGTGGACCACCATCTCGGTGCCGCGGCCGTTGATGCGCTCTTCCGATGGGCGGTGGAAGTGGAACTGCACCAGTTCAAACGTGCGGTTCTGCACCGTGATGAAATTGCCGTAGCCAAGGCCAACCTGGATCGTGTGGCCGTTGTCGATCACGTTGAAGCCGGAGGGACGGTAGTCGAAGACGATCTGTTCGAGGTCGACCTTCATGCCGTCGCGCAGATCGATCGGCGACTGGCGGTTGCCGGTGCCGCACTTGGCCCAGTCCGAATTGATCTTGCCCCAGTTGGCGGGGCCGGTCTCGCCCTCGTACGACCAGGTGTTGCTGCGACGCGGCGCCGGCGGCACGGCGGCCTGCGCCAGCACCGCCTTTTCGCGCGCTGCGGCGTTCTTGCGCGCCTTGACGGCAGCGGCGGCGCGGGCGGCCTGGTTGGCGCGCATCTCGGCCAGGCGGGCGGCGATCTTGATCGACAGTTCGGCTTCGGTTTGCTCTTCCTTGAGGCGCTGGGCGGCCGCCGACAGCGGCGCGGCCGGCTTGGCGACGGCCGGCTCGGGTGCGGCCTTGACGGGTTGGGCCACCGGCTTGACGGCGGCGGCGGTAGGCTCGGCTGCGCTTGCCGTCGCGATGACGAAGCAGCAAGCGAACAGGGCGGTGATGTTACGCATGGGATTCCAGTGAGTTGCAGTACAGTCTGTTAACGGTCCAGGCGCCCGAAAACTTGAGACGAGACTGCAACAAGCTACCGGCTCAGCATCTTGCGGCCGAACTTCCACAGGCCGCCAAGCATGATCGGCACCACGGCGGCACCGACGCCGACCAGCACGATCGTCGTCAGGTGGTCGCGCACGACCGGGATGTTGCCAAAGAAGTAGCCGGCGGTCACCAGGCTGACGACCCACAGCACGGCGCCGGTGACGTTATAGAACTGAAAACGCGAGTGCGTCATGTCCGACACGCCGGCCACGAACGGCGCGAAGGTGCGCACCACCGGCACGAAGCGCGCCAGGATGATGGTCTTGCCGCCGTGCTTTTCGAAAAACTCGTGGGTGCGATGCAGGGCATCCTTGTTGATCCAGCGGTAATCGTGGGTGAACACGCGCTGGCCGATCTTTTCGCCGATCCAGTAATTGAGCGTGTTGCCGGTGACGGCGGCGGTGATCAGCAGCGCCATCAGCAAGGGGTAATTCATTTCGCCGGTCGCGCAGAAGGCGCCGGCGATGAAAAGAAGGGTATCGCCGGGGAAAAAGAACAGCACCACCAGGCCGGTTTCGCAAAACACGATCGCGAACAGCACTGCGTAGACATAGACACCGTACTGGGCGAGCAGCATGCCCAGGGTTTTATCGACATGCAGAATCATGTCGAAAAATTGCATCAGATCCATAATTTTCCTAAAAGGTAGGCGCGAATCATACCATCCCCGCGCCCCCGCCAAACCCTCCGCGGGGGAGACCGCAGCGAATATTTCGCATTCCCACAAGTTTCCGGTTTGCCTATATTCCGGATTACAATTCCCGACACGCGGGGCGGAGCGGCGCCGTGCCAACCATTATCGGGAGATCACGAATGCAAGGTTTCAGGGGAATCAACAAGAAGGCACTGGCGGCCGGCGCGCTGGCGTCGATCGCGGTGCTGAACGCCGGCGCCGCCGAGCTGGCGCCGAAGGCCACGCTGGCCGACGTCATCAAGGCGTCGAAACCGGCCGACTGGCGGACGCTCGACCCCGACAACACGATGTACCTGGAGCTGCCGGCCGGCCGCGTCGTCATCGAGATGGCGCCGGCGTTCGCGCCTGCCCATGTCGACAACATCCGCACGCTGGTGCGCGAAAAGTACTTCGACGGCCTGGCCGTGATCCGCTCGCAGGACAACTGGGTAGTGCAGTGGGGCGACCCCGACGAAAAGAATCCGCGCCCGATGAAGACCGCCAAGGCCAGGCTGGCGGGCGAGTTCACCGTGCCGCTGAAGAACGACACAGGCTTTACGCGCCTGCCCGACCGCGACGGTTACGCGCCGCAGGTGGGCCACTCGAACGGTTTCCCGTCGGCGCGCGACCCGAAATCCGGGCGTGCCTGGCTGGCCCACTGCTACGGCATGGTCGGCGTTGGCCGCGGCACCGGAGCCGACAGCGGCAGCGGCTCGTCGCTGTACGTGGTGATCGGCCACGGGCCGCGCCACCTCGACCGCGACATCACCGTGGTCGGGCGCGTCATCGCCGGCATGCCGCTGCTGTCGACGCTGCCGCGCGGCGCCGGCCCGATGGGCTTCTACGACAAGCCCGAGCTCAACGTCCCGATCGCCGCCGTCAAGATGGCGGCCGACGTCCCGGAAGCGCAGCGCAGCAAGTTCGAAGTGATGCGCACCGAGACGGCGACCTACAAAGCGGCGGTCGAAGCGCAGCGCAACCGTGGCGGCCCGTGGAGCAAGGTCGCCGCCGGCCACATCGACCTGTGCAACGCCCCGATCCCCGTGCGCGAGCAAAAATAATGCAAAACCTGGGTCTGACCCTAATGGCGTTAAGTTAAGCCCTTGTTTTTAATGTCT
>JAZKFW010000036.1:0-50554 GCA_040386255.1 Pseudomonadota bacterium
CTTAAAGGCTGTTTACGCGACAACTAGCTTGACAGCCACCGCATTCGGACATTTGTCCGAATGTCAGACCTGACACCAGCGTTGCGGGCAGGACAGCTTACTTGGCGGCACTCAGGCAGGTCTTCATGAAGGCCTTGCGCTCGTCGCCCTTTTTACCGGCAGCATCGGCGTTGCAAGTCTTCATCTTCATTTGCTGGGCGGTCGGCTCCTTGGCCGGTTTCGCACTCAGGCATTCTTTCATGAACGTCTTGCGCTCATCGCCTTTCTTGCCGGCCGCATCGGCGTTGCAGGTGACCATCTTGCTCTGCTGCGCGGTCTTGGCGGCGGGCGCCGGTGTTGCGGCTGGCTGGACAGCAAACGCGAAAGCGGACATCGACAGCGCAACACAAGCAATAACAAGTTTCTTCATGATGGTTTCTCCGGTTTGGTTGATGGACCTATGCAAGCCGCCGCTGTGGATGCCGACGATGACTTAAAGCAATCATGCCGCCGAATCATGCGAATAACAAGCAATTTGCATCGGCCAGGATAGTGCCAGCGCCTGGCTGCCGTCGCGGACGCCGGCTCATCGGTTCACCAGGCTTGCCTTTTCGCCAATGGCTGCTAATCTGGATGCTCCAAGCGCTGACCCACAATTCAGGAGAAAAAAATGGCATACATCGACGGTTTCGTCACCCCGGTACCAAAGGACAAGATTGACGCATACAAGGCAATGGCGACCAAGTGCGGCGCGGTGTGGATGGAATACGGCGCGCTGAGTTTTCGCGAGTGCATCGCGGACGACGTCAAGCCGGGGCAGTGGACGTCGTTCCCGCAGGCGGTCAAGCTGGAAGACAACGAGGTGGTGGTCTTCTCGTGGATCGAGTACAAGTCGCGCGCCGACCGCGACGCCATCAACGACAAGGTCATGAAAGACCCGCGCCTGGAAGAGTTCATGAAGCCCGAATCGATGCCGTTCGACGGCAAACGCATGATCTACGGCGGCTTCGAGACGATGGTGCAGCTGTAGCAGAGGCCTCCCCGGTTCACAGTACCGACAGCGCCGGCCCGCCCTGCGGGCCGAGCCAGGTCGACGCGAAACGCTTGCGCGTGGCCGCCAGCGCCGCGCTGTCGCCGCGCTTGCGGTAGACCTCGACCAGGCCGCGCAGCGCCCAGCCGTTGCTGGGCGTGCGCACCAGCGAGGCGCGGAACGCCTGCTCGGCCTCGTCGAGCCGGCCGGCGCGCAGCAGCGCCGCGCCGAGCGACTGGCGCACCGGGTAATACCAGTACGGCGGCTCGACGTAGGGAAGCGCGTCCTGCACCGTCACCGCTTCCTGGTAGGCCTTGATCGCCGCCGGCAGGTCGCCCCTGGCGTCGGCGACGCGGCCGCTGGCGACGGCGTGCGCGGTGCGCACGATTTCCCTGGCCGGCACCGCCCAGTCGGTGATCGGCTTGAAGTCGGCGCCGCGTTCGATGGCGCCCAGCGCGTCGGCTTCGCGCTGGGCCTCGGCCAGCGCGCCCTTGCGCGCAAAACCGGTGGCGCGGGCGTAGTGCCACATCGCCTTGACCAGCACGGCATCGTTGCCGGGGTCGGGCAGCGCGATCAGCACGTCGGGGCTGGAAAACTGCACGTGCGAGAAGTACGGCGCCGCCTTCACCGGCTGCAGCACGGCGAACTGCTTGACCAGCTCGGCGCTGATCGACTTGTCCAGTTTGGCGGCCGCGGCAAGCGCGGTCTTGCCGTCGCCGCCCATCAGCGCCGACACCATCACGAAATGGATGTTGTGCGGGTAGTACGAGCCTTTGTAGACCGGGTCGCTGTCGGCAATGCGGAAGTATTTTTCGTCGGCGGCGATGGCGTCCAGGTTCGACTGCAGCGCGTCCTTGTACATGCCGATGCGGTAGTAGATGTGCGACGGCATGTGGACGATGTGGCCGGCGCCGGGAATCTGCGCGGCCAGCACGCGCGCCGCCGGCAGCGCCTTGTCGGGGTGGGTCGACGCTTCCATCGCGTGAATGTAGTAGTGCGCCGCGCCTGGATGGCGCGGATTGCGTTCGAGGACGCGCTCGAGCGCGTCGACCATCTCCGCGGTGCGGTTCTTCGGCTTGCTGCCGGCCGCTTCCCAGTAGTCCCAGGGCGACAGGTCCATCAGCGCTTCGGCGAACAGCACCTGGATGGTGTCGTCGTTGGGGAAGGCGCGCGCGGCGTCGGTCATGGCGTCGGCGTAAGCCTTGTCGAGCGGCGCGCGGTCGGCTGGCGGCGTAGCCTGGTAGCGCCGCGCCACCGCACGGATCAGCGCCTGTTCGGCCGGCTTCGCGGCGGCCGCGCGCGCCATCGCCTTGCCGGCGGCGGCGGCCGCGGGCGCTACCGCGTCGGGGAACATCGGCGCGTTGATGTTCGGGCCGAGCACCAGCGCTTCGCCCCAGTGGCACATGGCGCAGCCGGGATCGAACTGCTGGGCGGCGCGGAAGGCGCGCGCCGCCTCGGCGTGGTTGAAGGCGAACAGCAGGCGCATGCCCTGGTCGAAATACGCCTGCGATTTCGGGCTGGCGGTGGAGATCGGCACGTGCAGCTTGCCGAGGTTGGCGTACAGCGGCGGCGTGCCCGCGCTGGCCGGCGCCGGCAGCTGGCGCCCGGGCGTGAACGGCCTGGTCTCGGCCTGCGCCAGCACCAGCTGCGCGAGCAGGGGCGGGCGGCCGGGTTTGGCGGGAGCGCAGGCGGCGCCCGCGGCGAACAAGGGATCGAAAGTCTGGCCGGCGGAGCGCCGCTGCGCCAGCGTCGGCTCGAACGTGGCCAGGGCGCCGACGCCGACGGCGGCCAGCGCGACCACAAGTGTTCTATGTCTCATAAGTCCCCCTTCCGGCGGAAGATTCAGTCAACGCGAACTGCGGGTGTTTGGGGTGAAGTCTAGTCAAAAAAACCGCGGACGCAAACCTTGAATCGACGCGGGTAGAATCGCCAGCATGGGATAACGAGGAGCGCTGGCCATGATGCCGAAGATTGTGTGGGTGCTGTTGCCGCTGGCGCTGTACGGCGCCTACCTCGGCGTCGCCGCGGCGCGCGGGCGCCTGCCGGCGCGGCAGGCGCTGAATGTCCAGACCAGCCTGCTCCTGGTGACGTACCTGCTGGCCACCGCCGGCCTGGGCATCTTCTGGGTCGCCAACCAGCAGCTGCCGGTGTTCGACTGGCACTACCTGTTCGGCTACTGCACCGTGCTGCTGGTGTCGGTTCACCTGTGCTTCAACTTGCCGCTGGTGGTGCGCTGGCTGCGCGGCCCGCGCCGCGCCGCCGCCGCGCCGCGCCGACCGGCGACTGCGCTGAAGGCGACCGCGATCGTCGCCGCGCTCGGCGCCGCCTTCTTTCTCGGCACGCGGCAGCGCGCCGCGGAAATGCCGCCGCCGCCGGCGGCCGCCGGCGCGGAAGGCGGCGCGGTGGCCGCG
This sequence comes from Pseudomonadota bacterium, assembly GCA_040386255.1. Classification (GTDB taxonomy): domain Bacteria; phylum Pseudomonadota; class Gammaproteobacteria; order Burkholderiales; family Burkholderiaceae_D; genus JAFCUW01. The sequence continues at coordinate 3,421 of JAZKFW010000036.1, forward strand.
CTGGTGCGTTTTCATGAGTTCTCGTCCGATTCGCGCGGCAGCGTTTTCAAGCGCGCGCCCGGCATCGACTGGGGCGCGCCGCCGCCGGCGTTCAAGCGCTATCCCGACGCGCGGCACATCGCCCTGCCGGCCGGCGGCGTCGGCGCGCCTGGGCTCAGCGAGGCGCTGCGCGGGCCGCCGGCGCCGCCGCGCACGCAGCCGCTGCGCCTGGCCGAGCTGGGCGACATCCTGTCGATGGCCGCCGGCGTCACCGCGCGCCGCGGCGGCAATGCGCTGCGCGCGGCGCCGTCGTCGGGGGCGCTGTTCTCGAGCGAGCTGTACGTGATCGTCCGCGCTGTCGAAGGCCTGCCCGCCGGCGTCTATCACTACGATCCCGAGCGCCACCGGCTCGACGTGCTCGGCGCCATCCCCGCCGTCACCGGCGCGGCGGGGTCCGACGATGCCGACGCGCTGATCGTCGCCACCTCGATCTTCCGCCGTACCGGCTACAAGTACCGCGACCGCGCCTACCGCTATGTCACCGCCGATACCGGCCACCTGCTGGAAAACCTGCGCGCGGCCGGCCAGGCGGCCGGCATGCGGGCGCAGCTGGCGAGCCGGTTCGACGAAGCGCAACTGGCGCGCGCGCTCGGCGTCGACGGCGTCGAGGAGGGCGTGCTGGCGCTGATGGCCTTGCGGCGCGGCGCTGTCCCGCCCGCGCCCGCGCCCGCGCCGGCGGCGCGCTTCGTCGCGCCACCGGCCGGCGGCACGGCGCTTGGCGTGACTGGCGCGGTGCACCAGGCCACTTCGCTCAGGCTGGCCGCCGACGGCGCCGCTTCGGCCGCGCTGCCGGCGCCCGAGCCTGCGGCGATGCCGCTCAGGCGCGTGATCGCGGCGCGCCGCAGCCAGCGCCGCTTTGACGCCGATGCGGTGCCGCTGGCGGCGCTGTCGTCCATCCTCGCCGACATGGCGCAGCCGCCGCAGCTGTCCGACGCGGTGCGCATCGACCTCGTCGTCAACCGCGTCGCCGGCCTTGCGCCGGGCGTCTACCGCTACCTCGACGGACATGCGCTCGAGCGCGTGCGCGACGGCCACTTCGGCGCGCAAGCGCAGTCGGCGGCACTGTCGCAGGAGGTGATCGGCGCCGCCGCGGTGGTGCTGATCCTGTCGGTGGAACGCGAACCGATGCTGGCCGGCGGCGCGCGCGGCTACCGCCACGGCTTCCTCGAAGCGGGCATGGTGGGCGAACGCTGGCTGCTCGGCGCGGTGGCGCGCGGCCTGGCCGCCTGCCCGGTCGGCGCGTTCTACGACGACGAGGCGGCGGCGCTGATCGGCGCCGATCGCCGGCGCCGGTGGGTGGTCCATTTTGCCGCGCTCGGCGTGCCGGCGCGCTGACTACGCGGCCAGCTTCAGGGCAGGCGCCGCAGCGCTCTTGCGGCGCGGGCGGCGCAGCCGCTCTACCGTCTGCAGCATCGTCAGGTGCAGCACGTCGCGCTGCGCGTGGCTGCCGCCGAAGCGGTGCGCCTGCGCCGGCAGGCTCGCCAGCAGGGTCAGCGCCAGCGTGTCGTCGCCGCCGCCGAAGGCCATCAGGGCGCGGCAGGCGGGCAGGCCGAGCATGCGCGTCGTCGTAGCGTGCCGCGTGTCGCGCGACTGGCACTCGGCCAGCACGCGCTCGAGGAGGCACGCGCGGCGCCAGTCGCCGGCGCCGACGAAGGCCAGCATCGCGTGCAGGTCGTTGAAGCTGCAGAAGCGGTCTTCGATATGCGCCGCCCAGGCGTCGGTCAGCTCGGTCCAGCGCGCGCCGGCGTCGCCGCCGCGCAGCAGCACGCGCCACAGCAGCGCGGAGGCATCGATCAGGTCGGCGATGGCGGCGCTGCGGCCGGCGCGGATGCGCTCGTCGTAGATCTTCAGCGCCAGGTCGTGGCGATCCTGCGCCAGGTGGAACAGGCCGACGTGCCACCAGCAGTGGGTTGCCACCACGGTCTGGCTGCCCCACGCTTCGCTGTGGCGGCCGAGCCAGCGCACGCCGGCGTCGGGCCGCTCGCTCATCTCGAACACGTGCGCCATCACGTGGTGGGCGCGGGCGTCGGAAGGATTGAGCGACAGCGCGGCGGCGGCGCTGTCTTCGGCGTGGTCGTACTCGCCCGCCTCGACCAGGCCGAACGCGCGCATCGACAGCACCGCGTGGTAGCCGGGCAGCTCGCCCGACCACGCCGGCAGCACCGCCGCCACGCGCCCGGTCAGCTGTTCGACGTCGCCGAGGGCGTAGTCGAGCATGTGGCCCACCTGCAGGGCCAGCACGTCGCGCGGGTAGCGCCGCGACACCTCGACCAGCAGCGTCCTGGCGCGCTCGTAGTCGTCGCCGAGCGCGGCGCCGATCGCGGCCAGGTGCATGCGTTCGCGCTCGTTGGCCTGCAGGGCGGCGGCGCGTTGCAGGATCGGCCGCGCCGCCGCGACGCGCTCGGGATCGCGGCTGCTCAGGTGCAGGTAAGCGTGCAGCACGTGCGCCATGACGAAGGCCGGCGCTTGCTCGAGTGCCGGCGCGAGCGCGATGTCGGCGCCGCTGCGCCAGCTCTGCGACAGCGCCAGTGCGTGCTCGAAGGCGTCGAGCGCCGCTGCCGAGGCGCCCGAGACGGCGCAGCCGCGCGCATCGACTTGCAGGCTGCGCGTAAGATTAATCTGTGCTTCCATCTGATTCTCCGGAGGTGTCTGGGATGTTGAATAAGCTGTTGAGTAACTTCGTGGTGCGATGCAGGTGCAGCGCCTGGAATCATTCTGACGATTCCTGCGCGACGAAGATTGACCGCGCGTCGCCGCGCCTTGATCGTGCGTCCGCCGTTGCGGCCGGGCTGAGGCGCCGGCGATGAGCCAGGACACGCTGTCCGATGTGCTGCGCGGGGTGCGGCTGCGCGGCGCGATGTTCTTCTATGTCAGCGGCTGCGGCGAGTGGGCGGCCGAGGCGCCGTCGTCGAAAGAGATCGCGCCGGTGCTGATGCACGGTGTCGAGCACGTGATGGAGTATCACGCGGTGGCGCACGGCAGCTGCTGGGCCGGCATTCCGGGCGGGCCATCGGTGCAGCTGAACGCCGGCGACGCGGTGATGTTCCCGCATGGCGACGCCCATGTCGTCTCGAGCGCGCCGGGCATGCGCGGCCTGTCCGACGTCGGCTGGTTCTCGACGCTCGACCTGGCGCACCTGCCGCTGCGCATCGCGATCGAAGGCTGCGACGCCGTCAACCCGGCCGCGCCGGGCTTTCATGCCGACGTCACGGTGGTGTGCGGCTTCCTCGGCTGCGACCTGCATCCGTTCAATCCGCTGATCGAAGCGCTGCCGCGCCTGCTGCACCTGCGCGCCAGCGACGACGACGCCTGGGTGTCGAAGTTCACCCAGCAGGCGGTGGCCGAGTCGCAGGCGGGCCGGCCCGGCGCCGAGGCGATGCTGGCGCGGATGAGCGAGATGATGTTTGTCCACGCGGTGCGCCGCTACGCCGACATGCTGCCGGCCGAAGGCGTCGGCTGGCTCACCGCGCTGCGCGACCGCTTCGTCGGCCGCGCGCTGGCGCTGATGCACGAGCAGCCGGCGCGCGACTGGAGCATCGAGGAGCTGGGGCACCTGGTCGGGCTGTCGCGTTCATCGCTGCACGAGCGCTTCGTCCACCTGGTCGGGCTGCCGCCGATGCAGTACCTGGCGCAGTGGCGGATGCAGGCGGCGGCGCGGCTGCTGCTGGAGACGCGCGCCAGCATCGCCGCGGTGGCGCTCGACGTCGGCTACGATTCCGAGGCCGCCTTCGCGCGCGCCTTCAAGCGCGCGGTCGGCCGGCCGCCGGCGGCCTGGCGGCGCGAGCGCGAGGCGCTGGCGGCGTAACCGCACATCCTGCAAATCCTGCGGGGTCAGTGCCGACAATCGGACACGGACCCGTCTGTAGCGATGCGCAAATCCTGCGGGGTCAGTGCCGGCAATCGGACACGGACCGATCTGTAGCGATGCGCAAGCGCCGAGCTCGTGTCCGATTGCCGGCACTGACCCCGGTGGGATTGCCTGCGCGAGCCGCCGTCGGGCGGCGCGACATCGGCGATAATGTCCACCCATTCTCGTGCCGGCGCCGCCAGACTCATGCAATACACCCTCGATGACATCCGCCGTAACTTCGACAGCGGCACCTACAACCGCGGCCGCGCTTACGCGCAAAAGGGCTACGTGCGGACGGTGAACGTCGATGAGGTCGGCATTCAAAGCAAGGTCGAGGGCAGTGGCGGCCAGCTGTACCGCCAGTCGATCGTCGTCATCAGGCGCCGCAACGGCATCGGCTTCGATGGCGATTGCAGCTGCCCGATGGACCATAACTGCAAGCACGTGGTCGCTGTCCTGCTTGCCGGACTGGACCGGCACGGCGCGGCAGCGGCCGCCGATATCGGTCCGCCGTTGCCGTATGCGTTGGTGTCGTGGCTGGACCTGGTGCGGGAGACGGCCGCGACGGCCACCGCCGCCGTCCCGGCCAAAAGCCAGGCCGGCCAGCGGCTGATGTATGTGCTGGTGCCCGACGGCAGCGGGGTACGGCTCAAGCTTCACCTGAGCAAGACGCGCGCGCGCGCCGACGGCAGCATCGCGTCGGCCACCATCGGCCGCGATACCGCCAGCTTGCTCAATAACCCGCCGGCGTATGCGAGCTCCGCGGATATCTACACGTTGCGCTTGTTCGCTTCCATGTTTAGCTACAGCAGCTACGGCGTCGCCGTGACCGAGCCGCGCGATGAGACAGGTAATCATTTCCTGCGCCATGTGCTCGATGAAGGCAACCTGGGCTGGGCCGAAGCGACATCGGCCTTCAAGGCCGGCGCCATTTCGCCGGTGGCGGCCGGTCCGGCCCGCGCCGCCCGCCTCGGATGGAGCGCCGACGGCCAGACGATCGGCAGCATGCGCCTGGCGTGGCTGTTCGACGACGGCGAACCGGTGCACTTCATCTTGCCGACCAAGCCGCCGATGTACCTCCATGATTATTTGCTCGGCGAACTGGTCCTCGGCGACACCGCGCGCACCGTGCCGATGGCGCGCCTGATGACGATGGTCGAGCGGGCGCCCCCGGTGGCCGCCGGCGACGCTGCCGGCGTTGCGCGCCAGTTGGCCGCGCAAGGCCTGGCCGCCCTGGTGCCGGTGCCGCCGGCGCGCCAGCGAATCACGCGCGACGACATCCGGGCCCGTCCGCTGCTGGTGCTTGGCAGCTTGTCCGCGGCGGCGCCGGGACGCGGCGAGCCGCACCTGGACGACTACGTCGTGCTCGGTTTCGACTATGACGGCGAGCGTGTCGTGGCCGGCTCGGCGGAGGAGCTGGCGCGCCACGTCGGCGCGGCGACCGAATTGATCGCGCGCGACCTGGCGCTGGAGACGGCCGCCGGCGCCAGGCTCGCCGCGCTCGGCTTGCGCGGCGACGCCGGCGGCGGATCCCTGCCTGTCTTGCTGCAGCTGGCCAATGCCGACGACTGGTTGCGCTTCGCGCGCGAAGGCTTGCCGCGCCTGCGCGCCGATGGCTGGATCATCGAACAGGGCGCCGGCTTTCCGTTCGACCTGGCCGAGGTCGACGAATGGTACGCCGAGGTCGCCGACGGCGCCGAAAGCAGCCCCTGGTTCGACCTCGAGCTGGGCATCGTCGTCGACGGCGGCCAGGTGCCGCTGCTGCCGGTGCTGCTGGAGATGATCCGCAGCGCGCCGCAAGAGTTCGACGCCGCGGCCCTGGCCGGCCATCCGGACGGCGACCTGCTGTTCGCGCGGCTGCCGGGCGGCGCGCGGGTGGCGCTGCCGTGGGGCCGGGTGAAACCGATCCTGGCGGCGCTGGGCGAACTGTTCTTCAACGAGCACATCGGCAAGAGCGTGCGCCTGCCGACGCTCGACGCCGCGCGGCTGGCCGAGCTCGAGGCGAGCGTGCAGCTGCGCTGGACGGGCGGTGCGCAACTGCGCGCGATGGGCGAGAAACTGCGCACCTTCGGCGGCGTCCAGGCGGTGCCGGCGCCGCTGGGCCTGCAGGCAAGCCTGCGTCCGTACCAGAGCGCCGGACTGGCGTGGATGCAGTTTTTGCGCGAGTTCGGCTTCGCCGGCATCCTCGCCGACGACATGGGGCTCGGCAAGACCATCCAGACGCTCGCCCACATCCTGCTGGAGAAAGAAGCCGGCCGCCTGACCGCGCCGGCGCTGGTGGTGGCGCCGACCAGCCTGATGGGCAACTGGCAGGCGGAAGCGGCGCGCTTCGCGCCCGGCTTGCGCGTGCTGCTGCTGCACGGACCGGAGCGGCTCGGCCGCTTCGACCAGGTCGGCCAGCACGACCTGGTGCTGACGACTTACGCGCTGCTGCCGCGCGACGAGGCGCGGTTGCGCGCCCACAGTTTCCACCTGCTGATCCTGGATGAATCGCAGTACGTCAAGAACAGCCGTTCGAAGGCCGCCCAGACCGCCGCGCTGCTGACGGCGCGGCACCGCCTGTGCCTGACCGGCACGCCGCTGCAGAACCACCTCGGCGAATTGTGGGCGCAGTTTCATTTCCTGATGCCTGGCCTGCTGGGCGACGAAAAGGCGTTCAACGCGAATTTCCGCAAGCCGATCGAAAAGCTCGGCGATGGCGGCCGCAATGCCTTCCTGGTGCGCCGCATCAAGCCGTTCCTGCTGCGCCGTACCAAGGATGCGGTGGCCAAGGAGCTGCCGCCCAAAACCGAGATGGTGCGCGAGGTCGAGCTGGCCGGCGCGCAGCGCGACCTGTACGAGACGGTGCGGCTGGCGATGGACCGCAAGGTGCGCGAGGCGATCGCCAGCAAGGGCGTGGCGCGCAGCCAGATCGTCATCCTCGACGCCCTGCTCAAGCTGCGCCAGGTGTGCTGCGATCCGCGCCTGGTCAAGTCGGCCGGCGCGCGTGCCGCCGGTGCGCCGTCCGCCAAGCTCGACGAGCTGATGGAAATGATCGTCACCCTGCTCGACGAAGGCAGGAAGATTCTCGTGTTCTCGCAATTTACCAGCATGCTGGCGCTGATCGAGGCCGAGCTGCGCCAGCGCGCCATTGCCTATGCGCTGTTGACCGGCGACACCGTCGACCGCGCCGGCCAGGTGGCCGCCTTCCAGCAGGGGGCGGTGCCGCTGTTCCTGATCAGCCTGAAGGCGGGCGGGGTCGGGCTGAACCTGACCGCCGCCGACACGGTGATCCATTACGACCCGTGGTGGAACCCGGCGGCGGAAAACCAGGCCACCGACCGCGCCTGGCGCATCGGCCAGGACAAGCCGGTGTTCGTCTACAAGCTCATTGCCAGGGGCACGCTGGAAGAAAAGATCCAGCAGCTGCAGCGCAGGAAGGCGGGCCTGGCCGGCGCCGTGCTGGCCGGCGACGGCGCCGGCGACCTGGCGCTGACCCAGGCCGACCTGCAGGCGATCCTGGCGCCGCTCGGCGAATAAAAAGCCAGCAATTTAGAACTGCTCGGCCGGCACCGGCCGGCTGAACAGGTAGCCCTGGTAGGCGCGGCAGCCGTTCTCGGCGAGGAAGGCGCGCTGGCTCTCGGTTTCCACGCCTTCGGCAATCACGTCGAGCCCGAGCGTCTGGCCCAGCACCAGGATGGTGCGGGCGATGGCGGCGTCGCTGGGGTCGGTGAGGACGTCGCGCACGAACGACTTGTCGATCTTCAGCTGGTCGAGCGGCAGACGTTTCAGATACGACAGCGACGAGTAGCCGGTGCCGAAGTCGTCGAGCGCGAAGCCGATGCCGAGCGCCTTCAGGACGTGCATCTTGTCGACGGTGCGTTCGACGTCGGCCACCAGCACGCTTTCGGTCAGCTCCAGCTTGAGCTTGTGCGGATCGGCGCCGGTGCGGCGCAGCACGTCGCGCACCTGCTCGGCGAAGTCGGGCTGGCGGAACTGGTAGGCGCTGACGTTGACCGCGACCGTCAGGTGCGCCGTCGCGGCGCCGTGCGCCCACGCGACCAGTTGCATGCAGGCGGTCTCCAGCACCCACTGGCCCAGCTGCACGATCAGGCCGGTCTCTTCGGCCAGCGGAATGAACATCGACGGATACACGATCTGGCGGCGCGGATGGCGCCAGCGCACCAGCGCCTCGGCGCCGGTGGTGTGGCCGGCGCCGTCGGTCTGGCTCTGGTAGTGCACGATGAACTCGTGGCGGCGCAGGCCGTGGCGCAGGTCCGCTTCCAGCTCGACGCGGGCGCTGACGATGGCCTGCATCTCGGGGTCGTAGAAGCGGATCGTGTTGCGCCCGGCCGCCTTGGCCTGGTACATCGCCAGGTCGGCCCGTTTCAGCAGTTCGTCGACGTCGCCGATGTGCTCGCTGAACAGGGCGACGCCGATGCTGGGCGTCGTATGGTGCTGGTGCCGGTTGAGCTGGAACGGCGCGTCGAACGCGGCCAGGATCTTTTCGGCGACGCGCTCGGCCTGGGCGGCGGTTTCTTCCGGCTGGCCGGACAGGTCCTCGAGGACGATGACGAATTCGTCGCCGCCGTGGCGCGCCACCGTGTCGCTGGTGCGCGGCACCCGCGACCTGAGGCGCAGCGCCACCTGCTGCAGCAGCAGGTCACCCTTGTCGTGGCCGAGCGTGTCGTTGAGGCTCTTGAAGTTGTCGAGGTCGAGAAACAGCAGCGCGCCGGTGCGGCCGGTGCGCGCGCAGGCGGCCACGGCGTGGCGCAGGCGGTCGAGCAGCAGGCGGCGGTTCGGCAGCGCCGTCAGCGGATCGAAAAAGGCGAGGTCCTCGATTTCCCGTTCGGCGCGCTTGCGCTGCGTGATGTCGGTATCGATGCACAGCATCGACTGCGGCCGGCCGTCGTCGTCGCGCATCAGCGTCAGGTGCGCTTCGACGCAGAAGCTGCGGCCGTCCTTGCGCCGCTTCAGCAGTTCGCCGGTCCAGTCGCCCTGCTGCAGCATCTTGCGGAAGGCGACGACATAAGGATCCTGGTCGGCGACGATCAGCTCGGCCTTGAACTTGCCCATGACCTCGTCCGCGGTCCAGCCGTACAGGCGTTGCGCACCCTTGTTCCAATACGTGATGCGGCCATCCATGTCGGTGGCCGAAATGGCGTCCTGTGCCTTGTCGAGCAGCGACGCCTGCATGCGGTTGCGCGCCTCCGTCTCGGCGCGGTCCGCTTCGGCGCGTTTTTGCGCCGTGATGTCGACCATCGCACCGATGACGCGGGTGGCGGCGCCGTTGCCACCGCGGATGAAGACGCCGCGGTCGCGCACATCCGCGTAGGAGCCGTCCTTGGCCATGAAGCGGTACTCGTCGTGCCATTGTTGCTGGCCGCTTTCCATCGCATGGAACAGGCCGGCCGCCACGCGCGCGCGCTCGTCGGGATGGACGCGGCGCGCCCATGCTTCGATGCCGTCGTCGAATTCGTCGGGCTCATAACCGAAGATGCTGCGCAAGCCTTCGTTCCACCAGATGCGGTTGCGCGCCGGGTCCCAGTCCCAGATGATGTCGGTGACGATCTGGGCGACGATCTTGAAGCGTTCGGCGTTGCGGCGTTCGATTTCCTGCGCGCGCTTGCGCTCGGAGATGTCGGTGAAGTACACCGCCAGTCCTTCGCGCGAGGGAAAGATGCGCAGCTCTTTCCACGTGTGGACCGGCAGGTAGAGTTCCTCGAACGCCGCCGGCCGATGCCGTGCCATTGCCTGCCGGTACTCGAACTCGAAGCGGGTGCCGAGCAGTTCCGGGAACGCTTCCCACAGGACGCGGCCGACCAGGCCGGCGCGCGAACGCCGCAGCAGGCGTTCGGCTTCCGAGTTGAGGTAGGTGAAGCGCCAGTCGTTGTCGAGCATGTAGAAGGCGTCGGTCATGCTCTCGAGCGTATGGACAAGCTTGCGCGACATGGCGCGCAGCTGCCGTTCGAGTTCACGTTGTTTGTTGGTTAGCATGGCTGGCGCGGTTCCAATGGTTCGCCATTTTTAGAGAGACGGTTTGCCAATCAGTTCGCGCGGCGCTTGCACAAGGGCGAACACCGTTAAGCACCGCACAGATGCTTATTGCGGTTCGCCCCACAGTGAATAGATACTTCATCCGCCTCTGCATACGTTGCACAGCCACACATTAATTCGCGAAAGAAAATACCCATGAAAGCACTTGTCTATAACGGCCCGTACGACGTCCAGGTCAAGAACATGCCCGATGCAAAGATCGAAAAGCACACCGACGTGCTGGTGCGCATCACCACCACCAACATCTGCGGCTCCGACCTGCACATGTACGAAGGGCGCACCGACATGGAAAGCGGGCGCATCCTCGGCCACGAGAACCTGGGCCAGGTCATCGAGATCGGCAAGGCGGTCGACAAGGTGCGGGTCGGCGACATGGTGTGCCTGCCTTTCAACATCGGCTGCGGCTTTTGTCCCAACTGCGAGGTCGGCAAGTCCGGCTACTGCCTGACCGTCAATCCGGGCAACGCCGGCGGCGCCTACGGTTTTGCCGGCATGGGACCGTACAGCGGCGGCCAGGCCGAACTGCTGCGGGTGCCGTACGGCGACTACAATTGCCTGGTGCTGCCGGACGACGCCGTCGACAAGGAAAACGACTACGTCATGCTGTCCGATATTTTCCCGACCGGCTTTCACGCCACCGAACTGGCCGGCGTGCAGGCGGGCGACTCGGTGGTGGTGTACGGCGCCGGCCCGGTCGGACTGATGGCGGCGACGTCGGCGTTCATCAAGGGCGCCAGCCAGGTGTTCGTCGTCGATACCCACAAGGACCGGCTCAAGCTGGCCGAGAAGATCGGCGCCATCGCCATCGACGACACCGAAGGCGCCGGCGTGCAGCAGGTGCTGGACCTGACCGGCGGCCAGGGCGCCGACCGCGGCTGCGAATGCGTCGGCTACCAGTGCTGCAACATGCACGGCAAGGAAGTGCCGAACCTGACGATGAACAACCTGGTCAAGACGGTCAAGGCGACCGGCAGCATCGGCGTGGTGGGCGTGTTCGTGCCGAAGGATCCGGGTGCGGAAGACGAACTGCAAAAGGTCGGCAAGCTCGCTTTCGACTTCGGCAATTTCTGGTTCAAGGGCCAGCGCATCGCCACCGGGCAGGCCAATGTCAAGCAATACAACCGCAGCCTGGGCAAGCTGATCCATGCAGGCAAGGCGAAGCCGTCGATGATCATCTCGCACGAACTGGCGCTCGACGAGGCGCCTAGCGCCTACGAAAACTTCGACAAGCGCAAGAAGGGGTGGACCAAGGTGATCCTCAAGCCGGGCAAGTAAAGGCGCGGAAATCGCGTCTTAGATCATCTCCAGCGGGCGCTTCGAAGTCGGCGGCGGGAAGGCGCGGTCCAGCGCGGCGAGGTCGCCGGCGGACAAGGCGAGGTCGAGCGCCAGCAAGTTCTGCCTGACGTGGGCGGTGGTGCCGGCCTTCGGCACGGCGATGACGCCGTCGCCGCGCAGCGCCCACGCCAGCGCGATCTGCGCCGGCGTCGCGCCGTAGTCCTTGGCAATGCGGCGCAGCGTATCGTCGCCGAGCAGGCGCGACTGCTCCAGCGGCGAATACGCCATCACCGGAATATGGCGCTGCCCGCACCAGGGCAGCAAGTCGTACTCGATGCCGCGGCGCATCAGGTTGTACAGTACCTGGTTGGTCTGTACCGCCGGCCCGCCGTGCAGGCCGACCAGTTCGGTCATGTCGGCCGTGTCGAAGTTGCTGACGCCCCACGAACGGATTTTGCCAGTGCGCAGCAGCGTCTCGAAGCCCTCCAGCGTCTCCGCCAGCGGCACCCGCCCGCGCCAGTGCAGCAGGTACAGGTCGATGTGGTCGGTTTCGAGGCGGCGCAGGCTCTGCTCGCAGGCGGCGATGGTGCCGGCGCGGGTGGCGTTTTGCGGCAGTACCTTGCTGACAAGGAAAGCCTTGCTGCGGCGGCCTGCGATGGCCTGGCCGACCAGTTCCTCTGCGGCGCCGTCACCATACATTTCGGCCGTGTCGATCACTTTCATCCCGGCATCAATGCCGAAGCGCAGCGCCTCGATCTCGCTGGCCCGGTTGTCGGGCGACTCGCCCATGTTCCAGGTTCCCTGGCCCAGCACCGGCACGGCTTCGCCGGACGGAAGTTTGGTGGTGCGCATGTTTCTGTCCTCTCGCCGGCGGCGTCACTGTTTCTGGTTGATCGCCTGCAGCTGCGCGCGCAGCTCATGCGCGCTCGAGTGCGTCAGATCCTTGTCGATTTCCTGGACCAGCAGCGGTTTCAGGCGCGGATCGAACTGCGCGCGCAGCGCGCCGAGGAACTTCGGCGCTGCCACCAGCACGATCTTGCCGAAGCGGCGTTCGTCGAGGGCCTTCAGCAGATAGGCGGCGATGGCCTTGGCGAACGTTTCGGCTTCGTGCTCTTCCGGTGTCTGGCGCGGCTCGTACAGCTTGCCCGGCGCCGCGCCGCCCGTACCGTGGCTGCTTTTGCCGGCAGCCATCGGGTCGGCCGGCTTGTCGGTGTACTTTTCGTCGGTGCGCATGCGCGCCTCGGTATTGACCATGTCCTCGATTTCCTGAAACGGCTGCGTGCGGTCCGTTTCGGCAAAAATGCGGGCCCGCCCTTCGTCGGCCGTCACGATCCAGGTCGTCTCCATGCTAAACCTCCGTCAGTTAGGAATGTGCAAACGAACTGTGGGGCGAACAACGCCATTTCAAGCGGATTCAACCGAAAGATGGTTTGCACAATGGCGTGCGACAATGCCTAGTCAACATTTGCCGGGTGGAAAAAATGAAAAAACTGATCGTCATGCTTGCACTGCTGCTGGGCAGCAGCGCCCACGCCCAGGTCTACTTCGATTCCGGCAGCGCGCGCCCGCTCAACCCGGGTGCGGCCAAGCGCGACGTCGCCGAGCAGCGGCGCGTCCAGCCGGCCCCCAAGGTGCGGCCGAAGCTGGTGCGCTGCCGCGATGGCAGCCGGCGCCAGGCGCGCCTGTGCCGCGGCCATGGCGGCGTGGCCCGCCGCTAGCGGCAATTCAGCGCGGCGCGCCGAACACCTGGGTCCAGTAGACGCGGGCGTTCTGGCGCGCCGCGTCGACCGCGTACGCGGCGCCCATTTCGGTGAAGTTCGGACTCATGATATTGGCGCAATGGCCGGGGCTCGATAGCCAGCCGGCCACCGCCTCGTCGGACGAGTCGAGGCCCGAGGCGATGTTTTCGCCGATCCGGCGCCAGCGGTAGCCCGCCTGCGTGGCGCGATCGCCGACCAGCCGCCCATCCTTTCCCTGGTGCTTGAAGAAACGCTGGCTCGCCATGTCGACGCTGTGCGACAGCGCGGCGTCGCCGAGCGCGCCATTCCACGCCAGCGGCGCCGCGGCGGCAAATTGCATCTCGCCGCAGGTTTGGCCGGCCGCGCGCGCCGCGTTGACCCCTGCCAGGATCGCCTTGCCGACGTCGCGCGTGTCGCCAAGCAGTGTGCTGGCGGCCGGGCCGGCCGGCCTGGCCAGCACGATCAGCCAGCCGTCGCCGCTGTGGCTGGCGCCGACGGCGGAAAAGTCGGTGCTCAGCAGCGTGCGGCAATATTTCTGTTCGATGGCGGCCATTGCCGCGCGCGCATCGGCCGGGCCGGAGACGGAGATCGCCTCGGCCCGCGCCACCGGGTAGCCGGCGCGCTCGAGCACCTGGTCGAGGAAGGCGCCGGTGGCGACGCGTACGTTGGCCAGCGCCGGATGCGGCGCCAGCGGCGGCGCCGGGCTGGCGCGGCGGCCGTCGCAGCTTGCCGGCGCGGCGCGATAAGCGTTGATCAGGGCGGCCAGCTGGTCGCGTTGTTGCGCATGCGCCGGCACACTTGCGGCGGCAAGCATGGCGGCGCCAACGAGGGCGGCGCGCAGTGTGGTGGCCGGGGCCGTTGTCGGCGTGTTCAAGTGAGCCATGTTTGCTATGCTAGCGTATTTCCGCCGGCGGACAATTTACGGAGCAGTACATATGGTCTCTTTGCAAGAGCAGCTTTTGAAGGCCGGCCTGGTCGACAAGAACAAGGTCAAACAGGCGAACCACGACAAGAGCAAGCAGAAGAAGGTCGAGCGGCGCACCGGCACCCAGAGCGTCGATGAGGCGCGCGTGGCCGCGCTGGAGACGCAGCGCAAGAATGCCGAGCGGGCGCGCGACCTGAACGCCCAGCGCGACGCGGCCGCCACGCAGAAGGCGATCGTCGCGCAGATCGCCCAGATGGTGCAGAAGAATCGCCAGGGCAAGGGCAACGGCGACATCGCCTATAACTTCACCCACGGCAGCAAGATCGAACGCATTTATGTGTCGGCCGCGGTGCAGGGGCACTTGATGGCGGGGCGGCTGGTGATCGTGTGCCTGGGCGGCACGGTCGAACTGGTGCCGCGGGTGATTGCCGACAAGATCGCCGAGCGCGATGCTGCGCTGGTGGTGCGGGTGAACAAGAAAGCCACGACCGAGGTCGATGCCGACGATCCGTATGCGGCGTTCCAGATCCCCGACGATCTGATGTGGTAGCGCCGAAAGCAAAACGCCACCCGAGGGTGGCGTTGCTTTCCGTTTGCTGCGATGGCTATTTCCACCCGCCTGCATTCGCACGGTGGGCTTCCTTGCCGCCAAGGCGCGCTTCGGCAAGCCGGCGCACCACCATGTCGGCCCTGGCTGCCGCGGTCGCCAACAACAAGCGTGCCATATCGTTCAACATCTGTTTCATTTCATCACTCCTGACAACCTGTTTAACCATGCCGATGTTATACAGGCGTTGCGACCGTACGGCCAATTCCCATTGGCAATATCGGGTATGGCCGGAGTGAATGAATCAACCTTCATAACACCACGAACAGCAGCCACACGACGACCGGCGCCGCCAGCGTGACGATCGCGCCGTAGATCATCAGCTGCCTGAGAAAGACGTCGCGGTCGATGCCCTGCGCGTTGGCCAGCACCAGCGCGCCGTTGGTCGAGAACGGGCTGACGTCGACGATGGTCGACGACACCGCCATCGCGGCGATGAAGCCGATCGGGTCGACGCCGGTGCCTTGCTGCAGGAAGGGCACGGCCAGCGGGATCAGCGAGCCGAGCACGGCGGTGGACGAGGCGAACGCCGACACCACCGCGCCGACGAAGCACAGCAGCAGCGCCACCATCAGCGGCGACGTCAGGCTGGCCACGCTGTGGCCGACGAAGGCGATGGTGCCCATCTTTTCCATCACGCCGACATAGGTGCTGACGCCGACGATGAGCATGATTTCGGGCCACGAGACCTGGCCGACCGCGCGCTTTTGCACGTTCGGCGCCATGATCGACAGCAGCAGGCCGATGGTGATGGCGACGAATCCGATGTCGAGCTTGTACAGCAGCGTCAGCACGGCGAGCGCCGCCAGGCCGGCCACCGTGGCGAGCTGCTGGACGGTGGCCGATTCCTGCAAGGCGCCTGCCGCGGGGAGGGCGGCGTCGGGGTTGACGGCCATGATGGAGTCCGGCGAATTGGTCCTTGTGAGCCGCTCCTCCGGAAAGGTTTCGCCTTCGCTGCCGCCATACACCTGCGGTCCTTGCGGCGGCACGGCCACCGACTCGCCGTAGGGGCCTGCCGGAATGCCGGCGCCGGCCGGTTCGGCGGTTTGCGTCTGGCGCAGCAGGCGCATGCCGCCGAACAGGAAGAACAGCACCACGGCGACGGCCAGGTTGACGCCGAGGCTGACGAACGCGGTGGTCAGTTCGGAGATCGGCAGGCCGGCTTTCTGCACGATCTTGTTGGTGATGCCGCCGTAGATGCTGATCGGCGAAAAGCCGCCGCCCTGGGCGCCGTGGATCACCATCAGCCCCATCATCAATTGGTTGATGCCGTACTTGGCGGCGAAGCCGAGCGCGATCGGCACGATGATCGCCACCGCCGCCGGGCTGACGGCGCCCACCGCGGTCAGCAGCGCGGCGATGCCGAACATAATCCACGGAATGGCGGCGATGCGCCCGCGCACCGCGCGCACGGCGAGCCGCACCAGCCAGTCGATGGTGCCGTTGTTCTGCGCCTGGGCGAACAGGAAGGTGATGCCTACCAGCGTGAGGAACAATTCGGCGGGAAAGCCGGCCATGATCGCCTTGGTCTGCATGCCGGCGACGAGGGTGCCGATCAGGAAGGCGCCGACGAAGGCGATGACGCCCATGTTGATGGGCATGACAGTAGCGACGACGAACATCGCTATCAGGGCATAAATGGAAATCATATGACCAGACATGATCCTCCCCTCGACGTGCGCTGGCGGGTCGCATCCGGCGCCGCGAGCGGGCGCCTCGTCGGGTTAGACCGGGGAGGGGGGCATGTGTTCAGATTCAGTGCAAGGACCCCTGACGCACGCGCAGGGATCGCACGACGAGACTTCGTCTGAAGATATGAACCTCATCCTCGCATCAATTCGCGAGGATGAGGTTCAATTGTGTTGCAGGGACGGACCGCTCAATCGGTGACCACGTGCCACACATCCTTCACCTTGTCGCCGGCCTTGTCGCCGGCTTTCTTGTCCTTCACGAAGGTGTACAGCGGCTTGCCTTTGTAGGCCACCTGCTTGCTGCCGTCTTCGCGCGTGATGGCCGAATAGGGCGCCGCCAGTTTGGCGTCGCCGGCGCTGACCGGCGGCCAGTTCTCGGCGCAGGCGCCGGTGCAGGCGCTCTTGCCGGCGGTGTCGTTGGCATAGGTGTATACCGTCATGCCCTTTGAGTCGACCAGCATGCCGCCGGCTTTCTTGACCGGGGCTTCGGAGGCGTGGGCGGAGTGGGTGAACAAGGCGAACAGGACTGCAGTGGCAAGGCTGACTGATTTCATGGAAGTCTCCTGTGAGTGATCGAGTGCGAGGACCGGTTGTTTTCGAACTGCCAGCCCATTCTAGCGCAACCGCCGCCGTCCACATCACCGGCACCGGCATGACGCCGGAGATCACCGCCAGCGTGGTTTCCCTTTCCGGCGGCGCGCTGCTGGCCAACGTCGTTTCGCTGATCATGCTCATCGTCGAGACCGTCATGATGCGGCGCTGACCATGAACAGCGTCTTCTTCCTAATCCTGAGGCGCATGCGGGCGCCGCTTATCGTTCTGGTCGTCTTTTACGCGGTGGGCGTGCTGGTGCTGACCTTTGTGCCTGGCCGGCATGAGGATGGCTCGCCGGCGCCGCCCCTCAGTTTCTTCCATGCCTTCTACTTCATCAGCTACACCGCCACCTCCATCGGCTTCGGCGAGATCCCGCGGTCGTTCTCGGATGCCCAGCGGCTGTGGATTACGGTATGCATCTACATGACCGTCATCGGCTGGACCTACTCGATCGTCAGCGTCCTGACGCTGCTGCAGGACAAGGCCTTCCTGCAGGCGCTGGCCGCCTCCCGTTTCGCCCGCCGCGTGCGGCACACGCAGGCGCCTTTCTACCTGATCTGCGGCTGCGGCGAAACGGGCAGCCTGATCTGCCGCGCGCTCGATCTGCTCGGCTACGACTTCGCGATCCTCGAGAAGGACGAGCTGCGCGTGGAGGAACTGGCGATGGAGGAATACATCACCAACGACCCGGTGGTGGTCGCCGACGCGCGCCAGTCGGCTTACCTGCAGATGGCCGGCTTGCGCCACCCCAAGTGCCGCGGGGTGCTGGCGGTCACCAGCGATGAAGAGGCCAACCTGGCCATCGCCGTCAATGTGCGCCTGCTCAATCCGGCGATGACGGTGCTGGCGCGGGTGCGCAGTCCGCGGGTGGCCGCCAACATGGCCTCGTTCGGCACCCACCACATCGTCAACGCCTTCGAGCGCTTCGCCGAATACCTGGTGCTGGCGATTGCCTCGCCGGACCGGTTTCGCCTGATCGAAATTCTCACCGGCCTGCCGGGAACGCCGCTGCCGGAAATCCACAGGCCGCCGCGCGGGCACTGGATCATCTGCGGCTACGGCCACTTCGGCAGCGCCGTCGCGCGCTTCCTGGCATTGCCCGGCATCGAACTGTCGGTCATCGATCCCAGCGGCGACGGCCCGCGCGGCTGCCACACCTTGAGGGGATACGGCAGCGAGGCCAGCGTGCTGGAGGAAGCGGGTATCATGCAAGCGCGCGGAATCGTCGCCGGCAGCGACGACGACATCAGCAATCTGTCGATCGCCGTGATGGCGAGAAACCTCAACCCGGACATCTTCGTCGTGGCGCGCCAGAACCAGGCCGCCAACGACGTGCTGTTCGAATCGTTCCGTGCCGACTTCAGCATGGTGCATACCCGCGTCGTCGCGCAGGAATGCATCTCGATCCTGACTACGCCGCTGCTGGCGCGCTTCCTGGGCGCCGTGCGCCAGGCTGACGAAAGCCTCAGCAAACAGGTATCCAGCCGGCTCGAAGGCATCTGCGAAGGCCGCGTGCCCGAAGTCTGGGATGTCGACATCGATGCGCGCGGCGCGCCCGCAGTCTACAAGGCGCTGATGAACCCTCAGGCGATCAGCGTCGGCCAACTGCTGCGCGACAACGCGGACTGGGACGCGGTGCTGCCGGCCGTCGTGTTGATGATCGTGCGGCAGGGGCAGTCTTTCCTGTTGCCCGGCGATGAATTCAGCCTGCAACAACATGATGCGCTGCTGATTGTCGGCCAGCATGCAGCGCGCTTTGCGCTTTACCTGACGCTGCAAAACGAGAATGCCCTGGATTACGTACTGACTGGCCGGGACCGGCGCGGAGGGTGGCTGTGGCAGTTCTTGTTTCGTTAAATGGGCGTGAACTGCTCGCGTGCCGCAGTGTCATACGGATTGCCGCATTCGGCCGATATGCATTCTTCAGGAGACCGCCATGAGCCAACCCAGCCAGTCCACCCCTTCACCCCAGCAAGCGCGCGATGCCGGCGCGCCCGATTACGCCGCCATCAAGCAACGCCAGCAGGCCACCTGGGCGAGCGGCGATTTCGCCGTCATTGGCGTCACGCTGCAGATCGTCGGCGAGTCGCTGGCCGAGGCCGCCGACATCCGCGCCAACGAGCGCGTCATCGATATCGCCGCCGGCAACGGCAACGCCACCCTTGCGGCGGCACGCCGTTTTGCAAACGTCACCTCCACCGACTACGTGCCTGCGCTGCTTGAAAAAGGCCGCGCCCGCGCCGCGGCGGAAGGGCTGCAGGTCACCTTCCGCGAAGCCGACGCCGAGGCGCTGCCGTTCCCCGATGGCAGCTTCGATGAGGCGTTGTCGACGTTCGGCGTGATGTTCACTCCCGACCACGCGCGTGCCGCGGCGGAAATGCTGCGCGTGGTGCGCGCCGGCGGCCGTATCGGCATGGCGAACTGGACGCCCGACGGTTTCATCGGGCAGCTATTCAAGACCATCGGCAAGCACGTGCCGCCGCCGCCGGGCCTGAAGTCGCCCGGCCTGTGGGGCACCGAAGACTACCTGCGCCAGCTGTTCGACGATGCGGCCGAGCGCTTCCATGCCGAGCGAAAAATCTTCAATTTCCGTTTTGCGTCGGCGGCGCACTGGCTGCAGGTGTTCCGCGACTATTACGGGCCCGTGTACAAGGCGTTCGCCGCCGTCGGCACCGCTGGCGAAAAAGCGCTGGAGCAGGACATCAAGGCCTTGCTCGACCGCTTCAATACGGCCGGGGAGGCGTCGCTGGTGGTGCCGGCCGAATACCTCGAGGCGGTGATTGCCAAGCGCAGCGCCTGACCACCCGGACGACAAAGCCATATTGTTGTATGGGTGTTAATGTTCGTCGCAAAAAAAGTCGAAATGAAGAAATGTATATATACTTTTGAACATCTGACTTCACAGTGTTCGCGGGAAACCTGCGTCATCGCGCCTGTGATGTTCAAAACATTTCTTCATCCGCTGCGGCAGCCGCCGCGGTGGGCATCAACTAAAAAGGCGAACATGAAATTACTCTCCGTCACAGGTAAATCCCTCGCTTGCGCTTTTGCCGCATCGGTCGTTTCCATCAGCGCGTTCGCGCAAGCCTGGCCCAGCGGGACGGTGACGGTGGTCGTGCCGTGGCCGCCAGGCGGGCCGTCGGACATCGCGGCGCGGCCGTTTGCCAAGAGCCTGACGGCGGCCACGGGCCAGACCTTCGTCATCGACAATCGCGCCGGCGGCGGCGGCAACATCGGCTCGGCCGCGGTTGCGCGCGCCAAGCCGGACGGCCAGACCTTGCTGATCACGTCGAGCGCGCCGATCGTCATCAACCCGAGCCTCTACAAGAACATGACGTTCGATCCGCTCAAGGATCTCGAGCCGATCAGCAACCTGCTGCGGGTGCCGCTGGTGCTGGTGGCGCATCCTTCGGTGCCGGCCAAGAACCTGAAAGAACTGATCGCCCACATCCAGTCGAAGCAGGGCAAGTTCTCGTTCGGTTCGTCGGGCAGTGGCACGCCGCAGCACCTGACGGGCGAACTGTTCAACAGCGTGCTGAAGCTGGACATGATCCACGTGCCGTACAAGGGTTCGGCGCCGGCGATTGCCGACCTGCTGGGCGGCCACATTCCTATCATGTTCGACAGCACGATCGCCATCATGCCGCACATTAAGAGCGGCAAGGTCAAGCCGATCGCCATTTCCAGCGCCAAGCGTTCGCCGCTGCTGCCGGATGTACCGACCTTCGCCGAACTGGGCCAGGCCGGACTCGAGTCGTACGCCTGGTACGGCCTGTTCGCGCCGGCGAAGACGCCGAAGGATGTGATCGCCAAGATCAATGCCGAAACCATCAAGTTCATGAAGGGTCCGGAATTCGAGAAGATCCGCGCCGAAACCGGTTCGGAGTACCTTGGCGATACGCCGGAAAACTTCGACAAGTTTGTCCAGGCCGAATCGCTCAAATGGGGCAAGCTGGTGAAGCAAAGCGGCGCGACGGTTGACTAAGCAAGACGCGTTGTAAGAAAAACGCCACCCGAGGGTGGCGTTTTTCATTCCTGCCTGGTCAGATCGAGTTTGCTGACGTCCAGGCCCTGGCTGGCCAGGCGCGCCACCAGCGCGTCGTAGCTTGCCTTGTCGACCTTCGGGGTGCGCGACAGGATCCACAGGTATTCGCGTTTCGGTTCGCTCACGGCGGCGAGCTGGTAGCCGGCGTCCAGGTCGACTACCCAGTAGTCGCCCCACACCATCGGCAGGAACGACAGGATCGCCGGCGCGAAGCGCACCTTCAGCTTGGGCGAATTCGCCGCGCCGACCTGGCGCGCGGCGCCGAGGGCTTCGTCGGTGCCGCCGTTGTCGGTGCGGCAACGGTTCACCACTTGCACGGTGCCGTCGGCGAGCGTGGAATAGGTGGCCTTGGTGAAGCCGGCGCATTTTTTCTGGAAGCGGTTAGGGAATTTCGCGATTTCGTACCAGGTGCCCATGTAGCGCGGCACGTCCAGCGCGGCGATGGTGGCGAGCGGCCTGGCAGCCGCGGCTGGCGGCGCATCGGCGGCGCCCGCGTGCAGGCTCAAAACCATCAACAATGGCGCAATCACGCTTGTTTTCATTTGGGTATCCTCAGCTTGTCAAGTTCGCTATAGTAGCCCGTAGCCTGCCACTATGCCCACCCGTCCAATCTCCCGGAGCAATTACAGCAAATGAACCATGAAGATATTTGACAGTGCCAGCACGCGCCAGGCGTTGCCCTTTGATACATTGATCGACGCGATCGAACGGCTGTTCGCGAGCGGGTGCCAGGTGCCGCCCCGCCATGTCCACAAGGTCAGCGACGGCAACAGCGAAGGCGGCACGGTGCTCATCATGCCGGCGTGGCATGGCGATTACATGGGCATCAAGACGGTGAACATTTTTCCCGGCAACGCCGCGCGCGGCTTGCCGGGCCTGTTTTCCACCTACATCCTGTACAGCGCGGCGACCGGCGAGCCGCTGGCCCAGATCGACGGCAACGAGATCACGTCGCGCCGCACCGCTGCCGCGTCCGCGCTGGCGGCGCGATTCCTGGCGCGGCGCGACGCCCGGCGCCTGCTGGTGGTCGGCTCCGGCCGCGTCGCCGGCCTGCTGCCGGAGGCGTATTGCGCCGTGCTGCCGATCGAGGAAATCACGATCTGGAGCCGCAATCCCGACGCCGCGCGGCGCATGGCGGCGCAGTTGCGCCTGGATGGATGCACCATCGCGGCCAGCGCCGACCTCGAGCAGGCGGCCCGCCAGGCAGACGTGGTGTCGTGCGCCACCCTGGCGACCGAACCGGTCATTCACGGCGAGTGGCTCGCCGCGGGCAGCCACCTCGACCTGATCGGCGGATTTACGCCGCAGATGCGCGAAGCGGACGACGCCTGCTTCGCAGGCAGCCGCCTGTACGTGGACACCGTGGAGGCCTTGCAGAAATCCGGCGACTTGCTGGGCCCGATGTCGCGCGGCGTTTTCGGCGCGGACGATGTTGCCGGCACGCTGGCGTCGCTTTGCCGCGGAGACGCGGGCGCACGGCAAGCGAACGACGTTCGCACCGTGTTCAAGTCAGTCGGCACCGCGTTGGAAGACTTGGCCGCGGCGATCCTCGTGTACGAAAGCACGAACGCGGCGTCGAACCGGAATTGAACCGAATTGCAGTGTGCTCACTCACCTCAAGGGATGGCCGCTGCGATATAATCTTCTTTTAACGGTTCGAAAGCGGTTCAGATCATGGTTGAACAACCTCCGGCGACCACCGACGGTCATCTGGCGCAATATCGCAGCGGCGTCGCCGCCAGGCTGGCTGGTTTGCCGGTCGAGACGCTGCGCGTCTGGGAGCGCCGCTACGGCATCTCCGATACCGGCCGCAGCGCGCATGGCCAGCGCCTGTATTCCGACGCCCAGGTGCGCCGGTTGCGACTGTTGAAGCAGCTGGTCGACCAGGGTCATCCGATCGGCGCGCTGGCCAAGCTGCCCTTCGAACAGCTCGGTGCGCTGGCGGTGGTGCCGGCGCCACAAGCGCTGTCGCGGCCGGTGCGGGTGGCGCTGGTGGGTCCGGCGCTGGCGCGGCGCCTGGCCGGCGGCGGCCGCGACCTGCTCGCGCTCGACATCGTCGCGCATTGCCACGCACTGGACGGCGCGGCGGCGGCATTGGCCGACGCCGGGGCCGAGGTGCTGCTGATGGAAATATCGGAACTGGACGACACCGTCGTGCCGGCGATTGCCGCGCTGCGCGAGCAGCTTGGCGTTGCCGCCGTGGTGCTGTACCGCTTCTGCGCCAGTGCGACCATTCGCCAGCTGCGCGCCCACGGCTGCCTCGTGGCGCGCGCGCCCACCGATGCAGCCGAAGTCGTGCTGCTGTGCCAGGCGGCGCTGGCTGCGGCGCCGGCGCCGGCGGCGCCGTTGCAGGCGGCACAGCTGCGGCAGGGGGCGCCGGCGCCGCGCCGTTTCGACGAACAGGCGCTGGCGCAAGTGGCCGCCGCCAGCAACAGCGTCTATTGCGAATGCCCGCGCCACCTGGCCGACATCCTGCTAATGCTGGGCAGTTTCGAGCGCTACAGCGCGCAGTGCGCGTCGCGCACCCCTGCCGATGCGCTGCTGCATGAGCAACTGGGCCACGCCGCCGGCTCCGCCCGCGTGCTGATGGAGACGGCGCTGGAACGGCTGGCGCGGGCCGAGGGCCTGCCGCTGCCTGCCGGCCTGTGAGACCGCCAGCGAAGGCGCCCGCGCAGGCGCACCCCCTGCAAGCGGGCAAGCTGCTGCGCAGCAAATGGACCGCCGCCGTCCCAGTCGACAAGGAAAAGCACTTCATCGTCACCGCCCTGGTAGCGCCGGATGCGCCTGGTACGCAGATCGATGCCGTGACGATGGAGGCAGTGCTGACGAAGCGCAGCTTCACGCTGCGCTGGCGCGAACTGAACGACTCGGCGCAATGGCTGCAGGGCTGGCGCTGAGCGGCGCAATGAACCGACGACAGGACACTGCATGACTTCTCCTCCCCACATCGCCGTCATCGGCGCAGGCATCGCCGGCTTGTCGTGCGCGGAATCGCTGCAGGATGCGGGCTTCCAGGTGACCGTATTCGACAAGAGCCGCGGCCCCGCCGGGCGCATGAGCACGCGGCGCGGCGCGGACTGGCAGTGCGACCATGGCGCCCAGTACTTCACCGCGCACGACCCCGCGTTCCGCGCCGAAGTGGCGCGCTGGGAGCATGCGGGCGTAGCGGCGCAGTGGCACGCGCAGGTGCAGCGCTTCGACGCGGACGGCAGCCGCGGTTGCGGCGCCACCGCACGCTACGTCGGCACCCCGCGCATGACGGCGCCGGCGGCATGGCTTGCATCGAAACTGGCGCTGCACGCGGGTGTCGAGATCGGCGCGGTGCGGCGCGACGGCGCGGGCTGGCGCCTGGAGGTGCAGGGCGCCGGACCGCTTGCATGCCGTTTTGACGCGGTGGTGCTGGCGGTGCCGGCGCCGCAAGCGGTGCCGTTGCTGCGCGACGCCGCGCCGCAGCAGGCGGCGCTTGCAGCAGAGGTGACGATGCAAGGCTGCTGGGCCATGATGCTGCAGTACGCGGCGCCGCTCGCACTCGGCTTCGACGCCGCCTTCGTCAACGTCGGCCCGCTGCGCTGGGTCGCGCGCGACAGCGCCAAGCCTGGCCGCGCCGGCGGCGAAAGCTGGCTGCTGCACGCCAGCGCCGACTGGAGCGAGGCGCACCTCGAACTCGACGCGGACAGCGTCGCCGCACTGCTGCTGCCGGCCTTTGCGGAGCTGGGCGGCCCGGCGCCGCAGCGCTGGAGCGCGCACCGCTGGCGCTACGCCAGCACGGCGGCAGCGCGCGCCGACGTGTGCATCTGGGAAGCCGGGCAGGGCCTCGGCCTGTGCGGCGACTGGCTCAACGGCGGCACCGTCGAGGCAGCCTGGCTGAGCGGGCGCGCGCTGGCGCGGCGCATCGCCGCACGTTAAGTGGAAGCGCGCTGCGTTACCAGGGCAGTTCGGCGCCGTTGTACGACCTGAACGAGCCGCTGTCGGCGGGCGTCAGCGCGTCGAGCACGTTCAGCATGTCGGTGGCGGCGTCGTGCGCCGGGCGCCCGATCGACTCGCCGCGAAACGGCCGCGACAGTGGCGAGTTGACGGTGCCCGGATGCAGCGCGACCAGCACGCTGTTCTTCTGGCTGCGCGCCACTTCGATGGCCGCCGTCTTGACCAGCATGTTGAGCGCCGCCTTCGAGGCGCGGTAGCTGTACCAGCCGCCGAGCCGGTTGTCGCCGATGCTGCCCACTTTTGCCGACAACATCGCCATGATCGCGCGTTCGCCGTCGAGCAGGGGAACGAAGTGGCGCAGCAACAGTGCCGGGCCAATTGTATTGGCCTGGAACGTCGCCAGCATCTGCTGGGCATTGATGTCCGCGAGCCGTTTTTCCGGCATGAACGCTTCCGTGTGCAGCAGGCCGGCCGCGTTGATGATCAGGTGGTAGCGCGGCCCGCCGGCAAGTCGCCGGGCGGCCTTGGCGACACTGTTCTCGTCGGCAAAGTCAAGGCGCGGCGATGACTGGCGATGCAGGCCATGCACCGATGCGCAGCGCGGCGATTCTCTCAGTAAATCGACGAAGGCGGCGCCGATCGTGCCGGACGCTCCGATCACCAGCGCGTGGAACTGATCGGGAAGCCCCATCATGATGTGCTTTTCCGTTTGCATAGGTGGTGGTTCCAATGAAAACGCCAACGTTGACGTTGGCGTTTTGGTTGCACGGTCCGCGCTCGGGCGGACGCAGATTACATCTTTGGCATCAGCACCGTGTCGATGACGTGGATGACGCCGTTGTCGGCGGCGATGTCGGTCTTGCTGACATGTGCCTTGTCGATCATGACTTTGCCGCCGTTGGTCTTGACGGTGAACGAACTGCCTTCGACGGTCTGGACCTTGCCCGCCTTGACGTCGGCAGCCATTACCTTGCCGGACACCACGTGGTAGGTCAGCACTTTAGTCAACGCGGCTTTATCCTTGAGCAGGGCTGCAAGCTTAGCCTTTGGAATCTTGGCGAACGCCGCGTCAGTCGGCGCAAACACCGTGAACGGGCCCGGGCCCTTCAGTGTGTCGACCAGGCCGGCGGCTTCCACCGCGGTGACCAGGGTGTTGAACGTGCCGGCCGACTTGGCCGTATCGACGATGTCGGCCGCACTTGCCGAGCCAAACGCCATGGTCATTGCTGCTGCGATAAGAAATTTCTTCATTGTAAGCTCCTGTAGTTGAACCGACGCGAAATGCGAGGTTGCGGACGGCTGTCACAAGGTGACGCGGTGCTGATCGCCAGCTGAACCGCTATTGAACCGAATGAAGTCGATATTATCGAAGATGGCATGGCATGTCCAACGCGATTCGTTATATTATTCGTTAATAGCGGGTCAAAGTAGGTTCATGCACCAGGTAGGACTTAGATCAACAGCCGTAAAACTTTTGGAAACAATGGCGATGACATCGAGACACACAGCCGGACCCACGCTCCGACTGATCCTGGGCGACCAGATCAATCTGCAACATCGCTGGTTTGGCGAAATCGACGATGCGACCATTTATGTCTTGATGGAAGTGCGTCAGGAGACCGATTACGTCCGGCATCATGCGCAAAAAATTCTGGCGATTTTTGCGGCGATGCGCGATATGGCGCGGCAGTTGCGCGAGCTTGGCCACAAGGTCCATTACCTGCCGATCGATGACCCTGACAACCTGCAATCGATGCCCGCCAATATTGACGCGCTGATTACGCGCTTCCAGGCTGCCGCGTTCGAATATCAGGCTCCGGACGAATGGCGCCTCGATGAACAGCTGTACCGGCATGGCCGGCGTTCGCCGATTGCGTGGCTGATGGTCGACAGCGACCACTTTTACACGACGCGTCATCAAGCGGCGGATATCTTTGCGGGACGCAAACAATGGCTGATGGAGTTTTTTTACCGCCAGATGCGCGCAGAGCATCAAGTGTTAATGGAGTCTGCCAAGGAGCCGGCCGGCGGCCAGTGGAATTATGATCACGATAACCGCAAGCCCTGGCGTGGCGCGCCCGCCGAGCCGCAAGACCGCCGGACCTTGCATGATCATTCGCGTCTTTGGAAGGCGATTGTCGATGCGGGTGTCGACAGTTTCGGCAATCCGAAGGAAACGCAATTTGCCTGGCCCTTGAACCGGGAAGAAGCGCTGCAACAACTTGACGCGTTTATCGAAAGCGCCTTGCCGCAGTTCGGCGACTTTCAAGATGCGATGAGCGTCCGGGCATGGCGGTTGTTTCATTCGCTGCTGTCGTTT
This sequence comes from Pseudomonadota bacterium, assembly GCA_040386255.1. GTDB lineage: Bacteria > Pseudomonadota > Gammaproteobacteria > Burkholderiales > Burkholderiaceae_D > JAFCUW01. The sequence goes on from JAZKFW010000036.1 coordinate 30,466, forward strand.
GCGTTGAACGTGAAGATGTTGAATCCGCGCGAAGTCGTGGCCAAGGCCGAGGCAGCCTATCGTGCGGGCCATGCGCCACTAGCCGCCGTCGAGGGTTTCATTCGGCAGATACTGGGGTGGCGTGAATACGTCCGCGGCGTCTATTGGGCCAATATGCCGGCCTACGCGGACAAGAATTTTTTTGATCATGGCCGCCCGCTTCCCCGCTGGTTTTGGGACGGCAAAACCGGCATGAATTGCCTGGCGCATGCGATCACGCAATCGCTGGAGGAAGCCCATGCGCATCACATCCAGCGCTTGATGGTGATCGGCAATTTTGCGCTGCTTGCAGGCCTGGATCCGGCCGCGGTGCACCGGTGGTATCTGGGCGTCTACATCGACGCATTCGAGTGGGTGGAGCTTCCCAATACCTTGGGCATGAGCCAGTTCGCCGACGGCGGATTGTTGGCGACCAAACCCTATGTCTCCAGCGCCGCCTATATCGACCGGATGAGCGATTATTGCAAAGGATGCCGCTACGACAAGAAAATTCGCATCGGCGAGCGAGCCTGTCCATTCAACGCGCTGTATTGGGATTTCTTTCATCGCAATGCCGCCACCCTGGCGAGAAATCCACGCATCGGCATGGTGTACCGGCAGCTCGAAAAAATGGATCAAGCCGCGATTGCGGCTTTCCAGGCGCAGGCGCAAACGATCACGGCGAATCTGGATTCGTTGTGAGGTGGTTTCTCGATCGTCAAGCCGGTCCCTGGCGCGCGGGAAGCTTCCAACCCGGCCGAATGAAATGGCAGGTGTACCCTCCCGGATTGCGTTCCAGATAGTCCTGGTGTTCGGGCTCGGCCTCCCAGAAAGGGCCCGCCGGGACGATCTCGGTGACGGCCTTGCCGGGCCAGAGGCCGGACGCGTCGACGTCGGCGACGGTATCGTCGGCGATGCGCTTCTGCTCGTCGCCGAGATAGTAGATGGCGGAGCGATAGCTCATCCCGAGATCGTTGCCCTGGCGGTTCGCCGTGCTCGGATCGTGAATCTGGAAGAAGAATTCGAGGATCTGGCGATAGCCGATCTGGCGCGGGTCGAACACGACCTCGAGCGCTTCGGCGTGCGTGCCGTGGTTGCGGTAGGTGGCGTTCGGAACGTCGCCGCCGGTGTAACCGACGCGCGTCGACAGCACGCCCGGTATGCGCCTCAGCAATTGCTCCATGCCCCAGAAGCAGCCGCCGGCCAGGATGGCGGTTTCAGTTTGCGTTGTCATGTGTGTCCTGTTCTTGATGAGTGGTGCGCCCGGAAATCACGGTTGCGCGTTCCACTATAATCGACTCCGCTGAAACCCACCGCGCAGGGGGTGCGCGCGAATCGGCGAGCGCGAATGCAAAACGCCAGGCAATCAATGCCTGGCGTCGTGTGAACTGGTTTCTTGCCGGTGCATCAATCCACCGTCACCCCGGCATCCTTCACCACTTTGCCCAGCTTCACGGACTCGGAGCGCATCAGCGCGCCGAACGCTTCCGGCGTGCCGCCGACGACCGGCGTGCCCAGCTCTTCCCATTTTTTCTTGAAAGCCGGGTCGGCGAAGATTTCGTTGATGGCCTGGTTGAGCTTGTTGACGATCGGCTTCGGCGTGGCGGCGGGCGCCACGATGCCGTGCCAGCCCGAAAAGTTGTAGCCCGTCAGGCCGGCTTCGGCCAGCGTCGGCACATCCGGCAGCGCCGGGCTGCGCACCGCCGTGGTGACGGCGATGGCGCGCAGCTTGCCGGTCTTGATGTACTGCACCGAGCTGCCGAGAATATCGAACATCACCTTGACGTGGCCGCCGATCACATCGTTGAGCGCCGGCCCGGCGCCCTTGTAAGGCACGTGCTGCAGTTTTGTGCCGACCGCGGTGTTGAACAGTTCACCGGCCAGGTGCTGCGGCGTGCCGTTGCCGGCCGAGGCAAAGCTCAACGTTTCCGGCTTGTCCTTTGCCATCGCGATGAACTGCTTCAGGTTTGTCACGTTCACCGACGGATGCACTTCGAGCACCAGCGGGAAGGCCGAGATCTGGATGATCGGCGCGAAATCCTTTTCCGGATCGAAGGAAATCGATTTGTACAAGGTCTTGTTGACCGCCATCGGGCCGCTCGCCGCGAGCAGGATCGTGTAGCCGTCGGCGGGCGAGGTCGCCACCATGCCGGTGCCGATGTTGCCGCCGGCGCCGCCGCGGTTGTCGATGACGATCGAGGTATTCAGTTTCGCCTGCAGCGGTCCCTGGATCAGGCGCGCCATCGCGTCGGTCGGTCCGCCCGGCGGGTAGGGCACGATGAACCGGATCGGTTTCGATGGATATACATCGGCGGCGCCTGCGCTGAGCGCCTGGGCCATTAGCATCGATGCGAGGATCGCTTTCTTCAGCATGCTTCGTCTCCTTGATTTTATTTTGTGGTGGGTGAAAGGTATTTTATTCAGGCTGGCCGGACAGGCGCCGCTTGAGTTCCAGCACGGCGCTGTGCACCGTCGTCAGCACAGGCTTGCCGCTGGCCTGTTCGCAGGCATCGTGCGCGCGCGCCATGCTGAACTGGGCAAGGGCGATGGTGTTGCAGCCGTCCGCCGCCAACTGCCGGGCCTGCTCGGCGATCAGCGCGTCATGCTGTTGCACGTCGCCGCGGTTGAGTGCGTCCATCGCCCCTGCCGCCAGCGCCATGCGCACTTCGACATCGGCGGGAAACTCCGCCGGCATCGATTCGAGGGTCGGGCCAAAGGTGGCAATCAGTCCGATCGGACCGGCGGCCTTGGCGGCGTCGGCGATCATTGCTTCGTTCGGCTTGAGCACCGGGATGTGCGGATAGCGCCGCGCCACCGCGTCGATGCAGGAGCCGAATGCGGAGCAGGTGAACAGGATGGCTTGCGCGCCAGTGCCGACGGCGTAGGCGGCCAGGTCCTGGAAGCGCTGCTGCATCGCCGCGTCCAGGCCGCGGCCGGAACTTGCCAGGTCCGCCGACAGAGAGTCGTCGAGCAAATTCATGAGGGTGGCGTCCGGCCATTCGCTGGCCATGCCGGCGTTGATCGGGTCCACCGAGTGACTCAGTGCATGGATCAGGGCGATGCGTGGCATAGGTCGATTGTTCATTGATCGTCGATCCGCGGCAGTTCCGGCGCCAGCAGGCGCAGTCCGGCCATCAGCAAGTCATCATAGCGCGCGCGTTCGGCGGCGATACTTTCCGGCGTCCACTTGTAGAAGCCTTCGCCGGATTTCATGCCGAACTTGCCGGCGGCGTAGCGCTCGGTCAGCGCCTTCGATGGCTCGGTATTGGCGGCGAGCGATGGATACATGGTGGCGGCGGCCGGGCAATGGACGTCGATGCCGGCGTGGTCGCGCTGCAATACCGGGCCGGCGGCCAGGAAGCGGAAACCGAAGCCGAAGCGCACGGCGGCGTCGACATCTTCCGGCGTCGCCACGCCGGCATCGATCAGCGCGAACGCTTCGCGTGCCAGCGCATGCTGCAGCCGGTTGGCGAGAAAGCCCGGCATGTCCTTGCGCACCAGCACCGGCACCATGCCGCAGGCGCGCATGAACGCGGACAGGGAGTCGGCCAGCGCAGCGGACGAGCGCGCGCCGAGCACCACTTCGACCAGCGGCACCAAGTGCGCCGGCATGAAGAAATGCAGGCCGAGCATGCGGTCGGCGGTGTCGAGTCCTTCGCCAATGGCCGAGATCGGAAAGCTCGAGCTGTTGCTGCACAACACGGTGTCGGCGCGGGTGCGCTGGACCAGGTCGGCGAACAGGGTCTGTTTCAATGCCAGCTTTTCGGGAATGCATTCGATCACGAGGTCCACCGCCGGCCAGTCGACTTCGTCAAGACTGGCGCAGGTGGAGATGCGGTCGCGCTTGTGCTCGACGCCCAGCTTGCGCAAGCCGTCGCTGAAATAGGCGTCGAGCGCTTGCCGGCGCGGTTCGCCCATCTCCATCACGATGGTGCGGCAGCCGCCGCGCGCCAGCACGAGCGCGACGTCCGCTCCCATGGTGCCGCCGCCCACCACCAGGGCGCAGGCGTGGGCAGGTTTCGGCAGGGCGGGGGGCGAGGCATTGTTCATGGTTGTCTCGTAATCAAGGGGGAAACCCAGTGTGCCGCATCGATTTTTATCTGTGAATCGCTTTTTTTAGATAGACTTATCGATTATGGAGATAAATCTTTCGGCGCGCGACATCCGCGCCTTCGTCGCCGTGGCGGAAACCCTCAGCTTCAGCCAGGCAGCGCAGCAGATGCACCTGTCGCAGTCGGCGCTGTCGACGCTGATCGGCCGGCTCGAGGACGCCTTCGGCACGCGGCTGTTCGAGCGCACCACGCGATCGGTGGCCTTGACTGCCGCCGGCGAGGTGCTGGCGTCGCATGCCGACCAGTTGCTGGCCGATATCGACCGCACCGTGGCCGCGGTGCGCGACGTGTCGGCGCTGCGGCGCGGGCGGGTGGCGCTGGCCGCGCTGCCGTCGCTGGCGGCGCGCATCGTGCCGCGCCTGTTCCGCACCTTCAGCGTGCAGTATCCTGACATCAAATTGTCGCTGGCCGATACGCTGTCGGAACCGGCGTTCGAGCTGGTGCGCGACGGCCGCGTCGACTTCGCGATCACCGCGGCCAACCCGGCCTACGGGGACCTCGACTACATACCGCTGACGACCGACACGTTTGTGTTGCTGGCGGCGCGCAGCCATCCGCTGGGGCGTGCCGGCGGCAGCGTGCGTCTGACGGACACGCTGTCGTCGGCGCATATTTCGATGTCGCGCCATACCAGTGTGCGCCAGTATGTGGAAGCCGCCGCGCTGCAAAACGGCGTCGGCTTCCATCCGGCGTTCGAAATCGATCACCTCGCTACCATTGGCGCGATGGTGGCCGAGGGACTCGGCGTGGCGGCGCTGCCGACCATGGCCGCCGATGTCATCGACACCGAAGGATTGGTGCGGCGGCCATTGGTGGACCCGGTAATCCGCCGTTCCATCGGCGTGGTCAAGCGCAGGGAAGGGGCGCTGACGCCGGCGGCGGAGGCGATGCTGGCCTTGCTCAGGCGCCAGATCGACGATCTATCCTGATGCTGGGCAATCCTGGAATGTATTGATCGGAGCAATCGACGGCATAGCAGACGTTGCGCGCGGCGTCTTGATCAACACAGCGCTTGAACTCCTGTTGGAGCAGTCCCTGATGGGCGATGTCACGCTGGCCTCAAATTTAAATACTACGGCTCCCACGGATTGATGATGGCGACATTCGCCGCATGATAGGGAGCCGTATCTCGTGAGGCCACAATGAACTTGCGTGATACTGCGATCGCCGCAATATAACCGTCTGGTGTTGGAAAGCCGCGCCCGGCGGCCTTGGCGGTCACTGCGAGCTCAGCGTAATGCCGGGCCGCATCTGTGTCGAATGGAAGCACCCGATCCTTGAACAGCGTCATAAGACTATCGACCGCGCGACCCAGCATGTCTTTCCGCTTGCCGGCCGGGAGAACTCGAATGCCGAACAGCAGCTCGGCCACCGTAACACTGGATAAATAGAGTGTTTCGGCGGTCTGATCGTTCAGCCATGCGCGCACGGCTGGGTGCGGTTTCGGCTTCATCGCTTCGGAAACGACGTTGGTATCGAGCACGATCATTCAAACCTCAGCGGCTCAGCCGGTGTCGTGTCCCTGGCTTGGGTCAGCGCTTCGAAATCCTTATTTGTGAGGCCGATATCACGGCCCAACGCAGCGAGGGCATCGCCCATTAGGACGCGCGCCTCCGGCTTCACCGCACTGGCAAGAATGGCGCGAACTTCCGCTTCGGTGCTATGGCCGTGTTGGGCGGCTCTCACGCGCAAGGCGCGGTGTACATCGTCGGGAAGATTGCGTATGGTTAGCATTGCCATACCGTCACCTCATCAAAAATGCTTTCAGTGCATTCATCTTACATCCATGAATGCACGTCCACAAGCGGGTGGATGGCGGATCGGCTCTGTCCATTATTGCGATGTCGGCGCTGCAGCCAATAGTTGCGCAATGGTCAGCTCGCCAAGTGTCTGATAGGTGGATTGTGCCGGGCCGATTGACTGCGGAAGCCGGTATCATTCGGTAAGGTCACGAACGTCAATCGGTGGCCCGAACCGCGCCGCAATACCGCACGTCGGTCAGCAAGATAGGATTCTTATGGTAATTGTGACTCACAGCGGCAAGTTCCACGCCGACGACGCCTGGGCCGTCGCGGTCCTGAAGGTACTATTCCCGGACGCGGAAGTGGTGCGCACGCGCGATCCGGCCGCGGTCGAGGCGGCCGACTTCGCCGTCGATGTCGGCGGCATCTGGGATGCGGCCACGGGGCGCTTCGACCATCACCAGAAGGGTTTCGCCGGCGCGCGCCAGAGCGGCGTGCCCTACGCCAGCGCAGGGCTGGTGTGGAAGGAGTACGGAGCGCGCTGCGTCAGCGCCCTGGCGATGGCGCATACCGGCCATCGTCTGGCGGACGACAAGGCGGCCGAGATGGCGTATTCGATCGACGCCGATGTCGTGCAGTATCTGGACCTGTCAGATGTCGGCGCCGCCAAGAATGCGCCGGGCGGTTATGGGCTCTCGGCGGTGGTGTCGGGGTTCAATCCGAACTGGCTCGACGACGAAAGGCTGGGCTACGGCGACGCCGCCGATGCGCACAGGTTGAGTCAATTCACGCGCGCCATGGAACTGCTCACCGACATCATGATCAATGCCGTGAAATACCGCGTCGGCGCCTTGCTCTCGGTCGAGCAGGTCAGGCAAGCGGAAGTGCTCGAGGAGGGCAGGGTCCTGTTCCTGCAGAATGGCGCGCTGCCCTGGACCCAGGTGGTGCGCAAGGAAATGCCGAAAGTGCTGTTCGTCATCAGTCACAGTATCGCCGAGCAGCGCCACCTGATTCATGCGATCCCGGTCAGCCCCGACAGCTTCAAGGCCCGCGCGGATCTGCCCGAGGCGTGGGCCGGCCTGCGCGACGCCCAGCTCGCCGCGGTAACCGGAGTGGACGACGCCGGCTTCTGCCACAACGGCCGATTCATCGCTTCCGCCAAGTCGTATGTGGGCATACGCATGATGGCGACGCTGGCGCTGCAAGCGGTCGATCAGCAGCGCGACCACTAAAAAAAAGGCTATGTGCGCGTTAAGTCGGGGATATTGAACTAGCGCCTGCGGCTGAGGTCTGAACCAGACCCTATGCCGCCGGAGCCAGCGTGGAAGCGCGTCATTTCAAGCAGTTCCTTGAGCAAGCCGATGGCTTGTCGCCGGCCCAGCGGGCCGAGCTGGCCGACGCCCTCGATCGCCGCGCGCGGCGGGAGCGAACCGTCGCGGTGATCGAGGCGGCGCGCGCGCCGCATCCCTGCCCGCGCTGCCAATCGCCGCGGGTCCACCGCGACGGCCACAAAAACGATCTGCAGCGCTATCGCTGCCTCGACTGCGCCCGCTCCTTCAACGACTTGAGCGGCACCGCGCTGGCGCGGCTGCGTCACAAGTTCAAATGGCTGGCCTACCTCGACTGCATGCTGCAATCGGGCACGGTGCGCCGCGCCGCCGCCGCCGTCGGCGTCGACAAGACCACCAGCTTCCGCTGGCGCCACCGCTTCCTGCACACGACGAAGTGCGACCGCAGCGTGCCGTTGGCCGGCATTACCGAAGCCGACGAGACCTATTTGCTGGAATCGCAAAAGGGCTCGCGCACCTTGAGCCGGCCCGCGCGCCGGCGCGGCGGCAGCGCCACGCGGCGCGGCCTCTCGCATGAGCACGACTGCATCCTGGTGGCGCGCGACCGGTCCGGCAGGACAGTCGACTTCGTCACGGGCCGCGCCCCGCTACGGCCAGGCCACTTGCACAACTGCCTGCCGCCCGTGGTGGCGCCGGATATCCTGCTGGTCACCGATGGCCACGCAGCCTATCGCAGCTTCGCGCGCAAGGCGGGCATCGCCCATCGCGCCGTCAACCTGTCGGCCGGCGCGCGGGTTGCCGGCGCTCTGCACGTGCAAAACGTCAATGCGTATCACAGCCGCTTCAAGCAATGGCTGCGCCGCTTCCATGGCGTCGCCAGCCGCTACTTGCCGAATTACCTGGGCTGGCGCTGGGCGATCGACGGCACGCGGATCAGCTCGCCGGAGGCACTGCTGAGATCGTCACTGGGCAGCTTCCCCGACTTAACGCTGACATAGCCTAAAAAAAAGCCGGCTCGCAATGAGCCGGCTTTCGTACCTGCAGTGCCTGAACCTTAGAACTGGTTCATCGTGTTGTGCTTGCCGGACGCTTTCAACGCAGCGTCGCCGCTGAAGTAGTCCTTGTGATCGTCGCCGATGTCCGAGCCCGACATGTTCTGGTGCTTGACGCAAGCGATCCCCTGGCGGATTTCCTTGCGCTGAACGCCGGCCACATAGCCGAGCATGCCCTGGTCGCCGAAGTATTCCTTGGCCAGATTATCGGTCGACAGTGCGGCCGTATGGTAAGTCGGCAGCGTGATCAGGTGATGGAAAATGCCGGCCTCGCGCGCCGAGTCGGCCTGGAAGGTGCGGATCTTTTCGTCGGCAGCGAGCGCCAGTTCGGTGTCGTCGTACTCGACGCTCATCAGTTTCGTCCGCTCGTAGGCCGACACATCCTTGCCTTCGCCCTTCATCTGGTCGAAAATTTGCTGGCGGAAGTTCAAGGTCCAGTTGAACGACGGGCTGTTGTTGTACACCAGCTTGGCGTTTGGAATGACCTTGCGGATTTCGCTGACCATGCCGCCGATCTGGGCGATGTGCGGTTTCTCGGTTTCGATCCACAGCAGGTCGGCGCCGTTTTGCAGCGAGGTGATGCAGTCGAGTACGCAGCGCTCTTCGCCGGTGCCGGCGCGGAACTGGAACAGGTTGCTCGGCAGGCGCTTCGGACGCAGCAGCTTGCCGTCGCGCTTGATGACGACGTCGCCGTTGGCCATCGATTCGGTCGACACTTCTTCGACGTCGAGGAAGGAGTTGTACTTGTCGCCCAGGTCGCCCGGCTCGCGGGTGACGGCGATCTGCTTGGTCAGGCCGGCGCCGAGCGAGTCGGTACGGGCAACGATCAGGCCGTTGTCGACGCCGAGCTCGAGGAACGCATAACGAATCGCGCGGATCTTGGCGAGGAAATCTTCATGCGGAACCGTGACTTTGCCGTCCTGGTGGCCGCATTGCTTTTCGTCGGACACCTGGTTCTCGATCTGGATGCAGCAGGCGCCGGCTTCGATCATCTGTTTGGCCATCAGGTAGGTTGCCTCGGCATTGCCGAAACCTGCGTCGATGTCCGCGATGATCGGCACCACGTGCGTGATGTGATTGTCGATCTGGTCCTGGATCGCCTGCTTGGCGGCGCCTTCGGCCGTGTCCAGCTGGCGGAACAGGCCGCCCAGCTCGCGCGCATCGGCCTGGCGCAGGAAGGTGTACAGCTCGCGGATCAGGTCGGCAACCGCGGTTTTTTCGTGCATCGACTGGTCGGGCAGGGGGCCGAACTCGGAACGCAGGGCGGCGATCATCCAGCCGGACAGGTAGAGGTAGCGGCGGTCGGTGCTGTTGAAGTGCTTCTTAATGGAGATCATCTTCTGCTGACCGATGAAGCCGTGCCAGCAACCCAGCGACTGCGTGTATTTCGACGAATCGGCGTCGTAGTTCGCCATGTCGTCGCGCATGATCTTGGCCGTGTACCTGGCGATATCGAGGCCGGTCTTGAAGCGGTTCTGGGCGCGCATGCGTGCGGCGGACTCGGGGTTGATGGCGTTCCAGGCGCTTCCTTCTTTTGCTTTCAGCGCAGTGATGGCTTGGATATCCTCTTGATACTGTGACATGTGAATCTCCCGGTAAGTAAAAGCGTATAAAAATTCGTTGGTAGCTGCGGCTGCTCTCGGTCGGACTGTCGAGGCAGCCAAATCAAAGCAAAACAACCTGTACAAATGATAGACGATTTACGGCGCGGATGCAGGTCTTATATAAGACATACGACTTAAAAAAAAGACAGTCTAATCAATGGCTTGAGTATGTGGTTTCATGATGTGAAATCAATTCTTGAAAAATGGAATGCGCGGGCGCAGTCGGGGGCGGGCTATAATTCACATTGTGAAACGAATTTTCAGCGGGTCCTGTTCAGCGCTCGAGCAGCGCCATCAAGAATGCCGTCCGTCGCGGCCAAATAAAACGCCACCCGAAGGTGGCGCTTTATTGGTCCTTGGCGGATTACTTATCCTCCAGCAAGTCCGCGCAAGGCGATGCCCGTGATGTATGCGCCGTAGGTGCCCAATGCATAGCCCAGTACGGCGAGCAGCACCCCGACCGGAGCCAGGGCCGGGTGGAAGGCGCTGGCAACCACCGGCGCCGATGCCGCTGCGCCGATGTTCGCCTGCGACCCGACCGCCATCATGAACAGCGGGGCACGGATCAGTTTGGCCATCAGGATCATCAATCCGCCGTGGAAAGCGATCCAGATCAGGCCCAGCAGGAACAGCCAGGGGCGATCGAGCAGGGCGCCCAGGTCCATCTGCATGCCGATCGTCGCCACCAGAACGTACAGCATCACCGTGCCGATGCGCGACGCGCCGGCGCCTTCGAGCGTGCGCGCCTTCGTCGAGCTGAGCAGCAGGCCGATGGTCGTCGCAATCACGACGATCCAGAAAAAGCCCGACGTCAGGCTGTAGTCCTGCAGGCGCCACTCGGCAGGCAGGGACGAGATCCAGGCGACCAGCCACTGCGACAGGAAGTGGGACAGGCCGGTCGCGCCCAGGCCGATGGCAAGAATCACCATGAAGTCGGTCAGGGTGGGAATGCGTGCATGCTGCGCCTGGTATTGTTCGATGCTGTCACGCAGGCGGTTCAGTGCCGTAAGGTCGGCCCCGGTCCAGCGATCGAATGCCTGGGCGCGGCTGGCAAGGAACAGCAGCACCGCCGTCCACAGGTTCCCCACCAGAACGTCGACAGCGACGAACTGGCCGAACATTGTTGCGTCCACGTTGAACACCTCGCGCATGGCGGCCTGGTTGGCGCCGCCGCCGATCCAGGCGCCGGCCACCGTGGTCATGCCGCGCCAGGTGTCGCCGGCCACGGTGTCGGGGTGGATCACGCGCATCGCCTCGAACGCCACCAGGGCGCCGATCATGACGCCGGCAGTGCCGGTCAGGAACATGATGATCGCCTTCGGACCGAGCCGGACGATGGCCTTGAAGTCGATTGCCACGCACAGCAGCACCAGAGAGCTGGGCAGGAGGTAGTCGCGCGCCATCGGATACAGTTTCGAGGTCGAGCCATCGATCACGCCAAGCGTGTTCAGCAGCGAAGGAAACAGGTAGCACAGCAGCAGCGCGGGGACGTAGTTGTAGAATTTTTTCCAGAACCCATCCTGGCGGGATGCCGTCCACAGCACGCCACCGAGTATGGTGGCAAGCATGCCGAGGATGACGGCATCGTTGGTGATCATGGGTACAGAAGCAGGGGGCATGCACACTCCAAGGGTTGTCGCATCAAGACCGATCGAGAACGTGCATTGTGCAGCTCAGCAATCGAGAAGCCGCGAGTATCGCCCGGCTCAGTCGCACCGTCAACGCTCTGGCGCGGCGAGGTTGGCCTGGCTTCGTGGGGACATAGCCAAAAAAAAGCCACCCGGAGGTGGCGTATTGTTTAGTGCATCCTGCAGCGGGCGGAACCGGCTTGCTGCGGCAGGACGTTCAATCCTGTTGCCGTGCTCAGGCCAGCAGCTTGAGCAGTTCCTTGGCCGCCGCTTCCGACGAGGCCGGATTTTGGCCGGTAATGAGCAGTCCGTCCGTGATCGCATAGGACTGCCAGTCGGCCACCTTGGAATAGGTGCCGCCATTTTCTTTCAGCATGTCTTCCACCAGGAAGGGCACCACATTGGTCAGGCCCACCGCTTCTTCTTCGGTGTTGGTGAAGCCGGTGACGTTCTTGCCGTTCACCAGCGGCTTGCCGTCCGGGCCCTTGACGTGGCGCAGCACCCCTGGTGCATGGCACACCGTGGCCACCGGCTTGCCGGCCGCGATCATCTGTTCGATCAGTGCGATCGAGGTCTTGTCTTCCGCCAGGTCCCACAATGGGCCGTGGCCGCCGGGATAGAACACGGCGTCAAAGTCGCCAACAGCGGCGTCCGCCAGCTTGCCGGTGCTGGCCAGCACTGCCTGGGTTTTCGGATCGGCCTTGAAGCGCGCGGTTGCCGCAGTCTGTGCATCCGGTTCGTCGCTTTTCGGATCGAGCGGCGGCTGGCCGCCCTTCGGCGACACCACCGTCACGGCGGCGCCGGCGTCGGTCAGCGCATAGTAGGGCCCGGCAAATTCTTCCAGCCAAAAGCCAGTTTTCTTGCCGGTGTCGCCGAGCTTCTCGTGCGAGGTCATTACCATCAGGATTTTCATTGATTGTTCCTTTCGCGTGCGTGGAGGGAGTGTTTACAGAGCGTCTTCGAGAATGCGACGGCTACGCGCCAGGTCGATGTCGCGGTGTTCGCCCAGGCTCGTCATGCCGTGCTTGGCCAATTGCGCCAACACCGCCTCGACAGCCGTTGCATCCAGGCCGTAGGCCGACAGGCGGGTCGGCACGCCGAGTCGTTCAAAAAATGCGCGGGTGGCGGCGATGGCGGCGTCGAGGCGCTCTTCCTCGCTGCCGTCGCGAATGCCCCACACGCGCTCGCCATACTGCAATAGCTTCGCACGTTTCTGCGTGCGTTGTACGTTCAGTAGAGCCGGCAGCACGATCGCCAGCGTGCGGGCGTGGTCGATATCGTACAGCGCGGTCAGTTCGTGGCCGATCATGTGCGTGGCCCAGTCTTGCGGCACGCCGGCGCCAATCAGGCCGTTCAGCGCCAGTGTGGCTGTCCACATCAGGTTGGCGCGGGTGGTGTAGTCGTCGGTCGCGGCGAGCGCCTGTGGCGCGATCTCGACCAGCGTTTGCAGCAGGCTTTCGGCGAACCGGTCCTGGGCCAGCCCCCCCACCGGGTAAGTCAGGTACTGTTCGGTCGTGTGGACGAACGCGTCAACCACGCCGTTGGCGACCTGCCTGGCGGGCAGGGTGAAGGTCTTGGTCGGATCGAGCACCGAAAACTGCGGGAACAGCAAGGGGCTGCGGAATGCCAGCTTGTCCTGGGTCGCCTTGTGCGTGACGACGGCGCCGTTGTTCATTTCCGAGCCGGTCGCCGGCAGCGTCAGGACGGCGCCAAACGGCAGCGCCTGGCGCACCGCAGCGCCGCCGCTGGTGGCGATATCCCAGGCCTCACCGTCGAACACGGCGGCGGCGGCGACGAACTTGGTACCGTCGATTACCGAACCGCCGCCCACCGCCAGCAGATAGTCGATCTTCTCGGCTTTCACCAGCGCGACCGCCCGCATCAGCGTTTCATAGCTCGGATTGGGTTCGATGCCGCCAAATTCGTGCGCGGCGCGCTCGCCCAGTGCCGACCGCACCTCGGCGAGGGTGCCGTTCTTCTCGGCGCTGGCGCCGCCGAACAGGATCAGCACGCGCGCCTGTTGCGGCACCAGCGTGTCGAGCTGCGCCACGGTGTCCTTGCCGAATATGATTTTGGTTGGGTTATAAAATTGAAAGTTATTCATGCGTTCCTTTTTAGTAGACTGGTCGTCTTGAATTGGATGACAAAGCCGGCAGCGCCAGCATGGTCGTTCGGGAAACTTCTAGTTGCCGGTCGATCGCTCCGCCGCCAGGCCGAGCAGGCTCAGCGTGGCGGCGCGGGCGCTGCGCAGTGCGCTCGGCTCGCGCCGCAGCTTGGTCAGCATCGCCGCGCCCAGCCACAGCTGGTACATCGTCAGCGCCGTGTGGCTGGCGTTGGCGATGCCGCGGAGCGAGCCGTCCGCCAGCGCGCGCTCGATGCATTCGGCCAGCCGGGCGACGATACGGTCGGTGCCGTCGCGCAGCGCCAGGCGCATCGGTTCGGACATGTCCGCCACTTCGCTGCTCAGCTTGACGACCAGGCAGCGGCAATCGCAACCCTCGTCGGTATCGGCGCTCCAGCCGTCCCAGTAATCGAACAGCGACTGCAGCGCGCTTTGCCCAGGCTTGGCCAGGGTGGCGTCCATCTGCGCGAGGTACTTGCCGACATAGTCTTCCAGCATGGCCTCGCCAAATCGTTCCTTGGACTTGAAGTAATGATAGAACGACCCTTTCGGCACGCCGGCGGTGCTCAGGATCTCGTTCAGGCCGACGCCGGCGAACCCCTTGCCGGTGATGATGCTCGTGCCGGTGTCGAGAATATGCTGGCGGATGTCTTGGCGTTCTTGGCTCATGGGGCAATGATACAGCAAAATTAGACCGGTCGTCTAAACGGCGCGCGGCGGGCGGCAATCAGCGCGGGCGCGCCATGTGAAACAGTTGCTCGGGGCCGATGGAAAAGTAGTCCGCCGGCCCGCCGCCGCGCAGAATGTGGCCGGCGCCGGCGGTGTCGTAGACGCCATCGGTCAACAGGGCCTGCGCGATATGCACGCCGACCACCTCGCCGAGCACCAGCCAGGTCGCCACCTTCTCGCCATCGGCCCTCTGCAGCTGCACGATCTGGGTGCAGCGGCACTCGAAGGAGACCGGGCTTTCGGCCACGCGCGGCACCGCGATGACACGCGACGCCAGCGGCGTCAGTCCCGCCAGCGCAAATTCACAGGTCTCTGGCGGCACCGGCGCGCAGGTCTGGTTCATTGCCTGCGCCAGCGGTCGCGTCACCAGGCTCCAGGCGAATTCGCCGGTCTGTTCGATATTGCACAGCGTGTCCTTGCGGCCGATGCTGGCAAAGCCGACGATCGGCGGCGTGTAATTGAACGCGGTAAAAAAACTGTAGGGGGCGAGGTTCAGCGCGCCGGCGGCGCTGCGCGACGAAATCCAGCCGATCGGGCGCGGGCCGACGATGGCGTTGAAAGGGTCGTGCGGCAAACGGTGGCCATCGCGCGGTTCGTAGAAGTGGTCGTGATCGGGCATGCGCAATTTCATTGTCGGGAAGCCCAGACCTTACCATGGCGCCGGTTCGCTCGCCGGCGCCTCAGGCGCCGATAGCCTGCAGGGCAAGGCCGCGTCTGGATTGGTTATACTGCACGAACACCGCGCGGCGCGCAGACATGCATACATTGCACGGCTACCTTGACGCCAGCCATGACGGCGAAGCGATGCTCGCTCAGCCGGGTTGTCTGGTGTTAAGCTATTAATGTTGCCACATCAAACCTGAAGGAATGTCATGAAACCGCTGTTCTCGTCGGACGAAGAAGCGAACGCAACATCCGCGGTGCCCGCGCCCGCCATGGCGCCCTTGCTCAATCCCGCCACGTCGGACATGCTGCCATCGCGTCCGGAGGCGAGCGCGGCCCCATTGGTCCGCGTCGATATCTCCGGCATCGATGACAAGGCCATCGAGGCATTGGGCGGCTCCACCGGCTCGGGTGTGGCGAAGGTGTCGGCCAAGTTGCTCGGCACCGTGCGGGCGTCGGATGCGGATGTGTTCGGCACGCAGCTGAACGAACTGATTGCAACTTCCAAGGGCCTGGACCCGGCCAAGCTGCGTTCGGGCGGGTTGATGTCGCGCGTGACGAACATGTTCGGCTCGGTCAAGGAAAAGATGCTGTCGCAGTATCAGGTGGTCGAATCGCGCATGGACACCCTGGTGGCCGAGATGACGCGGCATGCCAACGTGCACCGGGGACGCATCCAGGATTTCGATGAGATGTTCAAAGGCCTGGAGATGTACTACCAGGGCCTGGACGCCGACGTCAAGAAGGGCGAAGCCTGGGCGGTGCAACTCAAGCAGGCGCTCGCGCAGCAGTCTGCCGCGGCCAACGCCTTCGAGGCGCAGCAGGCCACTGAACTCAAGCGCCGGATCGAACGTCTCGAAAAGCGCATCGACGATTTGCGCCGCGCCATGCTGATGGCCACGCAGATGGTGCCGCAGATCCGCCTGTCGCAGGACAATGCGCGCGCGCTGACGGACACCTTCACGGATATCGTCAACGTGTCGATTCCGGCCTGGCGCAACGTGTTTTCGCTGTACCTGCTGCAGCTCGAGGCCAAGCAGAGCGCGGCGATCGCCAACGCCGCCTACGACGCCACCGACGCGGCGTTCCGCGCCCAGGCGGACATGTTGCTTGAAAATACAGAGACGGTGGCGCGCGCCAAGCAGCGTTCGCTGGTCAGCCTTGAAACCGCCCAGCACGTGCAGACGCAGCTGATGACCGCTTTCGACAAGCTCGAGCAAATCTCGAACGAAGGCCAGCAGCGCCGCAAGGACGAGCTGCCCAAGCTGCAGCAACTCGAGCGCGAGCTGATCGAGCGCTTTTCGCCAGCCGGGACGTAATCGCGGAGCGCGCCCATTGCTCCGGGCGCGCATTTTAGCGAAAATACCATTCTCACCATTAAAGGAAAATCCATGTCGACGACGCTCGAAACTGGCCATCGCATCAATCTCGAAAAAACCGCCCCGGGCTTGAAGCGTGTTCGTATCGGCCTCGGCTGGAAGGTCAACGCCGCCGAAGGCCAGGCGTTCGACCTCGACTCGTCGGTGTTCTTGTGCAAGAAGGACGCGGACGACCACCCGGTCATGCTCAGCAACGCCCACTTCGTCTATTACAACCAGACCACCTCGCCCGATGGCGCCGTCGTGCACTCCGGCGACAACCGCACCGGCGACAAGGATGGCGACGACGAAGTCATCACCGTGGACCTGAGCCGTGTCGAAGCGGCCGTCGTGGAGATGCCGATCGTGGTCACCATTCACGATGCCGAAGCACGCAAGCAAGCCTTCGGCCGTGTCACCGATGCCTACGTCAAGGTGTACAACGACGAGACCGGCGAAGTGCTCGCCCAATACGACCTCGACGCAGACTACTCCGACAAGACCGCGCTGCAGTTCGGCTCGCTGTACCGCAAGGACGGCGAGTGGCGCTTCCAGGCGGTCGGCGCCGGCTTCAAGCTGAACCTGGCGACCTTCATCCGCAAGCTCGGCGGCACCGTCTGAGAACGGCGCCGCGCTCCTGCCGCGCAGCATTGGTTCAATCGCCGAGTGACCGATGACAGAGAAGACGCCCAAGGCATTCGACTTCGGCGCGGAGCCGGAACCTTCCCCGGATCCGGTCAAGGGTGTAGCTGTGCCGAAGGTATTCGACTTCGGCGACGCGCACGGTTCCGCGGCGCCGCCGCCTGCCGGCAGCAACCCGCCCAAGGTGCTGTCATTCGACGACCTTCCCGCATTGCCGGCGCCTTCAGGCGCGCCGCCGCGTGCTGCGGCCAAAGCGCTGTTCGACAGCGAGGACCATCCGGCGGTGCGCGATGCCCTGGCGATCGCCTGGGCCGAGTATCCCGTATTGGTTGCGCATTCGGAGCAGCGCCTGGCCGCGCTGTTTCGCCGCATCCTGCCGGTCAGGCTGAAACTGGTGACGGAATGGGCGGAGGGGGCGTTGATGGAGCAGGCCGCGCTGCTCCAGCCCATCACCGAGCTGGTGTTGAAGTTCGCGCAGATGGCGGTGCCCGCGCTACTCGAGGACGCGCTTGAGAGTACCAGGGCGACCACGGGCGTGTTCGACAAGCTGTTCCGGCGCTCGACATCGCCCGCGTTGTACAAGCCGGCGCTGACCTCGGCCCGCGCGCAGCTGCTGCAGATGATGGCCGACAGCGAGGGCGCCACGCGCAACCTGGAGGAGTCGGCGAAGAACCTGGCTTTGCATGGGGCTGCGCTTGCCGTTGTGTCGAAGCTCGCCGGTGGCGCGGCGGACGCGACCTTGTCGGATGCGCTCGTGCAGCGCCGCACGCTCATTCAGCAGGCAGTTCGCCAGGCGGAGTTGTCGATATTGCAGATGGGGCAGGTGCGTCAGCAAGCCACTGACCTGATCGGTCAAGTGTCTTCTTTCCTGACGGTCACTTTGCCCGCGCTCGAGATGGCACAGGCGCAGCGCGGTAACTAGGCACGTCTTGCTGTCCGGGCGTTCCGCGCCCGCCGGGGCGATTCGCCTGCGAGTGCGGCCGTCCGCTTAGGTGGCTATACTGGCCCATCGAATTATTTTTTTGCTCAATATGAATCGCCGATCGTACCTTGGCTTGTTGATGCTGATGGGCTTGTCCACTCGGGATGTGGCTGCCAACGGCAGCGCGGAACTGTGGCGCCCCCTGCGTCGCGGCGGGCATGTCATCCTGATGCGCCATGCCAGCACAGAACCCGGCATCGGCGACCCGGCCGGGTTCGTACTGGGGCAGTGCGCTACGCAGCGCAACCTGTCTGAATCGGGGCGCATGGATGCGAGGCATATAGGCGAACAGTTCGGAAGAAATGCAATTCCGGTTGCCACCGTGTTGTCCAGCCGCTGGTGCCGCTGTCTCGACACTGCGCGGCTGGCGTTCGGGCGCGCCGAGCCTGCGCCGATGCTCGATTCGATGTTTCTCGATCAAGCAGACGCCAGGCAGCGCAAGCTCGTCGACGTGCGTCGGTACCTGGGCTCTGCCATGGGCGCAGGCAACATTGTGATGGTCACCCACGACGTCAATATCCAGGCGCTGGTCGGACGTTCCCTTAGGCCGGGGGAAATGGCGGTCGCGGCAGTTGAGGCGAACGGCGCACTGCGCGTGATCGGAACCTTGTCCGTGGCGCAGTGACCGCCGGCACAAGGACTGACGAGTTCCAAACAAAAAACCAACCAGGGATGGTTGGCATGGTGTGCTGTTAAAATTTGCGATCGCCTTTCCCCCCATTTGCCGGAGTACTCAAATCCTACGTTTTCTAGTCAGAGCGGCGATGCGTATGCCAAAGCTCACCATCGTTGCAGCATTGTTGATACTGGCAGCCTTGGCCAGCGTTATGACCTATACCGGTTTCCTGGTCGTCGGGGTTTTGGCCGATCAGCTCGGGACGGGGCGGGTCATGGCTGGACTGCTTCTCGGTGGGCTTTTTGCAAGATTGCCATGGATAAGCAAAGGTAAGTTGCGCATTGTTAGCCTACTACCTAAACCTGTCCGTCGACCACTCATAGTGAGCTTGCTCGCACTCTGCCTGTTGAACTTTCTGTCGCGAGGCGAATATGTGCCCGCGGTGTTTACAGGTTTCGCTACGGTTTTTCTTCTCGCATTCCCTTGGTTGAGGCGAGCTATTTTCGATCGAATGGTATCGGTCTTCAAAGGCGCTGGTCAGAATCCTCCCAACAGCGCCGACGACATGGTGATTGATGGTGAATTCAGGGAAAAGAAAGAATGAGGGTTGATCGCCGCTGGCCAAGCGCAGGCCGGGCCAGCTCCGTTCACGCGCAGCGAATCATGCCGCATGATTGCATGACGAATTGGAGGCGTATACGTTGAAGGAAGTCGGTGCCAGCGGCCAGATATCGCTGGGAAAGAAATATGCTGGGAAACTGTTCGACGTCATCTGTCACCCTGGCGATCGATTCGAGCTGATTCCGGTCCGAGTCGTGGCGACCACGCCTCCGCAGACACCGCAGATACTTCAAGCGCCCGACGGGTGGGTGCCGCCTGGTGGATACGGCGGGTGTACACAGTGGGCGCTGGACAATCGCGACGCTTTGGAGCAATACGCACGCCAGATAGAGGAAGAGGGAACTGCTGCGGAGCAATTACAGCGCTTTCTGTTGGAGCATCCGGAAATGTTGACTTGTGACCATGCCGAGATTTGATATATTCGTTAATCCGAACAAGGCCGCCCGTCATCTCCTGTACGTCGACGTGCAGAGCGATTCTGTTCGCCTCAGCACCAGATGGTGTATTCCGCTTTCCCGTCATGTACCGCCACGAGCAATCGTGCAAGACGTCCGAGCCCTGATTGAGTTTGATCGTCAAAAATATGTGATGGACACGCCCAACCTTTTGGCGGTGCCTGCGAGCCTGCTGCGCCAGCACGCTGGCCGACTGTCGACGAGCGACCAGATGATCGCCGAGCGTGTATCGAATTTATGCTGCGCGGCTATTGAAAATTCTTGCAAGTGACACCGGACCTTGCCTTTACCCAAAACCCGCGGATCACCCAGTTTTGAGCGAAGACCGGAAACGGACCGGACACAAGGACAGTAGATCGCACAAGCGAAAACGCCAACCTGCATGGGTTGGCGTTCTGTAAGGTATGTTCTTGGTGGCCCGGGGCGGAATCGAACCACCGACACAAGGATTTTCAA
>JAZKFW010000037.1:0-140141 GCA_040386255.1 Pseudomonadota bacterium
GCCTGTCACGTCGGGGGTCGCGGGTTCGAGTCCCGTCCGCTCCGCCAGCATTAGGAAGATTGGAAGTTTCCCCTCGGGGGAATTTCCACTCCGCCAAAACAAGAAGAGGCGAACGAGAGTTCGCCTTTTTTTATATGTGCACGTTAATCGCATTTTCTCTACACGAATTGGCTGACCATGTTTGAATTTATTCGTACCCACAAGCGCTTGATGCAGATTTTCCTGATGTTGCTGATCGTGCCGTCGTTCGTGCTCGTCGGCGTCAGCAGCTACGACAACAAGGGCGACGACGCCAACGCGGTCGCCAACGTGGACGGACAAAAGATCACCCAGCAGGAGTGGGACAACGCCCAGCGCAACCAGCTCGACCGTTATCGCCAGATGCTCGGCGAGCGCTTCGACCAGAAGATGTTCGAGACGCCGGAAGCGAAGCAGGCGATCCTCGACAACCTGATCGCCGAGCGCGCGCTGGCCGGCGAAGTCGCCCGCCGCCACCTGACGATCACCGACGCCACGTTGGCCAAGGTCTACGCCGAGCAGTTCCAGGGCGACGTCAACCAGTACAAGCAGACTGCCGCCAACCTCGGCCTGACCACCCCCGGCCTCGATGCCCGCGTACGCCGCGACATGGCGCTGGCGCAGATCTCCGGCGCCGTGCAGTCGACCGCGTTCGCGCCGCGCTCGGTCGCCTCGCGCCTGTCCGACATCAACGACCAGGAACGCGAAGTGCAGGAGCTGCTGTTCCCGGTCACCGATTTCATCTCGCAAGTCAAAGTCACCGACGACATGATCAAGGCGTACTACGACAAGAACGCGACGCTGTTCCAGACCCCGGAGCAGGTCAAGGCCGAATACGTGCTGTTCACGCCTGAAACCGTCGAGAGCCAGGTCAGTGTCAGCGATGCCGAAGTGGCCGACTTCTACGCCAAGAACCCGAAAAACTTTTCGACCGGCGAGCAGCGCGTGGCCAGCCACATCCTGATCAACGCCAGGAAGGACGCGCCGGCCGCCGAAAAAGCGGCCGCCCAGGCCAAGGCCGAAGCGATCCTGGCGCAGCTGCGCAAGAACCCGGCCGACTTCGCCAAACTGGCGAAAGCCGAATCGCAGGATCCAGGCTCGGCCGAACTCGGCGGCGACCTCGGCGCGGTCGAAAAGGGCGCCTTCGTCAAGCCGGTGGAAGACGCGATCTACCAGCTCAAGCAAGGCGAAATCAGCGGCGTCGTGCCGTCCGAGTACGGTTTCCACATCATCACCGTCACCTCGCTCAAGCCGGCTGCCACCAAGCCGCTGGAAGAGGCGAAGCCGATGATCGCCGAAGAGCTGAAGAAGCAAAAAATGTCGAAGAAGTATTCGGAATTGGCCGAAGCGTTCAGCAACACCTTGTACGAGCAGTCGGACAGCCTGAAGCCGGCCGCCGACAAGTTCAAGCTGAAGGTCGAGACCATCGACAGCCTGACGCGCAAGCCGTCGCCGGCACTCGGCGCCGCACCGTTCAATTCGCCGAAGTTCTTGCAGTCGATCTTCTCGGACGACTCGCTGAAGAACAAGCGCAACACCGAAGCGGTGCAAGCCGGCCCTGGCGTGCTGATCGCCGGCCGCGTGATCGAGTTCAAGCCCGCCGCCAAGCGCCCGTTGGCCGAAGTAGCGGCCGCCATCCGCGAACGCGTGACGGTCGAAGAAGCAGTCAAGCTGGCCCACAAGGCGGGCGAAGCGAAGATCGCGGCCGCCAAGGCCGCCGGCGATGCCGCCGGATTCGGCGAAACAAAGGTGGTGTCGCGCACCAAGCAGCCGCCGATCAATCCAGCCGCCGCGCTCGCCGTTCTGAAGGCGGACGTCAGCAAGCTGCCGGCGTACGTCGGTGTCGAGCTCCCTGGCCAGGGCTATGGCGTGTATCGCATCGGCAAGGTGGCGCAGCCGGCCACGCTGGATGCCGAGCGCCGCAAAGCCGAAGTCGAGCAGATCGCCACCGCATTGGGCCAGCAGGACATGTACAGCTACACCGAAGTGGTCAAGCAGAAGGGCAAGGCCAAGATTCTTGCCAAGCCCGCGGCAGCGGACACCGCCGCCAAGTAATCCTCGCTTCGGCGAATGAAAGAGGGCCCGGCCGCGCAAGCGCACCGGGCCTTTTTTCATGGCTATGTCACCGTTACGTCGGGGGCGCTCCCAGTGCCGACCTCAGCAGCGCTTCTGGCGAGCTGATCCGCTTGGCGTCGATCGCCCAGCGCCAGCCGAGGTAATTCGGCAGGTAGCGGCTGGCGACGCCGTTGAAGTGGCGCAGCCACTGCTTGAAGCGGCTGTGATACGCGTTGACGTTCTGCACGTGCAGCGGCCCGTCCACCCGCACCCCGGCCGCCAGGTTGACGGCGCGGTGGGCGATGCGGGCGGTGCGCGCAAAGCTGCGATAGGCCGCGTGGCCGTCCGTCACCAGCACGATATCGGGCGCGACCACCGGTCGCAGGCAGCCATGCACATGCGCCGGGCGCAGCGGCGCGCCGCCTGTAACGAAATCGAATCGGCGTACTCCCACGCTCACTCCCACGGCCATCCATCTGTTTCAGACCTCAGCCATAGGAGATAGTTCAATATCCCGACTTAACGCGCACATAGCCTTTTCTTAGGCGACGCTAGCCGCGCCGGCGGGGCGACAGCGCCTCCGCCTTTCTCTCTCCTGCGTACGCGGGCGCACAGAGTCTGTCCACGACAAGGATTACGATAGCTCCTTCTCCACCGACTCCAGAAGGAACAGCCCATGTCCGCACTCGACCATGCAAACCACGTCGCCGAACTCGCCGCAAAGATCAAGCCGGTACGCTTCGGCATGTTCACCACCGTCGACCAGTACGGCCATCTGACCAGCCAGCCGATGACCAACCAGGAGATCGACAGCGAAGGCGGCCTCTGGTTCTACACCTCCACCATGACCGACCTGTGGGAAAACATCGCCGCCAATCCGAAAGTCAACGTCAGCTTCGCCGAGCCGGAGGACGCCCTGTTCGTCTCCGTCAGCGGCACCGCCGAACGCGTGGTCGACCGCGCGCGCATCAAGGAACTGTGGAACCCGATGGTCGCGGCGTGGTTTCCGAACGGCGTCGACGACCCGCACGTCGTGCTGGTGCGGGTGGCCGCGCATTCCGTTCACTATTGGGACTCGAACGACAACAAGATGACCCGCATGTTCGAGATGGCCAAGGCCGCGATCACCGGCAGCAAACCGGAAGTCGAGCCTGGCGAGCACGGCAAATTCCAGCTGTGATGGCAAGCGGCCTCGTCAGCCGCGTTGGTACTGATAATCAACCTGGTCTACAATACGTTCCGCCGGCAGCACGCAGGCGTAACTTATTGGATGTCGAAATGTTCAGGTTGGTTTGGTTGGTGATGGTGGTATTCCTGGCAGGCCTGTCCTTGCCCGTCCAGGCTGAAGCTGCGCGCAGCCGCACGCAGGCAGCGAAAGTCGCGCCGGCCAAGGCCGCCAAGGCGCCGGTGCGCAAGCAGCGCGCCGCCAAGGCCCGCGCGCCGCGCGCCAAGGCGTCGCCGACGGTCCGTGCCCGCGCAGGCCGCCAGATCGTGCGCATCACGCGTCCGCGTGCACGCTACCACTACCGCGCCGCTGCCGTCCAGTCCGACAGTCCCGCCGCGCTCAAATCCCAGGCCGTGCTGGTGCTCGACCCGGCCACGCGTGTCGTCCTGTTCGAAAAGAATGCCGAATCGGTCATGCCGATCGCCTCGCTGACCAAGCTGATGACCGCACTGGTCGTCGTCGAGGCCAGGCAGGACATGGACGAGTTGCTGGTGGTGACCGATGCCGACGTCGACCGCGTCAAGAATTCGACGTCGCGGCTGCGCGTGGGTACGCGCTTGCCGCGCTCGGCGATGCTGCACATCGCGCTGATGAGCTCGGAAAACCGCGCCGCCAATGCCCTCGGCCGCAACTATCCGGGCGGCGCGCGCGCTTTCGTGGCGGCGATGAATGCCAGGGCGGCCTCGCTCGGCATGACGCGCACGCGCTATGTCGAACCGACCGGGCTGTCGAGCGCCAACGTATCGACCGCCGGCGACCTCGCCAAACTGGTCGTCGCGGCGCAGCGCCAGCCGCTGATTCGCGAGTACTCGACCGACCCCGACTACACCATCGACCAGGCCGGGCATGCAACGCCATACCGCAATTCGAACGGGCTGATTTCGAACGCGAGCTGGGATATCGACCTGCAAAAGACCGGCTACATCAGCGAAGCCGGCCGCTGCATGGTGCTGTACACCGAGATCGACGGCAAGGACGTCGTGATGGTATTCCTCGACTCCCAGGGTAGCCAGACGCGGCTGGCAGACGCCAACCGCGTGCGTGCATGGCTCGCCTCCACCCACCGGTCGGCACAGCAATAGACGCCCGCCGCAGGGGCCTGACCCGATTCTTCATTAGGGTCAGACCCCGAAGTCGTTGACGCCCGCCGAATCCGCTGTCTGACCCAAACCTCCCGCGTGGCGTCATTGACCAGAGACTCCCATTCGTGACGGCCGTGCAGGCCGCCGGGAACACGGGTGCTCGAACCCGCCCGGCGAGCGCATCCTCATTAATTCGACCGCCCACCTGACGCGAAGTGCCTCCGATTTTTCACACTCCAGGCTGACCGCGAAGGTCGAACTGTGAAGGCTGCCGGCCGCACGCTGCACCTGTGGTTGGGCCTGATATCCGGTAGTTTTTTTGTCGTCCTCGGGCTGACGGGCAGTGCGATGGCCTGGATTCACGAGCTCGACCGCGCGCTCAATCCGGACTTGCTGCAGGTGGCGCCGCCGCCCGGGATGGCGGCGGGCACGCGCTGGCGGCTCGAGCCGGCCATGGTCGAACGCGCCGTCGCCAGGCTCAGGCAGGATGCGCATTACGGCCAGCCGACCCAGCTGATGTTTCCGGAACACGCGGGCGACGTCTTCGTCGCGTGGTACACGCCGGCGCCGAATGGCGGTTCGCCGTGGACGCAGACAGTGCAGCGCCAGGTGATGCTCGACCCGACCACGCTGGTGGTGACGGGCGAGCGCAACTGGGGTGAAGCCGGGCTCTCGCGCCCCTTGCTGATGCCGACTGTCTACCATCTGCACCTCTACCTGGTCGCCGGCGAGACCGGCAAGACCCTGGTCGGAATCTTTGGCCTGTGCCTGCTGGTGGTGGCGTTGAGCGGACTGGTGTTGTGGTGGCCGAAGATGACGCGTTCCGCCGTCTGGAAGGCGATCACGGTCCGCCATGGCGGTTCCTGGCCGCGCTTCAGTTTCCGGCTGCACACCGCGGCCGGTTTCTTTGCCGCGCCGGTACTGTTGACGATGGGGTTTTCCGGCAGCTATTTCAATCTGCCGGCCGTGGTTGTGCCTGTCCTGAACGTCGTCGCCCCCGTCTCGGCCGCCGGCAAGGTCGTCAACCGCAGACAGGGCGCCGCCGGCTCGGTGTCGCCCGGCCAGGCGGTCGGGGCTGCACAGGCGGCGTTTCCGCTGGCGCGCGCTTCGCGGCTGTCGCGGCCGGCCAAGCCGGGCGTCCCGTATGAGGTGAGGGTGCGCCAGCCAGGCGAAGTGCGCGGCGGCGATGGCGCTACCCGCGGGGGCAGACCGATGGCGGCGCGCGCTTGAGCTCCGGGTGCTACGATAGCGGATGCGGTCACGGCGTGACCGGGCCTTTCTAACTCAAACAGGCAAGCGCACATGATTGGACCCCAGCATTACGCAACGGACAACAAAGCCGATTTGTTGTGGAACGTGCCGACCTATTTCAATATCGCCCACGAAGTGTGCGACAAATGGGCGGATGGCTCCGGCAAGACAGCGCTCATCTGCGAGGATAAATCGGGCAACGTCGTCGAATACTCCTTCGACCAGGTCAAGTCGCTTTCCAATCAGCTGGCGCATGCCCTGACGAAGGCAGGCCTGCAACGCGGCGACCGGATCGGGATATTCCTGTCGCAAGGAGTCGAGACGCTGCTCGCGCATGTCGCCGCATACAAGATAGGCGCGGTGACGGTGCCGCTGTTTTACCTGTTCGGGCCCGATGCGATCAGCTACCGCCTTGAAAATAGCGGAGCGAGGATCCTGATCACCGACGCGTCGGGGATGGCCAAGCTTGACGGCATCCGTGCCGACTTGCCGGCACTGGAAGATATCTTTTACGTCAGCGAAGCGGGCAGCGCCAACCCCGCCGGGACGACTTGTCTCTGGTCGAGCCTCAAGGCCGAATCGGAGCAATTTGAAACTGCCGAGACATTGGCCGACGACCCGGCCATCATTATCTATACCTCCGGTACGACCGGAAAAGCCAAGGGCGCCCTGCATGCGCACCGCGTCCTCCTCGGCCATCTTCCCGGCGTCGAAGTCTCGCACGATCAGTTTCCCCAGCCGGGCGACCTGTTCTGGACGCCGGCCGATTGGGCATGGATCGGCGGCTTGTTCGACGTGCTGATGCCGTCCTTGTACCACGGTGTACCGGTGCTGGCCAAAAGGCTGGAGAAATTCGACCCCGAAGCGGTGTTTGCCTTAATCGCCAAACACAATGTCCGCAACATTTTCTTTCCGCCGACTGCGCTGAAGATGCTGCGATCGGTCCAGCAGCCCGCGTCGAAATGGAATTATCGCGTCCGCTCGCTTGCAAGCGGCGGCGAATCGCTGGGCGGCGACCTGATTGCGTGGGGCCGAGACGTTTTCGGCATCACCATCAACGAATTCTATGGGCAGACCGAGTGCAACCTGACGGTCTCGTCATCGTCGCTGCTGTATCCGACAAAAATCGGCACCATCGGCAGGGCGGTGCCGGGGCACGACATCCAGATTGTCGACAATGCCGGCAGCGTGCTTGCCCGGGGTACGACCGGCAGTATCGCCGCCAGGCGCGCAGACCCTGTCATGTTTCTGGGATACTGGCAAAACCCGGAGGCCACGCAGGAGAAATTCGCCGGTGAGTTCCTGCTCTCCGGCGACCTGGGGTCGATGGATGCGGAAGGCTACATCACTTATCTTGGTCGCGACGACGACGTCATCACGAGCGCCGGCTATCGTATCGGGCCGGGGCCTATCGAAGAATGCCTGATGCGCCACCCCGCAGTCCAATTGGCGGCGGTGATTGGCGTCAAGGACGAAATCAGGACCGAAAACGTCAAGGCCTTCATCGTTTTGAAGGAAGGGCAGGCGTCGTCGCCCGAGCTGATCAAAGATATCCAGAAATTTGTGCGCGACCATCTTGCCGCGCATGAGTATCCCCGCGAAATCGAATTCGTCGATTCGCTGCCAATGACGGCGACCGGAAAGATAATGCGCCGCGCGCTGAAAACACACTGAATGTTCACTTATTAGGAGCGACCACACCATGTCCGATAGTCTTGTAATTACCCGCATCGAAGGGCGTGTCGGCATCATCCGGCTGAATCGGCCGGCTCAACTGAATGCGATCAACGACGCGTTGATGGACGCGTTGGGCGCCGCCCTGATCGAGTTCGAGAAAAACGACGACATCGGCTGCATCATCCTGACCGGCACTGCGCGCGCGTTTGCGGCCGGCGCCGATATTTCTGCGATGCAGAAACTGACCTACAACGACGTCACGAAGAATGGTCTCATCACCCGGAACTGGGAAACCATCCTGCAAGTGCGCAAGCCAGTGATCGCGGCGGTGGCAGGTTATGCATTGGGCGGCGGCTGCGAGGTGGCGATGATGTGCGACTTCATCATCGCGGCGGACAACGCCAAGTTCGGCCAGCCCGAAATCAAGATCGGCACGATTCCCGGCGCCGGCGGCTCGCAGCGGCTGCCGCGGGCAGTATCCAAATCCAAGGCGATGGACATGATCCTCACCGGTCGAATCATGGACGCGCAGGAAGCGGAACGCGCCGGGCTGGTCTCGAGAATTGTACCCGCCGAAAAACTCGACGAAGAGGCATTGGATGCCGCAACCGTGATTGCCGGGATGTCGCTGCCGATCGCCATTGCAGCCAAGGAAGCCGTCAATCGCGCCTATGAAACCACCTTGCTTGAAGGCGTCTTGTTCGAGCGCCGGACGTTCCACGCGACGTTTGCGACCGACGACCGGAAAGAGGGCATGACCGCTTTCGTAGAGAAGCGCGATCCCAAATTCGTTCACCAGTAAAACAGCAGCATCGGGCCGACAAAAAAAGGGTGGCGTGACGTTCGACCTCAAGAATGCCGACGTCGCCCTGGATTGTATCGCCGAGATCGATCGGTTTCACTTTTTAGTTCAGGCATGCCAGCCGCCGCAATTCGGCGATGCTGACCGTATTGACTCCCTCATCTTCAAACGGCACGGTCTTAGTATTTCTCGTCTTTGCGGTAATTGAAAAATCCGCGCCACAAAAAACGGGATAGCCGGCTCCAACAAATTCATATTGAATAAATGCGCTGCAATATAAGCGCGCGGGCGATAGCCGGGCGCGACGGGTTAATGTCGGAAGAGAAACAATCCAACGCAGGAAGGCCGATCATATCTGCATTGAACAGCAGGGAAAACCTAGCGGTTTTAATAGGTTCGACGCGACACCATGCATTCCCGAACCGCATCCCTGGAAGGTGGTTCCCTCAATAGGCGCGGGGTGAGGCACCAGGCGGCGCCCCAGGAGAAAAGCGTGGATCGGGCGGGCTTAAACGCATAAATCCGGCAATTAAATTTCTGATTTTATGCACAGTAAATATTACAGTTACCGTTTTTTGAAAAATGAAAAATAATTAGCTGCAACCTTTATATTTCTTCTGTATATTGCCAATACCATATTGCACGTCGAGGTCGATAGTTATTACCCAAGCACCCTGACTATGTCTGCAATGTGACATATCTGAATTGCATAATTCGTAGGCCGCAGCGCTAATCGCGCATGCGCTGGACTCTTGCGCATGTTCGATTTTAAGCGAGTGGCATAGAAATTCGATCGGTGTACCTTTGCTGGAGGTAGCATGACGAAGTCGCAGCTTTCTGATGTGCAGGCAGAACTCTTCTTTGAACAGACGGTATTTCCGGATGTTCCACTCAATAACTTCGCGGCGTTTTACCGGATTGACGGCGATTTCGATCGCGACCTGCTGATCCGGGCGATCCACGGCGCGATTGCCAGCACCGACTCCTTGCGCACGGTCCTGCGCGACGACCATGGCACTCCGGTCCAGCAAATCCTGCAGTCGGTGCAGGCGCCGATCGACGAACGTGAGTTCGAGGACGAGTCCGCCGCAATGGCGTGGATGGAAGTCGATTATCAGCGCCATTTCACGCTACTCGATACGATCTTGTTTCGGTTCACGCTGATCCGCCTGAGCGCACAGCCGGACACGGCAATACTCTTCTTTAATTTCCACCATGTCATCGCCGACGGCTGGAGCGTCTCGGTCGTCATCAAGCGGATTGCCGAAATCTATAACGCGATGCAAAACGGCCGGCCGGTGCGCCATGACTATCCTGCCTACCTCGCCTTTGCCTGCGCCGACGCCGCCGATGAGGCCAGGGAGCGCCAGCTGGCTTTCTGGACCGAGCGCTTTGCCGAGCTGCCGCCGGCGCTGTTTTCCAGGAATGCGGGGGGGGAAGGGCCGGCGCGCGGGGCACCGGCGACCAACGTCGGTATCGAGCTGCGGCGCAGCCTGTTCGATCAGTTCGAGTCGCGCGCAAAAAGATCGGGCGCCAGGGCGCCATGGGCGCTGATGACGGCGGTGTATGCGTTCTTCGCCCGCCTCCAGGGTGTCGACGACATCGCCTTCGGCGTGCCGATGCTGAACCGGGATTCGCAAGCGGCGCTGGACACAGTCGGCGTCTTTACCAATATCGTCCCGGTCCGCATCCAGGGTGGAGTCGACCGCTGCTTCGACGACGCGGTGCGCGAAATCAGCCGGGAGTTCCGGCGCGTCTACCGCCATCGTCATCTGCCGCTGTCGGCGCTGAACCGCGCTTTGGGATTGCTGGGATCCGAGCGCGACCAGCTGTTCGATATCACGTACTCGTACATGCGGCAGGATTACGCCGGCCTGTTCCTGGGCAGCGCGGCCGTCACGTCGAAGGTCCTGCTCAACAGGCACCAGCGCACCCCGCTGCAAATCTACGTTCGCGAGTTCGAGGAAACGGGGCCGGTACTGGTGGAGCTGGTGTTCGGCGCCGCCCACTTCGGCCAGGGCGCAGCCGATCGCCTTGCCGGCTGCCTGCTGGCTTTTCTCGAGCACCTCGCAAGCGACTGGGATCAGCCGCTTGGCCAGATCTCCCTCATGCCGTCGGCCGAGCGCGAGCAGCTGCTGATGGCATGGAACGCCACTGGCGCCGAGTATCCGCGCGAGCGCTGCCTGCACGAGCTGTTCGCCGAGCAGGCGGCGCGCTGCCCGGACGCGGTGGCGGTGCTGCAAGGCGAGTCGTGGCTCAGCTACGCCCAGCTCGACCAGCGCAGCAATCAGCTGGCGCACCACCTGCGCGGCCTTGGCGTGGGGCCGGACCACGTCGTCGGCCTGGCGCTGGAACGCTCGCCGCAGTTGGCGGTGGCGGTGCTGGCGATCCTGAAGGCGGGCGGCGCCTACCTGCCGCTCGACCCGAACTACCCGGCCGAACGGCTCGCATACATGCTGGGCGACTCCGGCGCGACGCTGGTGCTGACGCAGGAAAGCGTCGCCGGCCGCCTGCCGGCGCACGGCAAGCCGATGGTGCTGATCGATGCCGACCGTGCCGCGATCTGCGCGCAGCCGTCAACCGCGCCGGCCGTCACGCTCGCACCGGACAACCTGGCCTACGTGATCTATACCTCCGGCTCCAGCGGACAGCCGAAGGCGGTGGCGGCGCCGCATGCCGGCATGGTGAACCGGATCGCGGCCGACGCGGCAATCGCCGGGGCCGCGGATGGCGACATATTCTGCCAGAAGACCTCGATCGGGTTCGTCGACGCGGTGCAGGAGCTGCTGGGACCACTGGCGCGTGGCCGAACATTGGTGGTGGCGGACGACGACACCGCGCGCAGTCCGCAAGAGCTGGCCGCGCTGCTGCATGCGCAGCGCGTGACGCGGCTGGTGACGGTGCCGTCTCTGGCGCAGGCGATGATCGAACTGCCCGCCGCGGCGACCACGCTGGCCCGGCTGCGCCAGTGGACGCTGTCCGGCGAAGCGCTGTCCGGCGACCTGCTGCGCCAGATGGCGCACGCCTTGCCGGAGTGCCGCTTCGTCAACCTGTATGGATCGAGCGAAGTGGCCGCCGACGCTACCTGCTACGTGGCGCGTGGCGATGAACGAGGAACTGTGCCGATCGGCCGTCCGATCGCCAACGTGCAGGCGTATGTGCTGGACGCGGCGATGGCCCTGGCGCCGGTGGGCGTCGTCGGCGAGCTGCATATCGGCGGCGCCGGCCTGGCGCGCGGTTACCTGGGACGCGGCGGCCTGAGCGCCGAGCGTTTCGTCGCCAATCCGTTCGGCGCGGCGGGCAGCCGGCTGTACCGCACCGGCGACCTGGCGCGTTACGCGCAGGACGGCACGCTGGAGTACGCCGGGCGGCGCGACCACCAGGTCAAGGTACGCGGCTTCCGCGTCGAACTGGGCGAGATCGAAACGGCGCTGGCCAGCCACCCGGGGGTGACGCAGGCGGTGGTGACGGCGACCGGCGACAACGCCGGCGGCAAGCGGCTGGTCGGCTATGTGGTCGGCACGGCGCAACCGGATCAGTTGCGCATCCATCTGCAGCAGCGGCTGCCGGACTACATGGTGCCGTCGGCGTTCGTGCTGCTCGACGCGATGCCGCTGTCGCCGAACGGGAAGGTCGACCGCAAGGCGCTGCCGGCGCCGGAAGCGAAGCTCGATGGCGACAGCCACGTTTCGCCGCGCACGCCGCTGGAAGAAACCCTGGCGGCCATCTGGAGCGAGGTGCTCGAGGTCGAACAGGTCGGCATTCGCGACAATTTCTTCGAGCTGGGAGGGCATTCGCTGATGGCTGCGCGGGTCATCGCGCGGATCCGCGACAGCCTGGCGGTGGAGCTGCCGCTGCGGATCGTGTTTGAGGCGGCGACGGTCGAGACGCTGGCGCAGCGAATAGAAGGGATGCGGCACGACGGCCAGGACCTGGCGCTCAAGCCGCTGGTGCCTCAGCCCCGCGACGACCGCGCGCCGCTGTCGTTTTCCCAGGAACGGCTGTGGTTCCTCGAACAGCTCGAGCAGCTGGGCGCCACCTATCACGAGTCGCTTGCGTTCCAGATCGATGGCCAGGTGGAGGTGGCGGCACTGGAACGCAGCTTCACCGAAATGACGCGGCGTCACGAAACGCTGAGGACTCACTTCGAGCACGTCGATGGCGACGCTGTCCAGGTGGCCGGGCCGGCGCGCCCGTTCCGCCTGACCACGGTCGATCTGTCCGCACTGCCCGAAGCGCAGCGCGACGTCGAGGTCGCGCGGCAGGTACATGCGGAGATGCAGCGGTCGTTCGACCTCGAGCGCGGCCCGCTGTTCCGCGCCACGCTGTTCGGTCTCGACGCGCAGTCCAGCGTGCTGGTCATGACGATGCACCATATTATCTCGGACGGCTGGTCGTTGCGGGCAGTCCTGACGCGCGAACTGCAAGCCCTGTACGGCGCCTGTGTCGCCGGCCGGCCTTCGCCGCTGGCCGAACTGCCGGTCCAGTACGCGGACTATGCACTCTGGCAGCGCGACTGGCTGCAGGGCGAGGTGCTGGAGCGTCAGCTGGCATATTGGAAGAACCAGCTGGCGCAGGCGCCGGCGACGCTCGACCTGCCCCTCGACTGGCAGCGGCCGGCGGAGCAGAGCTTCCGCGGCCGGCGGCTCGTCACGCGGCTGCCGCGGATGTTATCGGACACGGTAGCGTCGTTCGCCCGCAACGAAGGGGCGACGCCGTTCATGGTGCTGCTGGCGGCATTCCAGCTGTTGCTGTCGCGCTGGAGCGGACAGGACGACGTGGTGGTCGGTTCGCCGATCGCCGGCCGTACCGCGCGCCAGACCGAAGGCCTGATCGGCTTCTTCGTCAATATGCTCGCCTACCGCACGCGGATGTCGGACGATCCGAGCTTCCGCGGCTTGCTGGCGCGGGTCAAGGAAACCGCGCTCGGCGCTTACGCACACCAGGACCTGCCGTTCGAGAAGCTGGTGCAGGAGCTTCAGCCGGTGCGCAACCTTAGCCGGCAGCCCGTATTCCAGGTGGCGTTCGCGCTGCAGAACGTGCCGCAACAACTCCTTGGCCTGCAAGGGCTGGAGCTGTCGCCCGTGTATGGCGAGCAGACCACGGCAAAATTCGATCTGTTCCTGCAGATGGTGGAGTCGCCCGATGGAATCGAAGCCTCGTGGGAGTATGCGAGCGACCTGTTCGAGCGCGCCACCATCGAGCGCATGGCCGGGCATTTCGAGACCCTGCTGGCCGCCATCATGGCCGATCCGGAGTGCCGCATCGGCGCGCTGCCGATGCTGGGCGCCGCCGAGCGCGAGCAGCTGCTGGTCGGATGGAACCGCACCGAGGCAGCCTTCCCCGGCGAACGCAGCCTGCACGCACTGTTCGCCGAACAGGCCGCGCTGCGCCCCGATGCGGCCGCGGTGATCGACGGCGGCCGCACGGTCAGCTACGCCGAGCTCGATGCCTGGAGCGGTCGCATCGCCACGGGCCTGCAGGCACTCGGCCTGCGGGCTGGTGAAGCGGTCGGCCTGTCGGGCCAGCGTTCGGCGGCGATGGTGGCCGGGATGCTGGGCATCCTGAAGGCGGGCGGCGCCTACCTGCCGCTCGATCCGGCCTATCCGGCCGAGCGCCTCGCCTTCATGGCGGCCGACGCCGGCGCCAGGATGGCGGTGCTCGCTCCGGGCGGCGCGGCGCTACCAGGCCTGTCGATGCTGGATACCGACGCGGCGCCGGCCGGCGAAGCTACGGCCGTCGCGGTCGATGGCGAGGCAAGCGCCTATATTATCTACACGTCGGGCTCCACCGGCACGCCGAAGGGGGCAGTGGTGCCGCACCGCGCGGTAACGCGGCTGGTGGTGGGCAGCGATTATGTCCGCCTGGCCGCCGGCGACCGCGTCGCGCATCTGGCCAGTCCCGCATTCGACGCCACCACCTTCGAGATCTGGGGTGCGCTCGTCAACGGCGCCACCGTGGTGGTGATCGACCGCGATACGGTGCTGTCGCCGCAGGACTTTGCGGCGGCCCTGAGCGCGCAGTCGGTCACCACCGCGTTCGTGACCACCGCGCTGTTCAACCGCGTAGCGCAGGATGCGCCTGGGGCGTTCGGCGGCTTGCGCGAACTGCTGTTCGGCGGCGAGGCAGCCGATGCCGGCATCGTCCGCGCGCTGCTGGCCGACCGGCCGCCACAGCGGCTGCTGCACGTCTATGGCCCGACCGAAGTGACGACCTTCAGCTGCTGGCAGGAGGTGACCGGGGTGGCGGACCAGGCGCTGACGGTGCCGATCGGGCGCTCGCTCGCCAACGGCACCTGCTACGTGCTCGATGCTGCGATGGAGCCGGCGCCGCTGGGCGTCATCGGCGAGCTGTATCTGGGCGGCGCTGGCCTGGCGCACGGCTACCTCGGGCGCGGCGGCATGAGCGCGGATCGCTTCCTCGCCAACCCGTTCGGCGCGGCGGGCAGCCGCCTGTACCGCACCGGCGACCTGGTGCGCCAGACGGCGCAAGGGGCGATCGAATACGTCGGCCGGATCGACCACCAGGTCAAGATCCGCGGCTTCCGGATCGAGCCGGGAGAAGTCGAAGCAGCGCTGCGCGCGCACGCCGGCGTGGCGGAGGCCATCGTGGTGGCGCAGGATGACGGCGCCGGCGGCAAGCGGCTTTCAGGCTACGTTGTCGGCGCCGCAGAGCCGGTCGCGTTGCGCGAGCACCTTCAGCGGCTGCTGCCCGCTTACATGGTGCCTGCTCACTTGATGGTCCTCGAGCAGATGCCGTTGACCCCGAACGGCAAGATCGACCGCAAGGCGCTGCCGCTGCCGGAGGCGCGCGACGAAAATGGCGATTACGCGGCGCCGCGTACGCCGGTGGAAGCGACCGTGGCGGCGATCTTGGGCGAGGTGCTCAGGATCGAGCGGGTCGGCATCCGCGACAATTTCTTTGCACTGGGCGGCCATTCGCTGGTAGCGACGCAGGTAGTGGCGCGCATGCGCGTGCGGCTGGCGGTCGAACTGCCGTTGCGCGTGATCTTCGAAGCGCCAACTGTCGAGGCGCTGTCGCACCGCGTGGAGGCGCTGCGCCGCGAAGGTCAGGGCCTGGTGCTGCCGCCACTGCTGGCGCAACCGCGCGGCGAACGCGTGGCGACCTCGTTTGCGCAGGAACGCCTCTGGTTCCTCGAA
The DNA here is from genome assembly GCA_040386255.1 of Pseudomonadota bacterium. GTDB lineage: Bacteria > Pseudomonadota > Gammaproteobacteria > Burkholderiales > Burkholderiaceae_D > JAFCUW01. Next base: position 15,271 of record JAZKFW010000037.1, read on the forward strand.
CAGCTCGAAGAACTGGGGTCGGCGTACCACGTGCCGTCGGCGTTCTACCTGGACGGAATGGTGGACGTGACGGCGCTCGAGCACAGTTTTGTCGCACTGGTGGCGCGCCATGAGAGCCTGCGCACCCATTTCGCGACGGTGAATGGCGAGAACGTGCAGGTCATCGATGTGGCGAGCCCATTCCGGCTGTCGTTCAGCGACCTGTCCGGGGCCGTCGAACAGGAGGAGGAACTGCAGCGCGCGCTGCGCGCCGAGATGTGGCGCCCGTTTAACCTCGGGCGCGGGCCGCTGTTCCGGGTGGCGCTGTTGTGCCTGTCCGAGCGGCGCCATGTCCTCGTGGTGACGATGCACCATATCGTGTCGGACGGCTGGTCGATGGGGGTCCTGCTCGACGAACTGGGCGCGCTGTATCGTGCACAGCTTGCGGGGCGCGGCTCGCCGCTGGCGCCGCTGCCGGTGCAGTACGCCGACTACGCGCAATGGCAACGCGGATGGCTGCAAGGCGCCGCGCTCGATCGCCAGCTCGCCTATTGGCAGGGTCAATTGGCCGGGGCGCCGGCGGCACTGGAGCTGCCGGCCGATCGGCCACGGCCGGCTGTGCCGAGCTACAACGGCGGCTGGCTGCCCTTGTCCTACCCGGAACCCGTGGCCGCGGCGATCGCCGCACTGGCCCGGCAGGAAGGCGCGACACCGTTCATGGTCCTGCTCGCGGCCTTCCAGTTGCTGCTGTCGCGCTGGAGCGGCCAGGACGACGTCGTGGTCGGCTCGCCGATTGCCGGCCGCACCGAGCGCCAGACCGAAGGCCTGATCGGCTTCTTCGTCAACACACTGGTGTTCAGGACTCGCCTGTCGGGTGAACCGAGCTTCCGTGAACTGCTGGCGCGGGTGAAGGACACCGCGCTGGATGGCTATGCCCACCAGGACCTGCCGTTCGAAAAGCTGGTGCAGGAACTGCAACCGGTGCGCGACCTTAGCCGGCATCCGGTATTCCAGGCGATGTTCGCGCTGCAGAACGTGCCTCACCATCCGCTGGACCTGGATGGGATCGAGGTAAGCCGGATGCCCGGCGGGCAGGCTGCCGCCAAATTCGACCTGTTCATGGAACTGGTCGAGACCCCGGACGGACTGCGCGGATCGGTCGAGTATGCGAGCGACCTGTTCGACCGCGGCACGATCGAACGCATGGTGCGCCATTTCGGCACGCTGCTCGGCGCCATCGTGGCCGACCCGGATTGCCTCATCGGCGCACTGGCGATGCTCGACCCGGAAGAACGCGAGCAGCTGCTGGTGGAGTGGAACGCCACCGCCGCCGAGTATCCGCGCGAGCGCTGCCTGCACGAGCTGTTCGCCGAACAGGCGGCCCGCTGCCCGGACGCGGTGGCGGTGCTGCAGGACGCCGCGCGGCTCAGCTACGCGCAGCTCGACCAGCGCAGCAATCAGCTGGCGCACCACCTGCGCAAGCTCGGCGTGGGGCCGGACGACGTCGTCGGCCTGTCGCTGGAACGTTCGCCCGAGCTGGCGGTGGCGGTGCTAGGCATCCTGAAGGCGGGCGGCGCCTACCTGCCGCTCGATCCGAGTTATCCGGCCGAGCGGCTGGCGTACATGCTGGGCGACGCCGGCGCCAGGCTGGTGCTGACGCAGGAAAGCGTCGCCGGCCGCTTGCCGGCACACGGCAAGGCGGTGGTGCTGATCGACGCCGACCGCGCGGCAATCGCGGCGCAGCCGGCAAGCGCGCCCCAGGTGACGGTCGCCGCGGACAACCTGGCTTATGTTATCTACACCTCCGGCTCGAGCGGAAGACCGAAGGCGGTGGCGGCGCCGCATGCCGGCATGGTGAACCGGATCGCGGCCGACGCGGCGATCGGCGGCGTCATCGATACCGACGTGTTCTGCCAGAAGACCTCGATCGGCTTCGTCGATGCGGTACAGGAGCTGCTTGGCCCACTCGTGCGTGGGCAAATGGTGGTGGTGGCCGACGACGACACCGCGCGCAGCCCGCAGGATCTGGCGGCGCTGCTGCAGGCGCAGCGGGTGACGCGGCTGGTGACCGTGCCGTCGCTGGCACAGGCGATGCTGGAACTGCCCGACGCGGCGACTGCGCTGGCGCGGCTGCGCCAGTGGACGCTTTCCGGCGAAGCGCTGTCCGGCGAGCTGCTGCGCCAGATGGCGCAGGCCTTGCCCGACTGCCGCTTCGTCAACCTGTATGGATCGAGCGAAGTGGCGGCCGACGCTACCTGCTACGTGGCGCGCGGCGACGAACGCGGTACCGTGCCGATCGGCCGCCCGATCGCCAACGTGCAGGCGTATGTGCTGGATGCGGCGATGGCCTTGGCGCCGGTGGGCGTCGTCGGCGAACTGCATATCGGCGGGGCGGGCCTGGCGCGCGGGTACCTGGGACGCGGCGGCCTGAGCGCGGAGCGCTTCATCGCCAATCCGTTCGGCGAAGCGGGCAGCCGGCTGTACCGCACCGGCGACCTGGCGCGCTACACGCCGGACGGCACGCTGGAATACGCCGGCCGGCGCGACCACCAGGTCAAGGTGCGCGGCTTCCGTATCGAGCTTGGCGAGATCGAGGCGGCGCTGGCCAGCCATCCGGGCGTCACGCAGGCAGTGGTGACGGCGATCGACGACCTGGCGGGCGGCAGGCGGCTGGCCGGCTATGTGGTCGGAACGGCCGACCCGGGCCAGTTGCGCACCCACCTGCAGCAACGGCTGCCGGACTACATGGTGCCGTCCGTATTCGTGCAGCTCGACGCGCTGCCGCTGTCGCCGAACGGGAAGGTCGACCGCAAGGCGCTGCCGGCGCCTGAGGCGAAGCTCGATGGCGACAGCTACGTCGCCCCGCGCACGCCGCTGGAGCAGACACTGGCGGCCATCTGGAGCGAAGTGCTCGAGGTCGAGCGAGTCGGCATCGAAGACAATTTCTTTGAATTGGGCGGGCATTCGCTGATGGCGGCCCGCGTGACCACCCGCATCCGCGACAGCGTCGGCGTGGAACTGCCGCTGCGGATCGTGTTCGAGGCGGCAACCGTCGAATCGCTGGCGCACCGGATCGAGCAGGTCCGGCGCGAAGGCCAGGACCTGGTGCTGCCGCCGCTCGTCGCACAGCCGCGCGACGACAGTTCGCCCACTTCGTTCTCGCAGGAGCGGCTGTGGTTCCTCGAGCAGCTCGAAGAACTTGGCCATGCATATCACGAGATGCTGTCGTTCCGGCTGATCGGCGCCCTCGACGTCGGCGCGCTCGAGCGCAGCTTCACCGAACTCGCGCGCCGGCACGAAACGCTGCGCACGCATTTTGCGACGGTGGACGGACAGGGTGTGCAAGTACTCGATCCCGCGCGGCCATTCCGGCTGCAATTGCATGACCTGGCCACGGTCGCCGAAGGCGAGCGCGAGGCGCACGTGGAAGCGCTGGTGCAGCAAGAACGGCAGGGGACGTTCGACCTGTCGCGCGGGCCTCTGGTTCGCGCGGCGCTGCTGCGCGTGGGCGAACAGGACCATGTCCTTACCGTCACCATGCATCACGCGATCTGCGACGGCTGGTCGCTGCGCGCAGTGATGACGCGCGAGCTGCAGGCGCTGTACGGCGCCTGTGCTGCGGGCCGGCCTTCGCCGCTGGCGGAGCTGCCGGTGCAGTATGCCGACTACGCGCTGTGGCAGCGCGACTGGCTGCAGGGCGAAGTGCTGGAGCGCCAGCTGGCCTATTGGAAAGGCCACCTGACCGGCGCGCCGGCGGCATTGGAGCTGCCGACCGACCGTCCGCGGCCGGCGGTGCAGAGCTACCGCGGCGAGCGTTTTCCGCTGGCCGTGCCGGCGCCGCTTGCCAATGCGCTGACGGCGCTGGCGCGCGGCGAGGGCGGCACGCTGTTCATGGTGCTGCTCGCATCGTTCCAGCTGCTGCTGTCGCGCTGGAGCGGCCAGGACGACGTCGTCGTCGGTTCGCCGATCGCCGGCCGCACCGCGCGCCAGACCGAGGGCCTGATCGGCTTCTTCGTCAATACGCTGGTATTCCGTGCCCGCATGTCGGGCGATCCAAGCTTCCGCGAGCTGCTGGCGCAAATCAAGGAGACGGCGCTGGGCGGCTACGCGCACCAGGACCTGCCGTTCGAAAAGCTGGTGCAGGAGCTGCACCCGGTGCGCAACCTGAGCCGGCACCCGATGTTCCAGGCGATGTTCGCGCTGCAGAACGTCCCGCAGCAGCTGTTGAGCCTCGAAGGGCTGGAGCTGCGTCCGCTGTTGGGCGGCCAGACCGCGGCCAAGTTCGAACTGTTCCTCGAGCTGGTGGAGACGCCGGACGGGCTGCAAGGTTCGCTCGAATACGCGAGCGACCTGTTCGACCGCGCCACGATCGAGCGCATGGTGCTCCATTTCGGCACACTGCTCGAGGCGATCGCGGCCGATCCGGACTGCCGTATCGGCGCGCTGCCGATGCTCGGCGCGGCTGAACGCGAGCAGCTGCTGGTGGAGTGGAACGCCACCGCCGCCGACTATCCGCGCGAACGCTGCCTGCACGAGCTGTTCGCCGAGCAGGCCGACCGCTGCCCGGACGCGGTGGCGGTGCTGCAAGGCGACGCGCGGCTCAGCTATGCGCAACTCGACGAGCGCAGCAACCAGCTGGCGCACCACCTGCGCGCGCTGGGCGTGGGTGCCGACGACGTGGTCGGCCTGTCGCTGGAGCGTTCGCCGCAGCTGGCGGTGGCGGTGCTGGCCATTTTGAAGGCGGGCGGCGCCTACCTGCCGCTCGACCCGAGTTATCCGGCCGAGCGGCTGGCATTCATGCTGGGCGACGCCGGCGCGACGCTGGTGCTGACCCAGGAACGGGTGGCCGGCCGCTTGCCGGCGCACGGCAAGCCGGTGGTGCTGATCGACGCCGACCGTGCCGCCATCGCCGCGCAGCCCGTAACGGCGCCGGTGGTGACGCTGGCTCCGGACAACCTGGCCTATATTATTTACACCTCCGGCTCGAGCGGACGGCCGAAGGCGGTGGCGGCGCCGCATGCCGGCATGGTAAACCGGATCGCCGCCGACGCGGCAATCGCCGGCGTCATCGATACCGACGTGTTCTGCCAGAAGACCTCGATCGGTTTCGTCGATGCGGTACAGGAGCTGCTGGGCCCACTCGTGCGTGGACAAATGGTAGTGGTGGCTGACGACGACACCGCGCGCAGCCCGCAGGAACTGGCGACGCTGCTGCAGGCGCAGCGAGTGACGCGGCTGGTGACCGTGCCGTCGCTGGCGCAGGCGATGCTGGAACTGTCCGACGCGGCGACTGCGCTGGCGCAGCTGCGCCAGTGGACGCTGTCCGGCGAAGCGCTGTCCGGCGACCTGCTGCGCCAGATGGCGCACGCCTTGCCGGAGTGCCGCTTCGTCAACCTGTATGGATCGAGCGAAGTGGCCGCCGACGCTACCTGCTACGTGGCGCGTGGCGATGAACGAGGAACTGTGCCGATCGGCCGTCCGATCGCCAACGTGCAGGCGTATGTGCTGGACGCGGCGATGGCCCTGGCGCCGGTGGGCGTCGTCGGCGAGCTGCATATCGGCGGCGCCGGCCTGGCGCGCGGTTACCTGGGACGCGGCGGCCTGAGCGCCGAGCGTTTCGTCGCCAATCCGTTCGGCGAGGCGGGCAGCCGGCTGTACCGCACCGGCGACCTGGCGCGCTACGCGCACGACGGCACGCTCGAGTATGCGGGCCGGCACGACCACCAGGTCAAGGTGCGCGGTTTCCGCATCGAGCTGGGCGAAATCGAGGCGGCGCTGGCCAGCCACCCTGGGGTGGCGCAGGCTGTCGTGGCGGCGACGGACGACAACGCCGGCGGCAAGCGGCTGGCCGGTTACGTGGTCGGGACGGCGCAGCCGGACCAGCTGCGAGCGCATTTGCAGCAAAGGCTGCCGGACTACATGGTGCCGTCCGTGTTCGTGATGCTCGACGCGCTGCCGCTGTCGCCGAACGGGAAAGTCGACCGCAAGGCGCTGCCGGCGCCGGATGCCAAGCTCGACGCCGACAGCTACCTGGCGCCGCGCACGCCGCTCGAAGAAACGCTGGCGGCGATATGGCGCGAAGTGCTCGAAGTCGAGCAGGTCGGCATCCACGACAACTTCTTCGAGCTGGGCGGGCATTCGCTGATGGCGGCGCGGGTGATCGCGCGCATCCGCGACAGCGTGGCGGTGGAACTGCCGCTGCGGATCGTGTTCGAGGCCGCCACCGTCGAGTCGCTGGCCCACCGTATCGAGGAGGCCCGCCGCGGCGGGCAGGACCTGCTGCTGCCGCCGATGGTGGCGCAGCCGCGCGACGACAGTTCTCCCACCTCGTTCTCGCAGGAGCGGCTGTGGTTCCTCGAGCAGCTCGAGGAACTGGGCCATGCATATCACGAAGTACTGTCGTTCCGTTTGCAGGGACCGCTCGAAGTCGATGCCCTCGAGCGCAGCTTCACCGACCTGATCCGGCGGCATGAGACGCTGCGCACCCATTTCGCCACCGTCGATGGGCAGGGCGTGCAGGTGATCAGCCCTGCGCGGCCGTTCCAGCTGGCGCTGTTCGATCTGCGGGCGGTCGCCGAAGGTCAGCGCGAGGCGCAGGCGGAAACGCTGGCGCTCGAGGAGCGGCAGCGGCCGTTCAACCTGGCGCGCGGCCCGTTGTTCCGCGCGGCGTTGCTGTGCCTGGGCGAGCAGGACCACGTCCTCACCGTCACCATGCACCACGCGATCTGCGACGGCTGGTCGCTGCGCGCCGTGATGACGCGCGAGCTGCACGCGCTGTATGGCGCCAATCTCGCCGGCCGGCCTTCGCCGCTGGCGGAGCTGCCGGTGCAGTATGCCGACTATGCGCTGTGGCAGCGCGAATGGCTGCGGGGCGAGGTGCTGGAGCGCCAGCTGGCCTACTGGAAGGGAAGGCTGACCGGCGCGCCGTCGGCGTTGGCGCTGCCGACCGACCGTCCGCGGCCGGCGGTGCAGAGCTACCGCGGCGAGCGCTATCCGCTGGCCGTGCCGGCGCCGCTTGCAAGTGCGCTGACCGCATTGGCGCGCGGCGAGGGCGGGACGCTGTTCATGGTGCTGCTCGCATCCTTCCAGCTGCTGCTGTCGCGCTGGAGCGGCCAGGACGACGTCGTCGTCGGTTCGCCGATCGCCGGCCGCACCGCGCGCCAGACCGAGGGCCTGATCGGGCTGTTCGTCAACACGCTGGTGTTCCGCACCCGTTTCGGCAGCGAGCAAAGCTTCCGCGAGCTGCTGGCGCAAGTCAGGGAAGCGGCGATGGGCGCTTACGCCCACCAGGACCTGCCGTTCGAGAAGCTGGTGCAGGAACTGCATCCGCTGCGCGACCTGAGCCGCCATCCGGTGTTCCAGGCGATGTTCGCACTGCAGAACGTCCCGCAGCAGCCGCTCAGCCTCGACCGCCTCGAGGTAAGCGGGGTGCCAGGCGGCCAGACCTCCGCCAAATTCGAGCTGTTCCTCGAGCTGGTGGAAACGCCCGCCGGGCTGCAAGGTTCGCTCGAATATGCGAGCGATCTGTTCGACCGCGCCACGATCGAGCGCATGGCGGGGCATTTCTGCACCCTGCTCGAAGCCATCGCGGCCGATCCGGACTGCCGTATCAGCGCGCTGCCGATGCTTGGCGCCGCCGAACGCGAGCAGTTGCTGGTGACGTGGAACGCCACCGCCGCCGAGTATCCGCGCGAGCGCTGCCTGCACGAGCTGTTCGCCGAACAGGCGGCGCGCTGCCCGGACGCAGTGGCGGTGCTGCAAGGGGACTGGCGGCTCAGCTACGCACAGCTCGATGAGCGCAGCAACCGACTGGCGCACCACCTGCGCGCGCTGGGCGTGGGTCCTGACGATGTGGTCGGCCTGTCGCTGGAACGCTCGCCCGATCTGGCGGTGGCGGTGCTGGCAATCCTGAAGGCCGGCGGCGCCTACCTGCCGCTCGACCCGAACTATCCGGTCGAACGGCTGGCGTACATGCTGGGCGACGCCGGCGCGAAGCTGGTGCTGACGCAGGAACGTGTCGCCGGCCGCTTGCCGGCGCACGGCAAGGCGGTGGTGCTGATCGACGCCGACCATGCCGCCATCGCCGCGCAGCCCGTAACGGCGCCGGTGGTGACGCTGGCTCCGGACAACCTGGCCTATATTATTTACACCTCCGGCTCGAGCGGAAGGCCGAAGGCGGTAGCCGCGCCGCATGCCGGCATGGTGAACCGGATCGCGGCGGAAGCTGCGATCACCGGAGTCGTGGACACCGACGTGTTCTGCCAGAAGACTTCGATCGGCTTCGTCGACGCCGTACAGGAACTGCTTGGGCCGCTGGCACACGGCCAAACGGTGGTGGTGGCCGACGACGACACCGCGCGCAGCCCGCAGGAACTCGCGGCGCTGCTGCAGGCGCAGCGGGTGACGCGCCTGGTGACGGTACCGTCGCTGGCGCAGGCGATGCTCGAACTGCCCGGCGCGGCCGCCTCGCTGGCGCAACTGCGCCAATGGACGCTGTCCGGCGAGGCGCTGTCAGGCGACCTGCTGCGCCAGATGGCGCAGGCCTTGCCCGGCTGCCGTTTCGTCAACCTGTACGGATCGAGCGAAGTGGCGGCCGACGCCACCTGCCAGGTGGCGCGAGGCGACGAACGGGGAATCGTACCGATCGGGCGCCCGATCGCCAACGTTCAGGCGTATGTGCTGGACGCCTCGATGGGCTTGGCGCCGAGAGGCGTCATCGGCGAGCTGCATATCGGCGGCGCCGGCCTGGCGCGCGGCTACCTGGGACGCGGCGGCCTGAGCGCCGAGCGCTTCGTCGCCAACCCATTCGGCGCGGCCGGCAGCCGGCTGTACCGCACCGGCGACCTGGCGCGTTATACGCAGGACGGAACGCTGGAGTATGCGGGCCGGCGCGATCACCAGGTCAAGGTACGCGGCTTCCGTATCGAACTGGGCGAGATCGAATCCGCGCTGGCCAGCCATCCCGGGGTCACGCAGGCGGCAGTGACGGCGCTGGACGACCATGCCGGCGGCCAGCGGCTGGTCGGCTACGTGGTCGGGGCGGTGCAGCCGGACCAGCTGCGCGCGCACCTGCAGCAACGGCTGCCGGACTATATGGTGCCGTCGGCCTTCGTGCTGCTCGACGCGCTGCCGCTGTCGCCGAACGGGAAAGTCGACCGCAAGGCGCTGCCGGCCCCGGAGGCGCGTGGGGGCGGCGACAGTTATGTCGCGCCGCGCACGCCGCTGGAACAAACCCTGGCGGCGATCTGGAGCGAAGTGCTCGAGGTAGAGCAGGTCGGCATCGAAGACAACTTCTTCGAGCTGGGCGGGCATTCGCTGATGGCGGCTCGCGTAACTACCCGCATCCGCGACAGCGTCGGCGTGGAGCTGCCGCTGCGGATCGTGTTCGAGGCGGCGACGGTCGAATCGCTCGCGCAGCGCATCGAAGGAATGCGGCGCGAAGACCAGGACCTGGTGCTGCCGCCGCTGGTGGCGCAGTTGCGCGACGACCGCGTGCCGCTGTCGTTTTCGCAGGAACGGCTGTGGTTCCTGGAACAGCTGGAACACCTTGGATCCAGCTACCACGAGTCGCTGTCGTTCCGCCTCGAAGGCGCGCTCGAAATTGGCGCGCTCGAACGCAGCTTCACCGAAATGACCCGCCGCCACGAAACCTTGCGCACGCATTTCGACACAGTCGACGGCGAAGGCGTCCAGGTGGTCGGTCCGGCGCGGCCGTTCCTGCTGATGATGGCCGATCTGTCCGCAATGCCGGAAGATCAGCGCGAGGCGGAGGTCGCGCGGCGGCTGCAGGAAGAAGTGCAGCGCCCGTTCGATCTCGCCCGCGGACCGCTGTTGCGGGCCACGCTGCTCTGCCTCGATCCGCAGGCGCACGTGCTGGTCGTGACGATGCATCACATCATCTCGGACGGCTGGTCGCTGCGGGTTGTGGTGACGCGCGAACTGCAGGCCTTGTACGATTCGTACCTGACCGGCCGCGCCTCGCCGCTGGCCGAGCTGCCGATCCAGTACGCCGACTACGCGCTGTGGCAGCGCGACTGGCTGCAGGGAGAAGTGCTGGTACGCCAGCTGGCCTACTGGAAGGCGCAGCTGGAAGGCGCGCCGGCGGCCCTGGAACTGCCGACCGACCATCCGCGGCCGGCGGTCCAGAGCTTCCGCGGCCAGCGCGTGCCGGTAAAGCTGGCGGCGCAACTGTCCAACGATGTGGCGGCGCTCGCCCGCGGCGAAGGCGCCACCCCGTTCATGGTGCTGCTGGCCGCATTCCAGCTGCTGCTGTCGCGCTGGAGCGGCCAGGACGACGTGGTGGTCGGTTCGCCGATCGCCGGCCGCACCGCGCGCCAGACCGAGGGCCTGATCGGCTTCTTCGTCAACATGCTCGCATACCGCACGCGCTTGTCGGGCGACCCGAGCTGGCGCGGCATGCTGGCGCGGGTCAAGGAAACCGCGCTCGGCGCGTATGCCCACCAGGACCTGCCGTTCGAGAAGCTGGTGCACGAACTGCACCCGGTGCGCAACCTCAACCGCCAGCCGGTATTCCAGGTCGCCTTCGCCCTGCAGAACGTGCCGCAGCAGCTGCTCGACCTGGAAGGACTGCGCCTGGCGCCCGTGCTGGGCACCCACACGACCGCCAAATTCGACCTCTACCTGCAGATGGTGGAAACGGCAGACGGTCTGGAAGGGACGCTCGAGTATGCGAGCGACCTGTTCGAACGCGCCACCATCGAGCGCATGGCCGGGCATTTCGAGACCCTGCTGGCCGCCATCGTGGCCGATCCGGATTGCCGCATCGGCGCGCTGCCGATGCTCGGCGCCGCCGAGCGCGAACAGCTGCTGGTCGAATGGAACCGCACCGAGTCGGCCTTCCCGGGAGAACGCAGCCTGCATGCGCTGTTCGCCGAACAGGCCGCGCTTCGGCCCGATGCGGCGGCGGTGATCGACGGCGAGCGCACCGTCAGCTACGCCGAAATGGACGCGTGGAGCGGCCGCATCGCCGCAGGTCTGCAGGCACTCGGGCTGCGGGTTGGCGAAGCGGTCGGCCTGTCCGGCCGGCGTTCGGCAGCGATGGTGGCCGGAATGCTGGGTATCCTGAAGGCGGGCGCCGCCTACCTGCCGCTCGATCCGAACTACCCGGCCGAGCGGCTGGAATTCATGGCCGCCGACGCCGGCGCCAGGATGGCGGTGCTCGCGCCGGGCGGCGCGGCGGTGCCCGGCCTGTCGATGCTGGACGCCGATGCGGCTTTGGCCGGCGTGGCCAAGGCCGTCGCCGTCGATGGCGAGGCGAGCGCATATATTATCTACACCTCCGGCTCGACCGGAACGCCGAAAGGAGCGGTGGTGCCGCACCGCGCCGTGACGCGGCTGGTGGTGGGCAGCGATTATGTCCGCCTGGCCGCCGGCGACCGCGTCGCCCACCTGGCCAGCCCGGCATTCGACGCGACTACCTTCGAAATCTGGGGCGCATTGGTCAACGGCGCCGCCGTGGTGGTGATCGACCGCGACACCGCGCTGTCGCCGCAGGACTTCGCGGCCGCCCTGCGCGCGCAGTCGGTGACGACGGCATTCGTGACGACGGCGCTGTTCAACCGCGTCGCGCAAGACGCGCCCGGGGCGTTCGGCAGCTTGCGCGAGCTGCTGTTCGGCGGCGAGGCAGTCGACGCCGGCATCGTCCGCTCCGTACTGGCCGACCGGCCGCCGCGGCGGCTGCTGCACGTCTATGGCCCGACCGAGGTGACGACGTTCAGCTGCTGGCACGAGGTGACGGAAGTGGCGGACCAGGCGTTGACGGTGCCGATCGGAAGATCGCTCGCCAACGGCACCTGCTATGTACTGGACGCGGCGATGGAGCCGGCGCCATTAGGCGTCGTCGGCGAACTGTATCTGGGCGGAGAAGGGCTGGCGCACGGCTACCTTGGCCGCGGCGGCATGAGCGCCGATCGCTTCGTCGCCAATCCGTTCGGCGCGGCCGGCAGCCGCCTGTACCGCACCGGCGACCTGGTGCGCCAGTCGGCGCATGGGGCTATCGAGTATGTCGGCCGGATCGACCACCAGGTCAAGATCCGCGGCTTCCGGATCGAGCCGGGCGAGGTCGAGGCGGCGCTGCGCGTGCATGCGGCCGTTGAGCAGGCAACCGTGGTGGCGCTCGACGACGGCGCCGGCGGCAAGCGGCTGGTCGGCTATGTGGTGGGCGACACCGACGCCATGCAACTGCGCGACCACCTGCGCCGGATGCTGCCGGACTACATGGTGCCCTCCGCGTTTGTGATGCTCGATACGCTACCGCTGACACCGAACGGCAAGATCGACCACAAGGCGCTGCCGGCGCCGGAAGGGCGGCCGGACGGGCTCACTTATGCAGCTCCGCGCAGTGCGCAGGAGCAGGCGCTCGCGGCGATCTGGAGCGACGTGCTCAAGATCGAGCGGGTCGGGGCGGACGACAACTTCTTCGAGCTCGGCGGCGATTCGATCCAGTCGATCAAGATCGTCGCGCGTGCCGCGGCGGCCGGCCTGAGGATCAGCGTGCGCCAGATCTTCGATCACCAGACCGTGGCCGGCGTGGCCGCAGTGGCAACCATGCTCGGCACCGTGACGAGCGACCAGGGCGCGGTCGAGGGCGAAGTGACGTTGACGCCGATCCAGCGCTGGTTCCTCGAGTCGGAGCGCGAACGGCACCATCACTTCAACCAATCCTTCCTGCTCGAGTGCCGCGAAGCCGTGTCGGCGACGCTGATGGAGAAGGCGATCAACGCGGTCGTGGCTCACCACGACGCATTGCGCCTGCGTTTTGAGCGCACTGTCGACGGCTGGCGCCAGGAAAGCAGCGCCGACGGCTTCGTCCGGGTGGAGCACCTCGACCTGTCGGCGCTCGAGGGTGAACGCCAGCAGAGGGCGCTGCAATCGGAGCTGCTGCGCCTGCAGACAAGCCTCGACATCGGTGCCGGGCCGTTGATGCGCGCGGCGCTGTTCGAGCTTGGCGCTGTGCGCGGACAGCGCCTGCACCTGGTGATCCACCATCTTGCGGTCGATATCGTATCGTGGGGCCCGCTGCTCGAAGATTTGCAGGCCGCATACGGCCAGCTGACGCGCGGCGATGCCGTTCATCTGCCGCCGAAGACGACGTCGTTCAAGTCCTGGGCCCGGCACCTGGAGGGATACGCCGCGTCGGCGGCGCGGAACGAGGCAGCATACTGGCTTGGGCTGCCTTGGCCGAAGTGCGCGCCGCTGCCGGTCGACCACGCCGGCGGCAGCAACAGCGCATCTTCCGCAAGAACGTTCCACGTGGCGCTCGACGCCGAAACGACCGAGTCCCTGCTGCGCGATGTGCCCGGCGTGTACCACACCCAGATCAACGATGCGCTGCTGGCCGCCGTGGCCGGCGCATTTGGCGACTGGACCGGGTCCGGCTGCCTGGCGCTGGACATGGAAAGCCACGGACGCGAAGACCTGTTCGACAACGTCGACCTGACGCGAACAGTTGGCTGGTTCACGACCATGTTCCCGGTCCTGCTGGACGTTGAAAGCGCGCGCACGCCCGCGGAGGCGCTCAAGGCAGTCAAGGAACAGCTGCGGGCTGTCCCCAGCCGCGGAATCAGCTACGGCGTCCTGCGCTATCTTGGCGGACCCGATGCGATGCGCAGCTTGCCCGAGCCGCAGGTCAGTTTCAATTACCTGGGCCAGCTCAACGATGTCGTTGCGGGCGGCCAGCTGTTCGCACTGGCGAGCGAGGACGGCGGCCCACGTCGCGGCGCCGACGGTTGCCGCCGTCACGTCATCGAGATCGAGGCGAGCATCATCCACGGCCGCCTGCAGGCGCAGTGGACCTATAGCGGCGCGCTGCATGGCGATGCGACCGTCGAACGGCTTGCGCACGGCTTCGTCTCGCGCCTGCAGGAGCTGATCGCGCATTGCCGCACCAGCGAAGGCGGCTACACGCCGTCGGATTTCCCGCTGGCCGATATCGGCCAGGCGAGCCTGGACGGCATCGTGACCACGCTGGGCGGCGCCAAGGCAGTACAGGACCTGTACCCGCTGTCGCCGCTCCAGCAAGGGATCCTGTTCCACTGCCAGTACACGCCGCACGCTCCGCTGTACGTGACCACCCTCAGCTGGCGGTTCTGCGGCCGCCTCGACAGCGCGGCCTTCCGCTCGGCGTGGCAGCATGTCGTCGACCGCCACGACGTGCTGCGGACCGGCTTTGTCGGCGATTACCTGGCAGCTCCGCTTCAGGTGGTCATGCGCCAGGTGGCGGTGCCGTTCGAAAGCCACGACTGGAGCGACATGGACGCCGGTGCGCGCACCGAACGCCTGCTTGCACTGGCACAGTCGGACCGCGAACGCGGCTTCGACGTGATGCGCGCGCCGCTGATGCGGCTCTCGCTGGTCCGCACGGCGGAGGAAGAACACTACCTGCTGTGGACCCATCATCACATCATCCTCGACGGCTGGTCGATGCCGCTCCTGCTGGGCGAGGTGTTTGCGGCTTACGATGCGCTGACCCGGCAGCAGCCGCTGGCAATCGAGCCGGCAAAGCCTTATCGCGAATACATCGCATGGCTGGAGGCGCAGGACATGCAGGGCGCGCAAGCATACTGGCGCAAGCAGCTGGAGGGATTCGACGCGCCGACGAAGATCGGGGTCGAGCGGGTGGCCTCCAGCCTGACACTGGTCGGCGACCGCCACGCCCAGTTCAGGCATGCCTTCGGGATCGGCTATGCGGAGCTGGAAGGGTATGCGCGCCGGCACCAGGTCACCGTCAACACCCTGGTGCAGGGAACCTGGGCCCTGCTGCTGCACCGCTACAGCGCACAGAGCGACGTCGCATTCGGCGTCACGATTTCGGTGCGGCCGGCCGAACTGGAGGACAGCGAGAACCGGATAGGGTGCTTCATCAATACCTTGCCGCTGCGCCTGAGCATTCCGGCCGACGAGCCGGGCGGCCGCTGGCTGGGCGACGTCCAGAAGCGCCAAAGCGAGCTGTTCGAGTATCAGTACACGCCGCTGGTCGATGTGCAGAACATGAGTGAGATCGCGTCGGGGACCTCGCTGTTCGAAAGCATCGTCGTTTTCGAGAACTATCCCGGCGAGATCGGATCGGCCGCCCAGGGCCGCGGTGCCCTGACGGTCGACAGCATCGCGATGGAGGAGCGTCCGCACTATCCGCTGAACCTGACGTTCTTCCCGGGTGAGACATTGTCGCTCGAAGTCACGTACGACAAGGGCTTCTTCGATCATGCGGCGATCGAGCGCATCGCGCTGCACTTCGAAACGCTGCTCGCCGGCCTCGTGGCCGATCCGGATTGCCGCATCGGCGCGCTGCCGATGCTCGGCGCGGCCGAACGCGAGCAACTGCTGGCGACGTGGAACGCTACGGGCGCCGAGTATCCGCGCGAACGCTGCCTGCACGAGCTGTTCGCCGAACAGGCGGCCCGCTGCCCGGATGCGTTGGCGGTGCTGCAAGGCGACTCACGGCTCAGCTACGCGCAGCTCGATGAGCGCAGCAACCGGCTGGCGCATCACCTGCGCGCGCAGGGCGTGCGGCCGGACGACGTGGTCGGCCTGTCGCTGGAACGCTCGCCCGAGCTGGCGGTCGCGGTGCTGGGCATTCTGAAAGCGGGCGGCGCCTACCTGCCGCTCGACCCCAGCTATCCGGCCGAACGGCTGGCGTACATGCTGGCCGACGCCGGCGCCAGGCTGGTGCTGACCCAGGAACGGGTCGCCGGCCGCTTGCCGGCGCACGGCAAGCCCGTGGTGCTGATCGACGACGACCACGCCGCGATCGCGGCGCAGCCTGCAACCGCGCCCGCGGTGACGGTTACTGCCGATAACCTGGCCTATGTCATCTACACCTCGGGTTCGAGCGGACTGCCGAAGGCGGTGGCGGCGCCGCATGCCGGCATGGTGAACCGGATCGCGGCCGATGCGGCGATTGCCGGCGTCATGGACACAGACGTGTTCTGCCAGAAGACCTCGATCGGCTTCGTCGACGCAGTGCAGGAGCTGCTGGGACCACTGGTACGCGGACAGGCGCTGGTGGTTGCGGACGACGACACCGCGCGCAGTCCGCAGGAACTGGCGGCGCTGCTGCACGCGCAGCAGGTGACGCGCCTGGTGACGGTGCCGTCGCTGGCGCAGGCGATGTTCGAACTGCCCGACGCGGTCAAGTCGCTGGCGGGGCTGCGCCAGTGGACGCTGTCCGGCGAGGCGCTGTCCGGCGACCTGCTGCGCCAGATGGCGCAGGCCCTGCCGAACTGCCGCTTCGTCAACCTGTACGGGTCGAGCGAAGTGGCGGCCGACGCGACCTGCTACCTGGCGCGCGGCGACGAACGGGGAACTGTGCCGATCGGGCGGCCGATCGCCAACGTGCAGGCCTACGTGCTGGACGCCTCGATGGCGCCGGTACCGGTCGGCGTCGTCGGCGAGCTTCACATTGGCGGCGCCGGCCTGGCGCGCGGATACCTGGGACGCGGCGGCATGAGCGCCGAGCGCTTCGTGGCCAACCCGTTCGGCGCGCCGGGCAGCCGGCTGTACCGCACCGGCGACCTTGCGCGCTATGCGCAAGACGGCACGCTGGAATATGCGGGCCGGCGCGACCACCAGGTCAAGGTACGCGGCTTCCGCATCGAACTGGGCGAGATCGAAACGGCGCTGGCCAGCCACCCGCAGGTGGCTCAGGCAGTGGTGACGGCGCTGGACGACAACGCCGGCGGCAAGCGGCTGATCGGCTATGTCGTCGGAACGGCCGAACCGGACCAGTTGCGCGCGCACCTGCAGCAAAGGCTGCCGGACTACATGGTGCCGTCGGCGTTCGTGCTGCTCGACGCGCTGCCGCTGTCGCCGAACGGGAAGGTCGACCGCAAGGCGCTGCCGGCGCCCGAGGCCAGGATCGACGGCGACAGCTACGTCGCTCCGCGCACCCAGCTCGAGGAGACATTGGTTGCGATCTGGAGCGAAGTGCTCGAGGTCGAGCGGGTGGGCGTGGACGACAACTTCTTCGAACTGGGCGGCCATTCGCTGATGGCGGCGCGGGTGATCACCCGCATCCGCGACAGCATCGGGGTGGAACTGCCGCTGCGAATCGTGTTCGAGGCCGCGACCGTCGGGTCGCTGGCGCATCGCATCGAGGGGATGCGGCGCGAAGACCAGGACCTGGTGCTGCCGCCGCTGCTGGCGCAGTTGCGCGACGACAGTTCGCCGACCTCGTTCTCGCAGGAGCGGCTGTGGTTCCTCGAACAGCTCGAGGAACTGGGCCATGCGTACCACGAGATGCTGTCGTTCCGCCTGATCGGCGCGGTGGAGGTCAGCGCGCTGGAGCGCAGCTTCACCGAACTCACGCGCCGCCACGAGACGCTGCGCACTCACTTCGAGACCGTCGACGGACAGGGCGTGCAGGTCGTCGATCCCGCGCGGCCGTTTCAGCTCGCGGTGCTCGATTTGCGAATCGCCCCGGAAGACCAGCGCGAGGGGCAGGCGCAGGCGCTGGTGCAGGAAGAGCGGCAGCGCCGGTTCGACCTGTCGCGCGGCCCGTTATGCAGGGCGCTGCTGCTGCGCCTAGGCGAGGAGGAGCATATCCTCAGCGTCACCATGCACCACGTGATCAGCGACGGCTGGTCGATGCGCGCCGTGATGACGCGCGAGCTGCACGCCCTGTATAGCGCGTTTGTCGCGGGCCGTCCTTCGCCGCTGGCGGAGCTGCCGGTGCAGTACGCCGACTACGCGCTGTGGCAGCGCGACTGGCTGAAGGGCGAAGTGCTGGAGCGGCAGCTGGCGTACTGGAAGGGACATCTGACGGGCGCGCCGGCGGCACTCGAACTGCCCACCGACCGTCCGCGGCCGGCGGTGCAGAGCTACCGCGGCGAACGCTGCCCGCTGAACGTGCCGGCTGAAGTTGCCGATGCGCTGACGACGCTGGCGCGGGCCGAAGGCGGCACGCTGTTCATGGTGCTGCTGGCGTCGTACCAGCTGCTGCTGTCGCGCTGGAGCGGGCAGGACGACGTCGTCGTCGGTTCGCCGATCGCCGGCCGTACCGCGCGCCAGACCGAGGGCCTGATCGGCTTCTTCGTCAATACGCTGGTGTTCCGTGCCCGGCTGGCGGGCGACCCGACCTTCCGCGAGCTGCTGGCGCAAATCAAGGAAACGGCGCTCGGCGGCTATGCGCACCAGGACCTGCCGTTCGAGAAGCTGGTGCACGAGCTGCATCCGGTACGCGACCTTAGCCGGCATCCTGTATTCCAGACGATGTTCGCGCTGCAGAACGTGCCGCAGCAGTTGTTGACGCTGGAAGGGCTGGAACTGCGGCCGCTGCTGGGCGGACAGGCAGCGGCCAAGTTCGAGCTGTTCCTCGAGCTCTCCGAAACGCCGGACGGGCTGCAAGGTTCGCTCGAATATGCGAGCGACCTGTTCGACCGCGTCACGATCGAACGCATGGCAGGGCATTTCGTCACGCTGCTCGAGGCCATCGCGGCCGACCCGGATTGCCGCATCGGGGCGCTGCCGATGCTGGGTGCTCCCGAGCGCGAGCAGTTGCTGGCGGAGTGGAACGCGACTGCCGCAGACTACCCGCGCGAGCGCTGCCTGCACGAGCTGTTCGCCGAACGGGCGGCCGGCTGCCCGGATGCCGTGGCGGTGCTGCAGGACGGCGTTCAGCTCAGCTACGCGCAGCTGGACCGGCGCAGCAACCAGCTGGCGCATCACCTGCGCGCGGCCGGCGTGCGGCCGGACGACGTCGTCGGCCTGTCGTTGGAACGCTCGCCCGAGCTGGCGGTGGCAGTGCTGGGCATCCTGAAAGCGGGCGCCGCCTACCTGCCGCTCGACCCGAACTACCCGGCCGAGCGGCTGGCCTACATGCTGGACGACGCCGGCGCCAGGCTGGTGCTGACCCAGGAACGCGTTGCCGGCCGGCTGCCGGCGCACGGCAAGCCGGTGCTGCTGATCGACGCCGACCACGCCGCCATCGCGGCGCAGCCGGCAAGCGCGCCCGGCGTGGCGCTCACCCCGGACAACCTGGCCTATGTGATCTACACGTCGGGTTCGAGCGGTCTGCCGAAAGCGGTGGCGGCGCCGCATGCGGGCATGGTCAACCGCATCGCGGCGGATGCGGCAATCGCCGGCGTCGTCGACACCGACGTGTTCTGCCAGAAGACCTCGATCGGTTTCGTCGACGCGGTGCAGGAGCTGCTGGGCCCACTGATGCGAGGCCGGATGGTGGTGGTGGCGGACGACGATACCGCGCGCAGTGCGCAGGAACTGGCGGCGCTGCTGCGTGCACAGCGGGTGACGCGGCTGGTGACCGTGCCGTCGCTGGCGCAGGCGATGCTCGAGCTACCCGACGTCGGCAACTCGCTGGCGGGACTGCGCCAGTGGACACTGTCCGGCGAAGCGCTGTCCGGCGACCTGCTGCGCCAGATGGCGAAGGCCTTGCCGGGCTGCCGCTTCGTCAATCTGTACGGGTCGAGCGAAGTGGCGGCCGACGCTACCTGCCACGTGGCGCGCGGCGACGAACGGGGAACCGTGCCGATCGGGCGTCCGCTCGCCAACGTGCAGGCCTATGTACTCGACGCGGCAATGGCGCCGGTGCCTATCGGCGTCATCGGCGAGCTGCATATCGGCGGCGCCGGCTTGGCGCGCGGCTACCTGGGCCGCGGCGGCCTGAGCGCCGAGCGCTTCGTGGCAAATCCGTTCGGCACCCCGGGCAGCCGGCTGTACCGCACCGGCGACCTGGCGCGCTACGGACAGGATGGCACGCTGGAATATGCGGGACGGCGCGACCACCAGGTCAAGGTGCGCGGCTTCCGTATCGAGCTGGGCGAAATCGAGGCGGCGCTCGCCAGCCATGCCGGCGTGGCGCAGGCGGTGGTGGCGGCGACGGACGACAGCGCCGGCGGCAAGCGCCTGGTCGGCTATGTGGTGGGGACGGCAGAGCCGGAGCAGCTGCGCACGCACCTGCAGCAGCGGCTGCCGGACTACATGGTGCCGTCCATATTCGTGCAGCTAGACGCGCTGCCGCTGTCGCCGAACGGGAAGGTCGACCGCAAGGCGCTGCCGGCGCCTGAGGCGAAGGAGGGCGGCGAAGGGTATGTCGCGCCGCGCACACCGCTCGAGGAGTCGCTGGCGGCGATCTGGAGCGAGGTGCTGGAGGTCGGGCAGGTCGGCGTCCGCGACAACTTCTTCGAGCTGGGCGGGCATTCGCTGATGGCGGCGCGGGTCATTGCGCGCATCCGCGACAGCTTCGGCCTCGAGCTGCCGCTGCGGACCATGTTCGAACTGCAGACGGTCGAGGCCCTCGCCAGGTACATCGTGTCCGACACGCTGGCAATGATGGCCGCGGATGGCGATGTCGAAGGGGCTGACGACGGCTTTGAGATTGAAGCGGGCGACGATGGCGACGATGCATCGCGCCGGTTCGAACGCATGGGATTCTGACCTGGGAGTGGGATTGATGAGTACTGTCAACAACATCGCGAGCATGTCGATCGAGGAACTCAAGAAGCTGCGCCGCACGCTTGAGAAGCGCACGCAGCAACCGGTGCAGCGGCCACCGTTGTTCCCACGGCCGCGGGGCGGCAGGATCCCGCTGTCGTTCTCCCAGCAGCGGCTGTGGTTCCTCGAGCAATTGCAGCAGCTCGGGCCTGCGTACAACGAAACCCTGGCGTTGCGGGTGGAGGGCGCGCTCGACCTCGGCGCGATGGAACGCGGCTTCGCGGAACTGATCCGGCGCCACGAAACGCTGCGCACGCGCTTCGAGGCAGTCAACGGCGAAGCGGCGCAGGTGGTCGACGCGGAAAGCGCGTTCTCGCTGCGGCTGGTCGACCTGACGACGCTGCCGGACAAACAGCGCGAGCCGGAGGCGCAACGGCTGGCAATGGAGGAGATGCGACGTCCGTTCGACCTGGCGCGCGGTCCGCTGTTCCGCGCCGCGCTGCTGCGGAATGCCCCCGAGTCGCACCTGCTCGTGGTGGGCATGCATCACATCGTCTCGGACGGCTGGTCCATGCGCGCGGTGTTGACGCGCGAGCTGCAGGCCCTGTATGGCGCCTTTGCGGCTGGCAGCCCGCCGTCGCTTGCGCAACTGCCGGTGCAGTACGCCGATTACGCGCTGTGGCAGCGCGACTGGCTGCAGGGCGAGCTGCTGGAGCGCCAGCTGGCCTATTGGAAGGGGCAACTGGCGGGAAGTCCGGCCGCGCTGCTGCTGCCGAGCGACCGTCCGCGCCCGCCGGTACAGGCTTTCAATGGGCGGCAAATCACGCTCCGGCTGCCAAAGGCGCTGTCGCATGCGGCGGCGGCGCTCGCGCGCAGGGAAGGCGCGACCCCGTTCATGCTGCTGCTGGCCACATTCCAGCTGCTGCTCTGGCGCTGGAGCGGACAGGACGATCTGGTGGTGGGTTCGCCCGTCGCCGGCCGCACCGATCCCCAGCTCGAGGGATTGATCGGATTTTTCGTCAACATGCTGGCCTTGCGCACCCGGCTGTCCGGCGAGGCCACCTTCCGCGAGCTGCTGGCACGGGTCAAGGAGACCGTACTGGCCGGTCTGGCCCACCAGGACCTGCCGTTCGAGAAGCTGGTGCAGGAATTGCACCCGGTGCGCGACCTTAGCCGGCAGCCGCTGTTCCAGGTGGCGTTCGCGCTGCAGAACGTGCCGCAACAACTGCTGGGCCTCGGCGGCCTTTTACTGCTGCCGCTGCAAGCCGAGAACACCACGGCGAAGTTCGACCTGTACTTGCAGCTGGTGGAGTCGCCCGACGGCTTGCAGGGTACCATCGAGTACGCGAGCGACCTGTTCGAACGCGCCACCATCGAACGCATGGCCGGGCATTTCGAGACGCTGCTGGACGCTATCGTCGCAGAACCGGAGTGCCGCATCGGCGCATTGCCGATGCTCGGTACCGCCGAGCGCGAGCAGTTGCTGGTCGAATGGAACCGTACCGAGTCGGCATACCCGGGCGAACGCAGCCTGCACGCGCTGTTCGCCGAACAGGTCTCGCTGTGCCCCGATGCGCCAGCTGTCATCGACGGCGCGCGCACGGTCAGCTACGCCGAACTCGATGCATGGAGCGGGCGCATTGCCGCCGGCCTGCAGGCGCTGGGGCTTCAGGTTAGCGAAGCGGTCGGCCTGTCGGGCCAGCGTTGCGCCGCGATGGTGGCCGGGATGCTGGGCATCCTGAAGGCGGGCGGCGCCTACCTGCCGCTCGATCCGGCGTATCCGGCTGAACGTCTGTCGTTCATGGCCGCCGACGCCGGCGCCAGGATGGCGGTGCTTGCTCCGGGCGGCGCGGCGGTGCCCGGCCTATCGATGCTGGACGCCGACGCGGCGCCGGCCGGCCACGCGGCAGCCGTGACGGTCGATGGCGAGGCAAGCGCATATATTATCTACACGTCGGGTTCAACCGGCACCCCGAAAGGGGCGGTGGTGCCGCACCGCGCCGTGACGCGGCTGGTAAAGGGCAGCGATTATGTTCGCCTCGCCGCCGGCGACCGCGTCGCCCACCTGGCCAGCCCCGCGTTCGACGCCACGACTTTCGAGATATGGGGTGCGCTGATCAACGGCGCCACCGTGGTGGTGATCGACCGCGATACCGTGCTGTCACCGCAGGACTTCGCGGCTGCCTTGCGCACGCAGTCGGTAACGACCGCGTTCGTGACGACGGCGCTGTTCAACCGCGTCGCCCAGGATGCGCCAGGCGCGTTCGGGGGCTTGCGCGAGCTGCTGTTCGGCGGCGAGGCGGTCGACGCCGGAATCGTCCGCTCGGTGCTCGCCGACCGGCCGCCGCGGCGGCTGCTGCACGTCTATGGCCCGACCGAGGTGACGACGTTCAGCTGCTGGCACGAGGTGACGGAAGTGGCCGAGCAGGCGCTGACGGTGCCGATCGGCCGTTCGCTCGCCAACGGCACCTGCTATGTACTGGACGCGGCGATGGAGCCGGCGCCGGTGGGCGTCATCGGCGAGCTGTATCTGGGCGGCGCAGGCCTGGCGCACGGCTACCTCGGACGTGGCGGCTTGAGCGCCGATCGCTTCGTGGCCAATCCGTTCGGCGCTGCCGGGAGCCGTCTGTACCGCACCGGCGACCTGGTACGCCAGTCGGCGCAAGGCGCAATCGAATACGTCGGCCGGATCGATCACCAGGTCAAGATCCGCGGTTTCAGGATCGAGCCGGGCGAGATCGAGGCGGCCCTGCGCACGCATGCCGGCGTAACCGAGGCCATTGTGGTCACGCTCGACGACGGCGCCGGCGGCAAACGGCTCGCCGGCTACGCGGTGGGCGCGGTCGAAGCGGTGCAACTGCGCGAACACCTGCAGCGGCTGCTGCCCAGTTACATGGTGCCGGCGCACCTGGTGGTGCTCGATAAGATGCCCCTGACCCCGAACGGCAAGATCGACCGCAAGGCGCTGCCGGTACCGGACGCGCGGGAGAGCGGCGCCGATTATGTGGCGCCGCGCACGCCGGTGGAAGCGACCGTGGCGGCGATCTGGAGCGAGGTGCTGAGGGTCGAGCGGGTCGGCATCCGCGATAATTTTTTTGCATTGGGCGGCCATTCGCTGGTGGCGACGCAGGTTGTGGCGCGCATGCGCGACAGACTCGATTTCGAGCTGCCGTTGCGCGTAATTTTCGAGGCCCCGACCGTTGAGTCCCTGGCCAGCAGGGTTGAGGCGCTGCGCCGCGAAGGCGAGGGCATGGTGCTGCCGCCGCTGGTGGCGCAGCAGCGCGATGAACGTTCGCCGCCGTCGTTCGCCCAGGAGCGGCTGTGGTTCCTCGAGCAGCTGGAAGACCTGGGTCCGGCCTACCACATGTCGATGGCTTACCAGCTCGATGGGGCACTCGACGTCGCCGCACTGGAACGCAGCTTCGCCGCGCTGGTGGAGCGCCACGAGAGCCTGCGCACGCATTTCGAGACGCTCGACGGCGAAAGCGTCCAGGTGGTCGAGCCGGCCGGCGCATCTCCGCTGGTCGTCACCGACCTGTCGGCGCATGATCTGCCGCGGCGCGATGAGGAAGGGCTGCGCCTGATGCGCGAGGAGATGGTTCGCCCGTTCGACCTGGGGCGCGGGCCACTGCTGCGGACCGCGTTACTGCGGCTGGAAGCGCGCAGCCATCTGCTGGTGGTGACGATGCACCATATCGTGTCGGACGGCTGGTCGATGAGCGTGCTCCTCGACGAGCTGGCCGTGCTGTACCGCGCATTTGTCGCGGGCCTGTCGTCGCCGCTGGCGCCGCTGCCGTTGCAATACGCCGATTACGCGCTGTGGCAGCGATCCTGGCTCGAGGGCGACCTGCTGGCCCGCCAGCGCGCCTATTGGAAGCATCAGCTGGCGGGCGCTCCCGCGGCGCTGGAACTCCCGCTGGACCACGCGCGTCCGGCGACACCGAGCTTTCACGGCGCCTTGTTTCCGGTGTCGCTTTCAGCGCAGTTGCAGCAACAGGTCGCGGCGTTGGCCCGGGCCGAAGGCGCTACCCCATTCATGGTGCTGCTGGCGGCCTTCCAGCTGCTGCTGTCGCGCTGGAGCGGGCAGGACGACGTGGTGGTCGGCTCGCCGATCGCCGGGCGCACCGAGCGCCAGACCGAAGGCCTGATCGGCTTCTTCGTCAACATGCTTGCGTATCGCACCCGGCTGTCGGGAGAACCGAGCTTCCGCGAACTGCTGGCGCGCGTCCGCGAGACCGCGCTGGCCGCCTACGCGCACCAGGACCTGCCGTTCGAGAAGCTGGTGCAGGAACTGCAGCCAGTCCGCGATCCGGGCCGACAGCCCGTGTTCCAGGTCGCATTCGCACTGCAGAACGTATGGTCGCAAGAGCTGGTGCTCGACGGGATCTCCTCGTCCCGCCCTGTCCTGAGCGACGAGACGCCCGCAAAATTCGACCTGTTCCTGCAGATGGTGGATGCGCCGGACGGTCTGCGCGGCGCTTTCGAATATGCCACCGACCTGTTCGAGGTCACCACGATCGCACGCATGGCCGGCCATTTCGAGATACTGCTCGAAGCCATCGTGGCCGACCCGGATTGCCGCATCGGCGCACTGCGGATGCTGGGCGCGGCCGAGCGCGAACAGTTGCTGGTCGAACGCAACCGCACCGATGCCGCCTTCCCGGGCGAACGCACCATCCACGCGCTGTTTGCCGAAGAGGCGGCGCGCCGACCCGATGCGGCCGCGGTGATCGATGGCGCGCGCACGGTCAGCTACGCGGAGCTGGACGCATGGAGCGGGCGCATCGCGGCCGCCCTGCAGGGAATGGGACTGCGCGCCGGAGAAGCGGTCGGACTGTCGGGCCGGCGGTCGTCATCGATGATCGCCGGCATGCTGGGAATCCTGAAGGCGGGCGGCGCCTACCTGCCGCTCGATCCCGCTTATCCCGCCGAGCGCCAGGCTTTCATGGCGGCAGACGCCGGCGCCAGGGTGGTGGTGCTCGCGCCGGGCGGCGCGGCGGTGGCCGGCCTGTCCATGCTGGACGCCGATGCAGCGCCGGAAGCCCCGGCGTGGCAAGTGCCGGTGGACGGCGAAGCCGGCGCGTACATCAACTACACCTCCGGCTCGACCGGCACGCCGAAGGGCGTGCTGGTGCCGCACCGCGCCGTGCTGCGGCTCGTGGTAGGCAGCGACTATGTGGCGTTCAAGGAAACCGACCGCATCGCGCACCTCGCCAGCCCGTCGTTCGACGCGACCACCTTCGAAGTCTGGGGCGCGCTGGTCAACGGCGGCGCGGTGGTGGTGCTCGACCGCGAGACGGTGCTGTCGCCGCAAGACTTCGCCGCGGCGCTGCACGGGCAGGCCATCACGTCGGCGTTCGTGACCGCGGCGCTGTTCAACCGCGTGATGCAGGATGCGCCGAGCGCGTTCGGCGGCATGCGCGACCTGCTCGTTGGCGGCGACGCCGTCGATCCGGGCAACGCCCGCGCGCTGCTGGCCGGCCGTGCGCCGCAGCGGCTGCTCAACGGCTACGGGCCGACCGAAGTGACGACTTTCAGCTGCTGGCACAATATTTCCGAGGTGGCCGACGGCGCCCGCACGGTGCCGATCGGCCGGCCGCTGGCCAACAGCACCTGCTATGTGCTCGATGCGGCGATGGAGCCGGTGCCGATGGGCGTCATCGGCGAGCTGTATCTGGGAGGTTCTGGCCTGGCGCACGGGTATCTCAGGCGCGGCGGCCTGACGGCGGAGCGCTTCGTCGCCAACCCGTTCGGCGCGCCGGGCAGCCGCCTGTACCGCAGCGGCGACCTGGTGCGCTACCTCGCCGACGGCACGCTCGATTGCATTGGCCGGGCCGACCAGCAGGTGAAGATCCGCGGCTTCCGGATCGAACCGGGCGAGATCGAGGCGGCGCTTTGCGCGCATGCGGATGTGTCGCAGGCGCGCGTGGTGGCGCAGGGCGACGGCGACGGCGGCAAGCGCCTGGTGGCTTACGCGGTGGGCGCTGTGGATGCGACCCAACTGCGCGAGCATCTGCGGCAGGTCCTGCCCGACTACATGGTACCGTCGGCTTTGGTCATCCTCGACGCCATGCCGCTGACACCAAACGGCAAGGTCGACGTCAGGGCGCTGCCGGCGCCGGACGGCCGCCAGCAGGGACGCGACTACGTGGCGCCGCGCACAGCGCAGGAGGCGAGCATCGCGGCGATCTGGTGCGAAGTGCTGGGACTGGACCGGGTTGGCGTCGACGACAACTTCTTCGAATTGGGCGGGCACTCGCTGATGGCGACGCGCATGGTGGCGCGCATCCGCGACAGCTTCGCGGTGGAGCTGCCGCTGCGTGCCGTATTCGAAGCGGCGACCGTGGGCGCGCTGGCCCGCCGCATCGCCTCGCTGCGCCGCCTCGAGCCGGGTCTCACGCTGCCGCCGCTGACCGCGCAAAGCCGCGGGGAGCGCGTGCCTTTGTCGTTTGCGCAGCAGCGGCTGTGGTTCATCGAACAACTCGAAGACCTCGGGGCGGCCTATCACATCCCGGCAGCGTTCCACCTCGAAGGGGAACTCGACGTCGATGCGCTCGAGCGCAGCCTGGCGGAGATCGTCAGCCGGCACGAGAACCTGCGCACGCATTTCGTGGCGGTCGACGGCGACAGCGCGCAGGTAGTCGGCCCGGCCGGGGCCTTCCGGCTCGCGAAGGTGGACGTGTCCGGCGTGGAGGAAGCGGAACGACTGCGGCTGCTGCGCGAGGAAACGCAGCGGCGGTTCGACCTGGCGCGCGGCCCGCTGTTCCGCGCCGTGCTGTTCAGGCTATCGGCGCAGCACCACGTGCTGGCGATGACGATGCACCACATCGTCTCCGACGGCTGGTCGATGGGGGTGCTGCTGGGCGAAATCGGCGCGCTGTACGGCGCCTTCCGCGAGGGGCGGACTTCGCAGCTGGAGCCGCTGCCGGTGCAGTATGCCGACTATGCCATCTGGCAGCGCGACTGGCTGCAAGGCGAGGTGCTTGAGCGCCAGCTGGCGTACTGGAAGGGACAGCTGGCCGGCGCGCCGGCCGCCCTCGAACTGCCGACCGACCGTCCGCGCCCGGCAGTACAAAGCTTCCGCGGCGAGCGGCTGGCAGTCGCGTTGCCGGCACCGCTGTCGCGCGACGTGGAAGCGCTGGCGCGCAACGAGGGCGCGACGCTGTTCATGGTGCTGCTGGCGGCGTTCCAGCTGCTGCTGTCGCGCTGGAGCGGCCAGGACGACGTGGTGGTCGGTTCGCCGATCGCCGGCCGCACCGAGCGCCAGACCGAAGGCCTGATCGGCTTCTTCGTCAATACACTGGTGATGCGTGCGCGCCTGGCCGGCGACCCGGCCTTCCGCGAACTGCTGGCAGCAGCCAGGGAAGCCGCGCTCGGCGCCTACGCTCACCAAGACCTGCCGTTCGAGAAGCTGGTCCAGGAGGTGCAGCCGGCGCGTGACCTGAGCCGGCAACCGGTGTTCCAGGCGGCGTTTTCAATGCTGGAGGCGGCCGGACAAGTGCCGGAGATTGCGGCGCTGCGGATCCGCCCGGTGCTCGACGAGAACCCGACGGCGAAGTTCGACCTGTCGCTGAGCATGATGGCGACGCCGGACGGACTGCGCGGTTCGTTCGAATATGCGGGCGACCTGTTCGACCGCGCCACCATCGAGCGCATGGCCGGGCATTTCGAGACCCTGCTCGAATGCATCGTGGCCGATCCGGCGTGCCGCATCGGCGCGCTGCCGATGCTGGGCGCGGCCGAGCGCGAGCAGCTGCTGGTCGAATGGAACCGTACCGAGTCGGCATACCCGGGCGAACGCAGCCTGCACGCGCTGTTCGCCGAACAGGTCTCGCTGTGCCCCGATGCGCCAGCTGTCATCGACGGCGCGCGCACGGTCAGCTACGCCGAACTCGATGCATGGAGCGGGCGCATTGCCGCCGGCCTGCAGGCGCTGGGGCTTCAGGTTAGCGAAGCGGTCGGCCTGTCGGGCCAGCGTTGCGCCGCGATGGTGGCCGGGATGCTGGGCATCCTGAAGGCGGGCGGCGCCTACCTGCCGCTCGATCCGGCGTATCCGGCTGAACGTCTCGCCTTCATGGTCGCGGACGCCGGCGCCAGGATGGCGGTGCTCGCGCCGGGCGGCGCGGCGGTGCCTGGCCTGTCGATGCTGGACGCCGATGCGGCGCCGGACGGCGAAGCTACGACCGTGACGGTCGATGGCGATGCAAGCGCCTATATTATCTACACGTCGGGCTCCACCGGCACCCCGAAAGGGGCGGTGGTGCCGCACCGCGCCGTGACGCGGCTGGTAGTGGGCAGCGACTATGTTTGTCTGGCAGCCGGCGACCGCGTCGCCCACCTGGCCAGCCCGGCCTTCGACGCCACCACCTTCGAAATCTGGGGCGCGCTTGTCAATGGCGCCACGGTCGTGGTGATCGACCGCGATACGGTGCTGTCGCCGCCGGACCTTGCGGCAGCCCTGCGCGAGCAATCCGTGACGACCGCGTTCGTGACGACGGCGCTGTTCAACCGCGTCGCCCAGGATGCCCCAGGCGCGTTCGGCGGCTTGCGCGAGCTGCTGTTCGGCGGCGAGGCGGTCGATGCCGGAATCGTCCGCGCGGTGCTCGCCGACCGGCCGCCGCGGCGGCTGCTGCACGTCTATGGCCCGACCGAGGTGACGACGTTCAGCTGCTGGCAGGAGGTGACGAAAGTGGCGGACCAGGCGCTGACGGTGCCGATCGGCCGCTCGCTCGCCAACGGCACCTGCTATGTGCTGGACGCCGCGATGGAGCCGGCGCCATTGGGCGTGATCGGCGAGCTGTATCTGGGCGGCGCAGGCCTGGCGCACGGATATCTCGGACGCGGCGGCTTGAGCGCCGATCGCTTCGTGGCCAATCCGTTCGGCGCTGCCGGGAGCCGTCTGTACCGCACCGGCGACCTGGTACGCCAGTCGGCGCAAGGCGCAATCGAATACGTCGGCCGGATCGATCACCAGGTCAAGATCCGCGGCTACCGGATCGAGCCGGGCGAGATCGAGGCGGCGCTGCGCACGCGCCACGAAGTCATGGAGGCCATAGTGGTGGTACACGGCGATGGTGCCGGGGGAAAACGGCTGACCGGATATGTAACCGGCGAGGTCGATGCAACCGCGCTGCGCGAACACCTGCAGCGGCTGCTGCCAGGCTACATGGTGCCGGCCCACCTGGTGGTCCTCGATCAGATGCCGTTGACCCCGAATGGCAAGATCGACCGCAAGGCACTGCCGGTGCCCGAAGCGCGCGCGGGCGGCGCGGATTATGTAGCACCCCGCACCCCGGTGGAAGCGACATTAGCCGGGATCTGGTGCGAGGTGCTTGGAATCGAGCAGGTCGGCGCGAACGACAATTTCTTCGAACTGGGCGGCCATTCGCTGCTGGCCACGCGCATGGTGGCGCGCATCCGCGACAGCTTCGCGGTGGAGCTGCCGCTGCGCGCCGTGTTCGAAGCGGCGACTGTGAGCGCGCTGGGCAAACGGATAGCCACTCTGCACCGCGATGGCCTGGGCCTCGCACTGCCGCCGCTGACTGCGCAACGGCGAGGCGAGAGGGCGCCTTTGTCGTTTGCGCAGCAGCGGCTGTGGTTCATCGAACAGCTCGAAGACCTCGGTGCGACCTATCACATCCCGGCAGCGTTCCATCTGGAGGGAGAGTTGGACGCCGATGCGCTGGAGCGCAGCCTGACGGAGATCGTCAGCCGGCACGAGAACCTGCGCACGCATTTTGTGGCGGTCGACGGCGACAGTGCCCAGGTAGTCAGCCCAGCCGGAGCCTTCCGGCTCGCGCTCGTGGACGTGTCCGGCGTGGAGGAAGCGGAAGGACTGCGACTATTGCGCGAGGAAACGCAGCGGCGGTTCGACCTGGCGCGCGGCCCGCTGTTCCGCGCCGTGCTGTTCAGGCTATCGGCGCAGCACCACGTGCTGGCGATGACGATGCACCACATCGTCTCGGACGGCTGGTCGATGGGCGTGCTGCTGGGCGAGATCGGCGCGCTGTACGGCGCCTTCCGCGAGGGGCGGCCGTCGCCGCTGGCGCTGCTGCCGGTGCAGTATGCCGACTACGCCATCTGGCAGCGAGACTGGCTGCAGGGAGAGGTACTCGAGCGCCAGCTGGCGTACTGGAAAGCGCAGCTGGCCGGCGCGCCCGCCGCGCTGGCCCTGCCGACGGACCGGCCACGCCCGGCGGTACAGAGCTTCCGCGGCGAGCGGGTGGCACTGGCCTTGCCGGCGCCGCTTTCCAAGCAAGTTGCGGCACTCGCGCGCAGCGAGGGCGCCACGCTGTTCATGGTGCTGCTGGCGGCGTTCCAATTGCTGCTGTCGCGCTGGAGCGGCCAGGACGACGTGGTGGTCGGCTCGCCGATCGCCGGGCGCACCGAGCGGCAAACCGAAGGCCTGATCGGCTTTTTCGTCAATACGCTGGTGCTGCGCACGCGCCTGGCCGGCGATCCGAAGTTCCGCGAACTGCTCGAAGCGGTCAAGGAAACCGCGCTCGGCGCCTATGCACACCAGGACCTGCCGTTCGAGAAGCTGGTGCAAGAACTGCAGCCGGCGCGAGACCTGAGCCGGCAACCGTTGTTCCAGGCGTTGTTCGCGCTGCAGACCATACCCGAGCAGCAGAACATGCTGTCCGATGTGCAGATGCGGCCGGCCATGGAGGAGGGATGCAGCGCCAAGTTCGACCTCGGGCTGACGCTGGTCCACGGGGCCAATGGCCTGGAGGGTGCCTTTGAATATGCGAGCGACCTGTTCGAGCGGACGACGATCGAACGCATGGCCGGGCACTTTGAGACGCTGCTCGCGGCGATCGTGGCCGATCCCGAGGCGCGCATCGGCGCGCTGCCGATGCTGCGCGGGGTTGAGCGCTCACAGTTGCTGACGGCGTGGAACGATACGGCCGTCCAGTATCCGACGGCCACCCTGCAGCAGATGTTCGAAGGGCAGGTGGCGCGCACTCCTGACGCCGAAGCACTGGTATTCGAACAGCGCCGGCTGACATACGCGGACCTGAATCGCGAAGCCAACCGACTGGCCCACCACCTGCGCCGCCTGGGCGTCGGCCCGGACGTGATCGTCGCGCTGTGCGCCGAGCGTTCGGTCCAGATGGTGGTCGGACTGCTCGCCATCCTGAAAGCGGGCGGCGCCTACCTGCCGCTCGACCCGGCCTATCCCGCAGAGCGGCTGGAGTACATGCTGGCCGATGCCAGGCCTGGCGTGCTGCTCGCCCAGCGCCACTTGATGGCAAGGATGCCTGCCGCCGACATCCCAACGGTATGCCTGGACGACGATCTTGGCGACGAAGCAAGCGCCAATCCGGCCGTTGCCACCGTGCCGGCCAACCTAGCGTATGTGATCTACACTTCGGGCTCCACGGGCAAGCCGAAAGGCGCCGGTGTCGATCACGCGGGCATCGTCAACCGCCTGCTGTGGATGCAGGACGCCTACCGCCTCACCGCCGAGGACCGGGTCTTGCAGAAGACGCCGTACAGCTTCGACGTGTCGGTATGGGAGTTCTTCTGGCCGCTGGCCACCGGCGCGTCGCTGGTCGTGGCCGCACCGGGAGGTCACCAGGACGTCGACTACCTGTCCGCGCTGATCGCCGCCGAGAGGATCACGACCCTTCACTTCGTGCCGCCGATGCTCGATGCTTACCTGGCCGGAGCCAGGGACGCCGGCAGCTTCACGTCCGTGCGGCAGGTGATGTGCAGCGGCCAGGCCCTGCCGTTCGAGCTGCAACAACGCTTCTTCGGCTATGCGCCGGGCGTGGCCCTGCACAATCTTTACGGGCCGACCGAGGCATCGGTCGACGTCACATTCTGGCACTGCCGGTCGCGGTCCGATCTGCGCTGCGTGCCGATCGGCCGGCCGATCGCCAACATCCGCATTTACCTGCTCGATGCCGACTTCAATCCGGTGCCGGCCGGCGTGGCGGGGCATTTGCATGTTGCCGGCGTCGGCCTGGCGCGCGGCTACGTCAACCGCGCCGGCCTGACCGCCGAGCGATTCGTCGCCAACCCGTTCGGGACGGGCGAGCGCATGTACCAGACCGGCGATCTCGCGCGCTACCTGGCCGACGGCAGCATCGAGTACCTGGGGCGCATCGACCACCAGGTCAAGATCCGCGGCTTCCGGATCGAACCGGGCGAGATCGAAGCGACGCTGCGCGCGCACGCCGACGTGGGCGAGGCTGTCGTCATGGCGCACGGCGACGCCGACAAGCGGCTGGTGGCCTATGTGGTCGGCTCGGCCGATGCGGCCGATTTGCGCCGGCATCTGCAGCAAAGCCTGCCCGACTACATGGTGCCGGCGCAGTTTGTCATGCTCGACGCCTTGCCGCTGAGCCCCAACGGCAAGGTCGACCTGAAGGCATTGCCGGCGCCGGATGGGCGCACGCAAGGGCGCGACTACGTGGCGCCGCGCACGGCGCAGGAAGAAACCCTGGCGGCGATCTGGTGCGAGGTACTCGGACTGGAACGGGTCGGCGTCGAGGACAACTTCTTCGAGCTGGGCGGGCACTCGCTGCTGGCGACGCGCATGGTGGCGCGCATCCGCGACACTTTCGCGGTGGAGCTGCCGCTGCGCGCCGTGTTCGAAGCGGCGACGGTGGCCACGCTGGCAGACCGCATCGCCACGCTGCACCGCGATGGCCTCGGCCTCGCGCTGCCGCCGCTGACCGCGCAAAGCCGCGACGGGCACCTGCCGCTGTCGTTTGCGCAGCAGCGGCTGTGGTTCATCGAGCAGCTTGAGGACCTCGGCGCGACGTATCACATCCCGGCGGCGTTCCACCTCGAAGGGGAACTCGACGTCGATGCGCTGGAGCGCAGCCTGGCGGAGATCGTCAGCCGGCACGAGAACCTGCGCACGCATTTTGTGGCGGTCGACGGCGACAGTGCCCAGGTAGTCAGCCCAGCCGGAGCCTTCCGGCTCGCGCTCGTGGACGTGTCCGGCGTGGAGGAAGCGGAAGGACTGCGACTATTGCGCGAGGAAACGCAGCGGCGGTTCGACCTGGCGCGCGGCCCGCTGTTCCGCGCCGTGCTGTTCAGGCTATCGGCGCAGCACCACGTGCTGGCGATGACGATGCACCACATCGTCTCGGACGGCTGGTCGATGGGCGTGCTGCTGGGTGAGATCGGAGCGCTGTACAGCGCCTTCCGCGAGGGGCGGGCGTCGCCGCTGCCTCCGCTGGCAGTGCAATATGCCGACTACGCCATCTGGCAGCGCGACTGGCTGCAGGGAGAGGTGCTGGAGCGCCAGCTGGCGTACTGGAAGGAACAGCTGGCCGGCGCGCCGGCCGTCCTCGAACTGCCGACCGACCGGCCACGCCCGGCGGTACAAAGCTTCCGCGGCCATCGTCTGGCAGTCGCCTTGCCGGCGCCTTTATCGCAGCAAGTGGAAGCTCTGGCGCGCAGCGAGGGCACGACGCTGTTCATGGTGCTGCTGGCGGCGTTCCAGCTGCTGCTGTCGCGCTGGAGCGGCCAGGACGACGTGGTGGTCGGTTCGCCGATCGCCGGGCGCACCGAGCGCCAGACCGAAGGCCTGATCGGGTTCTTTGTCAATACGCTGGTGCTGCGCACGCGCCTGGGCGGCGATCCGCTGTTCCGCGAGCTGCTTGCGCGGGTGCGGGAAACGGCGCTGGCCGCGTACGCGCACCAGGACCTGCCGTTCGAGAAGCTGGTCCAGGAGCTGCAGCCCTCACGCGACCTCAGTCGGCAACCGGTGTTTCAGGCGATATTTTCGATGGTGGACGCGGCGGGCCAGCTGCCCGAAATCGCGGGACTGCGCATCCGCCATGTCCACGACGAGAACACCACGGCGAAATTCGACTTGTCGCTGAGCGTGATCGCGACACCGGACGGGCTGCGCGGCGCGTTCGAGTACGCCGGCGACCTGTTCGAGAGCGGCACCATCGAACGCATGGCCGGGCATTTCGAGACGCTGCTTGCGTCCATCGTGGCCAATCCGGAATGCCGCATCGGCGCGCTGCCGATGCTGGGGGCGGCCGAGCGCGGACAGCTGCTGGTCGAACGCAACCGCACCGAGGCCCCCTTCCCGGGCGAACGCACCATCCACGCGCTGTTTGCCGAACAGGCGGCGCGCCGACCGGATGCGGCCGCGGTGATCGATGGTGCGCGCACGGTCAGCTACGCGGAACTGGACGCATGGAGCGGGCGCATCGCGGCCGCACTGCAGGGACTCGGGATGCGCGCCGGCGAAGCGGTCGGACTGTCGGGCCGGCGTTCGGCGTCGATGATCGCCGGCATGCTGGGCATCCTGAAGGCAGGCGGCGCCTACCTGCCGCTCGATCCTGCTTATCCGGCCGAGCGCCAGGCTTTCATGGCGGCCGACGCCGGCGCCAGGGTGATGGTGCTCGCGCCGGGCGGCGCGGCGGTGGCCGGCCTGGCCATGCTGGACGCCGATGCGGCGCCGGAAGCCCCGGCGTGGCAAGTGCCGGTGGACGGCGAAGCCGGCGCGTACATCAACTACACCTCCGGCTCGACCGGCACGCCGAAGGGCGTGCTGGTGCCGCACCGCGCCGTGCTGCGGCTCGTGGTAGGCAGCGACTATGTGGCGTTCAAGGAAACCGACCGCATCGCGCACCTCGCCAGCCCGTCGTTCGACGCGACCACCTTCGAAGTCTGGGGCGCGCTGGTCAACGGCGGCGCGGTGGTGGTGCTCGACCGCGAGACGGTGCTGTCGCCGCAAGACTTCGCCGCGGCGCTGCACGGGCAGGCCATCACGTCGGCGTTCGTGACCGCGGCGCTGTTCAACCGCGTGATGCAGGATGCGCCGAGCGCGTTCGGCGGCATGCGCGACCTGCTCGTTGGCGGCGACGCCGTCGATCCGGGCAACGCCCGCGCGCTGCTGGCCGGCCGTGCGCCGCAGCGGCTGCTCAACGGCTACGGGCCGACCGAAGTGACGACTTTCAGCTGCTGGCACAATATTTCCGAGGTGGCCGACGGCGCCCGCACGGTGCCGATCGGCCGGCCGCTGGCCAACAGCACCTGCTATGTGCTCGATGCGGCGATGGAGCCGGTGCCGATGGGCGTCATCGGCGAGCTGTATCTGGGAGGTTCTGGCCTGGCGCACGGGTATCTCAGGCGCGGCGGCCTGACGGCGGAGCGCTTCGTCGCCAACCCGTTCGGCGCGCCGGGCAGCCGCCTGTACCGCAGCGGGGATCTGGTACGCTACCTCGCCGACGGCACGCTGGACTGCGTCGGCCGCGCCGACCAGCAGGTGAAGATCCGCGGTTTCCGTATCGAGCCGGGCGAGATCGAAGCGGCGCTGTGCGCGCACGCCGAGGTGACGCAGGCGCGTGTCGTGACGATCGACGATGGCGCCGGCGGCAAGCGCCTGGCAGCCTACGTGGTCGGCGAGGTCGACGCGGCCCAACTGCGCGACAATCTGCGCCAGGCGCTGCCCGATTACATGGTGCCGTCCGCGTTTGTCATCCTCGATGCCATGCCGCTGACGCCGAACGGCAAGGTCGACCTGAAGGCGCTGCCGGCGCCGGAGGGACGGCAGCATGGGGGCGACTACGTGGCGCCGCGCACGGCGCAGGAGGAGACCGTCGCGGCGATCTGGTGCGAGGTGCTGGGGCTGGAACGGGTCGGCGCCGACGACAACTTCTTCGAACTGGGCGGCCATTCGCTGCTGGCGACACGTATGGTGGCGCGCATCCGCGACAGCTTCGCGGTGGAGCTGCCGCTGCGCGCCGTGTTCGAAGCGGCGACCGTGGCGGCACTGGCCGACCGCATCGCCACGCTGCACCGCCAGGGCCTGGGCCTTGCACTGCCGCCGCTGACCGCGCAAAGCCGCGGCGATAGTGCGCCGCTGTCGTTTGCCCAGCAGCGGCTGTGGTTCATCGAACAGCTGGAGGATCTCGGCGCGACGTATCACATCCCGGCCGCGTTCCATCTCGAAGGAGAACTCGACGTCGATGCGCTGGAGCGCAGCCTGGCGGAGATCGTCAGCCGGCACGAGAACCTGCGCACGCATTTTGTGGCGGTCGACGGCGACAGTGCCCAGGTAGTCAGCCCAGCCGGAGCCTTCCGGCTCGCGCTCGTGGACGTGTCCGGCGTGGAGGAAGCGGAAGGACTGCGACTATTGCGCGAGGAAACGCAGCGGCGGTTCGACCTGGCGCGCGGCCCGCTGTTCCGCGCCGTGCTGTTCAGGCTATCGGCGCAGCACCACGTGCTGGCGATGACGATGCACCACATCGTCTCGGACGGCTGGTCGATGGGCGTGCTGCTGGGCGAAATCGGCGCGCTGTACGGCGCCTTGCGCGAGGGGCGGCCTTCGCCGCTAGCGCCGCTGCTGGTGCAATATGCCGACTACGCCATCTGGCAGCGCGACTGGCTGCAGGGAGAGGTACTCGAGCGCCAGCTGGCGTACTGGAAGGGGCAGCTTGCCGGCGCTCCCGCCGCGCTGGCCCTGCCGACGGACCGGCCACGCCCGGCGGTACAGAGCTTCCGCGGCGAGCGGGTGGCACTGGCCTTGCCGGCGCCGCTTTCCAAGCAAGTTGCGGCACTCGCGCGCAGCGAGGGCGCCACGCTGTTCATGGTGCTGCTGGCGGCGTTCCAATTGCTGCTGTCGCGCTGGAGCGGCCAGGACGACGTGGTGGTCGGCTCGCCGATCGCCGGGCGCACCGAGCGGCAAACCGAAGGCCTGATCGGCTTTTTCGTCAATACGCTGGTGCTGCGCACGCGCCTGGCCGGCGATCCGAAGTTCCGCGAACTGCTCGAAGCGGTCAAGGAAACCGCGCTCGGCGCCTATGCACACCAGGACCTGCCGTTCGAGAAGCTGGTGCAAGAACTGCAGCCGGCGCGAGACCTGAGCCGGCAACCGTTGTTCCAGGCGTTGTTCGCGCTGCAAACGATACACGAACAGGAGTGCGCGCTGCCGGGCTTGCAGATGCGGCCGGCAATGGAGGAGGGATGCAGCGCCAAGTTCGACCTCGGGCTGACGCTGGTAGATACGCCCGATGGCCTGCAAGGCGCGCTCGAATATGCGAGCGACCTGTTCGATCGGACGACGATCGAACGCATGGCCGGGCACTTTGAGACGCTGCTCGATGCGATCGTGGCCGATCCCGAGGCGCGCATCGGCGCGCTGCCGATGCTGCGCGAGGTTGAGCGCTCACAGTTGCTGACGGCGTGGAACGATACGGCCGTCCAGTATCCGACGGCCACCCTGCAGCAGATGTTCGAAGGGCAGGTGGCGCGCACTCCTGACGCCGAAGCACTGGTATTCGAACAGCGCCGGCTGACATACGCGGACCTGAATCGCGAAGCCAACCGACTGGCCCACCACCTGCGCCGCCTGGGCGTCGGCCCGGACGTGATCGTCGCGCTGTGCGCCGAGCGTTCGGTCCAGATGGTGGTCGGACTGCTCGCCATCCTGAAAGCGGGCGGCGCCTACCTGCCGCTCGACCCGGCCTATCCCGCAGAGCGGCTGGAGTACATGCTGGCCGATGCCAGGCCTGGCGTGCTGCTCGCCCAGCGCCACTTGATGGCAAGGATGCCTGCCGCCGACATCCCAACGGTATGCCTGGACGACGATCTTGGCGACGAAGCAAGCGCCAATCCGGCCGTTGCCACCGTGCCGGCCAACCTAGCGTATGTGATCTACACTTCGGGCTCCACGGGCAAGCCGAAAGGCGCCGGTGTCGATCACGCGGGCATCGTCAACCGCCTGCTGTGGATGCAGGACGCCTACCGCCTCACCGCCGAGGACCGGGTCTTGCAGAAGACGCCGTACAGCTTCGACGTGTCGGTATGGGAGTTCTTCTGGCCGCTGGCCACCGGCGCGTCGCTGGTCGTGGCCGCACCGGGAGGTCACCAGGACGTCGACTACCTGTCCGCGCTGATCGCCGCCGAGAG
The DNA here is from genome assembly GCA_040386255.1 of Pseudomonadota bacterium. Classification (GTDB taxonomy): domain Bacteria; phylum Pseudomonadota; class Gammaproteobacteria; order Burkholderiales; family Burkholderiaceae_D; genus JAFCUW01. The sequence goes on from JAZKFW010000037.1 coordinate 53,548, forward strand.
GATCACGACCCTTCACTTCGTGCCGCCGATGCTCGATGCTTACCTGGCCGGAGCCAGGGACGCCGGCAGCTTCACGTCCGTGCGGCAGGTGATGTGCAGCGGCCAGGCCCTGCCGTTCGAGCTGCAACAACGCTTCTTCGGCTATGCGCCGGGCGTGGCCCTGCACAATCTTTACGGGCCGACCGAGGCATCGGTCGACGTCACATTCTGGCACTGCCGGTCGCGGTCCGATCTGCGCTGCGTGCCGATCGGCCGGCCGATCGCCAACATCCGCATTTACCTGCTCGATGCCGACTTCAATCCGGTGCCGGCCGGCGTGGCGGGGCATTTGCATGTTGCCGGCGTCGGCCTGGCGCGCGGCTACGTCAACCGCGCCGGCCTGACCGCCGAGCGATTCGTCGCCAACCCGTTCGGGACGGGCGAGCGCATGTACCAGACCGGCGATCTCGCGCGCTACCTGGCCGACGGCAGCATCGAGTACCTGGGGCGCATCGACCACCAGGTCAAGATCCGCGGCTTCCGGATCGAACCGGGCGAGATCGAAGCGACGCTGCGCGCGCACGCCGACGTGGGCGAGGCTGTCGTCATGGCGCACGGCGACGCCGACAAGCGGCTGGTGGCCTATGTGGTCGGCTCGGCCGATGCGGCCGATTTGCGCCGGCATCTGCAGCAAAGCCTGCCCGACTACATGGTGCCGGCGCAGTTTGTCATGCTCGACGCCTTGCCGCTGAGCCCCAACGGCAAGGTCGACCTGAAGGCATTGCCGGCGCCGGATGGGCGCACGCAAGGGCGCGACTACGTGGCGCCGCGCACGGCGCAGGAAGAAACCCTGGCGGCGATCTGGTGCGAGGTACTCGGACTGGAACGGGTCGGCGTCGAGGACAACTTCTTCGAGCTGGGCGGGCACTCGCTGCTGGCGACGCGCATGGTGGCGCGCATCCGCGACACTTTCGCGGTGGAGCTGCCGCTGCGCGCCGTGTTCGAAGCGGCGACGGTGGCCACGCTGGCAGACCGCATCGCCACGCTGCACCGCGATGGCCTCGGCCTCGCGCTGCCGCCGCTGACCGCGCAAAGCCGCGACGGGCACCTGCCGCTGTCGTTTGCGCAGCAGCGGCTGTGGTTCATCGAGCAGCTTGAGGACCTCGGCGCGACGTATCACATCCCGGCGGCGTTCCACCTCGAAGGGGAACTCGACGTCGATGCGCTGGAGCGCAGCCTGGCGGAGATCGTCAGCCGGCACGAGAACCTGCGCACGCATTTTGTGGCGGTCGACGGCGACAGTGCCCAGGTAGTCAGCCCAGCCGGAGCCTTCCGGCTCGCGCTCGTGGACGTGTCCGGCGTGGAGGAAGCGGAAGGACTGCGACTATTGCGCGAGGAAACGCAGCGGCGGTTCGACCTGGCGCGCGGCCCGCTGTTCCGCGCCGTGCTGTTCAGGCTATCGGCGCAGCACCACGTGCTGGCGATGACGATGCACCACATCGTCTCCGACGGCTGGTCGATGGGCGTGCTGCTGGGCGAGATCGGCGCGCTGTACGGCGCCTTCCGCGAAGGGCGGCCGTCGCCGCTGCCGCCGTTGCAGGTGCAGTATGCCGATTACGCCATCTGGCAGCGCAATTGGCTGCAAGGCGAAGTGCTGGAGCGCCAGCTGGCCTACTGGAACGGGCGGCTGTCCGGCGCGCCGGCCGCTCTCGAACTGCCGACCGATCGGTCACGCCCTGCAATCCAGAGCTTCCGCGGCGAGCGGCTGGCACTGGCCTTGCCCGCGCCGCTCTCAAAAGCGGTGGCGGCGCTGGCGCGCGGCGAGGGGGCGACGCTGTTCATGGTGCTGCTGGCGGCGTTCCAGCTGCTGCTGTCGCGCTGGAGCGGCCAGGACGACGTGGTGGTCGGTTCGCCGATCGCCGGCCGCACCGAGCGCCAGACCGAAGGACTGATCGGGTTCTTCGTCAATACGCTTGTGCTGCGCACGAGGCTCGGCGGCGATCCGGCCTTCCGCGAGCTGCTCGCAGCTGTCAAGGAAACCGCGCTCGACGCCTATGCGCACCAGGACCTGCCGTTCGAGAAGCTGGTGCAGGAGCTGCACCCCGCGCGCGACCTGAGCCGGCAGCCGGTGTTCCAGGCGATGTTCGCGCTGCAGAGCATGCCCGGGCAGCAGTCCGGACTCCCCGGCCTCGAGACACGGCCGGTCATGGACGCCGGCAGCAGTGCCAAGTTCGACCTGAGCCTGACGATGGCCGAAACCGCGAACGGGCTGGAAGGCTCGCTCGAATACGCGAGCGACCTGTTCGAACGCGCCACGATCGAGCGCATGGCGGGACACTTCGAGACGCTGCTCGGCGCCATTGTGGCCAATCCGGAATGCCGCATCGGCGCGCTGCCGATGCTCGGCGCGGCCGAGCGCGAACAGCTGCTGGTCGGGTGGAATCGCACCGCTGCGGCCTATCCGCGCGACCGCAGCCTGCACGCGCTGTTCGCCGGGCAGGCCGCAATCGGTCCGCAGGCGGCGGCGGTGATCGACGGCGCGCGCACAGTCAGCTACGCCGAGCTCGATGCATGGAGCGATGGCATCGCGGCCGGCCTGCGGGAACTCGGGGTGCGCGCCGGCGAAGCGGTCGGCCTGTCCGGCCAGCGTTCGGCGGCGATGGTGGCGGGGATGCTGGGCATCCTGAAGGCGGGCGGCGCCTACCTGCCGCTCGATCCGGCCTATCCGCCCGAGCGGCTGGCCTTCATGGCGGCCGACGCCGGCGCCAGGTTGGCGGTGCGCGCGCCGGGCGGCGCGGCGGTGCCCGGCCTGAAGATGCTGGACGCCGACGCGGCGCAGGCGGCAGGCGAGGCGCCTCAGGTGCCGATCGACGGCGAGGCGACCGCGTTCATTCTCTACACCTCCGGTTCGACCGGCACGCCGAAAGGTGTACTGGTGCCGCACCGGGCGGTGCTGCGGATGGTGGCCGGCAGCGATTACATCCGGCTGGGCGCCGGCGACCGGGTTGCACACCTGGCCAGCCCGTCGTTCGACGCCACCACCTTCGAAGTCTGGAGCGCGCTGGTCAACGGCGCCACGTTGGTGGTGATCGAGCGCGAGACGGCGCTGTCGCCGCAGGACTTCGCGGCGGCGCTGCGCCAGCATTCGATCACCTCGGCGCTGCTCACGACCGCGCTGTTCAACCGGATCGCGCAGGACGTACCGGGCGCATTCGCCGGCATGCGCGAGGTGCTGTTTGGCGGCGAGGCCGCCGACGCCGGCATCGTCCGGTCGGTGCTGGCCAACCGGCCGCCGCAGCGGCTGCTGCACCTGTACGGCCCGACCGAAGCGACCACCTTCAGTGTATGGCACGAGGTGACCCAGCTGGCCGAGCAGGCCGCGACGGTGCCGATCGGCCGCTCGCTGGCGAACGATACGGCCTACGTGCTGGACGCGGCGATGGAGCCGGTGCCGATGGGCGTCGTCGGCGAACTCTATCTGGGCGGCGCGGGTCTCGCGCACGGCTATACCGGGCGCGGCGGCCTGACGGCAGAGCGCTTCGTCGCCAATGCCTTCGGCGCCGCCGGCGGCCGCCTGTACCGCAGCGGCGACCTGGTGCGCCGGACCGTCGAAGGGACGATCGAGTACGTCGGCCGGATCGACGACCAGGTCAAGATCCGCGGCTTCCGCATCGAGCCGGGCGAGATCGAGGCGGCGCTCGGTGCGCACGCCGGGGTGACGGAAGCGCGCGTGCTGGCGCAGGGCGATGGCGCCGGCGGCAAGCGGCTGGTCGCTTACGTGGTCGGATCGGCGGAGGCGGCGGACCTGCGCCAGCACCTGCGGCAACGGCTGCCAGACTACATGGTGCCGGCGCATTTCGTCGCGCTCGACGCATTTCCGCTGACGCCGAACGGCAAGGTCGACCTGAAGGCGCTGCCGGCGCCGGAGGGGCGGCCGCAAGGGTCCAGCTATGTGGCGCCGCGCACGCCGCAGGAAGAAATCGTGGCGGCGATCTGGTGCCAGGTGCTGGGACTGGCGCGTGTGAGCATCGACGACAACTTCTTTGAACTGGGCGGGCATTCGCTGCTGGCGACGCAGGTGGTCGCGCTGGTGCGCGAACATCTCGGCGCCGATCTGCCGCTGCGGGCCATTTTCGCGGCGCCGACGATTGCGTCGATGGTCGCCTTGTTCGATCCCGCCGCGGCCCCGCGCGTGGCAAGCGGCCGCATCATGCTGCGGGCATCGCCGCGCGCGAAGACCGCGCTCGTCTTCATGCCGACCATCGTCGGCACGGGCGTGCATTACGCCGGCCTGGCCCAGGAGCTCGCTGCCGACGTGGCGGTCCTTACGCTGTCGCTCCCCGTGTCGGGCCTTGCCACGATCGAGGATATCGCGGCATATTGCCGTTCGCAGTTGCCGGCGCCAGGCCAATACGAGCGCCTGGTGCTCGCCGGCTGGTCGTTCGGCGGCAGCCTGGCCTACGAAGTGAGCCGGCAGATGGCGCTCGACGGCGGCCAGCCGGAAGGCCTCGTTCTGATCGATGCCTACACCGGGCAGGAGCCGATCGAGCGCGAACGCGACATCCTGCACAACTTTGCCGTGCACCTGATGGGCACCGACGTCGCCGAGGAACTGTGGAACAAGTCGCGCAACGCCAGGACCCAGCTCGAACTCACGCGCGCGAAATTCGATTCGCTGGAATTGAAGCTGTTCGATTTCGATGCCATGTTCGCTCTCTACAAGACCAACCTGCACGCGCTTGTGAGTTACCGCCCCCAGCGTCTTGCCGGTTTCGCGCTCGACATCCGCGCCGCCGACGGCGTCAGGCAGTTGGCAAGCAAGGGCAACGGGCTGCGGCCGCTGCCTGTGGATCGCAGGGAAACGGTCGAGATCCCGGGGAATCACTTCAGCATCTGGGGCGAGCGCTTCCGCGCCAGGCTGGTGGCAGCGCTCGACCACGGTCTGGACCCCGGGCTGTCGACGGCGCCAATCGATAGCGCCCCACAAAAGAAAAGGGCATGGTTATGAATGTGACCGATCAGGACTTAATCCTCCTTGCATATTATGTCATGTGCATATTCTCGATATTAAAACGATGGGGTTATATGTTGTGAGCATAATATGCAAGCGCCATAACCGCGATAATTTTGCTTGTTAATATTTAACATTAGAACCGTTAAAAAAAGTTATCAATATTTATTAACAGCTTGCTCTTTTCCGCGCAGACACGTGATATATTTAACCAAAATTCACCAATTGCAATACAGAATACAACAGTACCGCACCGACAATACAAGCCCGGAAGCCAGCAGCTGCATTAACCTCTGAAGGAGTCGTTATGGCAGGCCTGATTAGCCCGTTAAGGGCGATCTTGTTTATCGTGTTTTTGCAGGCAGTCGGTACCGGACTGATTCTTCCGATTCTGCCCGCATTGGTGGAACGGCTGGCGGGCCCGAGCGGGCCGAGCCGCGCCACGATCTATGGCCTGGTGATGGCGTCGTCGCTGGTGATCATGTTTCTATTTTCGCAACTACTCGGCCGGGTGTCGGATCGCTACGGACGCCGGCCGCTGCTGCTGATGACGCTCGCCGGCATGACGCTGGCCTACCTGATCATGTCGATGGCCGACTCGCTGGCCGTGCTGTTCGCCGCGCAGGCGATCGCGGGTTTCTGTGCGGCAAGCGGCGCCGTCGGTCGCGCCTACATCGCCGAAGTGACGACACCGGACAAGCGCGCCCAGAGCTACGCCATCATCACCGCCGCCGTCGGCCTCGGGTTCATCCTCGGCCCCGTGATTGGCGGCAATCTCGGACGCTTCGGCACGCACATGCCGTTTTACGTGGCATGCGGCCTGACCGCCCTCCTGTTCCTGTTCGCCCTGTTCGCCTTGCCCGAGAGCCTGGACCCGGACGACGTGCGGCCGTTTTCGTGGCGCGCGGCAATGCCGTTCGCATCGGTGCCGACGTTGATCAAGGCTCCGCCGTTGGCGCGCGGCATCGTGCTGGCCTCGCTGATCGAAGCGTTCGCGATCAACCTCCCCAGCGAAATTGGTGCATTAATGCTATTCATGCAACATTCACTGCAGTGGAACACGGCGGAAATCGGCATGTGGTTGACCCTGTTCGGCATCGGCGTCGCGTTCGGCCAGGCCGTGGTGACGCCGCTCGCGATCCGCCTCTTCGGCGACCGCAGTGCCTGGCTGATCGGCAGCCTGGCGACCGCGCTGGTATTTTTCGCCGCCGGTTTCATGTATCGCGGCTGGCACATGTATGCGCTGATCGCCGCCTACGCGCTGATCTCATTTGTCGGCCCGGTGGCATTATCTCTTGTGTCCCAGGTGGTGCCGCGCAATCAACTCGGCGAAATACAGGGAGCCTTTATCAGTTTAAGCAGTCTAATAAAAGCGGGGGCAATCGCGCTCGGCACAGTGATATTCGGCTATTTCACCGGACCGGTCACGCCGATGCAAATTGCCGGCGCCGCATTCTTTTTCGGCGCGGCTTGCCAGGTGCCCGCGGTGATATACGCATTTGTCACGATAAGACGCAATCCGGTCGCCGGCATTTCCAGCGAAACCGGTAACGCAGGGGTCGCTGTCGGATAATTTATGTTACTTCGGCCATGCGAAATGCATGGTTAACTTTCAGGAACGCGCCGGCGGTGCTTATTCGATTAACCGGCGTTGCCAATCAGTCCCGGCTCAAGGAGTAGCGACATTGAATGCCCCGAAGGAAGCAAGGTCCGTCATTGACCAGTTGCGCATCGAGCGCGCGCCCATGGCGCCGCCGCGCGACTCGCGCAAACTGTGGCTCGCCGGCGCCGTGCTGGCGGTTGCGGCGCTGGCGACAGGCGGCGTGCGCTACCTGCAATCGAGGCCGCTGGCGGTGCAGGCGGCGGTCGCCGCGCCGGTGGAGGGCGGCGCCGGCGCCGGCGCCGCGCTGCAGGCGACCGGCTATGTCGTCGCCGGCCGCCAGGCGACGGTGGCGGCGAAGATCACCGGCCGGCTCACCGAAGTGCTGTTCGAAGAGGGACAGCACGTCAAGGCCGGCCAGGTGCTGGCAAAGCTGGACAATTCCAACGCCGTGGCGATCCTCAACCAGGCGCGGGCCCAGGTCGAACTGAGCAAGATGGCGGTCCAGGGGAAGACGTCGATTCGCGAGGTGTCCCAGCGCCAGCTGCAGCGTCAGCGCCAGCTGGCCGCAAGCGGCTGGGTGAGCGGCAACGCGGTCGACACCGTCGCCGCCGCCGATGAGGCGAACCGCAACGAGATCCAGATCGCCAAAGGCCAGCTGGGCGTCTACGAGGCGGCGCTGGTGACGGCGCAGCGCAATCTCGACGACACCGTCGTGCGCGCGCCGTTCGACGGCGTCGTCACGGTGAAGGCCGCGCAGCCGGGCGAGATCATTTCGCCAAGTTCGGCGGGCGGCTTCACGCGCACCGGCATCTGCACGATCGTCGCGATGGACTCGCTCGAAGTGACGGTCGACGTCAACGAGAACTTCATCAACCGCATCCGGCCGGGCCAGGCCGCCACCGTCACGCTGAACGCCTACAAGGACTGGCAGATTGCGGCGGCGGTGATCGCGGTGGTGCCGACCGCCGACCGCGCCAAGGCCACGGTCGGTGTGCGCCTGGCGTTCAAGGAAAAGGACGCCCGCATCCTGCCGCAGATGGGCGTCAATGTCAGCTTTCACCACGATGGCGCGCCGCTTGCCGGCGCGGCGCCGCCGCCGCGCGGGGTGACGGTGCCGGCGGCGGCGGTCGTCAAGGATGGCGACGGCGCCGTCGTCTATGTCATTCGCGGCGACAGCGTCGAACGCAGGACGGTCAAGCTCGGCCCTGTCGCCGGCGCCTCGCAGCAGATACTGGCCGGCCTGGCGTCCGGCGAGCGGGTTGCGCTGGGCGAGCTGGCGAAACTGAACGACGGCGCCCTGGTGCATCTCAACTAACCGCGATTCTCGCGACCTTCGAAGAGGAGAAACAAAATGGTTTCGCTGCGAAACATCGACAAGCGCTACAAGCGTGGCAAGCAAGAGGTCGAAGTGCTCACGCAACTCAATCTCGATATTCCCAGCGGCGAATTCCTTGCCCTGATGGGGCCGTCAGGGTCGGGCAAGTCGACCCTGCTCAACCTGATCGGCGGGCTCGACCGGCCGGGGCAGGGCAGCGTCACCGTCGACGGCGTCCGCATCGACCAGTTGTCGGACAGCCGCATGACCGAGTGGCGCGCGCGCCATGTCGGTTTCGTATTCCAGTTCTATAACCTGATGCCGATGCTGACGGCGCGCCAGAACATCGAATTGCCGCTGCTGCTCACTTCGCTGAGCAAGGCCGAGCGCCGCAAGCACGTCGATGCCGCGCTCGACATCGTCGGCCTGACCGGGCGCGACACCCACAAGCCGTCCGAACTGTCGGGCGGCCAGCAGCAGCGGGTGGCCATCGCGCGCGCCATCATCGCCGATCCGACCCTGCTGCTGTGCGACGAGCCGACGGGCGACCTCGACCGCGCATCGGCGATCGACATCCTCGAACTGCTGCAGCGCCTCAACCGCGAGCACGGCAAGACCATCATCACCGTCACCCACGACCCGATGGCGGCCGAGTACGCCGGGCGCCAGCTGCACATGGACAAGGGCCGCCTGGTCGAGTTCGAGCTGAGGAGCATTGCATGAGCTACCTGCTGCTCGTCTGGAAGGGCATCTGGCGCAAGCCGCTGCGCACCATCTTTTCGCTGGCGTCGATCGGCGTGGCGTTCCTGCTGTTCGGCCTGCTGCAGGGCGTGAACGCCAGTTTCGAGGCCGCGGTCGACAAGTCCGGCGCCGACCGCCTGTACGTGCGCAACCATGTCAGCGACTTCGAAGGCTTGTCGATCTCGGCGCTGGCGCAGATCGAGGCGACGCCCGGCGTCGGCGATGTCGCCTATCAGTCGCTGTTTCCTGCCTACTACCAGCAACCGGCCGACTCGGTGGTGGCGTTCGCGGTCGACCCGGTGCGGTTTTTCAAGACCAACAAGGACCTGCAGGTGGCGCCCGCGGCGCTGGCGGCGATGGCGAGTACGCGCACCGGCGCGCTGGTCGGCAGTGCCCGCGCCGCGCGCGAAGGCTGGAAGCTCGGCGAGCGCATTCCGCTGCATTCGAGCTACTGGGTGCACGCCGACGGCTCGCGCGAATGGACTTTCGAGATCGTCGGTTTCTTCAGCGACAAGAGCGAGAAGATCAACCTGCTCACCAATGGCCTGCTGATCAACTACGCCTACTTCGACGAGGCGCGCGCCTTCGGCAAGGGCCTGGTCGGCGTCTACCTGGTCAACATTCTCGACCCGAAGGCGGCCACCGAGGTCGCCAACGCGATCGATACGCGCTTCGCCAATTCGTCGTGGCCGACCAAGACCGAGACCATCAAGGACGGCGTCGCCTCGCAGCTCAAGCAGATCGGCGACATCAAGTTCATGGTCTACGCGATCGTCGCCGCGGTGTTCTTCACGCTGCTGTTCGTCACCTGGAACACCACCATGCAGTCGGTGCGCGAGCGGATCCCCGAGTTCGCCGTGCTGAAGACGCTCGGCTTTCCCGGCAGCACCGTCACCGGGCTCGTCATCGCCGAGGTGTTCCTGCTGTACGCCGCCGCCGCGCTGGCCGGCCTCGGCCTGGCGGCGGTGGTGCTGCCGGCGCTCGGCGCCGGCCTCGGCATCGCGACCTTCCCGGCCAGCGTGCTGCTCGGCGGTGTCGGCATAGCCCTGGCCCTGACCGCGCTGACCGGGCTGCTGCCGTACTGGCACCTGAAGCGGGTCAATCTCGTCGATGCACTGTCTGGCCGCTAAGGAGGCGTGATGAAATCGATTCAACAAATTGTCGCGGTAACGCTGATGAACCTGCGCAGCCTGTCGCAGCGGCTCGGCAGCTCGTTCGTCATCGTCATCGGCATGGCCGGCGTGGTGGCGGTGCTGATCTCGATCCTGGCGATGGCCACCGGCGCCGAGAACGCCATGGGCAAGACCGGCCGGCCCGACCGCGCCATCGTGATCCACGCCGGCGCGCTGTCCGAGCTGCTGAGCAATCTGCCGCGCCAGGCGGCGCTCGCCATCGGCGATGCGCCCGGGCTGGCGAAAGCGAAGAACGGCGAAGCGGTGCTGTCCGCCGAGTCGATCGTGCTGGTCGAAATGAAGCAGAAGAGCGGCTTGAGCAGCAACGTCAGCGTGCGCGGCGTCGGCTCCCGGCACCTGCTGCTGCGCCCTGAAGTGAAGCTGGTCGAGGGGCGCGCGTTCCAGCCGGGTTTGCGCGAACTGATGGCCGGCAAGTCGGCGCAGGCGATCTACGGCGGTCTTGCGGTCGGCAGCCAGACCATGCTCAACGGCCAGGCCTGGACCGTGGTCGGCGTGTTCGAAAGCAACGGCGACGCCCGCGAGTCCGAAGTGCTGGCCGACAACGAGACGCTGATGGCCGCCTTTCACCGCGATACCTTCCAGAGCGTGTCGGTGCAGCTCAGGTCGGCCGAGTCCTTTGCCGAGTTCCGCGATTTCCTCACCAGCAACCCGCAGCTGTCGGTCTCGGTGGCGCGCGAAACGGACTATTACGCCGAGCAGTCGAAGCCGTTCGCCAGCACGCTGTCGTTCGTCGCCTACCTGGTCGGCGGCATCATGGCCGTCGGCGCCTTTTTCGGTGCGATCAACAGCATGTATTCGGCCGTCAGCGTGCGCACGGTGGAAATTGCGACGCTGCGCGCGATCGGCTTTCGTTCGACCCCGATCGTCGTGTCGATCTTCATCGAATCGCTGCTGCTCGCGCTGCTGGGCGCCGCGCTCGGCGCCGCGCTGGCGGCGCTGGTCTACAGCGGTCACACGATCAATACGAATGGCGGCGGCGTGGCGCGTTCGCAGTACCTGTTCGCCATGACGGTCACCAGCGGGCAGGTGCAGCTGGCGATGATCTGGGCCTGCGTGGTCGGCATCGCCGGCGCCTTGCCGCCGGCACTGCGGGCGGCGCGGATGCCGGTGGTGGCGGCGCTGCGCGGCGGCTGAGTTCGGACACGCATCAAGGTTTGATTTTTTTGTGCAGCACTAACTTCGACACGAGGGGGAATCAAGATGGACGATCAAGGCGCGGATAACAGGGTGTATGTGGTGCTGATCAACGACGAGGAACAGTATTCGCTGTGGCCGCGCAACCGCGACGTGCCGGCCGGCTGGCGCTCGGTCGACTTCAGCGGCAGCAAGGAAGAGTGCATGAAGCATGTCGACGAGGTATGGACCGACATGCGGCCGAAGAGCCTGCGCTTGAAAATGGACGCGCTGGCCTGAGCCAGCATGCACGCGGAGGGCGGCCGCCGGGCGCGCGGTTGCCACCTGTCTTCAGGAAGCAGCTGATCCATCACGAGGGTGAGTGAATGAACTTCGATAAAGATCCAGAAGAAGAAGTATTTCGGCAGGAAATTCGTAGTTTTCTTGCGCAGATGTGGGAAAAGGCGCGCGGACTGGGACTGGACCAGCAACCCGCGCTCAGCAGGCGCAACATTGAATTCTGGACGCGGGCCCTGAACAACAAGGGATTCCTGGTGCCGACTTGGCCGGAAGAGTGGGGCGGCAAGAAGACCTGGTCGGCCAAGAAGATCTACGTGCTCAGCGAGGAACTGGTCAAGGGCGGGATTCCCGACGGCGACCGCATCGCGCTCGACCTGGTCGCGCCGGTGATCTACACCTTCGGCAACCCGGAGCAGAAGCAGCGGCTGCTGCCGCGCATCCTCAATGCCGACGACTTCTGGTGCCAGGGCTTTTCCGAGCCGCAGGCAGGATCGGACCTGTCGCTGATCCGCACGCGGGCGGTGCGCGACGGCGATTTCTACATCGTCAACGGCCAAAAGCTGTGGACCACCAACGCCCACCATGCCGACATGATGTTCGCGCTGTTGCGCGTCAATTCGGGCGGCAAGCTGCAGCACGGCCTGTCGTTCCTGCTGATTAACATGCGCGCGCCGGGGATCACGGTGCGCCCGGTGATCACGATCGACGGCGGCCACTCCGTCAACGAGGTGTTCCTGCAGGACGTCAGGGTGCCGGCCAAGAACCTGATCGGCGAGGAAGGCAAGGGCTGGCAATACGCGCGCTACCTGCTGTCGAACGAGCGGGTGGCGGTGGCCGCGGCGCCGCAGACGCGCAAGGACCTCGGCAAGCTGAAAACGATGGCCGCCGCGGAACGCCGCAACGGCCGCCCGCTGATCGACGACCCGCTGTTTCGCGCCAAGGTGTCGCAGCTCGAGATCGACCTGCTGTCGCTCGAGTTTTCGATCATGCGCATGGTCGACATGATGGCCACCAACGATCCGGCGATGGACCGGCTGGGGCCGGTGCTCAAAATCCGCGGCTCCGAATTGCGCCAGCGCGTCAGCGAACTGCAGATGCTGGCCCTGGGCGAACGGGGGCTGGCGTTCTACCAGCCGGCCAGCGTGTCCGAACTGGCCGCCGAGCTGGCGCCGCCCGGGCCCGACTACGCCGGCGGCGTCACCTCGACATTCATGTTCCGCCGCTCCACCTCGATTGCCGCAGGCAGCAACGAGATCCAGCGAAACATTCTCGCCTCTTCCGGTTTAGGACTTTAGGAGCCAGCATGAACTTGTGCCATTCGTCGGACGAAAACGCGCTGCGCGACGCTGTGCGGCGCTACTGTGAAAAAAATTACAACTTCCTGGTGCGCAACAAGCTGTTGCAAACCAAGGAGGGCACGGACCGCGCGCGCTGGAAGATGTTTGCCGAGCTGGGCTGGCTCGGCGCGGCGCTGCCGGAAGAGGCCGGCGGCTATGGCGGCTCGGCGATCCAGACCGCCATCATCGCCGAAGAATTCGGCCGCGCGCTGGTGGTCGAACCGTTCATCCCGTGCGCGGTGCTGGCCGGGCAGGCCGTCAACGCCGCCGCTTCCCCGGGCCAGCGCCGCGACCTGCTGGGCCCGCTGGCGCGCGGCGAAGCCGTGTTTGCGCTGGCGCACGGCGAAAGCGAGGCGGGCGGCCGGCCCGAGCACGTGGCCACGCGCGCCGAGGCGGCCGCCGACGGCTCGTATGTGCTCAGCGGCGAAAAGGCGGTGGTGCTGGGGGCGTCGTTCGCCGACAAGTTCCTGGTGTCGGCGCGCACCTCGGGCGCGGTCGACAGCCGTGACGGCATCAGCCTGTTCCTGGTCGACGCCGCCGCCGCCGGCGTGCTGCGCAGGAGCTACCGCCTGGTCGACGGCACCCGCGCCGCCGACCTCGCCTTCGACCAGGTGCGCCTGGCGCCGCCGGACCTGATCGGCCAGGCCGGCCAGGCGCTCGAGGCGATCGAACTGGCGATCGACCACGCGACGGTGGCGTCTTGCGCCGAAGCGTGCGGGGCGATGGATTCGGCGCTGTGGATGACGCGCGACTATTTGAAGACGCGCAGCCAGTACGGCGCCACGCTGAACACCTACCAGGCGCTGCAGCACCGCATGGCGGACATGCTGGTGGAGACGGAGATGGCGCGCTCGATGCTGTATCACGCCTTGAACGCGATCGAGCTCGACGATGCCGACCTGCGGCGCCGCGGCGTCTCGGCGTCCAAGGTGCTGATCGGCCAGCGCGGCTATTTCGTCGGCGCCAATGCGATCCAGCTGCACGGCGGCATGGGCATGACCGAGGAATACATGATCGGCCACTACTTCAAGCGGCTGGTATCGATCGGCGCCCAGTTCGGCAACACCGATTTCCACCTGGAGCGCTTCGGCGGCCTCGCGGCCTGACGCGGAAGGACCACAGATGACCGATTCGACCTTGGACGCGCTGCTGCGTCAGCACTTTTCGTGCGGCACGCTGGACAGCGATCCGGCGCCGCTGCAGCGGGCGCTGGCGATGCTGCGCGACTGGCTGGCGCCGGCTGGCAAGCCGGCGTATCCGCCGACGCCGTTTGCCGAGCTGACCGAAACGTTCGACGACTACGCGATGCCGGCGCACGGCATCGGCGTCGACGCCTTCCTCGGCGAACTGCAGCAGCGCGTGCTGGCGCACACGGCGCACCTGAACCACCCGCGCTACCTCGGCCACATGACGCAGGCGCTGCCGTGGGCAACCATCATGGCCGAAACGTTCACCGCGGCGCTGAACCAGAACCAGGTCAAGATCGAGACCGCCTACGCGTCGACCCTGGTGGAAAAGCAGTTGCTCGGCTGGATGCACCGGAAGGTGTACCAGTGCGACGACGCCTACTATGCGCAGGCCATGCGTTCGCGCAACCAGGCGATCGGCAACCTGGTCAACGGCGGCACGATGGGCAACCTGACCGCGCTGGCGGTGGCGCTCGAGCGGCAACTGCCGGGCACGCGCAGGGAGGGCCTGTGCGCCGCCCTGGCGAAATCCGGCCACCGCGGCCTGGCCGTGGTCGGGTCGGCGCGGGTCCATTATTCGCTGAAGAAGGCGATGGCCACGCTGGGACTGGGCGAAAACGCGCTGCACACGATACCGGTCGACCGCGACAACCGCATCGACATGCACGCGCTGCAGGCCAGGCTGGACGAACTGCGCGCCGCCGGCATCAAGCTGCTGGCACTGGTGGGAATCGCCGGCACCACCGAAACCGGCGCCATCGATCCGCTGGCGCAGCTGGCGGCGCTGGCAAGGCGCGAGGGGGCGTGGTTCCACGTCGACGCCGCGTGGGGCGGGGCGCTGCTCGTGGCCGACCAGTTCCGCCACCTGTACGACGGCGTCGAGCAGGCCGATTCGGTTGTTATCGACGGCCACAAGCTGCTGTGGGTGCCGATGGCGCAAAGCCTGGTCGTGTTCCGGGACAGCGCCAGCCTCGACTGCCTGAAACACCATGCCAATTACATCATTCGCAACAATTCCGGCGACCTCGGGCAGACCTCGCTGGAAGGGTCGCGCCGCTTCGACGCGCTGAAGCTGTGGGCCGCCTTCAAGATACTCGGCGTCAGCGGCTATGCGACGCTGCTGTCGAGAGCGGCCAGCCTGGCGGCGACCATGCGCGAACTGATCCGGGACGACGAGGATTTCGAGCTGACCAGCGATTCGAGCACCTTCATCCTGACCTACCGTTATGCCCCGGCCGGGCTGCGCGACGTGATGGCGCAGCTGGTTGCCACCGGGGCGACGGGCGACGCCGTGGCCCTGAACCTGCAGCTGAACGCCCTGAACGCCGCCTTGCAGGAGCGGCAGAAAGCGAACGGCAACAGCTTCGTCTCGCGCACCTTGCTGGAGCGGTCGCCGTATCCGGACGGCATCACCGTATTGCGGGTGGTGCTGACCAATGTCACCACCACGGAGGGCGATCTGCGCGCCGTGCTGGCCGAGCAGCAGGTGCTTGGCCGCACCCTGATGTCCGAACTGGGCCTGGAACGCGCGCTGGCCTGAAGATAAGTGTTCCGTTTGCTCGAGAGGCTGGAATGACGAACTATCAGAATCCGTGGCTGGTCCGCAAGCCCGGCCCCGCAGGGCGCTTTCGCTTGTATTGCTTTTCGTATGCGGGCGGCAACGCCACCACCTTCGCGCGCTGGCAGGGCGCGCTCGGGCCGGAGATCGACGTCTGCGCGATCCAGCTGCCCGGGCGCGGCGCGCGCATCGGCGAAGCCTGCATGACGTCGTTTCCGGAACTGGCGCGGGCGATTGCCGAGCTGGTCGGCAGCAACGCGCCGGCGCCCTTCGCTTTTTTTGGACATAGCCTCGGCAGCGTGCTCGGGTTCGAGGTCGCGCGCTGCTGCATGCGCGCCGGGCTGGCGATGCCGGTCCACCTGTTCGCTTCGGGTTGCGAGGCGCCGCGCCATTTCGGCGGCGCGGACGGCATGCACCTGTTGCCGGACGACGAGCTGATCGAGAAGCTGTCGCTGTACAACGGCACCCCGCGCGAGCTGCTGCAGCATCGCGAACTGATGTCGCTGGTGCTGCCTGCCGTACGCGGCGACTTCGCCCTGGTCGACAGCTACGTCTACCGGCCGGCCACGCCGTTGCCGGCGCCGATCACGGTGCTGGCGGGCAGGGCCGATCCACACGTCAAGGCGCCGCAACTGCAGGACTGGCACGGCGAAACGGCCGGCGCCTGCGACGTCCACTGGTTCGACGGCGACCATTTTTTCATCCACCAGCAAGGCGAAGCGGTACTCGATTGCGTGCGCAACGTGCTCGAAGGTGCGATGTGCGTGTGAGCGAGGCGCCATGCGCCATCGCCGGCGCCGCGCTCGCCGCCATCGGCGTGTCGGTATGGGCGATGCCGTTGTGCGAACGTGCTCCGCTGACCTTGTTCGCGGCCCGCTTCGACTGCCATCGCTTTCGCAGCGAATGGTTTCGTGACGAGGCGATCGGCTGTCCCGAGCACATCGCCCGCAGCGTGCGGAAACGCCAGGCCGAGTTCTTTTATGGCCGGGTGTGCGCCAGGGCGGCGCTGCGCCATGCCGGCATCGGCGAGCTGGCCGTGGGGGTTGGCGCGGCGCGCGAGCCGGTGTGGCCGGCCGGCGCGGTCGGCAGCATCACCCATAGCCGGACCGTGGCTGCCGCGCTGGTGCTGCCGGCAAGCAGATTCGCCGGCGTCGGCATCGATATCGAGGAGCCGATCGCCGATGCGGCGCTGGGCTCGATGCTCGAGACCGTCGTCTCGGCGCCTGAGTTAGCCCGCATGCGCGCGCTGCATGCGCCGCTCGACCTGCAGGCGGCGCTGACGCTGGTATTTTCGGCCAAGGAGAGCTTCTTCAAGGCCGCGTACGGGACGGTGCAGCGGTATTTCGATTTCCATGCGGTCGAAGTGGTCGGCTTCGACGCCGGCGCGCGCACCATCACCTTCGAAGTCGCCGAGACCTTGTGCGAACGATTTTGCGCCGGCCAGGTGTTCCGGGTGCGCTACGCCTTCCTCGGAGACGGCCAGGTGATCACCGGCTTCGTCTGGTGAGCGGGCAGCGCCGAGCGTCGCGCGCGTGCCGGAAAAACCTATCAGAAGAATATCCCACTGTGACAATGTGTGAGTATTTGCGGGATTTTGCGGGACTATACTGATTGAGCTTCACCTCCGGTGATTTTCCACTTTGCCCAACTGGAACTCCGGCAGGACGGGCGGCATGCGCCCGGCGTCCGGTGCGAGGCACCTCATTTTTCAGGAGCGCGGCGATGGCAAACGTGAACTGGTCGACGTCTATACAGGTAGCAGGCGGTCCCACCGCCGACGCGCTCCACCTGATGCTGATCCAGTCCACTTACTACGGCGCAGAACCGTAGCAGGGTACGTCATCCGGCGAACTAAATATGGTCAAATTTCGGTCCACGTACATCATTGAATATAATTGATTTATTATCCCGGTCTGATCAAATTTAGTTCGCGCTTCTGCGAACTAAATTTGGTAAACCCCGACGGCACGAAGTAAATTTGCTAATCGCCGAAGAAAGCGTCCTTTCCCCCTAGAAGGCCTGCGGACTGAACAATCACAAGGAAGAAAGGGCCGATAGTCCGGTAGGGCATACCTCCTATGGATTTTCATCTGCGATTCTTAGCTTCGGTTTTTGCGATCTACCACAGTTCGTGATCAATTTCGGATAGCTTCATTGGTTCACGGGCATTCTCGTTGACGCAAATGTGGTGACCGCCTGCTCATAGTCGATGGACTAAACCGCTCGCGCGGTAAATGGCCGAGTGCAAGTAGTCGAGGAAAATAGTTTGGTGCAGCATGCGCACCGTATAGGCCAGAAGCCGATTTTAAAAAACTCATGAAATATTCGTCGACGTGGTTACTCATCGGTCCTGTTGTTCTTGCTACCTCCGTACTTGCCTCTGGTTGTGCCGTACAAGAAGCATATAAAGGCTACAAGCACAACAAAGAAATGGCATACGTGAACGATGCTAAGCAATCGTGTATCCGCTACGGGTTTAAGATTGATACGGACTCTTTTACTCAGTGCGTTAACACTGATCCAAACGCGGCCAAAGACCGCGATGCGTTGGTCAAGGTTGCTTTTCACTCTGACAAAAAGTAGTGGGAAAAAGCTAATATGTCGAAGTCAAACAATGCCCACCTACTGATGCTCTTGAAGGAGCACTTGGACAAATTTCCTTGGCTGTCGCTCACGTCACGGTTGACGATAAAACAATGACTGTTCTGGCCGACAACATCGATGAAGCCATTCAGCGGTTGAACAGCCACATCGCTGCTTACAATCGGGGGAACACATGAAGATTAGCTCAGTTATGACCTTTTTGTTGTGCTCGTGTCTGCACTCGATCGCTTACTCGCAGGCTGGCGTAGCGGCGTTGCCAGACTATGAAATAGAGCCTCTCACGAGGGCCAATGCCAGTCTACATGACCACAGGGCGATTAAAATTGCTCGGGTCAAAGGTTTAATTTACGCATGTGCGGTTATATCGTGGAATCCTGGCCAAGTGAGGGTTGTAATTCTCCAATAAGTGTTTCCGACTTAAGTATGCGACAAATCGCTACGATTCCGTTCGTCAACGCGTTTCTTTCCCCCGGCCAATTTTGGTCGATCAACGTGATCACAGTTGACGTACTTTTCTGCGTCGTTGGCTTTCAGCAGCAATGCTATGAAGTCAAAACTGGGAACTGACCCATGCCAGGGTAAGAAGTTTGCAGGAGCTATGCACGATTCAAAGAATTTGTTTCAGGCGAGCATAGGCGTTTTGGCTGCTGTAGCTTTGAAATTGCTGGATAAGTATATGAGCAATAGGTCACGTATTAACCAGAACAAAATCAGAACCTGAACAAAGGAAAAGTATGAGTATTGCAAAGACAGGCAAGTGCAAAAGTCACGGACATCCGGTAGTTGTTGAGCGTGATGTTGACGGCAATATTCGGGCTTCAGTAGGAACGACTATCGTTGAGCCGTTGCCGGATGAAGGGCAGAGCGGGATTTCAATAGTGGCTTGCCAGAGTTGTGTCGAGCTGGTTCACGAACTGCGCCTTCCCTAATAGGAAAATAGACATGCATCCAGTTATAGAGGCGTTCTTGACAGCGTTGAAGAGTGTTGCTTCCAGTCCCTTGGGGATGATCGGCTTCATCATCCTAGTCGCCGCATGGGTGGTCGTTGTCATTCATAATTCTCGGGTAAGAGAGTTAGACCGACTCACCCTTCCTCCTGGAATTAGCGGCGCACAACACCTTCGTAAGGAAAAACAACGCTTTTTGTTGTATGGATACCTTGCAACTATTATTGCGATCTTGATCTTTCTACTGGCCGCCAAAGATGCCCTTCTCCCAATTCAATCTCAACTTCAACCTCAACTTCAACCTCAACGTCCCCTCGCCGAACCACCAGTGGGCGCGACTTTCGAATATTTGATGCGATATAAAGAACAGCAAGACCAGATTAGGGACGCGCGCGTGCGAAAGATTGGGCGGATAGACGGCAAGACACTAGATTGCATGCAAATTCAAAATCTTTTCAATGACATGCTGATGCCCGACGCTCCTAATTACTCAGCTCCACCTGAGAATACAAACACTGCTCTTTTGGAGGTTTTAAGGAACGGAATTATCGAAAGGGACCGTGCCTATTCCCGTAGAGTTGACACTTATCTGGATATGGCATATCAAAAGTCGTGTCTACATCGATAATACAACCCTCGGATGGAGATGTGTCCACAAATCGGCTTTCATCGTGGTAGAAGATCTTTCACGCGAGAAGTCCCAGCCAGCGCCGTCGGTGCGTGCGCGTTCAAGCGACCAAAAGGAGCAACGCCGATTGGACCGTGCCGGCCGACGAGGAATCATATGCAAGCCCAGAACTCAGAACTGCGTATAGCAAGAGGTCCCATGACAAGCACGTGGGGGTATTTGATGACGGCCATGCTTGCGATGTGGGGAGGCGCGAGCTTGGCGGTGATCGGCGGAATCGAACGAGCGGGCTATCTTGCTGTCGCCGGGTTGGTCAGCGCCGCGATTTTTGCGGTCGCAATTAAATTGTCATCTTCCCGGGAATAGATCGGAAATGCCGCTGCTATGGAATTGACGCAAATTGCGGAAATTGTGGCGAGTTGGGCGGCCTAGAAGCCGCTGATTAAGCGCGTCTATCTGTTCGGTAGCCGTGTACGTGGAACCTACAACCAGACGAGCGACCTTGACGTTGCGATCGAACTAGATCAATCGGAATGCCGCGACGAATGCCAAGGAACGTCTACCTGGATTTGTGAAACGCAAGGTTGGAAGCCGGAACTTGATGCTGTGATACCACATGAAGTGCAGGTTGTTCGATATGCGGGTAATGACACGCCAGTAATCGAAGAGGCCTTGAAGGCATCGCGCTTGCTGGTATATGAGAAACCGTAGGCGACAAGCGGCGAAGGAAAATATGCGAAGGTAGAAGCGGAGGCTAAAAGGACGAGATTGAGCTTGCACGACGAACCGGATACGAGCCTTGGCAAGCCCGAGGTGAGCAAGGCGAGACGGCCAAGAACCAAACGGAAGAAGTGACGTTGTCGGAGTTGCCAAAAGATTTTTTAAAGTGAGCGATACCGACGTGCGATGACGTTGGACGCGACGGATCACTTCCTTGGCATGGGATGTCTCAGATTTAGTTCGCGAGCTGCGGGGTTTACCAGAGTTAGTGCGCAAATCTGATCACATTTAGTTCGCCGGACGCCGGTGCGATACCGGGGTTTTGCAGCAAAAGCCATTTGACATAATATAAATTATGCGAAACAAGAACGGATGACCGGTTTACATGAACTGTAAGCAATCAGCTGGTCTACGCGTCCTCATCGTCTTCACCCTGTTGCCGGCGTCTGGCAACAGATTCGTCACGTTCGCGCATCAGCCAATATACAAGGCCCAGCGCCAACAATGCGAAGGCAAGCGCAGCAATCTTGGCCGGACTGGTTTCCACATCCAGAACGACGAACTTGCGCGACAGTGCGATCAGCGCGATCAGGACGACCGTCTTCACCTGAATGATGCTGTCGCGCCTGAGCGCGACCTTGATGATTGAATGTTTGAATTCAAGCGCGATCAGCACGGTCATGATCGTCCCGAAGACGAGCTGAAAGGTTTCGTGTTGCAGTGGGTTGAGCGACTCGGTGATCAACAGGACCACCACCAGCCGGATCAGCTGGACCAGCGCGACGATGATGATCAGGCCTATCACCGCGCCCAGCACCAGTGCGACCACCTGCTCAAACCGCTCGTACATCGTCATTACCGCCCACTGGCGGCGGCCTTGCTTGCGCAGCGCCACCTGAACTTGCTCCAGATTCTGCTGTTGAACCCTGTCACCCATGGTCTTGTCATCCATGGCCCCGTCCTCGTGACGCAGCTCCGGTGCCGCGGGCACCACCGCCCAGCCTGTTGTCGACCTTAACATACCCCCAACCGCAACGGCGCACGCCCGCAGGCTTGTCAATTTGCTCGACGGGGAATGGTGCGGGCGATAAGGCGACCGGCATCTGGGCCCCCTCATCCCCGTCAAACACATCGGCGCTCGGGCTCCTCAATGTTCGATGCGGCGTGGAATGCGGCTAGGGTAATGGTGACAGCCTGAAATTATGGGGCCTGCCCCATGCCTAGCCAGGTGAATTACGCTTCAAGCCAGCGCAAGGCTTCGACGAGATCGTTATAGAACACACGATACTCGCCTTCGCCGAACTGGCCGAAGGCAATCCTCGCCAAATAGGCCAGTCGTGTATTTGGAACCAGGATGGCTTTGCGCAAAGGACGGTCGCTGAACAGTTGCCTGGTTTGTCTGTCGAGCTGTTCTTGGACCAGCGCGAGCTCGACATCCGGCGTCTCCATTTCCAAGCCATCGTAGAGCACACGCGTATACCCCGTATCCCGCAGCAGCTGTACTACACGCTCGTGCAAATCATTGAGCAAGCTTTCGCTGTATTTTCCGCGCAGTCTGGCCACAATAATATTGCCGAGTGGTTCTATCCAAAGCTGTGTATTTGTCATTATTTCGATGGTGCGAGATTGGCCACGTAGCAGTTTAGCCGGACGATGCAATGTTGACGCAGAAAATCGAAGACACGGTCACCACCACCCGCCCCGGCCAGCGTACTTGGCGCATCGTCATGGCGGTGGGAGTTGAGTTGTATTTCTTGCGCGGAAAGCGACGATGCAAGCTGTCACCGCTTCAAGCTCCTCTTCGAACTTGGGCAGCAGCAACTGATGGCCGTCCGTACTGTCGATGCCATCGATTTCCGGCATGTTCAAGTCGCACGGAATCAGCTCGGGCGGATGGGCGGAAGCGACCGCGCCGAGTGCGCAGCGCCCGTTCGCGGCAGTCGCTACGCGCTTGAAACCGAGTTGGCCGAGCACGTGCCAGAACCTTGAGCATGAACGGTTCATCGTCGAGCACTAATATGTTGATCGCGGAATGATCGGTCATGGTATTCCTTTGATTCACTGGCGCTTGTGGCGGCAGCGAAACGGGAGTTGCACATGATTGTTACTTCCAGCAAATATCGCCGCAACGAAATGCTTTCCGCGAGTCCGTTCAGAGACAATCCTGGAAGCTATTCAGCGCCGGCGTGGCTCTACCGCAGCGCCGACCTGTGTTGCCAATTTCAATCGGGGCGCGGGTCATCGCAGTTCATGTCGCCGATCAGGCGGCGCCTCGAAGGCAGAATCCAGACCAGGTAGAGCGTTACCCCGATGCCGATGGAGAGCAGCAACACCGTCTGGACGAAGCTGTCGAGTTTGAAAGCTGAGAACGCGAGCGACGCCCACAGGATGGCGAGGGTAATCGCCTTGGCCCGGCGCGGCATCCCTCTGCCCTCCGCCATATCGCGCAGATATTGCCCGAACAGTGGGTTGGACAGGAGCCAGCGATGCATGCGCTCCGAACCGCGCGCGAAGCAGGCGGAGGCCAGCAGCAGGAAGGGAGTGGTCGGCAGCAGCGGCAGAAAAACGCCGAGGATGGCCAGCACGACGGCAATGCAACCTACAATGTTCAGGCAGATCTTCATGGCCGATTATACCCGCGGCCTGTCAGCGGACGCTGGCGCCGGCAGTGCCGAACAGGCGGCGCCGGGGCCGACGCCGCCTTTCCAACCGCAGCAGTGCTAATGGCTTGCCGGTTACGCCAGCCATTCCACGGCAGACTCGCCGAACTGCAGCGAGCCGTGCACGATCTGGAACACGCCCATGGTCGTTGCCACGCCGGCCTTGACCTTTTCATCGGCGTCGAACACGCCGGTTACCACCAGCGTGTAGAGCACCCGCGCAACATACGTCGCCATGAAACTGGTCTCGTCGATGATGGCGACCGAGCGCATCTTGCCGGCCGGCTTTTGCGCCAGTTGCGAGAAATGCACGCAGGTGATCACCAGCGCCGGTATCACCAGCACCGCATCGCACTTGGCGCCGGTGGAGCGCGCCGTCGGATTTCCCATCAGCCCGGCGGCGCCCCACACCACCTTGTTGAGCAGGAAGAACCCGGTAGTGAGTATCGAGTAATAGCGATCCAGCGCGCCCTCCAGCGGGTAGCGCGGCACCAGAAAGTTGGAGGCCGCCCGCGAACCGCCGCCGACAATCGCCGACGCCACGCAGCCGAACGACAAGGGCATGGGAACGAGCGTTTCGGGCAGCAAGGATTCGGATGCGTCGAGGAAGGCGGACACGATTCCGCAGACGCCGGACACGGCGTGCAACGAGATCGCGACAGCTTCGGCGGCGTGGTCCGACAGCGGGATCGGGCCGCCGGCCGCGGCGGCCGCCGGCGCGCGCGATTCGGCGAGCAGCTTCGGCGCCTCGACCTTGAAGGCCGCGGCCAGTACGCCGAAATCGTTGGCCTCGATCAGCAGGCGGGTTTCCGCATTGTCGGGAAATGGCGCCCGATGCTCCTTGCCGGCCAACGCCGCCGCAATCTTGTAACCGATCGTCGCCGGGACGGCAGCAACCCAGCAGATCACGTCGAGCATCGAAAAGTCGGCAATGCCGATCGCGTTCAAGATGTCGGAGAGGACCGGGATGTGCACCGGGGCATCGAGCAACGCCAGCGCCTGCCGCGCGACGACGGTGAAGATATCGAGCACGGCGTCGATCACCACCTTGGCGCTGCGCAGCACCGCGTCGGCGAGGATGCCGGTCAACCCCTGCAGGATGGCCACCACGCTCATGCCTGGCGCTTCGCGTGCCAGGTCGCGCAGCTGATGGAAGGCATTGTCGAGCGTAATCTTCTCGCCCTCCATGGCAGCCTCGAACGCCGCCAGCAGCGCCCCCGGGAAACTCACTGCGCCGGCGCTGGCCTGCGTTGCGGCATGGACGTTGCCCTGGTAATGGTGCAGCAGCAGGCTGCCGGGCGCGTCGGGCCCCTCCTCCTTGGCCTTGCTGCTGACGCGGCCGCTGCCGTCGTCCCCCAGCCCCGGATAATCCTTGATGCCGGCCCAGTGGTTGATCGACTTGATGGCCGACTCGATCGCGTCGTCGAATTTTTTCTTCACAACGGGAATCTGGTCGACCTGATGCGACATGAACAGGCGCGAGACGTTGTGGATCACATCCTTGGTGCGCTTGAAGTCGTCCCATTCGAACAGGTATTGCAGGAACTCGACCAGGTCTTCGACGCCGGTGACGATCTTGTCGAACACCCAGCGCACGGCGGAGACGATCGCCTCGACCGTTGCCAGCACGCAGCGGTAGACCGCCTCGCCGATCTTGACGACGAATTCCCACGCGCCCTCGAACCAGCGCACCAGCGAGTCCCAGAACGATGCGCCGGCCGCCAGCGCGGCCGGATGGGCGCGCACGGCCTGCAGGCGCAGGTGATCCGAACGCGCTTCGAGAAACTGGAACAGGTCGCCGGCGTCGACCCGCGGCGCGTCGGCGGGAACGGCAAAGGCGGCTGTCGCAGTGAGCAGCATCGCTTTCGGCGGCGCCTTGGCAGGGTCGGCGTAGACGGTAGCCAGCTGGAGGTTCAGGTTGGCCACGTGCGTCAGCGTGGCGTCGTCGACGCCGGGCTTGAGCAGGTCGCGCGTTTCGACCTTGAAGGTTCCGCCGGCGCCCTTGACATAGCGCTTGATCCGGGTCGCCCTCAGCTTGGCCGGCGAATCGAGCGCCGCCGCGCGGCTGAAGGCGTTGTGCATCGGGTTGACCGGCATCGGCTTGCCGGAGTCGCCGGCCACCGCGACGTCGAAGCGCGTGCCGGTCAGGCGCGGCACCGCTTCGACGATCGTCACCGAACCGGCCAGGTCGGCCAGCACGTGGATCGGCTCCGGCCCGGCGGTGTAGTAGACGTGGTTGATGAAGACGCCGGTCACGGCGGTGGCCGATATGGCGACGGTGACGCCGTTGGCCGGTTTGCGGTCGGCGTCGTGGATCTGGATTTTCGTCGTGTAGGAACTGAACTTTGCCGCGGGCTGCTGAGCGTCTCGCGGCGCCAGCGTGACGTCGCGCCAGGCCCACGCACCGGTGGTGGGCGACTTGATGCCGATCTTCAGATCGTTGCCGCCGGTGTGCGCGAACAAGGCATTGGCATTCGCGCGATTGACGAAGGGCGACAATTGCTCGACGCCGTGCAGGATCGGCAAGGCTATGGTCCAGGACGCGGGATCGTCCAGTTTCGCGCGCGGGCAGGACGTGTAGAACACCGCGTTGTCGGCGTTGCGGCCCCAGATCACGCCCTTACCGCCGTCGGCAACGGCGAACAGGTTTTTCACGCCATGGAACTGGGCGTTGCGCGTGGCCAGCGTGGCGACGGCGCCATTGCCCTGGTTGGTGCTGGCGAAGCGATACAGCACGCCGTTCGCGCAGGCGTACAGATCCGACGTGTGGTCCGTATTCGGGCAGGCGGCGATGGCGTCGGGCACGATGGCCTGGCTGGCGGACAGCGTCAGGTAGTCGCTCAGGGGATGCTGGTCGCGCCGCAGTTCATTGTAAAGCGGCGTGTAGACGATCTGCGGCTTGCCGTCGATCTGTCCGGCGACATACATGCCGTCGATGCCGGCGCCGGCCTTGCGTCCCAGCACGCTGGCATACTTGTCGGCTTCGATATCGACCGGCACGTCGTGGCGATGCCATGCCTGGCCCTGGTAGCGCGACGGGTCGATGAAGTAACGCGCGATTTCCCTTGTCGGACTCGTCGGGTCGCGCACCAGGTCGGCGATGACATATTCGCCATCGGACGCTTCGCTCAGAAAGATACCGGCAATTTGCGGCGCGCTGCGCGGGGTGTCGGCGTCGTAGGCGTATTCGGTCCAGGCGGTCGGCTGTACCTCGCCCGACGCCGCAAGCGTCAGGTCGGCGAGGTACAGGTGATCGGTCGGCTTCCCTGCTCCTGCTTTGCTTTCACGCACCACCAGCGCCATGTGGATGCTGCCGTCGGCGCGCTGCGCGACTTCGAAGTCGTGGCAGACGGCGCCGGGGTAGTGCTTGCTCGTCGCGTCGTCGACCAGCGCGACGCTCTTCCAGGCCGCGCGTTCCCCCGTCAGTTCGCAAGTGACGATGAAGCGGTTGTCGCTGTCGATGGAAAACAGCAAGGCGCCGCCACCGTCGCGTTGCACCGCCTTGAATTTTTTATCCGGCGCCATGGTGGTCGCCTGAAAGTAGTTCTCCATTAATTCGGTACTGTGAGAAATTTTATATGTGCTCATGAGCGTTTGACGCCTGCGGAAGGTTCAAGTGGGGTCGGCGTAGGTGATGTGCGCGACCAGGTCCTGGTGCTCGGAAAAGGCAACTTCCTTGAACAGGAAGGCCTTGTTACCGGGGAACATGACACTGTTCATGTCGCCCAAGGGGAAGTTCACCAGGCGCGACTGGACGCGTGCTTTGACGATGCTCTGGATGGCCTCGAATTGCTTCTTCATCAGCGGCACGGCGAAGTCGTAGCCGATCGGCGACGAATCGTCTTGCGTCGCCGTGGTGTGCTTGACCGCCAGCTTGCCGTCGTGTTCGGCCGAAAGCGTGTAGGTGTCGGTCAGTCTCAGGTCCACCAGGTTCCATTCGTGCCGATCGAAGGTCACCATGACAAGCTTGCAATAGACCAGCGCGTGCTGCTCGATCGTCACGGTATTGCCGGTCACCGAGACCTTCATCGAGAACGAACAATCGCCCAGCATCCAGCTCGAGCCGCTCAGGTAGTCGTATTCGTCGCTGGCGTCGAAGTTCCAGGTCAGCACCACGTCTCCGGTTTCCGGCGCCTTGAATTCGCAACGCTGCTTGCCTTTCCAGTCGGCGCTGAACGGAACCACGCCGAACCGCGCGTCATAGGTCAACAGATAGACCTCAATCTTGAGCGGATGCGGGACCCAGCAGTTTTGCTTGAAGTAATCGTCTAGCGGCTGCCTCAGGTGCTCGACGAAGTCCCTCTTGTTGATGACGCAGACGCCATCGAACTGCTGCGCCTGCGCCGCATCGATCCAGCTCCACGCGAACGGCTTTGGCGCCGGCAGCGCACGCCCGGCGCTCGCGCACAGATAGTTCAGTGTTGCCAGCTTCGGGTTGGCCGGCGACGGATTGATGCTGAAACCGGTGCTCATCCCGGCAAACGGATTGTCGCCGACCGGCGCCACCGACAGCATCGGCGCGCCCGCCGCCTGCATTGCGTTGAAGTAGCGGATCGAGAAATCCTCGCGCAGCTTCTCTTTCAGTATCCGGTCGACAGCGGAGATGTCGGGCTGGGCGTCGCTCGCCGCTTCATTGAATTCGTACAGCAACTGGTTGATGGTGAAATCTTCCGGTTTGGCCGCGATCTTGATGCGCGCAGCCTCGGGCAGGTTGCCGAAGGCCGGCGTTTGCATGAATGCCCGGTTGTCGGCGACCGCCATCTTCTTCAGCCTGATCTTGAACGAGAAGATCCAGGGCTGGCCCGGCGGCCCTTCAGGCTGGGCGAAGCTCTGGAACACGGGCGGTTTGTGGGGAATCTGTTTCAGCTCGACCAGCAGGAAATGCTTGCACAGGAGGCGGTAGGTCAGCGGCGCCTCCGCGGTGGCGCCAAAGGTCACCATGTCGGGCAAGCTGTCGGGCTTGAATCCGTGCGGCAGGCCCATCGCGGCACTGAAGCCAAACATGAAGCCGGCGTCGTCGAGGTTTTTCAGCTGGGTCTGGCGCTCCGGACCGCTGGCGGCGACCGCGAACGGGTCGGCGCCATGTGCTTTCTTCTTCAGGGTCTCGTAATCGATAAGTTCCGGGTCGCCTTGGGCGTCGTAGATGTAGCAGACGTCGATCGTCGGCCGCCTGGTGTTCAGGAAAGCCATCGCCGTGGCGTTGATACTGTCTTGCGTGACTGCGGCGACATAATCGTAGCCGTAATCGGGAGAAGAAAGAAAGGACTGGGAAGCGCTCATATAAGGTTCCTCTGATCGCGTTGACTTCCTGGATGTGGGATGGAATCTGCGGTTTATCTCCGGGAAAAAAATAAAGGGCTAATAGACGTTACAGGAAATAGATTTCCTGACAATCACAAATTGGCACTTTGTTAATTCGTGATTTTGGCTTGGAGTAACTGTGTGAAGCGGAAAGGGATGCGGCGGGGCCGCAGAGCGGAAGCACGCTCGCCATACCGTGCAAGTGTCACCAATCACTCACATTCGTTCTTTGAGCAGTTGGGTGCCAAAACAACAATATGATGCAGGCGGAATGATTGCGGGTGGGAGTGGGAAACTGAAGGGCTGAAACGGCAGCGTCCAGCCAGCCCGGACGGCGCCGGGCGGCATTTCGACTGGACACGAACGACTGGCGCTTGGCCAGGTTTAGTGCAAGGCGGTAACGGCGTAGCCTTTTTCGGCGATCTGCTCAGACACTTTGTCGATCGAATAGTCTTCCAGCGAGTTGGCACCGTCGTCCATTTCAAACGCCCTCGCCTCCACCAGCCAGTCGGTGTTGGTCGCTTCTTCGGGGATATTCCTGGCCTCCGGCACGGCCAAGTAGGAGAACTTGCCGTCGTGCTCGGGCTCGGATCTGCGGTAAATGTCCAGGCGCATGATGTTTTTTCCTATCAGTGAGGACGGACTGATGCTTTCGGGGTGAAAGAAAGTCCGAACCCCACCTTAGGCCGGCGGCGCGGCGCTGTCTGTTAAGTGCTGCACACTGGCGTGCCTAGCGGCCTGGGCCGGCGCCGAGAATGCGCGCCGGCAGCATGACGATTGCGCGCAGCAGGTCGAACACCGCCTCGACGCCGATGCCGATCAGGCGGAACGGCAGCAGCAACAGCCACACCAGCGGATAGAGCACCAGCGCAAGGAGGGCCAGCGGCCAGCACAGGAACAACACCAGCAACCACACCAGGAAACTCAGCATCGCACGCTCCATTGGAATAACGGTCAAGTGATGATGACTGTAAGGCCGCGGCCCGCGTGATGCAAATGACATGCGATGGAACGCGTACAGACGTCCCTGAGGGGCGAAAATCGGCGATGAGCGGGACCGCCCTGCCCGCCTGAATGCCGCTTATTGGCCGACGCAGATGATCTTGGTCGCGTATTCGTGCGCGTTGGCTTTGCGGTTCGACGCCCAGTCGATCACTTCCTGCGCCTGGCCGACCGTCATGATCGACGCTTTTTCCTTGTTCTTGATGAAGGAGACGCCCTCGAACTTGCCTTCCTTGCTGCGCATGACTTTCGCGAACACGGGCGGCTTGCTTTCGCCATCGCTGAGTTTGTTTTGCTGGACGAGGTAACGCTGGTCGAGGTTTTCCATGGAAGATGCTCAAAAGGTGGGAATCAAGGCCCACATTTTACGGCCTGGCGGCCAACTGCGCGGGGAAAAACGGTCCGGCGGCTGTGGCCGGACCGTGTTGCGGGGAGAATTTAGGCGAACTCGGCGGTACGCAGTGCCGGCTCGGCGACAGTTTCCACCACCAGGTCGGCGCGGATGGCCGCCTGCAGCGACGGGATCGAGCCGCCGGCGCGGTACTGGAAGCTCACCTGCAGCACGTCGCCCGGACGCACCGCCATCGGCTGCGCCAGCGGCAACGTCATGTAGTGGTTGAGCCAGTCGATCGTGCTCGACTCCTCTTCCACGACGGCGAGGATATTCTTGGTGATGAATCGCATCGCGTTCAGGGTGCCCGCTTTTTCGACCAGGAACTGGCCTTCCCAGGCGATCTGGGTGTCGGTCGGCTGGCTGAAGTCGAGCACGCTGTAGACCGCCGGCTGCGCCAGTTCAATCGTGCCCGGATAGATGACGGTGGTTTCCTGGAACTGGACGATCGGGGCGTAAAAGCCCTCGAAGTCGTATTCCTGCTGCAACGGCTGAACGGCCATGATGACCGCTTCCGGCAGAAAACGCGGCAGCGGGCCGCCGAAGCGCGCCAGGTAGCGCCGCTTGAACGATTCCATCACCTCGACCTGTTTTTCGCGCAGCATGCCGACGTGGATCATTTCGCAGATGACGACATCGACCGGCTCGGGCGGCAGGTATTCGAAGGCATCGGCGTGGACCACTTCAACCTTGTGGCCGTTCGGATTCATGGCCAGCATCTTGCGGGCTTCCTTGACCATGTCGGGATTGAATTCGACGCAATAGACCTTTTCGGCCTTGGCCGCGGCAAACCACGACAGCACGCCGGTGCCGCCGCCGAGTTCGAGCACCTTGGCGCCCGGCTTGACGGCGTAATGGATGGCCGACTTGAAACCGTGCATGCGGTTCTGGTCCATCAGCATGTTGTGGTGATAGTGGACGGGGATGAATTGGCCCAGGTAGCAGCTCTCGATTTCGCGTTCGTTCAACATAGGTATCCTTTTGTTCCAGGCGCCCGCGCCTGCGTGTTTTTAGTACGACATGGCAATTATCGTTACAAACGCGCGCGGACCATGCTGCGAAGTCAGTCGCTTTTCCGTGTCAGTTCGGAGATTGACGCGCTGCATACGGATGACCTCGTGTCCGATTGTCGGCACTGACCCCCGGGGGTCAGTGCCGGCAATCGGACACGGACTCAGCGCTGGCGGGCGGCGAGATGGGCGGCGATGGCCGCGGCAATGCGCGGCTTGTCGGCGCGCTGGGCAATCTGGGCGGCGGTCAGCGATTCGCTGTTCTTCAGGGTGGCGTCGGCGCCTTCGTCGAGCAAGAGCTGGACCGTGGTTTCGTGGCCTTCGCGCGCGGCAATCATCAGCGGCGTGAACCTGGCCGGCGCCTCGGCGTCGATGTAGGCGCTGTGCTCGAGCAGGATCCTGGTGATTTCGTCATCGCCACTGGCGGCCGAGAAATGCAGCGCCGTCCAGCCGGGACGGTTGACGATGGCGCCCTTCTCCAACAACGCGATCACGGCCGGCTTGTTGTGCTTGAAGGCCGCCATCATCAGCGCGGTGTTGCCGTTCGGCGCCTTCAACTCGAGGTCGAGCTTCGGCTGCGCCAGCAATACGGTCGTTACCCGCGCCGATCCTTCGCGCAGGGCCAGGATCAGGCCGCTCTCGCCGCTGATCGGGTCGACAGCGTTTGCACTGACCGCGCCGGCCGCCAGCAATTTTTGCACGGAGCCGGCATCGTCCATTTGTACCGAGCGGAAGAAGCCGGCGAGTTCGTCGCGGCTGGCGGCGCCCGCGGTGCCCATGCCGACCGTCACCGCAATGGCGACACAGCAGCAAATCCGGCGGATCAGAATCGACATGAGAGAGTCACCGTACCACTTTGAAAAGGTTGAAGAAATTGTCCGTCGTTTGCGCCGCGACCTGGGTCAGCGGCACGTCTTTCAGCGAGGCGATGTACTCGGCGACGTGGCGCACGAACCCCGGTTCGTTCATCTTGCCGCGGTGCGGCATTGGCGCCAGGTAGGGAGAATCGGTCTCGATCAGCGTGCGCTCGAGCGGCACCGCGCGCGCCACCGCTTGCAGGTCTTTCGCGCTCTTGAACGTGACGATGCCGGAAAACGAGATGTAAAACCCCATCGCCAGCGCCGCTTCGGCCACTTCCAGCGATTCGGTGAAGCAGTGCATGACGCCGGCGACACCGCCCTTGTCGGTGCCGGCGCCCTCTTCGTGCATGATGCGGATGGTGTCCGCGCTGGCTGCCCTGGTGTGAATAATCAAGGGCTTGCGCGTGATTCTTGAAGCTCTTATGTGAGTTCGGAAACGTTCGCGCTGCCATTCGAGGTCGCCCTCGAGACGGTAGTAGTCGAGGCCGGTCTCGCCGATCGCGATGATTTTCGGGTGGTCGGACAGTTCGACCAGCTGCTCGACGGTCGGTTCCGGCGTGTCGACGTAATCGGGATGCACGCCGACCGACGCGTAGATGTGCGGATATTGTTCGGCAAGGGCCAGCACCTGCGGGAAGTCCGGCAGGTCGACCGAGACGCACAGCGCGTGCGTGACCTTGTTTTCTTCCATCTTGGCCAGCAGCTCGGGCATGCGAGCGGCCAGCTCGGGAAAGTTGATGTGGCAGTGGGAGTCGATATACATCCCGCGATTGTAGCCGGAATGCTAGGCGACGCGCTTGCCGAGGATGATCAGGTCGCGCTCGATGCCGTCGAGGTTGGCCACGCGCGGCAGGTTGGCCCAGGTGTCGAAGCCGTATTTGCGGAACAGCGCCAGGCTCGGCTCATTGTGGCCGAAGATGAAGCCGAGCAAGGTGTGCACCTCGATGTTGGGCGCGAACGCGATCGCCTGTTCCAGGCAGTAGCGGCCGATGCCCTTGCCGCGCGACGTTTCGGCGATGTAGATCGACAGCTCGGCGGTGCCGGAATACGCCGGCCGGCCATAGAAATTGGAGTACGACATCCAGCCCAGCACTTCCGGCGCGGCATCGGCGTCATCGGCGGCGTGGATCACCCACAGCGGCCGGCGGTCGGGATCGTGGTCGGAAAACCATTTTTCGCGCGATTCCACGCTGACCGGCTCGGTATCGGCGGTCACTTC
The DNA here is from genome assembly GCA_040386255.1 of Pseudomonadota bacterium. GTDB lineage: Bacteria > Pseudomonadota > Gammaproteobacteria > Burkholderiales > Burkholderiaceae_D > JAFCUW01. Next base: position 86,227 of record JAZKFW010000037.1, read on the forward strand.
GCGCGAGGCGATGGTGGAGTTATAGATGTCGACGATGACGGGCAGGTCTTCGGGGTGGGCGAGGCGGTGTACGTATGACGGCATGAAGCAGCTTAGTGGATTAGAGAGTATGGGTGGCGCGCGACGAGCGCAGCGCGGCGCCGAGGATTTCTTCGATGCGCAGCTTGGCGCGCTGGCCGGTTTCGTCGTCGGGGAAATGGACGCCGATCCCCTGCGCCTTGTTGTTGTGGGCCGCCGGCGGCGTGATCCACGCGACCTTGCCGGCGATCGGGTACTTGTTGGGGTCGTCCATCAGCGCCAGGATCAGGTAGATCTCGTCGCCGATCTTGTAGGGCTTGGCGGTGGGCACGAACATGCCGCCGTTCTTGAGGAAGGGCATGTACGCCGCGTACAGCGCCGCTTTTTCCTTGATGGCAAGCGACAGCACCGATGGCCGAGGGATAGTCGGGGCGCTCGGGTCGGTGGGATTGCCAGTCATTCAAGTCCTTTAATGGTTGCCGCCTAGGTAGGGCCGCAGCATGCAGTGTAATCAAGCAGCATCGCTTCGACAAATAATTTTGCCGACAGCGGATGGTCGGCAATCGCCCGCCGCTCGTTCGTGCTCTTGATTGCTTGCAACAATTTAGCAGTGTGCACTGAGCCGGCAAGCGCCGCAAGTTCGTTCTTGTACCGGGGGTAATACCTGATGCTCCCCGATAGTTTGTATGAAAACAGGTCGTAAAGCCAGCGTTGCTGCCAAGAAACTAGCGCACTCAGCGGCGCTTTGCTCAACTTGTCGGCGATCTTGAGGGCATTTTCGATGCCGGGACGAGCCAGCACCTGCAGCAGAGTTTCCATGTCCTCGCGGTTGCCGGCCTCGGATTGCGCCAGCGCCGCCAGCGGCGCCCCGCCCTGTTCGCGCAGCCAGCTGTCGGCGTCGGCCAGTCCCTGCTCCTTGAGCCAGCCGAGGGCGGCGGCATGGTCCGGCATCGGCAGCGCGAACTTGCGGCAACGCGACAGGATGGTCGGCAACAGCCGGTCCAGGCTGTTCGAGGACAACAGGAACACGGTGCCAGGCGGCGGCTCCTCCAACGTTTTAAGCAAGGCGTTCGAGGCCGGCGTGTTGAGCGCTTCGGCCGGATACAGCACCACCACCCGCAGGCCCTGGCGGTGGGTCGAGATGTTCATGAAGTCAGCCAGTTGCCGGATCTGCTCGATCTTGATTTCTTTCGACGGCGCCTTGGTCGACTTGGATTTCTTGCCGGTGTCGGCGTCGGTGCCCTCTTCGGCCTCGGGCGGCTCGTCTTCCAGCGCTTCCGGGCGCACGCGGCGATAGTCGGGATGGTTGTGCTGGGTGAACCAGCCGCACGAGGCGCAGGCGTTGCAGGCGAAGCCGTCGGGCTTGACGTTTTCGCACAATAGGGACTGGGCAAAGGCCTCGATGAAGGCGGCTTTGCCGGTGCCCGCTTCGCCATGGAACAGGATCGCGTGCGGCAGGCGTTCGCGCATTACTTGCAGTTGCTGCCAGGCCTCGGACTGCCAGGGGTAGATGGAATTACTCATTGCATTCAATCAGTTACGCCGCGAAGCTAAGGTGATGCTTTACATTAACTTGGTTCGCGCGTGGTAGGGGTTGCCGCCTCTGCGGGAACGACGGTTTTAAAGTGAGTTAGTTAAAGTAACTTCTCAAGTATGCCGGCAAGAGTCGCGCGCGTCTCTTCGATGCTTTTGGTGGAGTCGACGACGACGATGCGGTCGGGGAACTGGGCGGCGCGGCGCAGGTACTCGTTGCGGCAGGCGGCGAAGAAGTCGACCTTCTCCTGCTCGAACTTGTCAAGCGTGCGGGTGGCGTCGAGCCGGGCGCGCGCGACGTCGAGCGGGACGTCGAACAGCAAGGTCAGCACCGGCTGCAGGTGCGGATGCACCCATTGTTCCAGCGCTTCCATCTTGGCGCGGTCGAGTCCGCGGCCGCCGCCCTGGTAGGCAAAACTGGCATCGGTGAAGCGGTCGGAGATGACCCAGTCGCCGCGCGCCAGCGCCGGCTCGATCACCTGCGCCATGTGCTCGCGCCGGCTGGCGAACATCAGCAGCGTCTCGGTTTCGAGGTGCATCTTTTCGTGCAGCAGCATGTCGCGCAGCTTTTCGCCGACGGCAGTGCCGCCCGGCTCGCGCGACGACACCACCGACTTGCCGTGCGCGCGCAAAAAATCGGCGACAAACGCGATATGGGTCGACTTGCCGGCGCCGTCGATGCCTTCAAAGCTGATGAACTTGCCTGGTACTGCGGTGTTATCCTGGATCATGAAGGTTTGCTGCGCTTATCGTTGGTATTGGTTCACTGCCCGGTTATGGTCGGCCAGGTTGCCGGAAAACTTGCTGGTGCCGTCGCCGCGCGAGACGAAGTACAGCGCCTCGGTCTTGGCCGGCCCCATTGCCGCCTGCAGCGATTGCACGCCAGGCAGGGCGATCGGCGTCGGCGGCAAGCCCGGCCGGGTGTAGGTGTTGTACGGCGTGTCCGTTTCCAGGTCTTTCTTGCGGATCTTGCCCTCGTACTTGTCGCCCATGCCGTAAATCACGGTCGGATCGGTCTGCAGCAGCATGCCGAGCTTGAGGCGGTTGACGAACACGCCGGCGATCAGGCCGCGCTCGGACTTCTGGCCGGTTTCCTTCTCGACGATCGAGGCCATCACCAGCGCCTGGTAGGGACTGGCGTACGGCACGCTCGGATCGCGCTTTTCCCACGCTTCTTTCAGGCGCGAGATCATCATCGTATGCGCCTGCTTGTAGATCTGCATGTCGCTCGATCCCTTGGCAAACAAATAGGTGTCGGGGAAAAACAATCCCTCCGGCGCCTTGTAATCCGGGGAAATTTTCGCCATCAGGTCCTTGTCGGACAGTTCCACGGTCTCGTGCTTGAGTCCCTTGTTGCCGGCGATCGCCTGGCGCATCTGCTTGAAGGTCCAGCCTTCGATGATGGTCAGCGATTCCTGCGCAAACTCGCCGCGCACCAGCTGGTCGATCAGGCGGCGCGGCGTGGTGCCGGGCTTGAGCTCGTAGCTGCCGGCCTTGATGCGCGCACTTTTCTGCGTGACCCGCGCCAGCAGCGAAAACAGGACCGGGTTGACCGGCACGCCGGCGGCGGCGATCTGCTGCGACGCCGCGCTGACGCCGCTGCCGGCGAGCACCGTGAACGGGATGGGCGCTTCCTGGCTGGAAATCGGCTGTTTCGACCACCACGCGAAAGCGGCCACGGCAGCGACTGAAACGACGGTGCCGAAGATGATTGTTTTTTTTATGAAGCCCATTCTCACTCTTTTGGTTTTGTGGGGAGTCCGGCGGGAATTTCTCGACATCTCTATAATGAACCCGTAATGATAATGCTATAAACAGAAACTATTGGGAATTTATGGATAACTGGAACGACTATCTGCTGTCCCAAGGCGCGCGCCGCAGCCCGGATGATACCTTGCAACCGGCAGACTTTGGTCAGGCGTTGAGTGCGGACGCACTCGCCGCCGGTTTCGTGGCCGTGATCGGCGACCAGGGCCTCATTTCTGTGACTGGCGCGGACGCCGCGAGTTTCCTGCATAACCAGCTCACCAACGACGTCGAGCACCTCGGCGAAGGCGAGGCGCGGCTGGCCGGCTACTGCACGCCGAAGGGCCGGCTGCAAGCGACCTTCCTGATGTGGCGCGACGCCGAATCGATCTATCTGCAGCTGCCGCGCGAACTGCAGCCTGCGCTGCAAAAGCGCCTGTCGATGTTCGTGCTGCGCGCCAAGGCCAGGCTGGCCGATGCCAGCCAGGACGTCGTCGTGCTCGGCCTCGGCGGCGCCGCGGCGCAGGCGGCGCTGAGCCAGCATGTCGGCACGCTGCCCGGCGGCCCGTACAGCAAGGTGCATAATCCGCTCGGCACCGTGATCCGCGTGGCGGATGCGTTCGGCGCGCCGCGCTACCTGTGGGTGCTGCCGCCGGCAGTTGCCGCGGCCATCGTGCCGGCGCTGCGCGCCACGCTCGCGCTGGGCGGCAGCCAGGCCTGGCAACTGTCGGCGATCCATGCCGGCGTGCCGCAGATCACCGCGCGGACGCAGGAACAGTTCGTGCCGCAGATGATCAATTTAGAACTGCTGGGCGGCGTCAACTTCAAGAAAGGTTGCTATCCGGGCCAGGAAATCGTCGCGCGCAGCCAGTATCTGGGCAAGCTCAAGCGCCGCACCGCGCTGGTGACGATCGACAACGCCGACGCGCAGGCCGCCGACGAAGTGTTCGCCCTGGCCGACCCTGGCCAGCCGTGCGGCATGATCGTCAATGCCGCGCCGAACGGCGCCGGCGGCGTCGACGCGCTCGTTGAAATGAAGCTGGCGGCGCTGGAGGAAGGCAACATCCGGCTCGGTTCGGCCGACGGCGCGCCGCTCGTGTTCAAGACGATGCCCTACCCGCTCGACGCCATCGAAGTCTGACGCGCATGAACGACCTGTACATTTATTACCAGGTGAGCGAGGCGCACGCCGCGGCGCTCGAGCTGCGGGTGCGCGCGATGCAGGCGCGCCTGGCGGGCGAGCGCGGCGTCAGCGGCCAGCTCAAGCGGCGCCCGGAAGCGGCGGACGGCTTGCAGACTTGGATGGAAATCTACCCCGCGACGGCGGCCGGCTTCGACGCCGCCCTCGCCGCGGCAGTGCAGGATGCCGCGCTGACCGAGCTGATTGCCGGCAAACGCCACATCGAAATTTTTACGGATTTACACACATGTGCCTGATTGTTTTTGCGTGGCAGGTTGTGCCCGGTGCGCCATTGATCGCCGCCGCCAACCGCGACGAGTTCTATGACCGGCCCGCCACTGCCGCCTGTCACTGGCCCGAGCACCCGCAGGTGTACGCCGGCCGCGACCTTCAGGGCGGCGGCAGTTGGATGGGCATCACGCGGGAAGGCAGCGCCGGCGGACCGAAGTTCGCCGCGCTGACCAATATCCGCGGGCCGCAGGAGCGCCGTACCGATGCGCCGTCGCGCGGCGCGCTGGTGGCCGACTACCTGGCCGGCGAGTTGTCGGCGCCGGACTATATTGCCCGCATTGCCGACGGCGCCGGCGCCTACAACGGCTTCAACCTGGTGCTGGGCGACCGCCACAGCCTGTACTGGTTTTCCAACCGCGGCGCCGGCGACGAGCGCAACGGCAAGGCGCTCGAGCCTGGCATCTACGGTATTTCCAACGGGCTGCTCGATTCGCCATGGCCGAAGGTGACGCGCACGAAGGCGCAGTTCGCCAGTCTGCTGTGCCAGGGCGCGCCGGAGGATGCCTATTTCGAGATGCTGGCCGACACCACCCGCGCGTCCGACTTGCGGCTGCCCGACACCGGCATCGCGCTCGACCTGGAACGCGTGCTGTCGGCGGTGTGCATCGAGACGGAGGGGTACGGCACGCGCACGTCGACGGTGGTGAAGATGTACGCCGACGCGCCGGCAGAATTACACGAGCGCGTGCTGCAGTAGGTCCACCCCGCCAACTGTCGCCCGTTGACTTAAAGACCGTCATCCTCGCGAATGAACTGACCACGAAATTTTGGACACCCCCCCTGTCCTAAATTTCGAGGTGTCGCATGAAAAAGCATACAGAGCAGTTCAAGTTGGCGGTAGTGCAGCATTATTTAAATGGCGTGGACGGCTATGAGACGGTAGCCCAGTATCACGACGTTGGTCGCGCTTTGGTGCGCCGATGGGTCGCGTTCTACCGCAGTCACGGCGTCGACGGGCTTAAGCAGAAGCACACCGCATACACGGCTGATTTCAAGCTGTCAGCGCTGCAGCACATGTGGGAAAATAAACTATCCTATGCTGCGACGGCCGCCGTCTTCAACATTCGAGGTCAGTGCTACCTGGGCATCTGGGAGCGCTGTTATCGCGAAGGCGGCATCGACGCCCTGACACCACGCCCTCGAGGAAGACCCGCGAAAATGCCCGATCCGAATACCAGCAATCCGCCCGCGCCAGAGCCGGCGCCTACGGATGAGACGCGCAGCCGCGACGAGCTGGTGACAGAGCTGAACTACCTGCGTATGGAGAATGCGTACTTAAAAAAGTTGAAGGCCTTAGTTCAAGCGGATCAGCAAGCAGCTGCCGCGCGCGCAAAACGCAAGTAGTACAAGAACTAAGGCTGAAGTATCCGGTCGAGGGCCTGCTTAAGTTAGCAGGCCTGAAAAGAAGCACCTTCTATTATCAGCGTAAAGTAGCTCAATTAGGAGACAGGTACGCTGAGCTTAAGCTGAGCATTCGGACCATCTATGCGCACCACAAAGGCCGCTACGGCTATCGGCGCATCACCGCTGAGCTTCGGGAAAAGGGCGCAATGGTGACTCACAACACCGTCCAGCGACTGATGGTCGAGATGGGAATCAAGTCGTTGGTTAGGGTTAAGAAATACAGCTCGTACAAGGGAGAGGTCGGAACGACGGCGCCGAATCTTTTACTGCGCAACTTCGAAGCAGCAGCCGTAGACGAGAAATGGGTGACGGACGTAACCGAATTTAAGGTCGCTGGAAGCAAGCTGTTTCTGTCGCCGATCATGGATCTGTGCAGCGGGGAAATCATCGCCTTCGAATCCGACACGCGGCCCTCATTTGGCATGGTTGTTGGCATGCTCAAGAAGGCGTTCGCCACGATCGGCTGCGATCGCAAACCGATCCTGCACTCGGACCAAGGCTGGCAGTACCGCATGCCAGTCTACCAGGCCATGCTGAAGGACAAGAACATCAACCAAAGCATGTCCCGCAAAGGAAACTGCCTCGACAACGCTGCGATGGAAAGCTTTTCTGCGGTGCTAAAAACCGAGTTCTTCTATCTGAACAAGTTCACTAGCGTAGAACAACTACGTGAAGGCATCACCGAATACATTCACTACTATAATCACGAACGCATTAAGACGAGATTGAAAGGGAAGAGTCCGGTACAGTACCGAACTCTTCTCGCACTGGCGTAGAAGTCCAGTCCAACAATTCGTGGTCACTTCAGAATGCGGGGATCCACTTTTGCGCGCTCCGTCACTGACGCCAGCTTCGGTGATGCGCGACGGAATGGGGTCCCCGCGTTCGCGAGGACGACGGTCTTGGAGCGAACGATTAAAGCTTGGAGTTCATTTTGGCGCGCAGCATGTCGCGGATGTGCGGCGTCGCCTTGTACGGATCGCCCGGATTGCGCTGGTGCACAATCTCGTCCATCCGCTCGGCGACGCTGTCCAGCGCTCCCGGGTGCGAGTAGATGTAGAACTGGCCGGCGCCGATCGCCTCGAACGTGATCTTCGCCACGTCGGCCGCCGACACCTTGCCCGATTCCACAGCCTTGTGCGTCATCGCCTGCGCCGCCAGCTGGCTGGCGGTCGGCCCGGCCGTCATCCTGACGTCCTGCGGCCGGTTGCGGTGCGACTGGCTGATTCCGGTCGGCACGAAATACGGGCACAGTACCGAAGCGCCGATCGGCGCCTCGACCAGTTGCAGGTCGTGGTACAGCGACTCCGACAGCGACACAACCGCGTGCTTGGAGACGTTGTAGACGCCCATCGTCGGCGCGTTCAGCAGCCCGGCCATCGACGCGGTATTGACGATGTGGCCTTCGTAGGCCGGATCGCGCGCGGCGCAGTCGAGCATCAGGCGGGTGAAGATACGCACGCCGTGGATCACGCCCCAGAGGTTGACGCCCAGCACCCATTCCCAATCGGCCTCGGTATTCTCCCAGACCAGCCCGCCCGAACCGACGCCGGCGTTGTTGAACACCAGATGCACGGCGCCGAATTTTTCCATGGTCGCATCCGCCAGAGCCTGCACCTGTTCGCCCTTGCGCACGTCGCACAGCATCGCCAGCACTTGCACGCCGCGCGCCTCGAGTTCGGTCCTGGCCTGGTCGAGCGCATCTTGCTGCACGTCGGCCAGCACGATTTTCATGCCGCGCTCGGCTGCCTGGTTGGCGAATTCGCGACCGAGGCCGCTGGCGCCGCCGGTGATGACGGCGACCTTGTCGTTAAAGTTTTTCATGCGTTGCCCCTTCTTAGACCGCGGAAACGCCGCCGTCGACCGCCAGCGTCTGGCCGGTGATGTGTTTGCCCGCATCGGACGCGAACAGCAAGGTTGCGCCCTTCAGGTCCTCGTCGTCGCCGAGGCGGTTCAGCGGCGCCTCTTTCGCCATGTTGTCGGCGCCGACCGCCGCCAGCAGGCCGTGCGTCATCTTCGACGGGAAAAAGCCCGGCGCGATCGAATTGACGGTGATGCCGTAGGCGCCCCACTCGCCGGCCAGCGTGCGCGTGAAATTGACCACCGCGCCCTTCGACGTGTTGTAGGCCAGCGTCTTCATCGGCCCCGGCGGATTGCCCGCCAGGCCGGCGATCGACGAGATGTTGATGATGCGGCCGTACTTACGCGGAATCATCGACGCCTTGCCGACCGCCTGCGAGACCAGGAAGATGCTGCGGATATTCAGGTTCATCACCTTGTCCCACGCCTCGATCGGGTAGTCCTCCGCCGGCGCGCCCCAGCTGGCGCCGGCGTTGTTGATCAGGATGTCGATGTGGCCGAGACGCCTGATTGCTTCGTCGACCAGCGGCTGCACCTGCTCGTCCTTCGACAGGTCCGCCGCGATGGCCGACGCATCGACGCCGCGCGCCTTCAGGTGGGCCACCGCCTCGTCCAGCTCGGACTGCTTGCGCGCCGACAGCACGATGCGGGCGCCCTGCTCGCCGAGCGCCTCCGCCATTTGCAGGCCCAGTCCGCGCGAGCCGCCGGTTACCAGTGCCGTCTTGCCGGCGAGGGAAAACAATTCTTGGGAAGTACGCATGTTCAGTTGTCTCCTGATTGCAATTATTAGACGTGCTCCCCCGGGGTCAGTGCCGACATTCGGACACGAGCCCAGCCGATTGCTGACGAGGCCGTGTCCGAATGTCGGCACTGACCCCAGGGGACTCGAGGCCGTGTCCGAATGTCGGCACTGACCCCAGGGGACTGACGAGGCCGTGTCCGAATGTCGGCACTGACCCCAGGGGAGTATTTAGATCTGATAGTCCATGCACTGGCGCGACTCGCGGATCGCGCCGATGAATGGTTTGATGGCCTGGTGCGTCGGATGGTCGCCGTAAGCGTCGAGCGCTTCCTTGCTCTCGAACTCCGAGTACAGCACGACGTCATAGGTCGCTTCCAGGCCCGGCTGGGCCAGCGCCACTTCGAATTTCAGCGTGCCGGGCACCAGCCTGGCGCAGGCGTCGAGCTTTTGCTTCATCTTCGCGGCGTTGGCGGCGCGGTCGGCGCCTTCGGCGAAATCCTTCAGTTTCCACATGACGATGTGCTTGATCATTGCTGCTCCTTGTCGGTTTAGAACCACGCGTCCTGCATGTCGAGCGTGGTGGTGTCGATGCTCGCCAGCAGGTCGAGCTGCGGCCCGACCTTTGGCAGTTCCCATTTGAAGAAGTAACGGCAGGCTTGCAGCTTGCCGCGGTAGAAATCCTGATCGGACTCGGCTGCCGAGTCGAGCTGGCACGCGGCCAGCAAGGCCTGCTCCAGCCAGATCCACGCCACCACGGTGTGGCCGACCGCCTCCAGGTAGACACTGGCGTTGGCCAGCGTCTTGTTCATGTCGCCCGATGCGTACAGCGCAGCCGTCACGTTGCCGATCCGCTGCCAGGCCGCGTCGAGCTGGTCGGCGTACGGCAGCAGCTCGGCCGACACGCCCTGCCCGCGCGCCTTGGCGATGGTCTTGGCGATCTCGGCGCTGACCGCGCGCAACAGGGCGCCGTCCTGGATCGACACCTTGCGCCCCAGCAGGTCGAGGCCGTGGATGCCGTGCGTGCCTTCATGGATCGCGTTCAGCCGGTTGTCGCGGTAGAACTGTTCGACGTTGTATTCGCGCGTGTAGCCGTAACCGCCGTGCACCTGGATCGCCAGGCTGTTCGCTTCGACACACCATTGCGATGGCCACGACTTGGCGATCGGCGTCAGGAAGTCGAGCAGCTGGCCGGCGTGGCGGCGCGCCTCCCCGGACTCGGCGCTGTGCTGCTCGTCGACCAGCCGCGCGCAGTACAGCACCAGTGCCAGCGCGCCCTCGGCATACGCCTTTTGCGCCAGCAGCATGCGCCGCACGTCGGTGTGGCCGATGATCGCCACCTGCGGCTTGACCGGATCTTTCTCTGCCGGGTGACGGCCCTGCGGCCGGTTGCGGGCGTAATCGAGTGCGTGCAGGTAGCCGGTGACGCCCAGCACCGCGGCGCCGAGGCCGACGCCGATGCGCGCCTCGTTCATCATGTGGAACATGTTGGCCAGGCCCTGGTGCGGGTTGCCGACCAGGTAGCCGATGGCGCCGGCCTTGCCCTGCGGCGTATACTTTCCTTCGCCGAAATTAAGCAGGCAGTTGGTGGTGCCGCGGTTGCCCATCTTGTGGTTCAGGCCGGCCAGCACGACATCGTTGCGCTCGCCCGGGGCGCCGTTGTCGTCGAGGACGAACTTGGGGACGATGAACAGCGAAATGCCCTTGACGCCGGCGATCGGCCGGCCATCGAGACCGGGGATCTTGGCCAGCACCAGGTGGACGATGTTGCCGGCCAGGTCGTGCTCGCCGGCCGAGATCCACATCTTGTTGCCGGTCAGGCGGTACTGGCGTTCACCCTCCGGGCCGTCGACCGGATCGGGCTCGGCGCGCGTGGTGATGTCGGACAGGCTCGATCCGGCCTGCGGTTCCGACAGGCACATCGTGCCGAAAAATTGGCCAGCGAACATCGGCCGCACGAACTGCTCGATCTGGCGCGCGGTGGCGCACTTGAGCAGCGTGTTGGCGTTGGCCACCGTCAGGAAAATATAGGCGGAGGTGGCGACGTTGGCGGCGGTAAACCAGGCGACGGTCGCCTTCTCCATCACCGCGGGCAGCTGCATGCCGTCGAACTCGTAGTCCTGGCCGGCGGCCAGCAGGCCGGCCGCGGCGAAGGCGTCGAGCGCGGTCTTGACTTCCGGGATGATGGTGACGACGGCGCCGTCGAAGCGCGGTTCGTTGTGGTCGCTCTTCTTGTTATGCGGCGCGAACAGGTCGGTGGCGACCTGTTCCGCGGTGTCGAGCGCGGCGCTGAAGGTTTCGCGGCTGTGGTCTTCGAAGCGCTTGCGCGACGTCAGCGCTTCGACGTCCAGCCATTCGAACAGCAAAAAGTCGAGGTCGCGGCGCGACAGGATTTTTGATTGCATGAAAAGATTCCTGGAACTTGCAGGTAACCCGTCGTTCCCGCGAAGGCGGGAATCCATTCCATCTCTGAGTACAGAGATCGCCACTATTCGATAGTGGTAGCGGTTCCCGCCTGCGCGGGAGCGACGGTTTTACGGTTAGGGGTCGAACTCAGACGACTTCGAACAGGCCGGCGGCGCCCTGGCCGCCGCCGATGCACATGGTGACGACCACGAACTTGACGCCGCGGCGCTTGCCTTCGATCAGCGCGTGGCCGACCAGGCGCGCGCCCGACACGCCGTACGGGTGGCCGACCGCAATCGCGCCGCCATTCACATTCAGCCGGTCCATCGGGATGCCGAGCGTGTCGGCGCAGTACAGCACCTGCACCGCGAACGCTTCGTTCAGCTCCCACAGGCCGATGTCGCCGACCGACAAGCCGGCCTTTTTCAGCAGCTTCGGCACCGCGAACACCGGGCCGATACCCATCTCGTCAGGCTCGCAGCCGGCCACCGCGAAGCCGCGGAAGATGCCGAGCGGCTGCAGTCCCTTGCTCTGCGCCGTCTGCGCGCTCATCACGATCGCCACCGAGGCGCCGTCGGAAAACTGGCTGGCATTGCCGGCGGTGATGACGCCGCCGGGCACCGCCGAGCGGATCTTCGAGACCGCCTCGAGCGTCGTGTCGGCGCGGATGCCTTCGTCGGCCGAGATCGTCACTTCGCGCGTCAGCAGCATGCCGCTGGCCTTGTCGGCCACGCCCATGACGGTCGTCATCGGCACGATCTCGGCGTCGAAGCGGCCGGCGGCCTGGGCCGCGGCGGCGCGCTGCTGGCTCTGCACGCCGTACTCGTCCTGGCGCTCGCGACTGATGTTGTAGCGCTTGGCCACCATCTCGGCCGTCTGCAGCATCGGCCAGTAGATTTCCGGCTTGTGCTCCATCAGCCACGGATCGGCCAGCATGTGGCGGTTCATTTCCTGCTGCACGCACGAGATCGACTCGACGCCACCGGCGGCGTAGATGTCGCCCTCGCCGGCGATGATGCGCTGCGCCGCGGTGGCGATCGTCTGCAGGCCCGACGAGCAGAAGCGGTTAATGGTCATGCCGCCGGTGGACACCGGGCAGCCGGCGCGCAGCGCGATCTGGCGCGCGATGTTGGCGCCGGTCGCGCCCTCCGGATTGGCGCAGCCGATGATGACGTCCTCGACCTCGCCGGCGACGATGCCGGCGCGCGCGATCGCCGCCTGCAGCGCGTGCCCGCCCAAGGTGGCGCCGTGCGTCATGTTGAACGCGCCTTTCCACGATTTGGCCAAGGCAGTGCGGGCGGTCGATACGATGACGGCGTCTAACATGAAGATCTCCTGAGTGGGTATGGGTGTCGGTCGACACGGTGGCGTTGCGTACGAGAATAGCACAATTTAGTACGGTCGTTCGCAAATTTATTGACGCCAAAATCCGGCATCGCGAGTTGCCCAATGGACATTCGACAAACCGGCACTTCGTTATCTTTTTTGTCAGCTTGGCGTAAGTTTGGAGCAAGCCTGTCGTAAGTTTAAGAGTTCACACTCCGTCACAGCTGAAGAACTACCAGCTGATTCCGATGAAATCTACATAATTAAATACACGGAGACAAATATGGCAATTACACCCGGCATGACCGCCGACGGCCGCAAGGCAGTCCCTGCCAGCGCGGGCCTCACCAAGGAAGAGCGCAAGGTCATCTTCGCCTCATCCCTCGGTACCGTTTTCGAATGGTACGATTTCTACCTCTACGGCGCTCTGGCGACCATTATCGGCACCCAGTTCTTCATTGGCGACGCCACCACCAAGTTCATCTTTGCGCTACTGGCGTTCGCCGCCGGCTTCATCGTGCGTCCGTTCGGGGCGCTCGTATTTGGCCGCCTCGGCGACATGATCGGGCGCAAGTACACGTTCCTGATCACGATCCTGCTGATGGGCGCGTCGACCTTCCTGGTCGGCCTGCTCCCGAGCTACGCGACGATCGGCATCGCCGCCCCGATCATCCTCGTCACCCTGCGCATCCTGCAGGGCCTGGCGCTGGGTGGCGAATACGGCGGCGCGGCGACATATGTTGCTGAACACGCGCCGGAAGGCCGGCGCGGCTTTTTCACCTCGTGGATCCAGACCACCGCAACGATGGGCCTGTTCCTGTCGCTGATGGTCATCCTTGGTACCCGTACCGCGATGGGTGAAGAGCAGTTCCTGGCCTGGGGCTGGCGCATTCCGTTCCTGGTGTCGGTGCTGCTGCTGGCCGTATCCGTCTGGATCCGCCTGTCGATGAACGAATCGCCGGCATTTGCCAAGATGAAAGCGGAAGGCAAGACGTCGAAGGCGCCCCTGACCGAGGCATTCCTGAAGCCGAAGAACGCCAAGATCGTGCTGCTGGCACTGATCGGCCTGACCATGGGCCAGGCAGTGGTGTGGTACACCGGCCAGTTCTACGCCCTGTTCTTCCTCGAGAAAACGCTGAAGGTCGACGGCCCGACGGCGAACATCCTGATCGCCATTTCGCTTGCGCTCGCAACGCCCTTCTTCGTCGTTTTTGGTGTGCTGTCCGACAAGATCGGCCGCAAATGGATCATCCTGGGTGGCTGCCTGATTGCCGCACTAACCTACTTCCCGATCTTTGGCGCGCTGACCCACTACGCCAATCCGGCACTGGAAACAGCTCTGAAGAACTCGCCAGTGGTGGTGGTCGCCGATCCTGCAACTTGCCACTTCCAGTTCAACCCGACGGGCCAGAAGAAATTCCCATCGTCGTGCGACATCGCCACCGGCATGCTGACAGCGGCGTCGGTCAGCTACACCAAGGTTGACGCGCCGGCCGGTTCGATTGCCCAAGTCAAGATCGGCGAGAAAGAGTACACCTCGTTCAACGCCACCATGGACGCGGCCAACCTGAACTTCGACGCCGCCAGCAAGGCCAAGGAAACGGCGATGAAGACGGAAGTGGGCGCCGCCATCAAGGCTGCCGGCTATCCTCCGAAAGCAGACCCGGCGCAGATCAACAAGCCGATGGTTGTCGCGCTGCTGTTCCTGCTGGTACTGTATGTGACGATGGTGTACGGCCCGATCGCGGCGATGCTGGTCGAAATGTTCCCGACCCGCATCCGCTACACCTCGATGTCCCTGCCTTACCACATCGGTAACGGCTGGTTCGGCGGCCTGCTGCCAACGACCGCGTTCGCACTGGTGGCATACAAGGGCGACATCTACTACGGCCTGTGGTATCCGATCATCATCGCCCTCATCACGTTCGTGATCGGCGCGCTGTTCGTCAAGGAAACCAAGGACAACGACATCTACGCTGCCGACTGACGACAGCGCTAGTTGCGAAGCAAGAAATGCCGCTAGCGATAGCGGCATTTTTTTGTCCGCCACGCATTCCCAACGGGCAAAAAATCTTGGCGGAACGTATCGAGCGTTAGGCAATCGATATCAGGGCGTATCATTTACTTAAGGGCATCGCGCCACCGAACCGTTCACCTTGAGAGGACTACCATGCTCGACAGCGAAATGCACAACCTGCAGAACTGTATTGCCGCTTGCCAGGAAGCGATCCGCGCGTGCCAGAAGTGTGCCACCGAAGACATCCGCGCCGGCACCAACCTATGCGCCTTGATCAACCTCGACTGTTCCGACATCTGCACGGCGACGATGAACGTGATGGCGCGCAACTCGCTGCATCACGGCGATTTTGCTGCCGTCTGCGCCCACGTCTGCCGCGCCTGCGCCACCGCCTGCGCGGTGCATGCCGCCATCCACCGCCATTACGCCGAATGCCAGATTGCGTGCGAAAAGTGCGCGTCCGAGTGCGCCAAACACGTCAAGGAGCGCCACATCTAGTCCCCGCCGGGGTCCACCGCCGGGGTCAGTGCCGGCAATCGGACACGCCCCCAGCAGTGGCAAGCAAGACCGCGTGGCCACGGAAGAGTTCGTGTTCGATTGCCGGCACTGACCCCGCGGTTGAAGAAAATATTCTTCATTGGGTGCATCCGAAAGTATTCCTGAGGTGTAGTACCAGCATCAACTTCTGTCGCCGCGAACATTTTTAATTGTTTCGCCCTGACCAGTTGCACGCGCTGCACTCATCGACATCTCAGGAGCCCGAATCATGAATAATCCGTTTTTCGCCAGACTTACCCTTGCCTCCGCCATTGCCCTCGCCCTGGCCGGCTGCGGCAGCGACAACGACAACGACGTGCCCGTCGTACCGCCGCCGCCGGCGCCGCCCGCCGTGCCTGGCGATGTATTTGTTTTGACAGCAAGCAACAAGCTGGCATCGTTCAATCGCGACAGTGCCGCAACCGTCCGCACCAATGTCGCCATCACCGGCCTGGCCGCCGGCGAAAGCCTGGTCGGCATCGATTTCCGGCCTGCCGATGGCGTGCTGTACGGCGTAGGAAGCAGCGGCCGCCTGTATACGATCGACACCACCACCGCCGCGGCAACGCTGAAGTCCACGCTGAGCGCCGACGCAAGCGACACCACCCTGCCCTATGCCGGACTGACCGGCGCCCAGTTCGGCGTCGATTTCAACCCGGCAGCGGACCGCTTGCGTATCGTCAGCGACACCGGGCAGAACCTGCGCATTAACGTCGACACCGGCGCCGTGACGACCGATGGCGCGATCAATGGCGGCCAGGTCAACGCCGCGGTGACTGCGTCGGCATACACCAATTCTTTCGCCAACACCGCCAACACGGTGCTGTACGCGATCGACTCGGCCAACGGCACGCTGTTCACCCAGAATCCGCCCAACAACGGCACGCTGAGCCTGCCGGTGACGCTGGGCGTGACGGCGAGCAGCATCAGCGGTTTCGACATCGACGCGGTGACCAATACCGGCTACGCGGTGTTCACTGTCGGCGGCGTGCGCAACCTCTATGGCATCAACCTGGCCGCGACCGGCAACGCCGCGACCGTCATCGGCGCCGTCGGCGTGACCGAAGACATCCGCGGCCTGGCGATACGCGGCGCGCGCACGCCGCAGGTGTACGGCCTGGCCGACGACGGCCGCCTCGTCAGTTTTGCAACGCTGACGCCCAATACGCTCACTTCAGTGGCGATCACCGGCTTGGCTGCTGGCGAGACCGTGCTCGGCATCGACTTCCGTCCGAAAGACGCGCTGCTGTACGCGCTGACATCGGCCGGAAAGATCTACACCGTCGATCCAGCCACCGGCGCCGCCACGGCGAAAGCGACACTGGCCGCGGACGCCGCCGACACCACCAACCCGTTCGCGGCGATTAGCGGCACCGCCTTCGCGGTCGACTTCAATCCGGTCGCCGATCGCCTGCGCGTCATCAGCAACACCGGCCAGAGCTTGCGCATCAACGCCGACACCGGCGCCACCACGACCGACGGCGCCATCAACGCGGCCGGCGCGCTGCCGACGGTGACCGGCGCGGCGTACACCAACAGCTTTGCCGGCACGACCACCACGTCGCTGTTCGACATCGATACGGCCGCCGACACGCTGGCGCTGCAAAACCCGCCCAACGACGGTACCCTCAGCAACGTCGGGGCGCTCGGCCTCGATGCCGGCGGCGACGTCGCCTTCGATATTGCGGGCGGCACCAATGGGCTGGCGCTGGCGGCGTTGCGCACCACCGCCGGCGGCCCCAGCTCGCTGTATCGCATCGACCTGGTGACGGGCGCCGCCACGCTCGTCAACGGCGCGGCCACTCCGGCCACGTCGGTGATCGGCAGCGGCATCGGCCTGCGCGATATCGCCATTTCGATCAGGTAAAGCCCCCCCTCCCCCTGGGGTCAGTGCCGACATTCGTACACGGCCTCAGCTGAATCGCCGGGAAGAAGAGCGGATACGGAAGAGCACGTGTACGTTTGCCGGCACTGACCCCGGGGGGGGGAAGCAAAAAAATGCCGCTGAAATCAGCGGCATTTTTTCGTCTGTGGTCGCAGCTCAGGAATTGAAGCCCTTGCCTTCAGCGGCCAGCTTCACCAGCAGCGGCGCCGGCGTCCAGGCGTCGCCATGACGGCCCTTCGCGTACTTCTCCATCGCGATCAGGACGTTGAACAGGCCCACGGTGTCGGCATAGAACATCGGACCGCCGCGGTAGACCGGGAAGCCGTAGCCGGTCAGGTACACCATGTCGATGTCGGAAGCGCGCATCGCGATGCCCTCTTCCAAGATGCGCGCGCCTTCGTTGACCAGCGAGTACACCAGCCGCTCGACGATCTCCTGGTCGGAAATCTTGCGCCGCTCGACGCCGATGTCGGCCGAATGCTTGACGATCATCTCGTTGACGGCCTGGTTCGGATACGCCTTGCGGTCGCCCGCCTTGTAGTCGTACCAGCCGGCGCCGGTCTTCTGGCCGAAGCGTCCCATCTCGCACAGCAAATCAGCTGTTTTCGAATAGACGATTTCTGGTTTTTCGACATAACGGCGCTTGCGGATGTACCAGCCGATGTCGTTGCCGGCCAGGTCGCCCATGCGGAACGGGCCCATCGCGAAGCCGAACTTCTCGACGGCCTTGTCGACCTGCTCCGGCAGGCAGCCTTCTTCCAGCAGGAAGCCGGCCTGGCGGCTGTATTGCTCGATCATGCGGTTGCCGATGAAGCCGTCGCACACGCCCGAGACGACGCCGGTCTTCTTCAGCTTTTTCGACAGCGCCAGCGTGGTGGCCAGCACATCCTTGCCGGTCGCCTTGCCGCGCACGATCTCCAGCAGCCGCATCACGTTGGCCGGGCTGAAGAAATGGGTGCCGATGACGTCCTGCGGCCGGCTGGTGAAGCCGGCAATCTGGTCGACGTCGAGCGTCGACGTGTTGGACGCCAGGATCGCGCCCGGTTTCATCACTGCGTCGAGCTGCTTGAACACGGTTTCCTTGACGCCCATGTCCTCGAACACCGCTTCGACGACGATGTCGGCCTGGGCGATGTCGGCGTAATTCAAGGTGCCACTGATGAGGCCGACGCGCTGGTCGAACTTCTCCTGCGTCAGCTTGCCCTTCTTCATCGTGTTCTCGTAATTCTTGCGGATCGTGGCGATGCCCTTGTCGAGCGCTTCCTGCTTGGTCTCGAGCAGCACGACCGGGATGCCGGCGTTGACGAAGTTCATCGCGATGCCGCCGCCCATGGTGCCGGCGCCGATCACGGCGGCCTGGCGGATTTCGCGCGTCGGAGTATCGGCCGGCACGTCAGGCACCTTGCTGGCAATGCGCTCAGCGAAGAACGCATGGCGCAGCGCCTTCGATTCCGGCGTCTGGATCAGGTGCAGGAAGCGCTCGCGCTCGAACTTGAGGCCGTCTTCGAACTTGTGGGTGACCGAAGCGGCGACCGTCTCGACGCACTCGATCGGCGCCGGGTAGGCGCCCGACATGGCCTTCACCGTGTTGCGGGTAAATTGCAGGAAGGCCTCGTGGTTCGGATAGTGCACCTTGCGGTCGCGCACTTTCGGCAGCGGGCGCACACTGGCCACGTTGTCGGCAAACGCAATCGCCGACGCCAGCAGGTCGGCGCCGGTGGCGAAGACTTCATCGAACAGCGCCGTATCGGCCAGCTTTTCGGACAAGATTGGCGTGCCGGAAACGATCATGTTGATCGCCTTTTCAAGGCCGATCATGCGCGGCAGCCGCTGGGTGCCGCCGGCGCCCGGCAGCAGGCCGAGCTTGACTTCCGGCAGCGCGATCTGCGCGCCTGGCAGGGCGACGCGGTAGTTGCAGCCGAGCGCCAGTTCGAGTCCGCCGCCCATGCAGACGGAGTGGATCGCGGCGACGACCGGCTTGGCCGAGTTTTCGACGACGTTGATCAGCGTGTGCAGAGTCGGCTCGGTCAGCGCCTTCGGCGAATTGAATTCCTTGATGTCGGCGCCGCCCGAAAACGCCTTGCCGGCGCCGGTGATGACGATCGCCTTGACGGCGTCGTCGGCCTGGGCCCGGCGCATGCCTTCCACGGCCGCGGTGCGGGTCGCCAGTCCCAGTCCATTGACCGGCGGATTGTTCAATGTGATGACGGCGACACTGCCATTGACCACGTAATCGGCGCTCATGTTTATCCCTTTGTTAGTTAGACCAGCAATTCTCTACTATATCCCATAATAGTACGGTCGTATTATTTTTCTCGTTGTCGTGCCCGCCATTGGCGGACCCGACTACTCGCGAATGCGGGGACCCCATTTGCGTGCGCGGCTGCGGCCGTCGCAACAGCCAACACGTCTCGAGGTGATGGGGTCCCCGCGTTCGCGAGGACGACGTGCTGCTGTTATCGGCTAAACTTCTAGCCACTCCTTGCGCACGGCGACATCGGCCCGCAACTGCTCCGGCGTGCCTTCGAACACAATCGCCCCGTGCCCCATCACGTACACGCGCGCCGAAATATCGAGCGCGATCGCCAGCTTCTGCTCCACCAGCAGCACCGACACGCCCTTTTCCTTCAGCGCCAGCAAATATTCGGCCACCAGCGCCACGATCTTCGGCGCCAGCCCCTCGGTCGGCTCGTCGATCATGATCAGGTCCGGGTCGCCCATCAGGCTGCGGCACAGCGTCAGCATCTGCTGCTCGCCGCCCGACAGCACGCCGGCCGCCACCGCGCGCCGTTCTTCCAGCCGCGGAAACATGCGGTACATGTCGGCCAGCGTCCAGCGCCCGCCGCCGCCGGCTTTCTTCTGCCCCAGCACCAGGTTCTGCTCGACGGTCAGCGTCGGGAAGATATCGCGGTTCTCCGGCACGTAGGCCACGCCCTTGTGGGCGATCTGGAACGCCTTCAGCCCCAGCAGCTCGCCGCCCCTGAAGCGCACCGAGCCGGTCGCGCTGACCTGCCCCATCACCGCCTTCACCAGCGTCGAGCGCCCGACCCCGTTGCGCCCCAACAGGCTGACGATCTCGCCCTCGCCGACGCGCAGGTCGACGCCGTGCAGAATGTGGCTCTTGCCATAATACGCCTGCAGCTTGCTGACTTGAAGTATGTCGCTCATGAATGTCCCAGGTAGGCGGCCTGCACATCGGCGTTGGCGCGGATGTTGGCGGGCGTGTCGAAGGCGATCATCTCGCCGTACACCAGCACCGCGATCTTGTCGGCCAGCCCGAACACGACGCTCATGTCGTGCTCGACCATCAGCAGCGTCTTGCCGACCGTGATTCTGCGGATCAGCTCGACCGCGGCGTCCGACTCGGACCTGCTCATGCCCGCGGTCGGTTCGTCGAGCAGAATCACGTCGGCGCCGCCGGCGATGGTGATGCCGATCTCGAGCGCGCGCTGCTCGGCGTACGTCAGCACGCCGGCCGGCACGTCGCGCTGGCGCTGCAGGCCGATCTCTTCGAGCACCTGCTGGGCGCGCTCGTGCGCATCGCGCAGCCCGCCCAGCCGCTGCCAGAACGAATACTTGTAGCCGAGCGACCACAACACCGCGCAGCGCAGATTCTCGTACACCGACAGTTTCTCGAACAGGTTGCTGATCTGGAAGCTGCGCCCGAGCCCGAGCCGGTTGATCTCGAACGGCCGCAAGCCGGCCAGGCTGCGCCCGTTCAGGCGGATGTCGCCGCTGGTGATGCCGAAGCGCCCCGACACCAGGTTGAACAGCGTCGACTTGCCGGCGCCGTTCGGCCCGATGATGGCGCAGCGCTCGCCCTTGGCCACGGCCAGCGTCGTGCCGCGGATGATTTCCGATTTGCCGAAGCTCTTGCGGACGTCCTTCAATTCGAGTGCGTTCATGCGCCTCCCTTGATTTTCGCGACGATTTCGGCGTTGACGTCGCTCCATGCGGCGCCGTACGCCGGCTGGGTCTGGCGATAGCCGAACCAGGACAGCAGCATCAGCGCCGCCGCCACCAGCCACGGCAGCGCCGAATGCGTGTCGACCTGCATGCCGAACAACTTGGTGACGCTGCCGTTGGCCGAGCCCAGCGTCAGGTGGTACAGCAGTTCGATTGCAATCACCAGGCCGAACAGGCCGACCAGCGTCACGCCCGACACCGCCAGCAAGGGCTTGTAGATGCGGCCGAACTTGCCGAACTTGGCCACGCGCAGCAGCAGCATCAACAGGCTCGACAGCCCGGCCGGCGCGAAGCGCACCAGCGCCACGAAGAACAGGCCCAGATACAGCTGCCAGGCGGCGGTGAAGTCCGACAGCATCACCGAGAAAAACACGCCGACCACGGCGCCCACCAGCGGCCCGAAGAAAAAGCCGATGCCGCCGATAAACACGAACAGCAGGATCGAGCCGGAGCGGATGGCGCTGACGTTTTCCGCCGTGACGATCTCGAAGTTGATCGCCGACAGCGCGCCCGAGATGCCGGCGAAGAATGCCGACAGGATCAGGGTCAGGTAGCGCACCCATTGCGTGTCGTAGCCGATGAACTCGACCCGCTCCGGGTTGTCGCGCACGGCGTTGAGGATGCGCCCCAGCGGCGTCTGCGTGAAGGCGAACATGGCGATGGTGCTGATGAAAAGCCAGAACGCGATCAGGTAATACACCTGGATCTGCGGCCCGTAGGTGATGCCCATGAATGGCTGGCCGCTGACCCGGTTGGTGGTGACGCCGCCTTCGCCGCCGAAGAACTCCGGGAACATCAGCGAGCTGGCGAACACCAGTTCAACCAGTCCCAGCGTGATCATCGCGAAGGTGGTGCCGGATTTCTTGGTCGTGACATAGCCGAACAGCACGCCGAAGGCCATGCCGGCGAGGCCGCCGACCAGCGGAATCAAGGTGGTCGGCACATGCAGGCCGGTCTGGTTCATCGTGTGGATGGCGAAGAACGCGCCCAGGCCGGAATACACCGCGTGGCCGAACGACAGCATGCCGCCCTGCCCCAGCAGCATGTTGTAGGACAGGCCGAAGATCATGATGGTGCCGATCTGCGACAGGATCGACAGCGCGGCGCCCTTGGTGAAGATCAGCGGCGCCACCACCAGGATCAGCGCGAAGCAGGTCCAGACCAGCCAGCGGCCCAGGTTGATGGGAGTAAAGGTGATCCTCATTCGCGCGTCCCCATCAGGCCTTTCGGGCGGAAAATCAGGATCAGCACCAGCAGCAGGAACGGCAGGATCGCCGCGCTCTGGGCGATGGTGACCTTCAGCAGGCTGTAGCCGGGCGTATCCGGCCCGATACTGGCGCCGCCCCAGTTGAGCAGGCTCATCATCGAATAGTCGAGCGCGACGGCGAAGGTCTGCAGCACGCCGATCAGGATCGAGGCGACGAAGGCGCCGGCGAGCGAGCCCATGCCGCCGACCACGACCACGACGAAGATGATCGATCCGACGGTGGCTGCCATGCCCGGCTCGGTGACGAAGGCGTTGCCGCCGATGACGCCGGCCAGGCCCGCCAGCGCGCAGCCGCCGCCGAACACCCACATAAAGATGCGCGGCACGTTATGGCCGAGCGCCTCCGCCGCGTCCGGGTGGGTCAACGCGGCCTGGATCACCAGGCCGATGCGGGTGCGCGTGAGCACCAGCCAGATGCCGGCGAGCATCGACAGCGCGACGAGCATCATGAAGCCGCGGTACATCGGGAAGCTGGTGGCGAACAGCGTAAACAACGGGCCGTCGAGTTCCTTCGGGATCGGGTACGGCACCGCCGCGCGGCCCCACACCAGTTGCACCAGTTCGACCATCAGGTACGACAGGCCAAAGGTAAACAGCAGTTCCGGGATGTGGCCGTACTTGTGCAGCGGACGCAGGCCGTAGCGCTCCACGAGGGCGCCGGCGAGGCCGACGACCAGCGGCGCGAGCACCAGCGCCGGCCAGAAGCCGAGCTGGGTGCTGATGGTGTAGGCGATATATGCCCCCAGCATGTAGAAACTGGCGTGCGCAAAATTGAGCACGCCCATCATGCTGAAGATAAGCGTCAGCCCGGACGAGAGCATGAACAGCAGCAGTCCGTAACTGACGCCGTTCAGCAGGGTGAACAGCGTGAATTCCATGGGATCTTAATGGGACGTGAAGTTTGAAGTGAGCTGCCGCAGATTTTCCCCGCCAACCTGAAGACCGTCATTCCCGCGCAGGCGGGAATCCCATTTCGCCGAGTCGCAACGAACTGGGATCCCCGCGTTCGCGAGGATGACGGTCTTGAAGGTGCGGGAATGGTCAAGACCGCCGATTGCGAATGGAAAGCTTTACGCGCCTGGCCGCTTCATCTGGCACGACGTCGGCTGCCCCGCCATGTAGGCGTCGATCTTCTTGTCCATCTTCCAGCCGTAGCCAGTGTTCTCCTGGTCGTACTTGACGGTCTTGCCGTCGACCTTGGCCCAGGTGCTGATGTACAGCGGCTGCTGCAGCTGGTGATCGGCCTTGTTCATCGTCACTTCGCCGTTCAGGCTGTTGAACTTGGCCCCTTCCAGCGCGAACGCGACTTTCACCGGATCGGTCGACTTCGCGGTGCGGATCGCCTGCGACAGCATGCCGATGCCGCTGTGCGTCTGCGCCGCATAGTAGTCGTCCTTGTACTTCTTCTTGAAGCCTTCGACGATTTCCTTGCCGCGGAAGGTCTCGTTGTTGATCATCCAGTTGCCGACCACCCGCACGCGGTCGGCGCCGGACGCGCCCATCGCCGTCGGCACGCCCGTCGTCACGCCGTAATACGTGTAGAAGTTGGCCTTCAGGTCGGCATCCTTGGCGGCGCGGATCAGCAGCGCCAGGTCGGCGCCCCAGTTGCCGGTGATGACCGTGTCGGCGCCAGAGGCCTTGATCTTGGCGATGTACGGCGAGAAATCCTTGACCTGGGCGATCGGGTGCAGGTCGTCGCCGGCGATCTTGATGTCCGGACGCTTGCGCTTGAGATATTCCTTGGCCGCGCGCGACACCGCGTGGCCGAACGCGTAGTTCTGGCCGATGATGTAGACGCTCTTGATGTCCTTGTTCGGCGCCATGTAGCTCGTCAGCGCTTCCATCTTCATGTCGGAGTTGGCGTCGAAGCGGAAGTGCCAGAAGCTGCACTTGCTGTTGGTCATGTCCGGATCGATGGCGGCGTAGTTGAGGAACACCACTTCCTTGCCGGGATTGCGCTCGTTGTGCTTGTTCACCGCGTCCAGCAGCGCCAGGCCGACGCCCGAACCGTTGCCCTGCGTGATGTAGCGGTAGCCCTGGTCGATCACCGCCTTCAGCTGGGTCAGCGACTCCTGCGGGCTGGCCTTGTTGTCGAAGCCCACCACTTCAATCTTGTGCTCACCGGCCCACTTTTCCTTGGTCGCCATGTCGGCGATTGCCTGGAAGCTGTGCAGCTGGTTCTGCCCGACCGGCGCGAACGGCCCCGACAGCGGGTCGATGAAAGCGATCTTGACGGTGTCGGCCTGGACCGCGAACGGCGCGGCCAACAGGGCGAACGAAACCGCGGCGGCCAGTGGGCGAATTTGCATGCTCATGTGTCTCCATCCTTCTTTGTAGTTTTAAGTGGTGTGGGTACGGCGGGTGCAACGGTAAATCAGGCGTTCGGCAGCTTGTACTCCTTGAACTGCTCGCGCAACTTGTTCTTCTGGATCTTGCCGGTGGCGCCCATCGGCAAGGCCTCGATGAAGGCGACGTCGTCCGGCATCCAGAACTTGGCGATCTTGCCTTCGAAGAATTTCAACAATTCCTCGCGGCTCACTTCCAGGCCCGGGCGCTTGATCACCAGCAGCAGCGGGCGTTCGTCCCATTTCGGGTGGGCGATGCCGATGCAGGCCGCCTGCGCCACCGCCGGGTGCGCCATGGCGATGTTCTCGAGGTCGATGGTGCCGATCCACTCGCCGCCGGACTTGATGACGTCCTTGCTGCGATCGGTGATCTGCATGTAGCCGTCGGCGTCGATGGTGGCGACGTCGCCGGTCGGGAACCAGCCGTCCTGCAGCACGTCGCCGCCCTCGTTCTTGAAGTAGCTCGAGATGATCCACGGCCCCTTCACCAGCAGGTGGCCGTAGGTGGCGCCGTCCCACGGCAGCTCGACGCCGTCGTCGTCGACGATCTTCATGTCGACGCCGTAGATCGCATGGCCCTGCTTCTGCAATATCTTGCGCTGCTCTTCTTTCGGCAGCGTCAGGTGCTTGGCCTGCAGGCCGCCGGCGGTGCCGAGGGGCGACATTTCGGTCATGCCCCAGGCGTGGATCACTTCCACGCCGAGCTTGTCGATGAGCGTATCCATCATCGCCGGCGGGCAGGCCGAGCCGCCGATGACGGTGCGTTTGAAGGTCGAGAACTCGAGCTTGTTCTGCAGGACGTAGTTGACCAGGCCCAGCCACACGGTGGGCACGCCGGCGGAAAAGGTCACGCCCTCCGACTCGAACAGCTCGTACAGCGACTTGCCGTCCAGCGCGGCGCCGGGGAACACCATCTTCGCGCCCGACAGCAGCACCGAATACGGCAGGCCCCACGCGTTGACGTGGAACATCGGCACCACTGGCAGCACGGTATCGGCGGCCGACACGTTCAGCGCGTTCGGCATCGACGATGCGTACGAGTGCAGCACGGTCGAGCGGTGCGAATACAGCGCGCCCTTCGGGTTGCCGGTGGTGCCCGACGTGTAGCACAGCGACGCCGCCGAGTTCTCGTCGAACAGCGGCCACTCGAAGTCGTCCGAACTGGTGGCGATCAGGTCTTCGTAGCACAGCAGGTTGGCGATCTTGGTGTCCTGCGGCATGCGGTCGCGGTCGGCCATCAGCACGAACGCCTTGACCGTCTTGCAATGGGCGGCGACCGCCTCGATCAGCGGCAGGAAGGTCAGGTCGAAGAACAGGTACTGGTCTTCGGCGTGGTTGGCGATGTAGGCGATCTGCTCCGGATGCAGGCGCGGGTTGACCGTGTGCAGCACGGCGCCGGAGCCCGACACCGCGTAATACAGCTCCATGTGGCGGTAGCCGTTCCACGCCAGGGTGGCGACGCGGTCGCCCATCTGCACGCCGAGGCCCTTGAGCGCATGCGCCATTTTTTTGGCGCGCTGATGGCATTCGCGGTAGGTATAGCGGTGCAGGTCGCCCTCGATGCGGCGCGAGACGATTTCGACGTGGCCATAATGGCGCGCGGCGAACTCGATGATGCTGGAAACGAGCAACGGCTGGCTCATCATCTGTCCCATCATGGGACTCTGTGGATAGGACGTCATCTACTCTCCTGTGTACTTCGCGGCAACGGAACCTGAGATTCGCACGACCGTGCTAAAACAGTCAATCCTTTTCGATTGTGCGACGCACCACGTTCCGGTGTCAGGTCTGACATTCGGACATTTCTCACTCAAGTTCCGGTGTCAGGTCTGACATTCGGACATTTCTCACTTGAAATGTCCGAATGTCAGACCTGACACCGGCGTTTCTGTCACCAGCGTTTCGCCGTTACAGCCCGTTACCTAAATCTTCGCCGTGCGCGCAGACGAGAACTGCACGGTCACGCTAAAATGACAAGATCGTTAAAAACCACCTTCACTTCGACTGGATACTGCCATTACCGCTGACGACCTGCCACTGGGCAACTCCTTCGCCGCCCTGCCCCCTGCCTTCTACACCCGGCTGATGCCGACGCCGCTGCCGGCGCCGTACTTTGTCGCGGCCAGCGCCAAAGCTGCCGCGAAGGTCGGGCTCGACCCCGCCCGGCTCGCCACCCAGGAATATGTCGAGTTGCTCACCGGCAATCGCGTCGCCGCCCGCTCGCAGCCGCTGTCGGCGGTGTACTCCGGCCACCAGTTCGGCGTCTGGGCCGGCCAGCTGGGCGACGGCCGCGCCATCCTCATCGGCGAACTGAACGGCAGCGCCGGGCCGATGGAGCTGCAACTCAAGGGCGCCGGCCTGACGCCGTATTCGCGCATGGGCGACGGCCGCGCGGTGCTGCGCTCGTCGATCCGCGAATTTCTGTGCTCCGAAGCGATGTCCGCGCTCGGCATCCCGACCACCCGCGCGCTCGCCATCGTCGGATCGAGCCAGGGCGTGATGCGCGAAACGGTCGAAACGTCGGCCGTCGTCACGCGCATGGCGCCCAGCTTCGTGCGCTTCGGCTCGTTCGAGCACTGGTTCTACCGCGACAAGCCGGAAGAACTGAAGGCGCTGGCCGACTACGTCATCCACACCTTCTATCCCGAGCTGACCGCCGAGCCGAATCCGTACACCGCGCTGCTGGCCGAAGTGTCGCGCCGCACCGCGCGCATGATCGCGCACTGGCAGGCGGTCGGCTTCATGCACGGCGTGATGAACACCGACAACATGTCGATCCTCGGCCTGACGCTCGATTACGGCCCGTTCGGCTTCATGGAAGCGTTCGACCCTGACCACATCTGCAACCACACCGACCAGCAGGGCCGCTACTCGTACGCCAACCAGCCGCAGGTGGGCCACTGGAACTGCTACGCGCTCGGCCAGGCGCTGCTGCCGCTGATCGGCGACGTCGACGACGCGCAGACGGCGCTGGCCGCGTACGAACCGGAGTTCGCGCGCACGCTCGACTACCTGCTCCACGCCAAGCTCGGCTTGACCACCGCAGGCGACGGCGACCGCGCCCTGTTCGACAGCATGTTCGCGCTGATGGCGGCCGGCCACGTCGACTTCACGCGCTTTTTCCGCGAACTCGGCAACCTGGCCGCCGACAGCGACGACAAGGCGACGGCATTGCGCGACATGTTCATCGAACGCGAATCGTTCGACGCCTGGGCGGCGCAGTACCGCCAGCGCCTGCGCGCCGAGGGCAGCGTCGACGCCGATCGCAAAGCCGCGATGGACGCCGTCAACCCCAAGTACGTGCTGCGCAACTACCTGGCCCAGGTCGCCATCGACAAGGCGCAGCAGAACGACTACGCCGAAATCGCCCGGCTGCTCGCCGTGCTCGAGCGCCCCTTCGACGAACAACCCGAAAACGACGCCTACGCCGCGCTGCCGCCCGACTGGGCCAGCCACCTCGAAGTCAGCTGCTCTTCCTAAGGAAATATATGACCGACAAAGTCACCAAGACCGACGCCGAGTGGCGCGCCATGCTCGACGCCATGCAATACCAGGTGACGCGCCATGCCGCCACCGAACGCGCCTTCACCGGCAAATACTGGGACCACCACGAAAAGGGCATCTACACCTGCGTGTGCTGCAACACGCCGCTGTTCGAGTCCGATGCCAAGTTCGATTCCGGCTGCGGCTGGCCCAGCTATTTCAAGGCGATCGACCCGGCCAACGTGATTGAAAAGACCGACCGCACCCATGGTATGCTGCGCACCGAGATCATCTGCGCAGTCTGCGACGCCCACCTCGGCCACGTGTTTCCCGATGGCCCGCCGCCGACCGGCCTGCGCTATTGCATCAATTCGGCGTCCCTGCGCTTCGACCCACTCTGACCACGGCCACACATGAAATTCTTGTTCGACCTGTTTCCCGTCATCCTGTTCTTCGGCGTCTTCAAGTGGGGCGAAGCGAACCAGGCCTCGGCCCACGCGCTGGTGGGGCAATACCTGAGCGGCCTGATCGCCGGCGGCGCCATCGCCGCCAGCCAGGCGCCGATCATTCTCGCCACCGTGGTCGGCATCATCGCCACTGTGCTGCAGATCGGCTACCTGCTGGTGCGCGGACGCAAGGTCGACGGCATGCTGTGGATGTCGCTGGGCGTCATCGTGGTAATGGGCGGCGCCACCATCTACTTCCATGACGACAATTTCATCAAGTGGAAACCGACCATCCTGTACTGGGCGTTTGCCGCCGCCGTGCTGGTCGCCCAGCTGGTCATGGGCAAGAACCTGATGCGCAAGCTGATGGAAGAAAACATCAAGCTGCCGGACGCTGTCTGGAGCAAGCTCGGCCTGGCCTGGGGCGCGTTCTTCTTCGCCATGGGCGTGCTGAACCTGTTCGTCGCCTTCGTGCTCTACAAGGACAATACCAGCGCCTGGGTCAGCTTCAAGCTGTTCGGCTTCACCGCCCTGTTCTTCGTCTTCATCATCTGCCAGGGCCTGTTCCTGTCGAAGTACATCGAAGAGGAGAAGGCATGAGCGCGCCGGCCACCCGCATCGAGCGCATCCGCGCGCTGCTGGAAGCGGCACTGCAGCCGGGCGTGCTCGAGCTCACCGACGAGTCGCACCTGCATGCCGGCCACGCCGGCGCGGCGTCCGGTGGCGGCCACTACCGGCTCAAGATTGCCTCTCCCCGCTTCGAGGGTCTGAGGCTCGTCATGCGACATCGACTCGTGTATGATTCCGTGCACGATATGATGCACACTGAAATCCATGCTCTTGCCATCACCGCTTTGGCACCGTCGGAACTGTGAACACAGGCGCATGTTTCAGCGATTCTTAAGAAATCTATTCGACAATGCGTAACGCATCGTACAAAAATCGATCTATCTGTCCAAAGCAACTTTCCAACAGGAATAAATAATGACCTTGAAGCCAGCCCGCTTGCTGTTAGCACTCCTTGCCGTTGCCGCCATCCCAGCCTTCGCGCAAAACCTCGCCGTTGTAAATGGTAAAGCCATCCCGTCGTCGCGCGCCGATGCCGTCGTCAAGCAAGTCCTCTCCCAGGGCCAGCAGCCGGATTCGCCGCAGCTGCGCGAAGCGATCAAGAAAGACCTGATCGTGCGCGAAGTGATGATGCAGGAAGCGGTCAAGGCTGGCTTCGAGAAAGACCCGGTCGTCAAGTTGCAGATGGAAAACGCCCACCAGACCATCGTCATCAACGCGCTGGTGCGTGACTACATCACCAAGAACCCGGTCAAGGACGCCGACATCAAGGCCGAATACGACCGCTACAAGTCGCAGGCGGGCGACAAGGAATACCATGTTCGCCATATACTGGTCGGCACCGAAGCCGAAGCGAAAGCGGTCATCGCCAAGCTGAAGGGCGGCGCCAAGTTCGAAGAGCTGGCCAAGACCTCGAAAGACACCGGCACCGCCGCCAACGGTGGCGATCTCGACTGGGCTTCGCCTTCGTCGTTCCCGAAAGTGTTCAGCGACGCGTTTGTCGGCCTGCAAAAAGGCGCCATCACCGAGACCGCGGTGCAGACGCCGAACGGTTTCCACATCATCAAGCTCGACGACACCCGCGCCGCCAAGATTCCGACACTGGACGAAGTAAAAGGCCAGATCGAAGAAGCGCTGGCACAGAAGAAATTGCAGGCGTACCAGGAAGCGATGGTCAAGAAGGCCAACGTCAAATAAACCAGCGGTATTTCCGGCGCCTTGTGGCGCCGGCATCGCAGTCGTGAGACGCGATTTTTTTTAGGAACCAAACTATGATCTTGAAGCCAGCCAGCCTGTTGTTAGCCCTGACCGCATTCGTCGCCGCGCCGGTGTTTGCGCAGAACGTCGCCACCGTCAACGGCAAAGCCATCCCTTCGGCCAAGGTCGACCAGATCGTCAAGCAAGTGGTTGCCCAAGGCAAGCAAACCGATTCGCCGCAACTGCGCGAAGCGATCAAGAAAGACCTGATCAGCCGCGAAATCCTGATCCAGGAAGCCGACCGCCAGGGTTACGGCACGCGTCCCGAAGTCAAGACGGCGCTCGAGAACGTTCGCCAGAGCATCATCATCAACGCGATGCAGGCCGACTACCTCAAAAAGAACCCGGTCAAGGACGCCGAAATCAAGGCCGAGTACGACAAGTACAAGTCGCAGGTCGGCGACAAGGAATACCACGCACGCCACATCCTTGTCGCTACCGAAGACGAAGCGAAGGGTATCATCGCCAAGCTGAAAGCCGGCGGCAAGTTCGAAGAACTGGCCAAGGTATCGAAAGATGGTTCGGCAGCCAACGGCGGCGACCTGGACTGGGCAAGCGCTGCTTCCTACGTGCCGGAGTTCTCGAAGGCCATGGTCGCGCTGAACAAGGGCCAGATCACCGACACGCCGGTCAAGACCCAGTTCGGCTACCACGTCATCAAGCTCGAAGAGACCCGTGCGGCCAAGATTCCGCCGTTCGAGGAAGTCAAGCAGCAGGTCGCCGAGTCGCTGCAGCAGCGCAAGCTGCAGGCGTTTCGCGAAGAGCTGGTAAAGAAAGCCAAGGTCCAGTAAGCCGGACCTGGTGCATACGAAAAGCGCTTCTGTCGAAGCGCTTTTTTTTCGTCTGAATCAATCGCAATGCTGCGGCGCTCCGGGATACAGTCCGTTGTTGTAGGTGTCCAGTGTCGACGCCCAGGTCTTCTGCAGCGCGCAGCCGCCGTTCGGACAGGTGTTCAGCGCGGCGGTGGCAAACCACGCCTGCGCCGCGTAATACACGGCCTGCACGCCGGCCGGCGCCGATGTCGGCACCGCGGTGTTCAGGCGCGCCGCCATGTACTGGTGCGCAAGGATGATGTAGGCATTGCCGCGCGGCGGCGTGTTGAACAACTCCTGCCAGGTCAGGCCGCTGAGGAAGAACTGTCCGCCGCGCGAATACGGCGCCGGCCATACCACGCCGGGCTTGCTCTTCCAGTAGCCCTGGGTGCGCACGCAGCCGATCACCGGGCAGCCGCACACCTGGGCGGTGTACGCCTCGCCGGCTGCCAGCGCCACCGCGCCCGTCCCTGCCTGCACGCTGGTGGTATGGCGCAGCGTGCCGAGCGTCAGCGGCGCGGCGTCGCCGGCGAACATGAAGGTGGTGGCGCCGGTCGCCGGATCGACGATTCCGCGTTCCGTGCCGGGTACCTTGGACAAGCGCAGCACGTCGACATAACCGTCCCGGCTCACTGCATTCTGAACCCTGTAGCCGATCGACAGAGTGGCCGGATCGGCGTCCTTGCCGAGCACCGAGACGACGCCCGAGTAGCGGTATTTGCCGCTGACACTGTCGAGGCAGACGTCGAGCGTCGACGACACCGTCGGCGCCGCCGATTGGGCGTGGCCGGTTTGCAGGCCGAACAGGAAGGGAAGCAAGATCAACAGACGTGCGGGAATACGGCGGAAGCTCATGACGATTCTCCTTTGGTTTGCGCACAGCGCCCCCCGGATCCGGCGACTTGACGTGCTTCGTCAGGCTGCACCGAACCACTCGACGGGGCCGTTGTCAGCTCATGGTGGGGCTTTAGGAAAGCGACAATCTTGTGTTAGCTCATCGACATGATTTTTTGGATTTCGTCTGAGGAAGATTGCGCGCGGACAGTAATTCTACTTCTCCAACAACATATGAAAACGTCGTCCTCGCGAAGCGGGGATCCAGACTGAGCATGCAGCGCGACGACTGATGCTCAGAGTGGATCCCCGCTACGCGAGGACGACGTAGTGTCGTTCCCGGCGTGTGAGTGTTGGCCTGCTTAGCCCACGAACTTGCGCGCGTTGCGGAACATGCGCATCCACGGCGAGTCCTCGCCCCACGCCTGCGGATGCCACGACTGCTGCACCGAGCGGAACACCCGCTCCGCGTGCGGCATCATCACACTGAAGCGCCCGTCGGCGGTCGTTACCGCGGTCAGGCCCTGCGGCGAGCCGTTCGGATTGAACGGATACGCCTCGGTTGCTTCGCCGCGGTTGTCGACGAAGCGCAGCGAGCGAATCACTTCGTTGCTGTCGCCCGTCTGCGAGAAGTCGGCATAGCCTTCGCCGTGCGCGATCGCGATCGGCGTCTTCGTGCCGGCCATCCCGGCAAAGAAGATCGACGGCGAATCCAGAACCTCGACCATGCCGAAGCGTGCTTCGAACTGCTCCGATTTATTGCGCGTAAACTTCGGCCAGGCATGCGCGCCCGGGATGATCGACTTCAGGTTGCTCATCATCTGGCAGCCGTTGCACACGCCCAGGCCGAAGGTGTCGGCACGGTTGAAGAAGCGCGCGAACTGTTCCGCCAGCAGCGCGTTGAACAGGATCGTCTTGGCCCAGCCTTCGCCGGCTCCCAGCACGTCGCCGTACGAGAAGCCGCCCACCGCGATCACGCCGTGGAAGTCGTCCAGCTTCGCGCGGCCCGCAATCAGGTCGCTCATGTGCACGTCGACAGCGGCAAAGCCCGCCTGGTGCATCACGTACGCCGTCTCGATGTGCGAGTTGACGCCCTGCTCACGCAGGATCGCCACGCGCGGCCGTGCGCCGGTGCCGATGAACGGTGTCGCCACGTTGTCGCTCGGGTCGAACGTCAGCACCGGCGAGATGCCGGGATCCTGTGCGTCGAGCAGGCGGTCGTATTCGGCGTCGGCGCAGGCAGGATTGTCGCGCAGGCGCGCGATGCGCCAGCTGGTCTCGCTCCACAAGCGATGCAAGGCGCTGCGCTGCTCGCTGTAGACAGTTTTGGCGTCGCGCGTGAATTCGATCACGCCGCGGTCATTGAGCTTGCCGATGATATGGCTGCAGGCGCCCAGGTCGTACTGGCGCAGCACGTTCATCACGGAGCTCTTGTCGTCCGCGCGCACCTGGATCACCGCGCCCAGTTCTTCCGCGAACAGCGCGCGCAAGGTCAGCTCGTTGCGGCGCTCGGCCACCTGGCCGGTCCAGTTCTTGGCGTCGCCCCAGTCGGCGGCGTGCTCGCCTTCCATCGCCAGGATGTCGAGGTTGACGGTGACGCCGGTGCGGCCGGCAAACGCCATCTCGCACAGCGTCGCATACAGGCCGCCGTCGGAGCGGTCGTGGTAGGCCAGTAGCTTGCCGTCCGCGTTCAGTTGCTGGACCGCGGCGAAGAAGCCTTTCAGGTCGTCCGCGCTGTCGACGTCGGGCGTGTCGTTCCCCAACTGCTGCGTCACCTGCGCCAGCGCCGAGGCGCCGAGTCGGTTCTTGCCGCGCCCGAGGTCGACCAGGATCATCACGGTCTCGCCAAGATCGACGCGCAATTGCGGCGTCAGCGTGCGGCGCACGTCCTGCACCGGCGCGAACGCCGAGACGATCAGCGACACCGGCGACGTCACCGCCTTGCCGGCGTCGCCGTCGCTCCAGGTGGTGCGCATCGACAGCGAATCCTTGCCGACCGGGATGCTGATCCCCAGCGCCGGGCACAGCTCCATGCCGACCGCCTTGACGGTATCGAACAGCGCCGCGTCCTGGCCCGGCTGGCCGCAGGCCGCCATCCAGTTTGCCGACAGCTTGATGTCCGAGATGTCCTTGACGCTGGCGGCGGCGATATTGGTGATCGCCTCGCCCACCGCCATCCGGCCCGACGCCGCGGCATTGATCACCGCCAGCGGGGTGCGCTCGCCCATCGCCATTGCTTCGCCGATGTAGCCTTCGAAACTCATGGCGGTGACGGCGACATCGGCCACCGGCACCTGCCACGGGCCGACCATCTGGTCGCGTGTGGTCATGCCGCCGACGCTGCGGTCGCCGATCGTGATGAGGAACGACTTGTCGGCCACCGCCGGCAGCAGCAGCACCTTGCGGGCGACATCGTTCAAATCAAGGCCGGTCAGGTCGACGGCCGGAAAGTCGCGCTGCACGTGCTGCACGTCGCGCTGCATCTTCGGTGGTTTGCCGAGCAGGACGTCCATCGGCATGTCGACCGGGTTGTTGTCGTTGAGCGGATCGACCAGCTTGAGCTGGCGCTCCTCCGTGGCGACGCCGACCGCGGCGTACAGGCAGCGTTCGCGCTCGCACAGCGCCGCGAACAGCGGCAGGTGCTGCGGCGCGATCGCCAGCACATAGCGCTCCTGCGATTCGTTGCTCCAGATTTCCTTCGGCGCCATGCCGCTTTCTTCCAGCGGCACCCGGCGCAAATCGAAGGTCGCACCGCGCTTGGCGTCGTTGACGATCTCCGGGAACGCATTCGACAGCCCGCCGGCGCCGACGTCGTGGATCGAGATGATCGGGTTGTCCGCGCCCATCTGCCAGCACGCGTTGATCACTTCCTGTGCGCGCCGCTCCATCTCCGGATTGCCGCGCTGGACCGAATCGAAGTCGAGGTCGGCGGTGTTGGCGCCGGTCGCCATCGACGACGCCGCGCTGCCGCCCATGCCGATGCGCATGCCGGGGCCGCCCAGCTGGATCAGCAGGCTGCCGACCGGGATGTCGTTCTTGAAGGTGTGCTCATCGGCGATGCTGCCGATGCCGCCGGCGATCATGATCGGCTTGTGGTAGCCGAACACGGTGTCGGCGGCGCCGACATTCTGTTCATAGGTGCGGAAGTACCCGCCCAGCACCGGGCGGCCGAATTCGTTCGAGAATGCCGCGCCGCCAAGCGGGCCGTCGATCATGATCTGCAGCGGCGAAGCGATGCGCTCTGGCTTGCCGTAAGCGGCTGCCGGCGCGCGCCCGGCAAACGGCGCGGTGACGCTGGCGGCGTTTTCCCATGCGCGTTCAAAGCCCGGAATCATCAGGTTCGATACCGTGAAGCCGGTCAGACCAGCCTTCGGCTTGGCGCCGCGGCCGGTCGCGCCTTCGTCGCGAATCTCGCCGCCGGCGCCGGTGGAGGCGCCCTGGAACGGCGAAATGGCGGTCGGGTGGTTGTGCGTCTCGACTTTCATCAGCGTGTGCGTCAGTTCCGTCGAGGCGGCGTATTCGTGGCCGGCGCCGCGCGGATAGAAGCGCGTGACGGTGGCTCCTTCCATGATCGACGAGTTGTCGCTGTACGCGACGATGGTGCCCTTCGGCTGCAGCTGGTGGGTGTTCTTGATCATCTGGAACAGCGACTTGTCCTGCGCCTGGCCGTCGATCACCCAGTCGGCGTTGAAGATCTTGTGGCGGCAATGCTCGCTGTTCGCCTGCGCGAACATCATCAGTTCGACGTCGGTCGGATTGCGCTTGGCGCGCGTGAAGGCGTCGACCAGGTAGTCGATCTCGTCGTCAGACAGGGCCAGGCCAAGGTCGCTGTTGGCAAATTCGAGCGCCGCCTTGCCCTTGCCCAGCAGGTCGACCGACTCGAGCGGCTTCGCCTGCAGTTCACGGAACAGCTGCGATGCCTGGTCGGCACTGCGCAGCACCGATTCGGTCATGCGGTCGTGCAGCAGCGCGGCGACCGCCTGCAGTTCGGCATCCGACAGCTTCTTGGCCGCGCCGATGCCCAGGAAGCCGGCCTGCAGTTCGACCGAATAGGCGACGCCGCGCTCGATGCGGTGCACGTGCGCCATGCCGCAGTTGTGCGCGATGTCGGTCGCCTTCGACGCCCACGGCGAAATCGTGCCGAAGCGCGGGATCACGAAGAACTCTTCGACGGCGCCGCTGGCAGCGGTGCTGTGCGCCGGCTCGCCGTAGGTCAGCATCGCCTCCAGGCGGACCGTGTCGTCGGCGGACAGCGGCGCGCTCGAATCGATGAAGTGGACGAATCGCGCCTGAACGGCAGCGACGTGCGGTACAGCCGCTTGCAGTTGGCTCAGGAGGCGTTGGCTACGGAATGCGGACAGGGCGTTTGAACCCGGCAGAATCAACATGGTTGGGATATAGGTTGATGCAGCGTGGCTGCGGGTTAAAGGTAGAGGCGAATGAGGCAGTTTTCCTAGCCCGCTATTATACCGCGTTGCACCATGAGAAGCCCGCTGATGGGGATGGCCGTTCATCTCTATTGATTGCCGATAGACAATAGCGTATTGTCCGGTTTCAAGACTTTCCGGCATCGGCCGTTAACAAGGCAAGAGCACGGAAGCGACGAGACAACCAACCCGGCCTGGCCGGGGCACCAAAGTGAAAACCGATGCAAGAGAATAGCAACTTGTCAGTCTTGGTCATCGACCCGAATCCTGGGATGCGCGGCAGCCTGCAGAACATGCTGAACCAGGCGGCCATCAGCAAGATCGAGTACGCGGTCAGTTCCGGCACCGCCATCAAGCAGCTCGCCAAAAAATCGTACGACATCATCCTGTGCGAATACGACCTTGGCAGCGACTCGGCCGACGGCCAGGACGGCCAGCAGCTGCTCGAGGACCTGCGTCACCACAAGCTGATTGGCCCGCTCACCATCTTTATCATGATCACCTCGGAAGGCGTCTACAGCAAGGTGGTCAGCGCCGCCGAGCTGACGCCGACCGACTACATCCTCAAGCCGTTCACCGTCGAAGTGCTCAGTGCCCGCATCGTCCGCGCCATCGCACGCCGCCGCGCCTTCCTGCCGGCCTATCAGCTGATCGGCCAGGGCAATTTGCGCGAAGCGATCAAGACCTGC
This sequence comes from Pseudomonadota bacterium, assembly GCA_040386255.1. GTDB lineage: Bacteria > Pseudomonadota > Gammaproteobacteria > Burkholderiales > Burkholderiaceae_D > JAFCUW01. Next base: position 123,262 of record JAZKFW010000037.1, read on the forward strand.
CTGGAGGCTGAGGCGGCGCAGTCGCCCCACGCGCTCGACTTCGCACGCCTGCGCGCCGAGCTGCACGTGAGCCTGGAAGAACTTGTGCAAGCCGAGGCGGTGTATGCGGCGGTCCTCGCCGTCAAGCCGCTCGGCTGGGCCGGGCTCGGCCTGGCGCGCACGCTGTTTGCCGAGGATCGCATCGACGATGCCGAAGCCGTGCTGGCCAAGCTGGTGTTGGACAACCCGAAGCTGATGGCCGCCTATGACCTGCTCGCGCGCTGCCACGAACTGAAAGGCGCCCCGGACCTGGCCCAGCGCGTTCTCGAAGAGGCGGTGTCGATTTCGCCGCATATGCTGCGCCGGCTGCGCAAGCTCGGTGAAGTCGCGCTCGAAGCCGGCGACGTCGCCGCCGCCGAAAAATCGTTCAAGCTGGTGGTGGCGAAATCCAAATACTCCGAGTTTCGCGACCCGGAGGACCACGTCAACCTGGTCAAGGCGCTGGTCCGGAAGGGCGATGCCGTGCAGGCCGGCGGCGTGATTCGCGATCTCGAAAAATCCTTGCGCGGCAATCCGAACCTCGATGCGTGCAAGGCGATTTCGGCCGCGCTGCTGCACGAATCGGCCGGCAACAGCGCCGGCGTCCTCGGCGAACTCAATGCCGCCGTGGCGGCGGTGCGTGCCAACAGCGCGCTGTCGGCCGGCCTGCGCATCGGCCTGGCGCGCAGCTGCCTGGCCAATAAGCTCGACAAGGAAGCATCCGACGTGATGGTGTCGGTAATGAACGACGGCGCCAGCGGCGTCTCGATGCAGCAGGCGATGGGCGTGTTCGTCAAGGCCGGCCGGCCCGATCTGGCCGACGGCATGGGCGCCCACCTGAAGGCGCAGGCGCAGGAACTGCTCAACGTCGCCGACGAAAAGACCGGCATGGGCGACTTCAAGGGCGCGGTGCAGACGCTGCTCGAAGCGCGCCGCATGGCGCCCGGGAACCTGCCGACGATGGTGGCCGCCGCCAAGGCCATCCTGCGGCAGATCGGCGAGCTGGGTTGGGATCATCCGCTGGCAGAACAGTGCGCCGGCGTGATCGACACCATCCGCAAGCTCGACGCGGCGCATCCGTCGGTGGCGCAGCTGAATGAAGAATATCAGGCCGCCAAGCGCAAGTACGGTATCTCGACCTGACTGCACGCGGCGTCGTGTTCATTCTCCATCGATGCCGGCAATGAACGCGACCAGGACTGGCCTGGTTGGCCATTCCGCGCACGACGTTCGCAAGAGGACTTCGAGTATCAACCGCGGTTAGTCACCTCCCCTCTCGTTGCTAATCGACGCCGCAGCCGATGCTGGCGACACCCCACCTTCCCAAGAATTAGTGTGCCCTTCATTTGTCGTGAGCGGCCTTCAAGCGATTCGTCCCGGCACTTGCATGTAGCTCAGCGCTCGCTGGCAATCGGCTGCACAGCGACCTGTTCGCATGGCACGTCGACGCCACCCAAGGAGACTGATGAACTCGCTAGTCTGCTGCGGACTATCAAAGGGAATTAATAAAAAGGCATCATGATCATGGCTGCCCGATTAACCGCAGCTGTGCGAATTTCGAAAGAAAAATACATGCGCCCTATATCCAACGGCTTCATCGAGTTTCTCTCGCGCTCCCCATTTCTGAAAAATTTCCGTCCATCGATTTGCTGTGTCGCCCTCGTATTTCTGGCCTGCGAATCCAACGCACAGATGACGGCCGATGAGCTTTCGCAAGCCATCAAATCGCCGAACGCCGTCGCGAAAATCGGCGTCGATTTGTTTGGCGATCAGATCAACCTATACAACGGCAGTCTGCAGTTCAATCAGCTCGACGTCAGCTTGCGCGGCAACAGCGCATTGCCGGTTTCGGTCGGACGCCGATTTGTGACGGGGATTTATTCGGTGAGCCGCCGCCCGTTCGGCGAATGGGAACTCGACATTCCCCACCTGCACGGCGTTTTCAGCAGCCAATATGGTTGGACTGACCAGAATCAGACGAATGCCCGTTGCTCGGGTTTTTCCGCGCCAGCGGAAGTGCTGGTCAATGGCGGGATGTGGTCTTCCTCGGAGTTTTGGCAGGGAAATTACATGTATGTTCCCGGCCACGGGGATCAGCAACTCCTCGCACGTGACAGCGCAAACACAAACGTGCCCAGTCCAGCGTCCAATTATCCAGTCGTCACAGCTAATTCCTGGGTACTGAGTTGTATTTCCTCATTGGCTAATGCGCCGGCGCTCGGCGAAGGTTTTTTGGCCACCTCGCCCGCGGGGACCAAATATCAGTTCGATCACATTATTTCCTACGCCGCGCGTCCGCTGTCGAAACCGGCAGGGCCCGGTGGAGCCCTGACCGCGTCCATCCCTTCCGCGACGAAAACCGGCTTGGCAACAGCAAGCTCTGCGGCTCTTTCCGTCGGCGGTGTCGCGACTCCTCACGCGGACATGAACTACAGCCTGCCCCGGAAGGAAGTCCGGATCCTGCCCACACTCATTACCGACCGCCACGGCAACTGGGTCCGTTACACCTACGATTCCATCCATCAGGAAAATCTGAAAACGATTACATCCAGCGATGGCCGGACGATCACGTTTACCTATGCGTATGGCGACGATCCTAAGGTCATCACCTCCGTCACGGACGGAACCCGAACATGGCGCTACGCGTATCACACGGTTAGCCCCGGGACTAGCTCGGCGGCGGCATCGATCGATACCGTGACATTGCCAGATGGCTCGTCATGGCGCTTGACGAACATAAATCGGTTGCAGCGGCATGTGTCGATGAGCGGTTTCGTTGGCTGCGGGGACAGGCAATACCCGTCCGAAGCGATTTCCGGCTCGATGGTGCATCCCTCAGGCGCAACCGGTTCATTTACGCTGACGGCCACCACGCATGGTCGCTCCGGCGTGGTGCAGTCCTCTGCAGGCACCCCACCCTCCGACCGTAACCCGATCTATTTCTACACCCGATCGCTGACTAGCAAAACGATCGGCGGGCCCGGGGTCCCCGCACTGACATGGCGCTACACCTACGATGCGCCGGTCGGCAGCTATTCAACCTGTGTCAACTGCGCCACCTCGAAGGCGGTGAATGTCGTCGATCCTGCGGGAGCCACCACGCGCTATACATTTGGGAACTACTACCGCGTTTCCGAAGGCCGCCTTGAACGCGTTGATGTTGGATGGAATGGCGCCAGTGCCGTGCGAACTACGATCATGAACTACCAGCCACCAGGCGCAGGTCCGTATCCAGCCTTGGCGGGCTACGGTGGCGAGAACATCAGCGATGGTGAGGCTCTGGCGCGCCTCATGCCGCTGAGCAAAAAGGTGATTACACAACAAGGCGAAGCCTTTACGTGGGAGGCGACTGCTTTCAATCGGTTCGCCCAAGTCACTCAGGTCACCCGCGCGAGTACCCGCGGCCCAAGCCGCAGCGAGACTACCGACTTCAACAACAACCTGACGAAGTGGATCCTCGGGCAGACGGAACGCGTCACCGAGACCGATTCTCAAAAAGTGATGGTACTCAACGGCTACAATGCCCTGACAGCCAACCTGGAGTCGGTGTCGCTATTCGGCAAGATTCAGAAGCAACTGGGCTATAACACCGACGGCACCTTGGCTACCATTAAAGACGGTCGCAATTACATTACGACGTTTTCCGACTACTTCAGGGGTGTGGCTCGCAATATTCTCCGCGCGGACGGGAGGAGCGAAAGGCGCACCGTGAATGCCTACGGCGCGATCTCATCTACCACCGACGCCAACGGGTATGTAACCCAGTACGAATACGACCCCTTGGGCCGGCTCGCCCGCATCACGCCTCCTGCCGATACCGTTGCGTGGAACCCCACTGTCATCAAATTCGCGCCAGTGCCAGTGACCGAATACGATCTGGCGCCGGGACACTGGCGGCAGGATGTCACCGTCGGCAACTCGCAAATACGGACCTACTTCGACGCGCTCTGGCGGCCGGTGTATTCCTATACGGCCGACCTTGGCAACCCGGCCGGCACGTCAAGTATCGTCAAGCGCAGATATGATTTCGATGGCCGTACCGTCTTCGAGTCTTACCCGCAGCGCAGCACGCCAGGCGAAGCTGGCATCAATAGCCGCTACGATGCGCTGGGCAGGATCGTGGAAACACGCACCGACAGCGAACTGGGCGTACTGGTTGGCACTGCCACTTATGACAGCGGCTTCCGCACTTCCCAAATGAACGCCCGCGGCCACGCCACCGTCATCACCAACTCCGCATTCGACGACCCGGATCAGGCATTCATCACCAATATCGCCGCGCAGGAAGGGGTCAATGTTTCCTTCGCGAAGATAAGTTTGGCAAGACGACATCGATCATCCGCAGCGGCGGCGGCAAGAGCGCTACGCGCGGCTATGTCTACGACGATGGCGAGCGGCTGTGCAAGACCACCGAGCCCGAGACCGGCGCCACAGTGCAGGACTACGACCCCGCGGGCAATCTGGCGTGGCGTGCGACAGGCCTTGCGCTACCGGCGGCGTCGTGCGACACAGCGTACGTTGCCGAAGCAAGGAAGACCAGATTTGGCTATGACACCCTGAACCGCCTGACCAGCACGAGCTTCGGCGACGGCAGCCCGGGCGTTGGGCGGGCCTATACGCCGGACGGACTTCCCGAAACCATCACCTCGAACGGTACGGTATGGAGCAACACCTACAACAAGCTGCGCTTGAACGAACGCGAGAGCATGACGTACGGCGGCGCGACCTACAACATCGGCCGCAAGTATGACCTCAACGGATCGCTGCGCGAATTGTCGTATCCAGATCTGGCCACCATCGACTTTGCGCCCGATGCGCTCGGGCAGCCCACCAAGGCGGGAAAATACGCCGGCGCGGTGACGTATCACCCCAACGGCGCGATCGCCGGCTTCACCTACGGCAACGGCATCGTTCACGCGATGACGCCGAATGCGCGTGGCTTGCCGGAGCGCTCCAGCGACGCCGGCATCGTCAACGACAAGTACACGTATGACGAAAACGCCAACGTCAAGGCAATCGACGACCTGCAGGAAGGCATCAGCAACCGTGCGATGAGCTACGACGATCTGGACCGGCTGGCGGTCATCTCATCGGCGCCGACGTTTGGCGTGATCACCAATACCTACGACGCGCTCGACAACCTGACCAACGTCAGCGTCACCCAGGGGCCCACTGCCAGAACCACCACGCACACTGTCGATCCGACGACCAACCGGCTGACGAGTATCGACAGCGCCAGCGGCTTCGGGCTCTACCACGTTGCCAGCATCCTCTACGACTCGCAGGGCAACATCAGCTCGCGCGGCGGCCACGGCTTCGTGTTCGACCAGGGCAACCGGCTCAAGAGTGCGACCGGCAAGGCCACTTACGTCTACGACGGACTGGGTCACCGCGTCAGCACGGTCCGAACCGACGGCGTCAATCGGGTGTCCGTCTACGGCCAGGCCGGCCAACTGCTTTACACGCGTTCGACCTCGGTGCCGCTGGCTGCGGGCACCAAGTACATCTACCTGGGCCGGCATCAGGTTGCCGAAGTCAAGGCGGCGGGGGCGAACTGATCATGAAATTCATTCACACCGCTCCAGCGCTGGCTGGCAGCCTGAGAGGCGCGACGATGATGTTCTCCAAGACGATGTTGCGTGCCATGCAGTGCGCAGTCGCCCTGTTGATCCTGTTTTGCGCCGTCGGCCCGCGCGCGCAGGCGGCCAACGACGCCGTCTTCGCGTCCCGGACCGTGCCTGCGTCGATGGCCGCCGGCTCCCGCTATACCGTGACGGTCGTGATGCGCAATACCGGCACCACCACCTGGACAGCTGCCGGCAAGTATTTTCTCGGTTCGCAGAACCCTGAAAACGGCATGACCTGGGGCGTCAACCGAGTGCCCTTGCTCTCGTCGGTTGTGCCGGGCGGGCAGGTCAGCTTCACGTTTGCCGTCACCGCACCGGTGCCGGGCAGTCACAATTTCCAGTGGCGCATGGTGCAGGACGGCGTCGAATGGTTCGGCCCGTACACGCCGAACACGGTGGTGACGGTGAGCGCCCCGGTCGACGGTGCGCAGCTGGTGGGCGTGACGGTGCCGGCGGCAATGACGCAAGGGAAAAGCTACAACGTCGCCGTGACGATGAAGAATACCGGCAACACCACCTGGGCAGCCGGCTCCGCTTACCGGCTGGGCTCTACCAACCCGATGAACACGACGCTCTGGAGCCCGAACCGGGTCAATCTGAACAATGCCGTCGCGCCCGGTGCGCAATATACATTTTCGTTCGCGGTGGTCGCACCGGCGGCGGGCAGCTACATCATGGGCTGGGGGATGGTGCAGGAGTTTGTGGCGTGGTTCGGACCGACTTCGAGTTCCGCCGTTACCGTCACCGCGGCGGCGCTGGCGCCGACCATCAAGGTGTCGCGCACGCCGTCGGCGATGATTGCGGGGCAGCCGTACACGCTCTCCTGGTCGAGCACGAACGCGGCTTCGGTCAGCCGACTGTGCACGTCAAGCGGCACCGGCTACACGGTGAATGATGCGCCGCCACTCAACGGGACCTCGGCTGGGACCGCCAGCTCGGCATGGGTGGGCGCGCCTTCGACGTGTACCTGGAAGGACACCGGCGCTTCCGGCACGGCGAGCTTCACCGAAACGATGGTCACGAATGCAGCCCCCACCAGCGAGGTGGTGACCTACCTCCACACGGACGGCCTGGGCAGCCCTGTTGCGCGCACGAATGCCGCGGGGGCGCTCGTCAGCAGGACACGCTATGAGCCGTATGGGCTGACCGCTGGCGGCGTGACGCCGACCATCGGATTCACCGGCCATGTGAATGATGCCGATACTGGGCTGGTGTACATGCAGCAGCGGTATTATGATCCGGTGGCGGGCAGGTTCTTGAGCATTGATCCGGTGACCACGGATGCAAACACCGGTGGCAGTTTCAACCGCTACAGCTACGCCAACAACAACCCATACAAGTACGTTGATCCTGACGGTCGAAATCCGCTTTTACGTGTTGTCTATGCCGTATCCTACGGGGCAGCAACTCGACTGGGTGCTGCTCGTCTTGGCGTCGCGATTAGCTCTGCAATTTTTGCGGCTACGCACAAGCCGCCTATGGCAAGTGGCGGCCAGGGGTGTATTTATTGCGTTCCAGGGACACATACCAGTACAGGTGAAAAATATGTTGGGTCCACGGACAATCTCCATCAACGCAAAACAGACAAGAGCGATGGGCGCGACAGAAACGCAGCAGAAGTCATTGATACCTACAATAAGGCTGACAAGGACGAGAGAAGAAGAAAGGAGCAACAGGCAATTAACGATTTGGGTGGCGTGGAAAACCTCGACAATCGTCGAAATGAAATTAGCGAAACGAAATGGGATGAAAAGGGGGTGAAGCCCCCCGAACCGTCTGCGCCTGAGAAGCCAAAAGAACCGGAACCTGGTAAGCAGGAGTGACGAGATGTCAAATGAATCCAACGTACAATTAGCATCAAGCGATTGGCAGAGTTACGTGTGCAAAATTAACGACGAACTGGCTTCGGTCTTCGTCGACCTTGCCTTGTCTGCCGTAGCGCCATTACCCACAAAACCTAAGTTGACCTGGCTTTGGATTCGACTGATTAAGCCTCGTGAAAATGGGCTAAGCAGTGACGACGAGTTTGAGTCTTTGTGTGATTTCGAGGACGACCTTGAAGCCACTATTGCCAGGTCTAAATCGTGCATTTACGTTGGACGCATCACGACAAAGGGCCGTCGCGAATTTTACTTTTATGCCGACAGCGAATTCGATTTGAAGAGAGAAGTCACTGACGTCTTGGCGAAGCACCCAACGTATGCTTCCCAGTTGGGTGAAAAGCTAGATGCGTCATGGGATCATTTCCTGTTCACGCTTTTGCCAGGAAGTAATGGCATGGACCAGATAGCGCGAAGGAAGCGGAGTTAGTCGACTTGGATGTAGACAAGGGGCAGAACTCGGTAAAATTATTATTTTCGAACTCAGTGGTATTAAAGCTCGACACATTCAATCGCAACAAGACGGAAAATTGCATTGCAGAATTTACTCTGCAAAGTGGGAAAATTTACTCCGTTACTCCAAAAGGTAACGTTGTTCTCTTGGATCGAATCTTGACCCCACGTGCAAAGATAGTGGCAGATTCAGGATGACAATTGCAAACACTCACAAGACTTGCCGCGAGATGGGGATGCACGGCTAAACAGTCTCCCCGTAGCCGCCGCCTCCGGGCGTGTCGATGACGAACAGGTCCCCGGCGCCCATCTCCACTTTGCCGATATGCGCCAGCGTCTCGACGCTGCCATCAAGCCGCTCGACGCGATTCTTGCCCAGCGCCCCCGGACTGCCGCCGGCCATCCCAAATGGCGGATAAATCCGGTTGTTCGACAGGATCGCCGCCGTCATCGGTTCCAGGAAGCGCACCTTGCGCACGCCGCCGTTCCCGCCGTGCCAGCGCCCCGCCCCGCCCGACCCGTGGCGAATCTCGTACGATTCCAGCCGCACCGGAAAGCGGAACTCGAGGATCTCCGGGTCGGTGAGACGCGAATTGGTCATGTTGGTCTGCACCACGTCGGTGCCGTCGAACCCGTCGCCGGCGCCGGAACCGCCGGAGATGGTCTCGTAATACTGGTACTTGGCGTTCCCGAACGTGAAATTGTTCATCGTCCCCTGCGCCGCCGCCATCACTCCCAGCGCGCCGTACAGCGCGTTGGTGATGCAGGTCGAGGTTTCGACATTCCCCGACACAACCGACGCCGGGTAGCGCGGATTGAGCATCGAGCCGGCCGGGATGATCACCCGCAGCGGCTTGAGGCAGCCGGCGTTGAGCGGGATCTCGTCGTCCACCAGCGTGCGGAACACGTACAGCACCGCCGCCATGCACACCGCCGACGGCGCATTGAAGTTGTTCGGCAGTTGCGCCGACGTGCCGGTGAAGTCGATCTCCGCACTGCGCGTGGCCTGGTCGACGCGGATCGCGACCTCGATCCGCGCGCCGTTGTCGAGCTCCAGGCAGTATTGGCCGTCCTTCAGCGCCGTGATCACGCGCCGCACCGCTTCTTCCGCGTTGTCCTGCACGTGCCCCATGTAGGCGCGCACCACGTCGAGGCCGAAATGCGTGACCATCTTGCGTAGTTCGTCGACGCCCTTCTGGTTGGCTGCCACCTGCGCGCGCAGGTCGGCCATGTTCTGGTCGGGATTGCGCGCCGGGTAGCGCGCGCCGGCCAGCAAGGCACGCGCTTCGGCGTCGCGCAGCCGGCCATCGGCGCCGTCGACTAGCTTGAAGTTGTTGATCAATACCCCTTCCTGCTCGATCGACACGGAATCGGGCGGCATCGAACCCGGCGTGGTGCCGCCGATGTCGGCGTGGTGCCCCCGCGAGCCGACGTAAAAGAGAATCGTCTCCCCGGCCTCGTCGAACACCGGTGAGATCACCGTCACGTCCGGCAGGTGGGTGCCGCCGTTATAAGGATCGTTGAGCATGAAGACGTCTCCCGCGCGCATCGCGCCGGCATTCTCGCGCATCACCGTCTTGATGCTCTCGCCCATCGAACCCAGGTGCACCGGCATGTGCGGGGCGTTGGCGATCAGGCTGCCGCTGGCGTCGAACAGCGCGCAGCTGAAGTCGAGCCGTTCCTTGATGTTGACCGAATACGCGGTATTCTGCAGCCGCAGCCCCATCTGCTCGGCAATCGACATGAACAGGTTGTTGAATATCTCGAGCATCACCGGGTCTGCGCTGGTGCCGATCGCGCGTCGCTCGGGCAGCGCTTCCACGCGCGTGAGTACCAGGTGATTGTGCGGCGTTACCCTCGCCTGCCAGCCCGCTTCCACCACCGTGGTCGCGTTGTCCTCGGCGATGATGGCCGGGCCGTCGACCGTGTCGCCGATGCGCAGGTCGGCGCGCGAGTACAGCGCCGTGGCGCGCCACTCGTCGCCGCCGAACATGCCCACCGTCTCGCGCGGAGCCAGCGCGCCATTCCTCGGCACCTGCTGCACCACGGTTTCCTGCGGCGCGCCGGAGGCGCCGATCGCTTCCACCGATACCGCTTCCACAACGAGCGCCTTGGCCGGCATCAGGAACGAGAAGCGCTTCTTGTAGGCCGTCTCGAACTGCCGCGTCATCGCGTCAACCTCGTCGAACAGCACGATAATGGCCGAGTCGGTGCCTTCGTAGCGCAGGTGCACCCGCCGCACGAGCGTAATGCGTTCCGCCGCAACGCCTTGCCCCAGCAGTTCCTGGCGCACACCGTCGCCAAGATCATTCAGGCGCCGCTCCAACAGCTCCGCTCCCGCCTCGGCGAGTCGCAGTTCGACTGCCGCCTCACGCATTGCCGTCTGGTCGGCCAGCCCCATGCCGTAGGCTGACATCACGCCGGCCAGTGTGTGCACGAACACCGTCTTCATGCCCAGCGCGTCCGCCACCAGGCAGGCATGCTGGCCGCCGGCGCCGCCGAAACTGGTCAGCGTGTACTCGGTGACGTCGTGCCCGCGCTGCACCGAGATCTGCTTGATCGCGTTGGCCATGTTGCCGACCGCGATGCGGATGAAGCCTTCGGCCACTTGCTCCGGCGACGGCGTCGCGCCGGTCGCCGCGCCGATCTCGCGCGCCATGGCGGCGAATCTGGCGGCCACCGCGTCGCGGTCGAGCGCCTGCCTGCCGTCCGCCCCGAACAGATGCGGAAAATACGCCGGCTGTATCTTGCCCAGCATGAGGTTGCAGTCGGTGACCGCCAGCGGCCCGCCGCGCCGGTAGCTGGCCGGCCCCGGATTGGCGCCGGCGCTGTCCGGCCCCACCCGGTAGCGGCTGCCGTCGAAGTGCAGGATCGAGCCGCCGCCGGCGGCCACCGTATGGATGCTCATCATCGGCGCGCGCATGCGCACGCCGGCCACCTGCGTTTCGAACACCCGTTCGAACTCGCCGGAAAAATGCGACACGTCGGTCGAGGTGCCGCCCATGTCGAAGCCGATCACGCGATCGAAACCGGCCAGCTGGCTGGCGCGCACCATGCCGACGATGCCGCCGGCCGGCCCCGACAAGATGCTGTCCTTGCCGTGGAAGGTGCGCGCATCGGTCAGGCCACCGTTCGACTGCATGAACTGCAGGTTCACGCCCGGCATCTGGCCGGCCACCTGGTCGACGTAGCGGCGTAATATCGGCGACAGGTAGGCGTCGACCACTGCGGTGTCGCCGCGCGCCACCAGCTTCATCATCGGGCTGACATGGTGCGACACCGACACCTGCGTGAAGCCGATCTCGCCGGCAATGCGCGCCGCGGCCGCCTCGTGTTCGGTGAACCGGTAGCCGTGCATGAACACGATGGCGAGCGAACGCAGGCCCTGGTCGTAGACCGCCTGCAACGCGGCGCGCGTGGCCGCCTCGTCGATCGGGCGCAGCACGTCGCCGTGGGCGCCGACCCGCTCGTCGATTTCCACCACCTGGCAGTACAGCAGCTCGGGCAGGACGATGTGGCGGTCGAACAGGCGCGGCCGGTTCTGGTACGCGATCCGTAGCGCGTCGCGAAAGCCTCGCGTGATGGCCAGCGCTGTCGGTTCGCCCTTGCGCTCGAGCAGCGCGTTGGTGGCCACCGTCGTTCCCATCTTCACCGCTTCGATCTGCTCGACCGGGATCGCCGCATCGGCGCCGAGACCGAGCAGGTGGCGGATGCCGGCAACGGCGGCATCGCGATAGCGCTCGGGGTCGTCGGACAGCAGCTTGTGGGTCGCCAGTGCGCCATCGGGGCGACGCGCGACGATGTCGGTGAATGTGCCGCCGCGATCAATCCAGAACTGCCAGTCCATGCCCGCTCCTCGCTGTTAATGTGCTGCCTGGCGTATTGTATTCGCCCCCAACCCGAAAATTAGCGAAAATGCACAGCAACCGGCGCAAAAATGCCCCGGTTAACTCGGAGAGTTCGATGAAGCCTTTATATACAGTGGCGCAAATCCGCGCGGTAGAAGCCGCGGCGGCGGCCACGCTGGAACCGGGCGCACTGATGCAGCGCGCCGGACACGCCGCCGCCAACGTCGCGCTGACGCTGCTGGCCGGCCTGGCCAACCGCAGCGTGCTGCTGCTGGCCGGCCCCGGCAACAACGGCGGCGACGCGCTCGAGACGGCCGCCAACCTGGCGCATGCCAGCGCCGGCGTCGATGTCGCGGTGATCCACCTCCCCGGCCAACAGCCCACCTCCCCTGAAACCGCGCAGGCCCTCGCCCGCGCCAGCGCCAGCCAGGTGCGCTTCCTTGCTGAACTGCCTGAGCTCGAGCCGGGCCTGGTCATCGATGGCCTGTTCGGCATTGGCCTGGCCCGCCCGCTCGACGGCCGGGCGCGCGCGCTGGCCGAAGCCGTCAACGCCCTCGGCTGGCCGGTACTGTCGCTCGACGTGCCGAGCGGGCTCGATGCCGACACCGGCGCCGTGGTCGGACCGCACGGCGTGGCGATCCGCGCGGCGCGCACCCTCACCTTCATCGGCGACAAGCCCGGCCTGCACACCTTCGAAGGACGCGACCATGCCGGCGAAGTGCAGGTCGACGCGCTCGGTATCGACGACGACCACTTCGCGCCGGCGCGGGCGCAGCTGAACGAACCGGCGCTGTTCGCGCGCTTCCTGAAACCGCGCGCCAACAGCTCCCACAAGGGCAGCTTCGGCGACGTCGCCATCGTCGGCGGCGCCCACGGCATGGCCGGCGCGCCGATGCTGTCGGCCCGCGGCGCACTGTTTTCCGGCGCCGGCCGGGTGCTGGTGGCCGCGCTCGATCCCGGCCCCTCGTTCGACAGCGTACAGCCCGAAATCATGTTCCGCGACGCCGCCGGCTATCCGGTCGAACAAGGCACGCTGGTGGTCGGACCCGGCATGGGCGGCTCCGCGCACGCCATGGAGCTGCTGGCCAGGGCGCTGGCCGGCGACGCCGCGCTGGTCATCGATGCCGATGCGCTCAACCTGGTCGCCGCCAGCGTCGACCTGCGCGACCGCCTGGCGCGGCGCGGCGCGCCCACCGTACTGACGCCGCACCCGCTGGAAGCGGCGCGGCTGCTGGGCGTGACCGCCGCCGAAGTCCAGCGCGACCGGCTCGGCAGCGCCCGCGCGCTGGCGGCGAGCCTTCAGGCCACCGTCGTGCTCAAGGGCGCCGGCAGCGTGATCGCCGCGCCCGACGGCGCCGCGGTCGTCAATACCACCGGCAACCCCGGCCTGGCGACGGCCGGCACCGGCGACGTGCTGGCGGGGATTTGCGGCGCCCTGCTGGCGCAAGGCTGGGAGGCGCGCGAGGCGGCGCTCGGCGCGGTGTGGATTCACGGCGCCGCCGCCGACCGCCTGGTCGGGCAAGGCGTCGGCCCGATTGGCATGTGCGCCGGCGAACTGCCCGCGCAAGCGCGCGCGGTGCTCAATGAACTGGTGGCGGCGAACGCGGTCAGACCAGGCGGCCGGCCGCAATCGTGATCGTGCGTCCGCAGCGCGCCGCAATCGAGGTGTCGTGCGTGACCAGCACCAGCGTCGAGCCGCGCTCGCGATTCAGCTCGAACATCAGCTGGATCACCGCTTCGCCGGTGGCCGCATCGAGGCTGCCGGTCGGCTCGTCGGCAAACAGCAGCGGCGGCTCGGTGACGAAGGCGCGCGCCAGCGCCACGCGTTGCTGCTCGCCGCCCGACAGGAATTTGGGGTAGTGCTTCAGGCGGCTCTCCAGGCCGACCCGGCCCAGCATCGCCGTGGCCTTGGCGCGCGCGTCGGTTTCGCCGCGCAGTTCAAGCGGCAGCATGACATTTTCCAGCGCGTTCAGGTGCGCCAGCAGCTGGAACGACTGGAACACAAATCCCAGTTTCGCCATGCGCAGCCGGGCGCGGCCGTCCTCGTCGAGCGCGAAGATATCGACGCCGTCGAGGATCACCGTGCCGCTCGACGGACTGTCGAGTCCCGCCAGCAGGCCAAGCAGGGTGGACTTGCCGGAACCGGACGCGCCCACGATCGCGAGCGTCTCAGCCGGTTGCACTGTAAAATCCACGCTGTGCAAGATCGTAAGTTCGCCGCTGGCGTCGGCTACCTTCTTCGATAACTGGCGAACTTCGATCGCCGCCGGCTTGCCGGAATGATCGTCAACTACACTTTTGGATGCTTCCTGGATGTCACGCATGCTTGCTTTTCTCACTAGATGGATGCTCGGCGCGGTAATGTTGCTGGCCGCGGCGCTCGCCCATTCTGCACCAAAAACGGTCCTTGTGCTCGGCGACAGCCTGTCCGCCGAATATGGCCTGGCGCGCGGAAGCGGTTGGGTCGCGCTGCTCGACCAGAAACTCAAGGCCGAGAAAATCGACGCCACCATCGTCAACGCCAGCATCAGCGGCGAAACCACCAGCGGCGGCCGCGCCCGCCTGCCGGCGCTGCTGGCCCAGCACAAGCCGGCCCTGGTGGTCATCGAACTCGGCGCCAACGACGGCCTGCGCGGCTTGCCGGTGGCCGCCGCCGAGGCCAACATGCGCGCCATGGTCGAACTGGCCCGCAAGAACAAGGCGCAAGTGCTGCTGGTCGGCATGCGCATGCCGCCCAATTACGGGCGCGACTACACCGAACGCTTCTTCAGTATGTACAACAGCGTCGCCACCCAGCTCAAAGCGCCGCTGGTGCCGTTCATGCTCGAAGGCGTCGCCGAAAAGCCGGCGCTGTTCCAGGCCGACCGCCTGCATCCGACCGCCCAGGCTCATCCGGTCATCCTCGCCAACATCTGGCCAAAGTTCCTCCCATTGGTCAAAGCGCGATGAAATATCCGGCCATACAAAGTTTCAGCGATGTCCTGCCCGTGCTCGGCGAATTCGACGCCATCATCGACGTGCGCAGCGAGTCCGAGTTCGCGCTCGACCATATTCCCGGCGCCATCAACTGCCCGGTCCTCAACGACGAGGAACGCATCCGCGTCGGCACCATGTATGTACAGGTCAATTCGTTCGAAGCCAAGAAGGTCGGCGCCGCCCTCGTTTCGCGCAACATCGCGCGCCACATCGAAGAGCTGTGGGTCGACAAGCCGCGCGACTGGAAGCCCTTGATCTACTGCTGGCGCGGCGGCAACCGCAGCGGCGCCATGGCCCACGTGCTCGCCAGGATCGGCTGGCCGGCGATCCAGCTCGACGGCGGCTACAAGGCTTACCGCGCGCATGTAAGCGAGGCGCTGGCGGTCCCGCCGCGGCTTGCCTTCCAGGTCATCTGCGGCACCACCGGCAGCGGCAAGAGCCGCCTGCTCGAAGTGCTCGACGCGATCGGCGCCCAGGTGCTCGACCTCGAACAGCTGGCCGCCCACCGCGGCTCGGTGCTCGGCAACCTGCCGAGCCGCCCGCAGCCATCCCAGAAGCATTTCGAAACGCTGGTGTGGGACAAGCTGCGCCACTTCGACTCGTCGCGCCCGGTATTCGTCGAGTCCGAGAGCAAGAAAGTCGGCAACCTGCGCGTGCCCGATGCGCTGATGGAACAGATGCGCCTGTCGCCGTGCATCTCGCTGACCCTGTCGCGGCCGAACCGCGTCCGCCTGCTGATGGAGGACTACCACCACTTCACCGCCGACCCGGCGCTGCTCAACACCCAGCTCGAGTGCCTGGTCAAGCTGCACGGCCGCGACAAGATCGGCAGCTGGCACGACATGGCCAACGACGGCCGCATGCCGCAGCTGGTCGACGAGCTGCTGGTGGACCATTACGATCCCGCTTACGTCCGCTCGATCGACCGCAACTTCACGCTGTTCGGCGACGCCGAGGTGCTCGAGCTGCCCGATATCGGCGAGGCCGATTTCCTCGCCGCGGCGCAATTCCTGCACAGGGCAAACCCGGCCGGTTAGCTACAAGCGTTACCAGTTGAACCGTCGTCCTCGCCACCGCGAGGACGACGTGGCATCTGGCGCGGGCCTTAGTCCGCCAAACTCCCGACAGGTTCACTCCCGCTCGTTGACGCCCCTCATTCGCCAAATGGTCGGCCGGCAGATACTGGTGTACAGGCGCGGCGCCGTTTGCCCGGTCCGCGCCCAATTGAACCGGAGGAAACGTGACCTTACCAGGCGATGATCTTCATCCCCGTCCGTCGGACCAGGACAGCTTCATCGAGAGCCTCAGCCTGTTCACCCAGCAGCACCGGGCCGGTCACTGGTCGGGGCCGTTTTCGGCCTTCATGCACGAGATCCTCGCGCTGGCGCCGCAACAAGTCGCCCGCAGTTCCCACCAATATATCTGGGACATGATCCGCGCCACCTTCATCCAGGACGCCGAAGGCAGGGACCACTGCAAGCTGTTCGAGGACGAACTGTTCGGCATCGACGAAGCGATCGAGCGCGTCATCGACTATTTCAAGGCCGCCGCGGCCGGCTCGGAAGTCGGGCGCCGCCTGCTGCTGCTGCTCGGGCCGCCGTCGGGCGGCAAATCGACCCTCGTCATCCTGCTCAAGCGCGGCCTCGAAGAGTACAGCTACACCGAGGAAGGGGCGCAGTACGCGATCGCCGGCTGCCCCGTGCACGAATCGCCGCTGCACCTTGTGCCGCACAGCATGCGCGCCTCCTGCCGCAACACCTACGGCATCGACATCGCCGGCGAACTGTGCCCGCACTGCCGCGCGCGTCTGGAGGACCAGTTCAGCGGCGACTTCATGCAGATGCCGGTCGAGCGCTTCTTCATTTCCGAAGCTGGCCGCAGCGGCATCGGCACCTACGCGCCGCACGACCCCACCACCGCCGACCTGGCCGACCTGGTCGGTTCGGTCGACCTGTCGAAAGTGGCCGAGTACGGCGATGAAGGCGACCCGCGCGCCTGGTCGTGGTCGGGCGCCGTGTACGCCGCCAGCCGCGGCGTGCTCGAAATGATCGAGATCCTCAAGGTCAAGCGCGAATTCC
>JAZKFW010000038.1:0-66154 GCA_040386255.1 Pseudomonadota bacterium
CAACACCGGCGCCCAGCTGCACCTGATCGAACCGCTCGGCTTTCCGCTCGACGACGCCAAGATGAAACGTGCCGGCCTCGACTACCACGACTACGCCACCATGCAGGTGCACAAGAACTGGGACGCCTTCATCGCCGCCACGCAGCCGGATCCGGCGCGCATGTTCGCGCTGACCACGCACGGATCAAGCCCCTTCGCCAGCGCCACCTTCCTGCCGGGCGACGTGTTCGTGTTCGGCAGCGAGACGCGCGGCCTGGCGCCCGCACTGCGCGAATCGTTCCCGCCGGCCCAGCGCATCCGCCTGCCGATGCGCCCGGACAACCGCAGTTTGAACTTGTCGAACACGGTCGCGGTGGTGGTGTTCGAGGCGTGGCGGCAAAACGGCTACGCCGGCGGCGCGTGATGGGTTGGGGTCTGACCCGTTGTTTGGGTCGGACCCCGGTGTGAAGCCCGCAACACCGGGCTCGGCGTGCACCGCTTCAGAATGCGTATACCGGGACCCGTGACAATAACTATATGCATTTTGTTGTCGTAAATACACAGTCCTTATTGCCAGTACCGATGCATTCTTGATATCGGTAACGTGACAGCGGGGCTCACGTCGACGCCGGTTGCACATCACCGGCATCCATCTGATCAAGCGCGCAGGACGCACGCCCTGGTGTAGCGCGGGCGCCCCTCCCGTCGCATTCGATCGGAGGAAAAAATGCCCCTGACATTCGGCTTGCCCGACTGGCGCGCCACTACCCGCAACAACCCGGACGTCCCCTTGATCCTGTGTTTCGGCGACTCGTGGGTCCAATATCCCTTCCCGCAGAACGGCAACCTGTGCAACCGTTTCCTCGATTTCGGCGAATCGCAGGCGATGGACATCGTGGCGCTCGGCGAGAGCGGCATGGAAATCGCCGATCCAGGCAAGAGCAACCTGTACTCGCTCAATGACTTCCTGAAGTTCGACTGCGAGACGGTCGACATGATCATCGTCAGCGGCGGCGGCAACGATTTCGCCGGCGCCGACGACCTGCTGCCGCTGCTCAAGGTCGGCAACACAAACGACGTCGCCAGCTGGTTCAAGGCGACCGAGACGGCAGACCTGTTTGCCCGCGTCACGCGCGGCTACGAACGCATCATCCACCTGCGTAATACCTACTGCAAAAACGTGCCGATCGTCACCCACTGCTACGACTACGCGCCACCGACCGGCCGCGGCCTGCTGGTGTTCTCGCCGTGGATCCGGCCCTCGCTCGATCAGATCGGCATGCCGCGAGAAATGCAGGCCGGCGCGGTGCGCTACATCATCGACAATCTGGCGAAGGTGCAGCAAAGCCTGGCAAATACGCCGGCGTATTTCTTCGTCGACACCCGCAACACGCTGCAGGCAGAGGACTGGCAGAACGAACTTCATCCAAGCCGCGACGGCTTCAACAAGATCGCCGCCAAATTCTATCCGGTCATTTCCACCACCTTCCCGAACTGGGTGCGCAGGCCGCGGTGGATGCAGTAGTACCAGCGGGCCCTGACGCGAGTCGACGTCGATCCCGGCCAGCAGCTGCTCGTAGCTGGCCGGGCAAGCGCGCTGGCACCAGTATCCCCCCTTGATCGACCAGCCAGCGCCAGCAACCCTGACACCCGCCAACGCAATGGAGTGAGCATCGGATGAATACGACTGTCACCAAAGAAAAAGTCAATCTCACTGCAGCCAGCAAGCGCTTCGAGTTCAGCGCTGACTCAACCGTTCCCGCGCGCAAGGGGATGAAACTGGTCATCACCTGCGCCGGCGGCCCGATCGCGCAGGTCCAGGCGACGCTGTTCGATATCAACGACTTCGCGCGCGACGGGATCGGCGTCCCCGACCGCGGCATTCCATTCAGTACGGCCGATACCGGCAAGGCAGAGTGGGCGTTCTCGGCGGCAGAATGCGCCGGTGGCTACCTCAAATGGCGTATCTGGCCGGTGGTGTCGGGCGCCGGCCTGCGCGCTTTCCACATCACACAGGAAATCCAGGAAAACGGGGCGGCAATCTGCAAGACGACGGTGTCTGGCGTGATTTCCGATGGCGTCGTTGTCGACACGCCCTTCCTGGATGGGGTACAAATCGCCGGCAGCAAGGCATGAAGCGGCGGCTCTCCCTGCTCGCGGCGTGTGCGGGCGCCCTCCTGCTGATGTCCTGCCTGGCGACAGCGGCGACGGTGCCGACGGTCGTCACGGCCGATTGGGAGCAGGTCGAGTACATCGAACTGCCGGACGGCTCGGTGCAAGTGCGCGCCCGCCGCAAGGCCGCCGGCGCGGCGCCGGCGGCGCCAGCACCGGCGGTGGCGCCGGTCGCCAAGGCAGCGGCCGCCGCAACGGCAAGCGCGAACGAGAAAACCATCGTCGACAGCCTGAAGAACGTCATCGCGCCTGACCTGTCGGTACCCTCGTCGCCAGCAATGGCGGCACTCAACATGAGCGGCACCGAAATTGCCCGACCCGCGTTTCCGCGTGACTTCGCGTTCAGTCTCATACGCGGATTCGACAAGGACGGCCAGGCAAAAAACGCGTTCGCGCTCGACTTTGTCCCAGTGGCGATGTTTTTCCCCGACGCGATTATTGGCGGCCAGCGCTACGAGGA
This sequence comes from Pseudomonadota bacterium, assembly GCA_040386255.1. Lineage (GTDB taxonomy): Bacteria > Pseudomonadota > Gammaproteobacteria > Burkholderiales > Burkholderiaceae_D > JAFCUW01. The sequence goes on from JAZKFW010000038.1 coordinate 2,612, forward strand.
CAGCTATTTCATGCGCCTGAAAGCGCGCACCACCATGTCGCTGGCGGCCGCCAAAGTGGAATCGGGCAAGCCGGGCAGCCAGCTGGCCGCCGGATTGCGGTTCGGACTGATCGATTACGCCGATCCGGGATTGCACTGGCGCGCGACGCGCGACTGCGTCAACAAGGCGATCGCGTCCATCGGCATCCGCGCCGGCCGTACGCTCGAGGATGTGGCGGACGTGGCGAGCGCGGTCAAGCAGGCGAACCAGTGCACGCTCGACGCCAACGTCGCGGACCTGTGGGCAAAACCGGCGCTGTACGCCGGCTATGCCCAAGGCTGGTATTCGGACAGCGGCCCGGTGAAGGATGCCGAACGCAGCGCGAAAGCCTTGTGGGCGTCGTTTTCCGTTGGCCTGCCGCGCCGCGATCTGACGCCCGATGCCGGCAAGGACCGCTTGCGCGCCTTGTTCCAGTTCTACCTGGCACGCAAGATCGATGATCGGGCGAAATCTGCGGCGGGCGGCGACGCGCTGGTCCGCGAAACGCGTTCCGAGGCGACCATTCGGCTGCGTTTGGGCAAGGAAAAGTGGCACGCCTTTATCGACGGCGGGCTCGCCAGGGTCACCAATGCCGGGTTGGCGAACGAACGCATCCGGCGCATCGGCCTCGGCGTCGAATACCAGCTGCGTGAAGACCTGTGGCTGGTGGCGGGCAGTGTGACCGAAAGGGGTTACGCGAACGGCGACCGCAACCTGGTCAATACCGGACTGCGTTTCGGCCAGGTTCCGAAGGCGCAGTTTGGCTTGCCGGGGGCGAAAGGTGAATAGCAAGGCGGCGAATCCAGGCATCTCACATAAAACGACAACGGGGACACCATGGTGATCGACTACAAGTTCGGCAGCAGCGGCGAAGCGGTACGCGACCTCCAGCGCAAGCTGGCCACCCTGCACGATGACCGGCATTCCGAGCACGCGCCATTTTACGCGGGGCCGTGCGACGGCTTCTACAACCGCGGCATGGAAAAGGCGATTCACGATTTCAAGGCCAGCCATCCCGACCTTCACCCTGCCAACGCGATTTGCGACGAAAAAACCTGGCGCAAGATCGACAAGCTTGCGGGCAGCGTGTTCGCCGAAACGTGGCAATTCGAATTCGACGCATTGCGCGGCGAGCTGCCGCGCCAGGTCGAGCCCGTGGAGGAGAGCCAGCTCAAGCAAAAGGTGCACGACGCCGAAATGGCCGGACTGGCCTTCTCGGGCGGCGGCATCCGCAGCGCGACCTTCAATCTGGGAATCCTGCAGGCCTTGGCGGAATTGCGGCTGCTGCGCGACTTCGATTACTTGTCGACCGTTTCCGGCGGCGGCTACATCGGTGCCTGGTTTTCCAAATGGCTGCAGCGAATCGGCGGCAATATCGGCTTGATGGAGCTGAAGCTGAGCACAGTCGCGCAGACCGGGGCGGGCAAGCGGGAACCGGAAGAAATCCGCTTCCTGCGCCAGTACAGCAATTACCTTACAGCGAAGACCGGCTTCTTCAGCGCCGACACCTGGACCGTCGTCAACACCTACTTCCGAAATACTTTGCTGAACCTGACCATCCTGGTCGCCGTCCTGGGCGCACTGCTGGTGGTGCCGCGCGTCCTGGTCGTCGGCGCCAGCAAGGTTGTGCCGGACCCTGCCGCCACGGCCGACTGGATGGAGGTCTCGAGCAAGGATGTCGGCTTTGCGGCCATCGCCGCGGTCTTGTGGTCGGTCTTCTGGATCGCCGTCAGCATCTCCACGCGTCCGGATCCGGCACGTCCCAAATGGCTAGGCGGACAAAGTCAGACGAGCGTCATTTGCGGCATCGTGTTCCCGCTGATGCTGGCCGCAATGCTTGGCAGCCTCGCGCTGTGGGATCTGCGCGCGCCGATCGCGTCCACCTGGACCATCATGCTGGCCGGCTGGAATCATCCGGAATGGGCAGCTGCGGCGATCGACTGTGGCGTCTGGCTACTGGCGCCTGGCCTGGCTTACTTCGTCGTCTGGTGTTCCGGCTGGGCGCTGGCGCAGGCCTTCAACGCCATCTCGGCGCGCCGCCGCCGGCGCCACGCGGCCAAGGATCCAGCCACGCTGGAAGAACGCCAGAAGACCCAACGCGTGGCGATCGCCAGGGAGGCGCGCGGCCACTTCCTCTGTGCGGTAGGCGCGCTGGCCGTCGGCGCGCTGCTGGTGATCCTCACCACCCGCGCACTTGCCGGCATCAAGTCGCCCCCCGATGCGCACAACGATCCGGTGGCGGTCCACGTGCTGGCATTCGGCATGCCGGTCCTGCTGAGTCTCTTCGGCATCACGATGATCCTGTCGGTTGGCCTGGTGGGCCGCATGTATTCGGAAAAAAGCCGGGAATGGTGGAGTCGCCAGGGCGGTTGGACGTCGATCTTTGTGATCGCATGGCTGGCCCTGGTCAGCGTCAGCCTGTATGCGCCGGCCTTGCTCGCCTGGGTGCATGCGCAATCGCGCGGATGGGCGAGCGCGGCAATGGGGAGTGCCTGGGTCGGCACGACGGTCGCCGGCCTGCTGCTGGGCCGCGGCGCCGCAACCGGGCAAAAGGATTCGTCGCGCGCCCTGGAGTTCGTCGCCGCCATCGCGCCCTACGTATTTTGCGCCGGCTTGCTGTTCCTGGTATCGGCGATGGTCCACTGGATCACCGCGGGCAACACGCCACTCGCAGCGCCGAATGGCAACCTGGAACTTGGCGCATTCGTCGACCTGTATAACAAGCAGACGATCGGCAGTTCATTACAGGCATGCGGATCGGCGGTCGCCATCATGCTGACCATCGGCGTGCTGCTGGCCTGGCGCGTGGACATCAACAAGTTCTCGATGCATATGATGTACCGGAACCGGCTGGTGCGCGCCTATCTCGGCGCAAGCAATACCAAGCGTGATCCGCACCCATTTACCGGCTTCGACGAAAATGACGACATCAATTTCGATGAATTGCTGGCTCCCAACGGCGAAGTCCAGAAGCCTTTCCATATCGTGAACACCGCGCTGAACATGGTCAACGGCAAGGAGTTGGCATGGCAGACCCGGAAGGCAGGCGCGTTCACCTTCACGCCTGCTTTTTGCGGCTTCGAATTGCCCAGCATGGCAGCGCCCGGCGGACCGAAGATTGCCGACGAAGCATTGCGCGGCAGCTACCGCAGCACCGCGGGCTACCGCAAGCCAAAGGCACACGCGAAGCGCGACGACGACGGCATCAAGCTCGGCATGGCGGTGGCCGTTTCCGGCGCTGCCGCCAGCCCCAACATGGGCTTTCATTCGTCGCCACCCCTGGCGTTCCTGATGACCCTGTTCAACGTTCGATTGGGCCGCTGGTTCGCCAATCCGCGCCGCCCCCTCGCGACGGGCCAGTCCACCACCCCGCGCGCCAGCCTGTTTCCGCTCTTTTCTGAACTGTTCGGCTTGACCGATGCCAAATCCGAACACGTTTATTTGTCAGACGGCGGCCACTTCGAAAATCTCGGCGTGTATGAATTGGTACGTCGGCGCTGTCGCCTGATCGTGGTGATCGACGCCGGTGCCGACGGCAAGCTCGACTTCGACGACCTGGGCAACGCCATTCGCAAGTGCTCCACCGACTTGCGCGTCGAGATCGATATCAACGTCGCGCGCATCGACCTGATGCGTGACGCCATGTTCAGCCTCGACCACTGCGTCGCCGGAACCATCGACTACAGCAAGGCAGACGGTGCCGGCGCGCAAAACGGCACCCTGTTGTATATCAAACCCTCGCTGCTTGGAACCGAGCGCGCGGATCTGCTTAACTATCGCAAGACAAACAGGGCCTTCCCTCATCAAAGTACTGCGGATCAATGGTTCGACGAGACCCAGTTCGAGAGCTACCGGTCGCTCGGCTACCAGATTGGCAAGGCCGCGCTGGCCGAGCCAGCCGCGGCGGCCCTCAGGGACGGCGGACCCGACCACGATATTGCGGCCCTCTGCAGAGAAATCGAGGCCAAATGGAACCCTGACCGTCCTGCCGGGGGACGCGGAGGACTGCGCGCGGTGGGGGCATAAGCGGCGCGCCTTGCCCGGATCATCGCGCGCCGCTCCCGCTCTTTACAGGCCAAAGCTACTGGCTGCGCACCTTGGTCAGCAGCTTGGTCGTCGAGCGGTCGTGCAGAAAATCGATCGCCACCGCGTGGCCGCCGTACGCCAGCACCGCCTGCCCCTCGGCAATGGCGGTCATGTCGTAGTCGCCGCCCTTGGCGTAGATTTCGGGCCGCGCCTCCCGCACCACCTCGAGCGCGGTGTCTTCGTCGAAGTCGACCACCAGGCTGACCGATTCGAGCGCGGCCAGCACCGCCATGCGGTCGGCGCAATTATTCAGCGGGCGGTCGTCGCCCTTGCCCAGCCGCTTGACCGAGGCGTCGGTGTTGGCCGCCACCACCAGCGAGGCGCCCAGCGCGCGCGCCTGCGCCAGGTAGGTCACGTGGCCGCGGTGCAGGATGTCGAACACGCCGTTGGTCAGCACCACTGGCTTGGGCAAGGCGGCCACGCGCGCCTTCAGGTCTTCGCGGGTGCAGATCTTCGTTTCAAATTCAGGCATCAGGCTTCATTCAGGTTTTGTTGCGCGCCAGGACTCGATCAAAGCGCACGCGCTGGCGTCGAGCGCGTCGATGTCGATCCTGGCCGCATGGTTGAAAATCATCAGCGCGTACACGCGCGCCAGCACGTTGACTTCGCGCGACAAGGCATACTCGTTGCCGCGCGCGGGACGGCGGTCGCGCCAGAAATTGATCGCCGCTTCCAGCTCCTGCAAACTCAGCTCCATCACGCCTCCGGCTCGTCCTCCACCAGCATCGACAGGTCGTCGGAGGTCGTCGTGCCGCCGCTGCCGGGCTCCTTGCGGTCGCCGCGCAGCTTGATCTGCAGGCGCAGGCCGTTGGCGGAGTCGGCGTTGCGGATCGCCTCGTCGTAGCCGATGAAGCCCTTGTTATACAGTTCGTAGAGGGCCTGGTCAAACGTGCACATGCCCAGTTCGCGCGACTTGTGCATGATCTCCTTGATGCCCTGGAAATTGCCCTTCAGGATCATCTCGCCGATCGTCGGCGTGTTCAGCAAGATCTCGATCGCCGCCTTGCGGCCCTTGCCGTCCTCGGTGCGCACCAGCCGCTGCGAGACGATCGCGCGCAGGTTCGACGACAGGTCCATCAGCAGCTGGTTGCGCCGCTCTTCCGGGAAGAAGTTGATGATGCGGTCCATCGTCTGGTTCGAGTTGTTGGCGTGCAGCGTGCCGAGGCACAGGTGGCCCGTTTCGGCGAAGGCGATGGCGTGCTCCATCGTCTCGGTGTCGCGGATTTCGCCGATCAGGATGACGTCGGGCGCCTGGCGCAGCGTGTTCTTCAGTGCGTTGTGCCACGAGTGCGTGTCGACCCCGACTTCGCGGTGGGTGATCAGGCAGCTCTTGTTCCGGTGCACGTACTCGACCGGGTCTTCCACCGTGATGATGTGGCCGGCCGAGTTGGCGTTGCGGTAGTCGATCATCGCCGCCAGCGTGGTCGACTTGCCCGAGCCGGTGCCGCCCACCACCAGCACCAGGCCGCGCTTGGTCATGATGACGTCCTTGAGCACGTCGGGCAGGTCGAGCTTTTCGAAGTTCGGGATTTCGGAGGCGATCGTGCGGCACACCATCGCCACGCATTGCTGCTGCACGTAGACGTTGATGCGGAAGCGGCACACGTTCGGCAGCGAAATGGCGAAGTTGCACTCCATCTGGTCTTCGAACTCGGCCTTCTGGCGCTCGTTCATCAGCGATAGCGCCAGCGCGCGCGTGACCTCGCCGGAGAGCTTCTGCTGGCTCAGCGGCTTCATCGCGCCCTGGTGCTTCATGCTCGGCGGGAAGTCGGCCGACACGAACAGGTCGGAGCCGCCCTGGTGGTGCATCACCGTCAGCAGTTTGTGGATATAAGCCTGGGCTTCGGCGGGGCCAAATGTCGTCGACATGCGCATCTCTCAAGAGTGAAGCGGCGAAAAAACCGCCTTCTCGGCAATTATATCGACTGGCCTTCCGGTAAAATATAATTTCTTTGCTGACGAAAAAGCAACTCTCTGGCACTATGGTCGCAGTCAATACCTGCGCCTCCCCTATCCGATGACACTCACTGAACTGAAATATATCGTTGCCGTAGCGCGTGCGAGACATTTCGGGCACGCCGCAGAAGCCTGCTTTGTTGCCCAGCCGACCCTGTCGGTGGCGATCAAGAAGCTCGAAGATGAACTCGGCGTGGTGCTGTTCGAGCGTGGCGGCGCCGAAGTGTCGGTCACCCCGCTCGGCGCCCAGATCATCGCCCAGGCCGAACGGGTGCTGGAACAGACCGCGGCGATCAAGGAACTGGCCAAGCAGAACAAGGATCCGCTGGCCGGCCCGCTGCGCCTCGGCGTGATCTACACGATCGGGCCCTACCTGCTGCCGCCGCTGGTCAAGCAGCTCATCGGGACGGTGCCGCAGATGCCGCTGGTGCTGCAGGAAAATTTCACCGTGCGCCTGCTCGAACTGCTGCGCCAGGGCGAGCTCGATGCCGCCATCATGGCGCTGCCGCTGCCGGAACACGGCATGTCGATGCAGACGCTGTACGACGAACCGTTCGTGGTGGCGACGCCGAAGGGCCATCCGTGGGCCGCGCGCAAGGAAGTGCCGGCCGAAGACCTCAAGTCGGAGACCATGCTATTGCTCGGCAACGGCCACTGCTTCCGCGACCAGGTATTGGAAGTGTGTCCGGAGATGGCGCGCTTTTCGACGCCCGGCAACGGCATGCAGCGCACCTTCGAAGGCTCGTCGCTCGAGACCATCCGCCACATGGTGGCCAGCGGAATCGGCCTGACGGTGCTGCCGCGCACCTCGGTGCCGGACATGAAAGACAAGAGCGGCATGCTCAGCTTCGTGCCGTTTTCCGAGCCGGCGCCGTCGCGCCGCGTCGTCATCGTCTGGCGCAAGAGCTTCACGCGGCGCGCGGCGATCGACGCCATCTGCGCATGCGTGGCCGCGTGCGACCTGCCCGGCATCGACATGCTGCCGCTGGCCGACGCCGCGTAAGCGTCGTCAGCACCGGGCCACCATCACCACCGTATGGCCGCGGTCGAGGTCTGGCCGCCGCCGCAGCACGCTGGCGGCGAGCGCATCGCGCAGGCCCTCGACACGCAGCAAGCGCGCGATCGCGCGGTACTTCAAGCCGCGGTCCAGCAGCCTGGTTTTCGCCAGTCCGCACAGCACGAAATAGTGAAACGCCAGCGTCTGCCGATGCCACTCGCTGTGGAACGGCGCCACCGGCTCGTGCCACAGGTCGACCACCGACAGCCCCTCGCGCCACGCCAGGTGGGACAAGGCGCGGTCGCTCCAGCGCAGCACATGATGCGGCGGCATGTTCAGCGGCGAATTGGGCGCGATGGCGAGAAAGCTGTCCTCGGCCGGCACCGCCAGGATCAGCTTGCCGCCGGGCGCCAGCGCCTGCACGCAGGCATGCACAAACTGCTTCGGCGCGGGCACATGCTCGAGCACCTGGAACGAACAGACGACGCCGTACTTGCGCGGGTTGGCGGCGGCGTGCGCTTCCACCGGCTGCTTGCTGACATCGAGCCCCGCGGCCCGCGCCCTGCGCACCGCTGCCTCGTTGAACTCGAGCCCGGTGTAGCTGACCGACGCCGGCAGCGCCGCGCGGAACGCGCCCTTGCCGCAGCCGACTTCGAGCACGCTGGCGCCCTCGTCCACATGCTGGCCGGCGTAGCCGTATTCCGGCTTGTCGTCCTGGTAGTACCAGTCGAACTGCTGCAATTGCTCGTAGAAGGCGGCGTCGCCGGCGCACGGCGGCGAGAAGAAGCCGAGGTCGCAGCCGCAACAGCGGTACAGCGCGATGGCCGGCGTGGCGGCGAAAGCGGCCGCGACGTCGATGCCCTTGTCGCGGTAGCCTTGCACCAGGTCGGCGCTGTGGATCGACTCGACCGCGGCGACGGCGCTGGCGCTGCAGGCTGGGCAAACAAGATTGTGCATGGCATCTCTCGGCAGTGGCGGCAACCAGCCTTCATCTTCACGCCGACCAGGCGCCGGCGCGGTGATCTGCCCCAAGCGCGTGCGCAAACCCGGTAGAATTCGAGCCTTGCCTAAAACACATACCTACCGATGAACAAGCTGGCGTTGTACTTCAAGCTGATCCGGGCCGACAAGCCGATCGGCATCCTGCTGCTGCTGTGGCCGACGCTGATCGCGCTTTGGCTCGCTTCCGGCGGCCGCCCCAGCATTGAGCTGGTGGTCATCTTCACCGTCGGCACCGCGCTGATGCGCTCGGCCGGCTGCGCCATCAACGATTACGCCGACCGCGAATTCGACAAGCACGTCAAGCGCACCGCCGAACGACCGCTCACCAGCGGCCGCATCGAGCCGTGGGAAGCGCTGGCCGTCGCCGCCGCGCTGGCGATCGTGTCGTTCCTGCTGATCCTGCCGCTCAATGCGCTGACCAAACAGCTGTCGGTGGCCGCCGTCGTCATCGCCGCCAGCTATCCCTACTTCAAGCGCTTCTTCGCCATTCCGCAGGCCTACCTCGGCATCGCCTTCGGCTTCGGCATCCCGATGGCATTCGCCGCGGTGCAGGAACAGGTGCCGGCGGTGGCGTGGTGGCTGCTGCTGGCCAACGTGTTCTGGGCGGTTGCCTACGACACCGAGTACGCCATGGTCGACCGCGACGACGACCTCAAGATCGGCATCCGCACGTCCGCCATCACCTTCGGGCGCTTCGACGTCGCCGCCGTCATGCTGTGCTACGGCGCCGCGCTGGCGATCATTCTCGCGTGCGGCTGGCTGCTCGGGCTGCGCTGGTGGTTTGTCGGCGGCGTTGTCGTCGCCGCATTAATTGCCTTGTATCACTACACGCTGATCCGCGGCCGCGACCGGATGCGCTGTTTTTACGCCTTTCGCCACAACAATTGGTTGGGTGCGGCCCTTTTTGCCGGAGTCGCGTTAGACTATGCAGCAGGATAATGTTATCCAATTTGCACTTGGCGGATCCTTTGTCCCGACCGGGCATTTTCAAGAAAAAAATTTTAACCAACGAGGCTATCCCATGATGGAAAAAATCCCTACCCAGACCGGCGCACGCGACCAACTGATGAACGACCTGAAAACTGTCATCCAGGATGCCGAAACCTGGCTGCGCAACAGCTCGCTGACCGGCGACGACCTGAAGGCGGCGAAAGAAAAATTCGAGCGCACCATCGCAGGCGCCAAGGCCGACCTGATTCACTACCAGGAGATGGTGGTCGAGAAGGCCAGGGAAGCGGCCAAGGCGACCGACGAGTACGTGCACGAGAACCCATGGCGTTCGATCGCCATCGGCGGCACCGTCGGCCTGCTGGTCGGCCTGGCGATTTCGCGCCGCGACGACTATTAATCCAGGCGCGTGCAGCAGGGTCTGTCCCCAAGGAGTCAGACCCTGTCACCGCCCAGCTGCTCGCCCAGTTCGCGCCCGCGAGCCGATGCCGCTTTGACTGCATCGACGATCGCCTGCTTCACCCCCGACTGCTCCAGACTCTGCAAAGCGGCGTAAGTGGTGCCGCCTTTTGACGTCACGCGCTCGCGCAGCACCGACACGTCGTCGGGCGACTGCGCCGCCAGCTGCGAGGCGCCGGCAAAGGTGGCCAGCGCCAGCTGCTTGCCCTGCTCCTTTGATAACCCCAGCTCCTGCGCCGCCTGCTGCATCGCCTCGATAAAGTAGAACACGTACGCCGGCCCGCTGCCCGACACCGCCGTCACCGGGTCGATCAGCGCTTCGTCGTCCAGCCACACGGTGGCGCCGACCGCCTTCATGATGTTGTCGGCCGCCGTCTTCTGCTCGGCGCTCACGCCAGCCATCGCCACCATGCCGGTGATGCCGCGCCCGATCAGCGCCGGCGTGTTCGGCATGGTGCGCACGATGGCGCCGTAGCCGCCCAGCCAGCGCGACAGGTCGGCGCCGCGGATGCCGGCGGCGATCGACAGCAGCAGCGGCTTGCGGCCCAGTTGCGGCAGCAGGCCGACCGCCACGTCGCGCATCTGCTGCGGCTTCACCGCCAGCACGATGACGTCGCTCTGGCCGGCCACAGCGTCCACTTGCGGCGCGGTGGTGACGCCGAAGCTGTCGCCAAGGCGCGCCAGCTGCTCAGGGTTGGGATCGACCACGTGGATGTTGGCGCCGGCCGTCAGTTGTCCCGCCAGCCCGGCGATCAGCGCCGACGCCATGTTGCCGCCGCCGATAAAAGTAATCTTCATGCCCTGCCCTTTAATCATAGTTACGTACGCCGAAGATGGCGCTGCCCACGCGCACGATGGTGGCGCCTTCGGCGATCGCCGCCTCGAGGTCGGCCGACATCCCCATCGACAGCGTATCGAGCTGCAGGCCGCCGGCGCGCAGGCGGTCGGCCAGCTTGCGCAGGCGGGCGAACCCGGCGCGCTGCCTGGCCTGGTCGGTTTCGAGTTCGGGGATCGCCATCAGGCCGCGCAGCTTCAGGTTCGGCAGCAGCGCCACCTGGCGCGCCAGCTCCGCCACTTCACCGGCGGCGGCGCCGCTCTTGCTCGCCTCGCCGCTGATGTTGACCTGGATGCAGACGTTCAGCGGCGCCATGCCGGCCGGGCGCTGCTCGGACAGGCGCTGGGCGATCTTCAGGCGCTCGACCGTGTGGACCCAGTCGAAGCCGGCGGCGATCGGGCGCGTCTTGTTGCTCTGGATCGGGCCGATGAAGTGCCACTCGATCGGCTGGTCCGGCAGCGCGGCGCCGACGGCGGCCATCTTGTCGAGCGCTTCCTGCAGGTAGTTTTCGCCGAACGCGCGCTGGCCGGCGGCGACCGCTTCGAGCACCGCTTCGGCCGGAAACGACTTCGACACGGCCAGTAGTTGTATCGACGCACGATCGCGCCCGGCGGCCTTGCTTGCGGCGTGTATAGTCGCATCGACAGCTTGCAGTTTGTGGGCGATTGTGGACATAATCATTGTCAGCGGGCAATTAAAAAACTTCGAGTCGATGCAAACGTGCACACTTGGCAAGGCACGCGCCCATTCACGGCACAGGGATTATAAATGGACATCTCCGAATTACTCGCTTTCTCCGTCAAGAACAAGGCATCCGACCTGCACCTGTCGTCCGGCCTGCCGCCGATGATACGCGTGCACGGCGACGTGCGCCGCATCAATCTGCCGCCGCTCGAGCACAAGGACGTGCACGGCATGATCTATGACATCATGAACGACGGCCAGCGCAAGCAATACGAGGAAGTGCTCGAGTGCGACTTCTCGTTCGCCATTCCTGGCCTGGCGCGCTTTCGCGTCAATGCCTTCAACCAGGAACGCGGCGCCGCCGCCGTGCTGCGCACCATCCCGTCCAAGATCCTCAGCCTGGAAGACCTGAACGCGCCGAAGATCTTCGGCGACCTGGCGATGAAGCCGCGCGGCCTGGTGCTGGTGACCGGTCCTACCGGCTCCGGCAAGTCGACCACGCTGGCGGCGATGGTCAACCACCTCAACGAAAACGAGTACGGCCACATCCTCACCATCGAAGACCCGATCGAATTCGTCCACGACTCCAAGAAGTGCCTGATCAACCAGCGCGAAGTCGGCCCGCACACGCTGTCGTTCAACAACGCGCTGCGCTCGGCGCTGCGCGAAGACCCGGATTGCATCCTGGTCGGCGAGCTGCGCGACCTCGAGACCATCCGCCTGGCGCTGTCGGCCGCCGAGACCGGTCACCTGGTGTTCGGCACGCTGCACACCTCGTCGGCCGCGAAGACCATCGACCGTATCGTCGACGTTTTCCCGGCCGACGAAAAAGAGATGGTGCGGGCGATGCTGTCCGAATCCTTGCAGGCGGTGGTGTCGCAGACGCTGCTGAAAACGAAGGACGGCTCCGGCCGCGTCGCCGCGCACGAGATCATGATCGGCACGCCGGCGATCCGCAACCTGATCCGCGAAGCGAAGATCGCGCAGATGTATTCGGCGATCCAGACCGGCAGCAACGTCGGCATGCAGACGCTCGACCAGAACCTGACCGACCTGGTGCGCCGCAACGTCATCTCCCTCGGCGCCGCCCGTTCGGCCGCCAAGACCCCGGACAACTTCCCCGGCTAACTGAGGACGATACATGGAACGCGACCAGGCTTCAAAATTCATGTTCGACCTGCTCCGGCTGATGACCAGCAAGGGTGGCTCGGACCTGTTCATCACCGCCGGCTTCCCGCCGGCGATCAAGATCGACGGCAAGATGACGCCGGTGTCGAGCCAGGCGCTGACGCCGTCGCACACGTCCGACCTGGCGCGCGCGATCATGAACGACAAGCAGACCGCCGGCTTCGAACTGACCAAGGAAGCGAACTTCGCCATCAGCCCGGGCGACCTCGGACGCTTCCGCGTGTCGGCGTTCGTGCAGATGAGCTGCGTCGGCATGGTGCTGCGCGTGATCACCACCACCATCCCGAAGCTCGCCGACCTCGACCTGCCGCCTATCCTGGCCGACATCATCATGGCCAAGCGCGGCCTGGTCATCATGGTCGGCGCCACCGGTTCCGGCAAGTCGACGACGATGGCGGCGATGGTCGGCTACCGCAACGAGAACAGCTACGGCCACATCATCACCATCGAGGATCCGGTCGAATACGTCCACCCCCATAAGAACTGCGTCATCACCCAGCGCGAAGTGGGGGTCGACACCGACAGCTTCGAGGCGGCGCTGAAGAACTCGCTGCGCCAGGCGCCGGACGTGATCCAGATCGGCGAGATCCGCGACCGCGAAACGATGGAGCACGCCATCGCCTTCGCCGAGACCGGCCACCTGTGCCTGGCCACGCTGCACGCCAACAGCTCCAACCAGGCGATCGACCGCATCATCAACTTCTTCCCCGAAGAGCGCCGCGCCCAGCTGCTGATGGACCTGTCGCTGAACCTGAAGGGCATGGTGTCGCAGCGCCTGATCCCGCGCAAGGAGTCCAAGGGGCGCGTCGTGGCGATCGAAATCATGCTAAATTCACCGTTGATCTCGGACCTGATCTTCAAGGGCCAGGTGCACGAGATCAAGGAAATCATGAAAAAGTCGCGCGAACTGGGCATGCAGACCTTCGACCAGGCGCTGTTCGACCTGCACGAGGCGGACAAGATCAGCTACGAAGACGCGCTGCGCAACGCCGACTCGGTCAACGACCTGCGGCTGGCCATCAAACTGCAGGGCAAGGACGCCAAGAACCGCGACCTGTCGGCCGGCACCGAACACTTGGGGATTGTGTAAACATGAACGCTTATGACTTCCAGGCCGCGGCCATCAACGGCGAGCTCGTCGGCCTGTCGCGCTACCACGGCAAGGTGCTACTGATCGTAAACACCGCCAGCGAATGCGGCTTCACGCCGCAGTACCAAGGGCTCGAAGAGGTGTACCAGCAGTTCCGCGAGCGCGGCTTCGAGGTGCTCGGCTTCCCGTGCAACCAGTTCGGCAAGCAGGAGCCGGGCAGCGAAGCCGCCATCGGCGCCTTCTGCGAAAAGAACTACGGCGTCACGTTCCCGCTGTTTTCCAAGGTCGACGTCAACGGCGACAACGCCCATCCGCTGTTCCAGCACCTGAAGGAAGCGGCGCCCGGCCTGCTCGGCACCGAAGGCATCAAGTGGAACTTCACCAAGTTCCTCATCAATAAGGACGGCAGCGTGTACAAGCGCTATGCGCCGCAGACCAAGCCGGAAGAGATCGTGGCCGACATCGAGAGGCTGCTGGCCGCCTGATTTATCTGCGTGGCGGGCGCCCGCACGCCCTTGAGGTATGATCCACGCTTATCTCATCGATCGGGCACCAACGCGCATGGACTCCATCACACCATCCGATCCGCAGCAGGACAGCGGAGCCGTCAACATGGACTGGGCGTTCGAGCAAAGCCCCGACTGCATCAAGATCATGGACGTGCATGGCGGCTTGCAGGCGATGAACCGCAACGGCCAGTGCGCGATGGAGATCGATGACTTCAGCACCGTGACCGGCAGGCTGTGGCCCTCGCTCTGGCCGGACGCCACGCGGCCGCTGGTCAGCGCCGCGATGGCCTCGGCGCTGGCCGGCGGCTCCGGCCACTTCGACGCTTTCTGCCCGACCGCCAAAGGCACCCCCAAATGGTGGGATGTGCTGGTGACGCCGATTTTCGGCGATGACGGCGAGGTCGCCAGCCTGCTGTCGGTCTCGCGCGACATCACCGACGCCCATCGCGCCGTCGAGCAGCGGCTCGAACTGGTCGCGCGATTGCAGTTCACGCTCGACGTCGCCGAATTCGGCGAGTGGGATCTCGACCTGGTCACCCTGAATGCCACGCGCACGCTGCGCCACGACCAGTGCTTCGGCTACACCGAGGCGCTGCCGGAGTGGAACGTCGCCTTGATGCTCGAGCATATCTACCCGGCCGACCGCGCCCTCGTCGAGGCCGCGTTCGCGGCCTCGTTCGACGGCTCGCGCCCGCTGCGCTTCGAATCGCGCGTGGTCTGGCCCGACGGCAGCATCCACTGGATCAGTGCCAACGGCAGCCTGTATCGCAGCGCCGGGCGCAACGACCGCATGATCGGGCTGGTCTCCGACATCACCGAACGGATGCGCATCAACGAAGCGCTGCATGACGCCAACCGCAACAAGGACGAATTTCTGGCAATGCTGGCGCACGAACTGCGCAACCCGCTGGCACCGATCAGCGCCGCCGCGCAGATCCTCACCATGGGCCGCGCCGACCAGGCGCTGACGCAAAAGGCCGGCGCCATCATCGGCCGCCAGGCGCGCCACATGAACCGCCTGCTCGACGACCTGCTCGACGTCTCGCGCGTGACCCAGGGACTGGTACAGCTGGCGATGACCCGGCTCGACCTGAAGCGCGTGGTGGCCGACGCCGTCGAGCAGTCGCGCCCGATGATCGAGGAGTACCAGCACCAGTTCACCGTGCAGCTCGAGCCGGCGCCGACCTTCGTGGTGGGCGACGACAAGCGGCTGGTGCAGGTGCTCGCCAACCTGCTCAACAACGCCGCCAAGTACACGCCGCGCGGCGGCAACGTGGTGCTGCGCATGAGCTGCGCCGACGGCCAGGCGCGCATCAGCGTCAAGGACGACGGCGTCGGCATGGCGGCCGACACGCTCGCGCATGCGTTCGAACTGTTTTCGCAGGCGGCCCGCTCGTCGGACCGCACCACCGGCGGCCTCGGGCTCGGCCTGGCCCTGGTGAAAAGCCTGGTCGACCGCCACGGCGGCACGGTCAGCGGACATAGCGCCGGCAAGGGCTGCGGCAGCGAATTCGTCGTCTTGCTGCCGCTGGCGGCGGCGGGCGCCGCCACGCCGGCGTCATCGGCCGGCGCCGCACCGGCATCCGCGGGGCAGGCGTTGCGCCTGATGATCGTCGACGACAATCGCGACGCCGCCGAGACGCTGGGCATGTACCTGGAAGCGTCGGGACACATCATCGAAGTCGCGTTCGACGGCGCCGATGCGCTGGCCCGCGCCGGCGCGATGAATCCGGACGCCTTCCTGCTCGACGTCGGCCTGCCCGACATGAACGGCTATCAACTGGCGCGCCGCCTGCGCGCGCTGCCGGAGACGCGCGGCGCCGTGATGATCGCCATCACCGGCTACGGCAGCAAGAGCGACCGCGAACACTCGGCCGACGCCGGCATCGACCACCACCTCACCAAGCCGGTCGACAGCGCCGTGCTGGCCCAGTTGCTGGGCGAAGTAAGGCCGCGCACTGCCTGACGGCGAAATTTCCGCGCAGCAGGCGAGCCTGTCCAGTTCTTGCGCTATCCGGTGGCCGCTGCCCGGACGGCTGCGTATGCTTGACTGAACTCACCTTCAGGAGGCAACGATGGCTGGCGCACATTCCAGGGTGGAAGAATTCCTCGCGACACTGCACGAGCAGGCCTTGTTGAAGGACGAAAAAACGCAAGGCAGCGTGCGCTGGTACATCGCGTTTTACCAGTCGCGGGCGCCGCAGCGGCGAAAGGCATTCCGCGCGGCAGGATTCTGCCTGCTGTTCCTGAGCATCAGCCTGCCCTTCATCACGCAGAGCGTTCCCGAAGCCAGCCAGGCGCGGGTGGCGTCGACCCTGTCGTGGCTGATTGCGATGGTGGCGGCGTCGAGTTCGTTCTTCAACTGGCAGAAGGCGTGGCAGCTGTACACGCAAACCCAGTTGACACTGCAGTTCGCGCTGACGGAGTGGGAGGCGCGTACCGCCGAGGCATGCGCCGAAGCGTCCGAGGAAGACGCGATGCGGATACTGAAGGACGCGTTGCAGCAGCTGACCAAGGCCGTCAGCGATGCGGTGGCCAACGAAACCGCCCAGTATTTTGAAGGGGTGAAGGTGCCGGAGCAGCGGTCGAAGCACGCCTAGTGGCGGTATCATTAGCGCTCTAATCGGGAGCTGACCATGGAAATGAAGCGCGTGAATGCCGGCAAACTGCGGGCGATCGGCTACGACAGCCGCGAACGCCTGCTGCGCGTCGAACTCGACGACGGCAATGCCATCGAATACTCCGGCGTCGACAGCGAGGTATGGCGCAAACTGTCCACCTCCGCATCGGCGTGGAGCTACTACCGCGACAAGATCGAAGAGGAGTACAGCGGACGCCGCGCGGCGCCGCGCCCGGCATCGCAGTCCCCACGCGATGCCCTCAACGACTTGTTCGGCGCGAAGGAAGAATGAGCTGTCTTACTGCGCCAGCGCGCGGTCGATCAGCTCGATCCAGTGCGTGACCGGGACGTCGGTCCCTGACTGCAGGTGCGTCAGGCAGCCAATATTGGCCGAGACAATTTCGTCGGCGCCGGTTGCCTGCAGGTTGGCCAGCTTGCGGTCGCGCAGCGCGTGCGACAGCTCCGGCTGCAGCACCGAATAGGTGCCCGCCGAGCCGCAGCACAAATGGCTGTCGGCGCACAGCGTCACATCCACACCGGCCGCGCGCAGCACGCCTTCGACCTTGCCGCGAATCTGCTGGCCATGCTGCAGCGTGCACGGCGGATGGTAGGCCACGCGCTTGGTGATTCTGCCCTTCAGGCGCGCGCCAAGTTCGACTTCGAATTCGGGCATGATCTCCGACAGGTCGCGCGTCATGCTTGAGATGCGCGCGGCTTTCTCGGCGTAGGCGCTGTCGTGCGCCAGCAGGTGGCCGTACTCCTTGACCGTCACGCCGCAGCCCGACGCATTCATGACGATCGCCTCGACCTGGTCGACCAGCGGCCACCAGGCGTCGATGTTGCGGCGCATGTCGTCAAGGCCGCCTTCCTGGTCGTTCAGGTGAAAGCGCAGCGCGCCGCAGCAGCCGGCCTTCGGCGCCACCACCAGCTGCACGCCGACTGCATCGAGCACGCGCGCGGTCGAGCTGTTGATGTTCGGCCCCATCGACGGCTGCACGCAGCCCTCCAGCACCAGCATCTTGCGCGCGTGCGCGCGGGTCGGCCACACGCCGGCATCGGGCGTCGGCGGCAGCTTGTCCTGCAAATTCTCGGACAACAGCGGCCGCACCATCTGGCCAGCCTTGAACGCCGGCTTGAAGATCCACTCGCGCGGCAGCGTTTCCTTCAGCACGGTGCGGGTGATGCGCTCGCCGAGCGGGCGCGCCACGCGCTCGTCGACCACCTTGCGGCCGATGTCGACCAGGCGGCCGTACTTGACGCCCGACGGGCAGGTGGTCTCGCAATTGCGGCAGGTGAGGCAGCGGTCGAGGTGGATCTGGGTCTTGCGGGTCGGCTCGGCGCCTTCGAGCACCTGCTTGATCAGGTAGATGCGCCCGCGCGGGCCGTCGAGTTCATCGCCGAGCAGCTGGTAGGTCGGGCAGGTCGCCGTGCAGAAGCCGCAATGGACGCAGGCGCGCAGGATGGCCTCCGCTTCGTCGCCGTCGCGGGTGCCCTTGATGAAGTCGGCGAGATTGGTTTGCATGGTCCTTGTTTTTCTCTCTACTGGCGATCCGGCGGGTTCGGCTTTTCGCTGACTCCGCGTTTGAGCTTTTCCCGATCGCGTTCATATTGGTCAAAATTAGGACCGATGCGTTTCAAGCACGCATTGCGGTCCTCGATCAACTTCATCCGCTTGCAGCGGTCTGTATTGGCGTCCTGCCCAATCTCATACAGCGTGCTGCATCCGGTCGCAATCAGCATCACAGCAACGTACAACAGGGGCGACAGTATCTTCATGTGGGCTCGGGGGACTGGTCGTTGAGGAGCACCGATCATAGCCAGCGAACTCCCCCTCTCCAATGCCAACCGTGCAAGTACCGCCACGCGATCCCCCATGGCCTGATTCTCAGTACATCCGCCCCGGATTAAACACATGCGACGGATCGAACGACGCCTTCAGGCGCTCGTGGATCCGGGCGATCGCCGGCGCCAGCGGCTGGAATACGCCGACACTCTTGTCGCCGCCGCGAAACAGCGTGGCGTGGCCGCCCACCGCCGTCACCGCGCTGCGGATGTTCTGCGCGGTGGCGGCGTCGCCGCTCGCCGTGAGCCAGCGCTGCGCGCCGCCCCACTCGATCAGCTGCTCGCCCTTGAGGATGATGGCGCCGGTGGTGGCCGGCACCGACAATCGCCACAGGCTGTCCGCGCCGGCGAAGAACGGGTGCTGCTGCTCGCGCAGGCTGGCCCAGAATTCGCGCGCATTGTCGACCGCCTCGCCGCCGAACTGGCGCACCGCCGCGTCGACCGCCGCCTGCGCGCCCGACAGGCGCACCGTCAGCGCGCCGTCGTGCCAGCAGCTGGCGGAAATCGGCAGCGGCTGGCCGCCCCACTCGTTCAGGCGCCGCAGCGCGTCGATCTCGCTGGACTCGAACCGCAGCGTCGCCTCGCGCACCGCCAGCGGCAGCACCTTCACCGAATGCTGCAGCATCAGGCCCAGCGTGCCCATCGAGCCGGCCAGCAGGCGCGAGACGTCGTAGCCGGCGACATTCTTCATGACCTGGCCGCCGAAAGTGAGCACCTCGCCGGTGCCGTCCATCAGCACGGCGCCGAGCACGAAATCGCGCACCGCGCCGCTGGTGGCGCGGCGCGGGCCGGACAGTCCCGCCGCAACCGCTCCGCCAAAGGTGGCGCCTTCGCCGAAATGCGGCGGCTCGAACGCGAGCATCTGCTGGCGCTCGGCCAGCGCCGCCTCGATCTCGGCCAGCGGCGTGCCGCAGCGCGCGGTGATCACCAGCTCGGTCGGCTCGTAGTCGACGATGCCGCTGAAATCGCGCGTGTCGAGGATATCGCCGGCCAGCGCCTGCCCGTACCAGTCCTTGGTGCCGCCGCCGCGGATGCGCAGCGTGCGCTTGTCGGCCGCCGCGGCCAGCACCTGTTGTTTGAATTGTTCGATTTGCTGCACTGTCATTCCCTTCAGAAGCGCGGCAGGTCGGCGAACGGCAGCACGCCGCCGCTGACCCGCATCTTGCCGAATTCGGCACAGCGGTTCAAGGTGGGAATCGCCTTGTCCGGGTTGAGCAGGAACGGTACGTCGAACGCCCGCTTCACCGCGAAAAACGCATCGAGTTCGGGCCGGGTGAACTGCACGCACATCGAGTTGATCTTCTCCTTGCCGACGCCGTGTTCGCCGGTGATGGTGCCGCCCACTTCGACGCACAGCGCGAGGATGGCGGCGCCAAACGCTTCGGCGCGGTCGAATTCGCCCGGCTGGTTGGCGTCGAACAGGATCAGCGGATGCAGGTTGCCGTCGCCGGCGTGGAACACGTTGGCGCAACGCAGGCCGTATTCGGCTTCCATCAGCTCGATGCCAGTCAGGACCTGGGCCAGCTTCTTGCGCGGGATGGTGCCGTCCATGCAGTAGTAGTCGGGCGAGATGCGGCCCGCCGCCGGGAAGGCGTTCTTGCGGCCGGACCAGAACTTCATCCGTTCGGCCTCGGTCTGCGACACCTGGATGGCGCTGGCGCCGGCCGCCTGCAGCACCGCCGTCATGCGTTCGATTTCCTCGTCCACCTCGAGCTGGGTGCCGTCGGCCTCGCACAGCAGGATGGCGGCGGCGTCGGTGTCGTAGCCGGCCTTGACGAAGGGCTCGACCATGCGCGACGAGGTGCGGTCCATCATCTCGAGGCCGGCCGGGATGATGCCTGCGGCGATCACGCTGGCCACCGCGTTGCCGCCGGTGACGACGTCGTCGAACGAGGCCATGATCACGCGCGCCGATTGCGGCTTCGGTACCAGCTTGACGGTCACTTCGGTGACGATGCCGAGCATGCCTTCGGAACCGATGAAAATCGCCAGCAGATCGAGCCCCGGCGCGTCGAGCGATTCGCCGCCAAGCTCGATGATTTCGCCGTCGATGGTGGCGACCCGCACGCGCAGCACGTTGTGCACGGTCAGGCCGTACTTGAGGCAGTGCACGCCGCCCGAGTTTTCCGCCACGTTGCCGCCGATGGTGCAGGCGATCTGCGAGGACGGATCGGGCGCGTAGTACAGGCCGTGCGGCGCCGCCGCTTCGGAGATGGCGAGGTTGCGCACGCCCGGCTGGACGACGGCGGTGCGGGCGTACTGGTCGACGCGGACGATTTTATTCAGCCGCGCGGTCGAGATGACGACGCCGTCGTGCAGCGGCAGCGCGCCGCCGGACAGCCCGGTGCCGGCGCCGCGCGGCACGATCGGCACGCCCAGCTTGCGGCAGATGTCGAGGATCGCCAGCACCTGCTGCTCGGTGTCGGGCAGCGTGACGACCATCGGCAGCTGGCGGTAGGCGGCCAGGCCGTCGCATTCGTAGGGGCGCGTGTCTTCCGGATCAGACAGCACGGATCGCTCGGGCAAGGCGGCGCGTAGTGCTGCGGCCACCTGCTGCCGGCGCACGGGATCGATTGGGAGAGATTGGGACATAAGTCGATTGTACTGGATTGGCGATATGCCGTATCCTCGACCTTATTCGATTCGCACTACCAGGGGGAAAATGATGGGTAACAGGCTTTCAAAAATCGCCACGCGGACCGGCGACAACGGCAGCACCGGGCTGGGCGACGGCAGCCGCACCGAAAAGGACAGCGCGCGCATCCAGACGCTCGGCGACGTCGACGAGCTCAACAGCTTCGTCGGCCTGCTGCTGTGCGAGGACATGCCGGCCGAGCTGCGCGAAGAGCTGATCTTGATCCAGCACGACCTGTTCGACCTCGGCGGCGAGCTGTGCATTCCGGGTTACCAGATGATCACCGACGTGCACGTGGGGCGGCTCGACGATTTGCTGGAGAAGTACAACGCCGGTCTGCCGGTGCTGAAGGAGTTCATTCTGCCGGCCGGCTCGCGGGCGGCGTCGATCGCGCACGTGTGCCGCACCGTGTGCCGGCGCGCCGAGCGCAGCATCGTCACCTTGGGCAAGAACGAGGCGATCAACGAGCATCCGCGCCAGTATGTGAACCGGCTGTCGGACCTGATGTTTGTGCTGTCGCGGGTGCTGAACCGGTTTGCCGGCGGCAGCGACGTGCTGTGGCAGCACGACAGGGGTCGGGTCTGATATTCGGACATTTCGGCTTTTTCGAAATGTTCGAATGTCAGACCTGACCCCACCTTGTTAGCTGTTGTTGACGACCAGGCGCGGCACCGCGGCGCCGAAGCGCTGGCGGATCGACGCGGCGATGCCGGCGGCATCGAGCCCGACGCCGGCCAGCAGCGCTTGCGGGTCGCCATGGTCGATGAACTTGTCCGGCAAGCCGAGCATCAGCAGCGGCTTGACGATGCCTTCGCTGGCCAGCGCCTCGGCCACCGCGGCGCCGGCGCCGCCCATCACCGAGCCCTCTTCCACCGTCACGAAATAATCGTGGTCGCGCGCCAGCTGCTTGACCAGCTCGACGTCGAGCGGTTTGACGAAGCGCATGTTGGCCACGGTAGCATCCAGCCCTTCGGCGGCAGCCACGCTCGGCGCCACCATCGAACCGAACGCCAGGATCGCCACGCCGGTGCCGCGCCGCTTGATCTCGCCCTTGCCGATCTCGATCGAGGTCAGCTCCTTTTCGATGACGGCGCCAATGCCGGCGCCGCGCGGATAACGCACCGCCGCCGGTCCCGGATAATGGAAGCCGGTGGTCAGCATGCGGCGGCATTCGTTCTCGTCGGACGCGGCCATGATGACCATGTTCGGAATGCAGCGCAGGAAGGACATGTCGTAGTTGCCGGCATGAGTGGCGCCGTCGGCGCCGACCAGGCCAGCGCGGTCGAGCGCGAACACGACGTCGAGGTTCTGCAGCGCGACGTCGTGGATCAGCTGGTCGTAGGCGCGCTGCAAGAAGGTCGAGTAGATCGCCACCACCGGCTTGAGTCCTTCGGTGGCCAGGCCGCCGGCGAACGTCACCGAGTGCTGCTCGGCGATGCCGACGTCGAAATAACGCTCGGGGTACTGCTGCTCGAAGCGCACCATGCCGGAGCCTTCGCGCATTGCCGGCGTGATGCCGACCAGGCGCTTGTCGGCAGCGGCCATGTCGCACAGCCAGTTGCCGAACACCTCGGTGTAGGTGACCTTGCCGGCCTTGGTCGGCGCGATGATGCCTTCCGTCGGATTGAACTTGCCGGTGCCGTGGTACAGGATCGGCTCGGCCTCGGCCAGCTTGTAGCCCTGCCCTTTTTTGGTCACCACGTGCAGGAACTGCGGGCCCTTGAGCTTCTTGATGTTTTCCAGCGTCGGAATCAAGGACTCGAGGTCGTGGCCGTCGATCGGGCCGATGTAGTTGAAGCCGAATTCCTCGAACATCGTGGCCGGCACCACCATGCCCTTGGCGTGTTCTTCGAGGCGCTTGGCCAGCTCGCGCACGGGACCGGGCAGCACCGACTTGCCGACGTTCTTGGCGGCCGCGTAGAACTGGCCCGACATCAGGCGCGCCAGGTAGCGGTTGAGCGCGCCGACCGGCGGCGAGATCGACATGTCGTTGTCGTTGAGGACCACCAGCAGGTTGATGTCTTCCTGGACGCCGGCGTTATTCAGCGCTTCGAACGCCATGCCCGCGGTCATCGAGCCGTCGCCGATGACGGCGATCGCGTGGCGGTGCTCGCCCTTGATCTTGGCCGCCTGCGCCATGCCCAGCGCGGCCGAGATCGACGTCGACGAGTGCGCGGTGCCGAAGGTGTCGTATTCGCTCTCGTCGCGCTTCGGGAAACCGGAGATGCCGTCGAACTGGCGCAGCGTGTGCATGCGCTCGCGCCGGCCGGTGAGGATCTTGTGCGAATAGGTCTGGTGGCCGACGTCCCAGACGATGCGGTCGTGCGGCGTGTTGAACACGTAGTGCAGCGCGATGGTCAGCTCGACCGTGCCGAGGTTGGACGACAGGTGGCCGCCGGTCTTGGACACCGAGTGGAGCAGGTACTGGCGCAATTCGTCGGCCAGGGGCGTGAGCTGGGTGCGCGCCAGCTTGCGCAGCTGGGCCGGTTCGTTGATTGTCTCTAGCAAGTTCATTTACGCTTTCCGCTGCACGATCAGGTCGGCGATATCGCGCAACCTCTGTGCTTTTTCTCCGAACGGCGCCAGCGCTTCATGCGCCCCGCGCCGCAATTCTTCCGCCAACAGCCGCGACTCTTCGAGCCCGAGTATTGACACGTAGGTCGGCTTGTTGGCCGCCGCGTCCTTGCCGGCGGTCTTGCCCAGCGTGGCCGAATCGGCCGTCGCGTCGAGCACGTCGTCGACCACCTGGAACGCCAGGCCGATCGCGTTCGAATAGGTGTCGAGCGCGACGCTTTCCTCTGCAGTGACATCGCGACCGGCCAGCGCGCCCAGCATCACAGCGGCGCGCAGCAAGGCGCCGGTCTTGAGCTGGTGCATGCGCTCGAGCTGCGCCAGCGTCAGGCTCACGCCGACACTGCCCAGATCGATCGCCTGGCCGCCGCACATGCCGGCGGAACCGGCGGCGACCGCCAGCACGCGCAGCATCGCCACCTGGCGCGCGGCCGGCACGCTGTCGACGTCGGCCAGCACCCGGAAGGCCTGCGCCTGCAGCGCGTCGCCGACCAGCAGCGCGGTCGCTTCGTCGTAAGCCACGTGCACGGTCGGCTTGCCGCGCCGCAGCGCGTCGTCGTCCATGCACGGCATGTCGTCGTGCACCAGCGAGTAGGCGTGGATCATCTCCACCGCCGCCGCGGCACGCGCCAGCGCGCTGTTACCATCACCGATGTCGGCGTTGAACAGTCCGCCGGCCGCGTACACCAGCAGCGGGCGCACCCGCTTGCCGCCGCCCAGCACCGTGTAGCGCATCGCTTCGTGCAGGCGGGCCGGTTCGGCGCCGGCGGCCGGCAGCAAAGCGTCCAGCGCCTGCTCGATGTGGGCCTGCACCGTCTTCATCCAGTCGTCGAAGGCCGCCGACATCGTCATTGCGCGCCCTCGCCGATGCTGTCGGCCGCGAACGGCTTGAGCATGTCGCCCTCCAGCACCTTGACCTGGGACTCGACTTTTTCGAGCTGCGCGGCGCAGTACTTGACCAGCTCCGAGCCGCGCGCATAGGCGGCCACCGACGCTTCCAGCGGCAGCTGGCCCGATTCCATCTGGGTCACCAGCTGCGCCAGTTCGGCCATCGCCTGTTCGAAGGATTCGGGGGCGATGTGCGCCGCCGCTTCGATTTCGTCTGATAATTTCTTTGCCATAGATGCTTTGTGTGAAACGGGCGCCGCGCAACTTGCGCGCCAGCGGCCAGTCTAATTCCTTATTCTAGAACAATCCATCCTGTTCGACAGCGGCGTGCCGCCCGCCAGCCTGGAGGCAGCCCACATTTTATAGCAATCGGTCGCGATCCAATGAAAACGATGCTCTGGAAGCAATACCACCGCTGCGTCACGCCACATTCCCGCGCCGCGCCGAGACTGTAGAGCCCGTTCCACGGTATAATCGCCGGTTCTGTCCGAAATACCGTATTCCGCAGCCTAGATACTGGTCTTTGGATTCTTTCTCTTCTTTTGCTTGAAGCTCTTATTAAAGGGGGGTTGGGATGTCCGATCTGGCTACCCACGCCAAGCTGGCGCGCCCATGCGCGCAGCTTCCGGTAGATGTCTACTTTGACGAAGCGCTGCTGAAGCGCGAGATGCAGCAATTGTTCCAGGCCGGCCCGCGCTACGTCGGGCACGAACTGATGGTGCCCGAGGTCGGCGACTTTGCCACGCTTGCCGCTGAGCACGAAGGCCGCATGCTCGTGCGCAACGCCGACGGCATCGAGGTGCTGTCCAACGTCTGCCGCCACCGCCAGGCGCTGATGGTGAACGGCCGCGGCAACGCCGACAACATCGTCTGCCCGCTGCACCGCTGGACCTACGACCTCAAGGGTGAGCTGATCGGCGCCCCGCACTTCCCGGAAACGCCGTGCCTGCACCTGTCGAAGACGCCGCTGCAGAACTGGAACGGCCTGCTGTTCGAGCAGAACGGCTACAGCGTCTCGGACAAGCTGGCCAAGCTGTCGGTGGCGAAGGACTTCGATTTTTCCGGCTACATGTTCGACCACGTCGAAGTGCAGACCTGTAATTACAACTGGAAGACCTTCATCGAGGTCTACCTCGAGGATTACCACGTCGAGCCGTTCCACGCGGGCCTGGGCGGCTTTGTCAGCTGCGACGACCTGCGCTGGGAATTTGGCCGTGACTACTCGGTGCAGACCGTGGGCGTGAACCGCGGCCTGCAAAAATCGGGCTCGCAGATCTACCAGAAGTGGCAGGAGCAGGTGCTCAAGTTCCGCGGCGGCGTGGCGCCCGAGAAGGGCGCCATCTGGTTCACGCTGTACCCGAACATCATGGTCGAGTGGTATCCGCACGTGCTGATCGTCTCGACCCTGTGGCCGGACGGCCCGCAAAAGACGCGCAACGTCGTCGAGTTCTACTACCCGGAAGAGATCGTGCTGTTCGAGCGCGAATTCATCGAAGCCGAGCGCGCCGCCTACATGGAGACCTGCGTCGAGGATGACGAGATCGCCCTGCGGATGGACGCCGGGCGGCGCGTGCTGATGGCGCGCGGGGTCAGCGAGACCGGGCCGTACCAGTCGCCGATGGAAGACGGCATGCAGCACTTCCACGAGTGGTACCGCAACAATATCGACCTCGACCTCCCGCGCTAAGGCTCCGATGGCCTCGATGTGGATGCTGACAGCCGCCTTCCTGTTCTCCGTGATGGGGGCGTGCGTCAAGCTGGCCGCCGATACCTTTTCGATATCCGAGATCGTCATGTACCGCGGGCTGATCGGCGTCGTCATGCTGGCGCTGCTGGTGCTGCAGCGCGGCGCCAGCCTGCGCACCGCGTTCCCGTGGCAGCACGCGTGGCGCGGCGTGGTCGGCGTGGTGTCGCTGTGGATGTGGTTCTACGGGATCTCGCGGCTGCCGCTGGCGACCGCCGTCACGCTCAATTACATGTCGCCGATCTGGATGGCGGCGTTCCTGTTCTGCGCCGGCTGGTGGCATTCGAAGGACCATGTCGAGTGGCCGCTGGTGGGCGCCATCCTGCTCAGCTTTGTCGGCGTCACGCTGGTGCTGCAGCCGGCGTTCGAAGCGAAGCAGTGGCTCGGCGCGGTCACCACGCTGGCTTCCGGCGTGCTGTCGGCGGCCGCCTACCTGCAGGTGCGCAAGCTGAGCCAGCTGGGCGAGCCGGAATATCGCGTCGTGTTCTACTTCGCGCTGGTGAACCTGGCGGCCGGCCTGGCCGGCAGCGCCAGCACGATGGCCAATCCGGCGGTCGACACCTGGCACCGGCTCGACCTCGAAGGCGCCGGCCTGATGCTGCTGATGGGCGTGTCGGCGACGCTGGCCCAGATGGCGATGACGCGCGCCTACGGCACCGGCAAGACGCTGGTGGTGGCCAACCTGCAGTACACCGGCATCATCTTCTCGAGCGTGTGGGGCATGCTGCTGTGGGGCGACAGCTTCGGCTGGCACGTCTGGCTCGGCATGGCGGTGATCCTCGGCTCGGGCCTGGCCGTCACCTATTACAATACCCGCAAGACCGAGCGCGGCATCGCGGTCGACAAGACCGATCCGATTGCAAGCGAAACCTGAGGACTCCATGAACACGACATTGATCTGCGCAAGCGAACTGGCGAAGCGCATCGACGACCCGGCGGTCGTCATCGTCGACTGCCGCCATGACCTGATGAACCCTGCCGCCGGCCACGACGGCTATGCGGTCGGGCACATCCGCAACGCCGTCTTCGCCGAGATGGAAACCGCGCTGTCGGGCGCCAGGTTCGGCGCCGACGGCCAGTTCCGCGGCCGCCACCCGCTGCCCGAGCGCGCCGCGTTCATCGAAACGCTGCGCTCGTGGGGCGTCGACGACGACACCCAGGTGGTTGCCTACGACGCCAACGGCGGCATGTTCGCCGCGCGCTTGTGGTGGATGCTGCGCTGGGTCGGCCATCCGGCGGCGGCGGTGCTGGACGGCGGCCTGGCTGCGTGGCAGTCGCTGGCGCTGCCGATGACCGCCGCGTTGCCGGCACGGCCGCGCGGCACGATCGCCGAACGCGCGCCGCTGGTGCGGGCGGTATCGGCCGCCGAGGTGCTGGCCAACATCGATACCGGCGAGCGCATCGTCATCGATGCGCGCGCGCCGGACCGCTTCCGCGGCGAGAACGAAACCATCGATCCGGTGGGTGGCCACATCCCCGGCGCGAAGAACCGTTTTTTCAAGGACAACCTGCAGGCCGATGGCCGCTTCAAGGACGCCGCGCAGCTGAAGGCCGACTTCGCGCCGCTGGTCGGTGAAGCCGCCAGGGCCGTGATGCAGTGCGGCTCGGGCGTGACTGCCTGCCACAACCTGCTGGCGCTCGAAGTGGCCGGCATGCCGGGTGCGGCGCTGTATCCCGGCTCGTGGAGCGAGTGGTGTGCCGATCCGGCGCGGCCGGTAGCTGTTGGGGTCTGACCATAGGGGTCTGACCCGTCCTTTGGGTCCGACCCCGATGTGCCGGCCAGCAAGATTCCACACCGGGGTCCGACCCACCAAGCGGGTCAGACCGCAACCTCAGTCGCCGCCGCAGCCACTGCCGCAACTACTGCCGCCGTCGCAGCCGCCGGCCTCGGATGAAGACATGACGCCGCATCCCGAGCCGTCGTGTTTCGAGCGTCCATGCTGGTCGACATCGACCGCCGCGCTCAGTCCCACCGGATAGAACAGCATTCCTTCCGCCCGCCCCTGCTGGTCGAGGCGCTGGCAACCGACTTGCCCCTGCACCAGGCGGTAGCCGTAACCGTTCGGCATCGCCAGGCTCGCGTCGAGGGCAAACAGGCGCGGCAGGCTGCGCCCGGCCGGGTCGTCGCCGCGCAGCTGGCGCGCTACGGCGATGCAGTTCGCCAGGGCGCCGTCCATGCGCGCACCCATCTCCGCTTTCTCGAGGTGCGGGATGGTCCTGCCGAAGTGCTTGATGCAAAAGGCGTCCAGCGAGGCCGGCGCCATCTTCGCCCACGCATGCCAGACCGAGTCGGCGGCGGCAGACGGCAATGCGCACGGCTTGCCGCTGGTGCGCACGCAGTCGAAAAAGTTCAGCAGGCCCTCGGTGGCGCGGGCGAAAAAAAAGGCACCGCGCGGGATGCCTTTGAACTCGTAGTGCGCCGTGCGTTTCCAGTACGGGTACAAGGTAGCGGGAATATCCGCCGTCGCGCGCCAGTAGCACGACATGTGGCGTACCCGCGCCGCGCGCAGGTGGTCGATGCTGCTCACTAAAGTATCGATCATGTTGTCATCTCCTTTTTTATTGTTTTTCATGGCTCCTAATGTAGGCCACGAAAATGACAGGAAGATGACAACAAGGCGGAAAAACTTCCAGAACCTGGGTCTGACCCCGGTTTTAGAACATTCCAAAACCGGGGTCAGACCCAGTTTCTAGTGCTGGCCGGCGGTGAGGAACAGCACGATGATCACGCCCAGCCCAATCAGCAGCACCTGCGGCACCGATTCGCGCACCGTCGCGCGGCGCTGCATCTGCGGCATCAGGTCGCTGACGGCAATGTAGATGAAGCCGGACGCGGCGAACACCAGCACGTACGGAATCAGCCCGCTGGCGCGGTCCAGCGTGTAGTAGCCGAGCAAGCCGCCGGCCACCGCCATCAGGCTGCACAGCAGGTTGAAGACGTACGCGCGCTTGCGCGTAAAGCCGGCATTGAGCAGCACGATGAAGTCGCCGATCTCCTGCGGGATTTCATGGGCAATGATGGCAAGGCCGGTGACGATGCCCAGCTCCGGATTGGCGAGGAAGGCGGCGGCGATCAAGATGCCGTCGGTGAAGTTGTGCATGCCGTCGCCGATCAGGATCATCCAGCCGGCGCGCCCCGCCTCGTGCTTGTCGTGGCCGTGCGCGTGGTGGTGGCCGTCGCCTTCGTGGTGGTGCGAATGGCGCAGGATGGCCAGTTTTTCGAGCATGAAGAAGCACAGCAGCCCGCCCAGCAGCGTGGCGAACAGGCTGCGCGGATCGGCGTTCGATTCGAACGCTTCCGGCAAGGCGTGCAGCAGCGACGTCGACAACATGATGCCGACCGAGAGGCTGACCATGCGCTCGACCATCTTCGACAGCAGCGTAAACGAAAACACCGCCGCGGCGGTGATGCTGAAAACGCCGGCGATGGTCGTCGCCAGCAGAATGGAAATAAGGATCGGGTCGATTTTGAGGCCTCGTTAACGCAGCTTTTGCCATGCTGGCAACACCGCATTGTACTTTACTCTGGGGCACCGCTCAGCCTCGACAGTAACGCCGCGCCGGGCCGGCCCCGCGGACCGCACCCGGCGCTATCCCGCTTTTCTTAATCCGGCGTCGCCTCCATCGGCACGGCGCGCACCGTCACGTAGCCAGGCGCGCTGGCGGCGACCGTGTAAGACGCGACCGCCGGCGACACCGTCGGCTGCTCGGCGAACAGCAGCGCGTTGCTTGCGCTGTACACCGCCAACTGCGGCGCCACCAGCGGCAGCTTCTTGAACATCACCGTCCCCGTCTTCAGGTCGGCCAGGCGGTAGCCGATCGCCACCGTCGGCCCGGCGGCGAACGACTGCAAGGCCGAGCCGAACGCCGCTTCGACGGTACTGACCGGCGACAAGCCGAGCGTCGCGCCGAGATAACCGCTGGCGCCGGAGCGCATGTCGAGCGGCGTGGTCGCCGAACTGAGCGGCGTAGTGCTGACGCTCGAGGCGACCGGCACCGAGGCCACGACCGACGCCGCGCGCCCGTCCGCCGTAACGACCACATCGTAGCTGCCCGGGAACAGGCGCGCCAGGTGGAATTCGCCGGTGGCCGGATCCGGGAAGGTGGCGCGCACGATCGCGCCGTTCTGCTGCGCGGTGACGCGAACGTTGCTGCCCAGCAGGTTTTTGGCGACGAATCCGGTGATGCCATTTTTGACCGTCGGCAGCGCCGAGACGACCGGGCGCAGCAGATACTCGTTGCCGTTGTTCGGCACCACCGAACGGCAGGCGTCGAAGTCGGCGACCAGGCTCAGGCTCTGGCCGTTGGCGATCTCGAAGCCGGCGCCGACGGCGATGCCTTCGGCAGCCACGGCTTGGGTGCGCAGCGGCACTTCGGTGCCGGCGACGACGACGCTGTTCGTAATGTCGTTGTTGACGTTAGGGTCGAGCACGAGGCGGGTCTGCGCATAGTAGCCAGGCGTCAGCCCGGCCGAACCGAGCGCCTGCAGCGCGCCGTTGTGCAGGTTCGCGACGTTGATGCGGCGCGCCGGCTGCAGCGTGATTTCGGTCCAGCCCGCGTCGCCGGTCACGGCGGTGGGGCTCATGTGAAAGCGCAGCTTGGTGACGGTGACGTTGACGGCGTCGAAGCCGCAAGCGGCCTCGCCTGCCATCGACATGGCGACGGTACCGAACAAGATCGTCGGCCCAGGCGTTGGGGTCGGCGTCGGCGTCGGGGTCGGCGTCGGCGTTGGAGTGGGCGTCGGCGTCGGAGTGGGCGTGGGCGTCGGCGTCGGAGTGGGCGTCGGCGTCGACGTCACCGGCGGCGGAAACGTCCAGGTCGGCGCGGGCGCCTGATCGGCCACCGGCGGCGGCGGCGCGGTCGGCGATGGCGTCGGCGCCGGAGTTGGTGCCGGCGCGGGGGCCGGCGCTGGTGCGGGCGCCGGCGCAGGCGCCGGCGTCCCTACCGGGGTGGAACTCGTCGACGACCCGCCGCCGCCCCCGCCGCAAGCGGCTAGCGAAGCCAGCGCAATCACTGATAGAGAAAGGAGACGCAGACGGCGGCCGGATGGTTTCATGATGAGCCCTAATATTGGTTCGAATATTGCGGTTAAGATATCTGTCTTTTCCTACAGGCAATGCTACAGAGCACCCTGGATATTTCCGTTCGCAAACACACATAGACCGGAAATAGTGTTGAAAAATGCATCGCTACGCACAAATTGCAACTTTTTGAAGAGTACTTCCGTCACTATTTGCCATGCCGGATGACAAATACCGCCGCCGCGATCAGCGGCGGCGGCGAATCAGCGGGCAAGGACGGCATCGCGTCCGTTGCCGTCGTGGTCAAGGCACCAGTGCGAAGTTGACGTTCGACTGGTTGGCGGTGGCGATATCGACCGCGGCGATCGACTTGGCGGTGTAGCCAGTGGCCGAGACGTCGACCTTGTACTTGCCGGTGCCAGGCGTGCTGGTCAGGTTCTGGGTAAACACCAGCGGCAAGGTGGCGCTGTAGGCGGTGTACTGCGGCGCGGCTATCGGCAACTGCGCCAGCGTGTAGGCGCCGGTCGCCAGGTCGGCGCCCTGGTACTTGATGGTCACCGTCGGCCCGGCCGCGAACGACTGCTTGGCGGCGACGAACGCCGGCTCGGTGGCGCTCGCCGGCGTCAGCGTGACCGTGCCGCTGATCGAGCCGGAGGTGCTGGTGGCCAGCGCGATCGGCGCCGCGGCCGTGCTCAGCGAGGTGGTGCTGGTGGTAGTGGCGACCGGCACGGCGCCGATCACCGAAGCGGCGCGGTCGTCGGCGGTGATGACGACGTCGTAGTTGCCGGGCACCAGGCGCGACAGGAAGAATTCACCGGTCGAGCTCGGCGCCGTCGAACTGACGATGACGCCGTTCTGCTGCGCCGACACCATCACGCGGCTACCCAGCAGCGCGGTGCTGACGAAGCCGGAGATGCCGTTGACCGCGGTCGGGACCACCTTGATGACAGGCTTCAGCAGGTACTTGCCGTTGCCCTTGGTGAGCACGGACTTGCAGGCGTCGAAGTCGAGCACCAGGTCGACCTTCTGGCCGGCGGCGATGTCGAACTCGTTGACCAGCTTGATGCCGCTTTGGGTGGCGCTCGGCGTTTCCAGCGTCGTTTCGACGGTGGTGCCGGTACGGACCACGGAGTTGGCCAGGCCGGTGCCGGCATTGGCGTCGAGTACCAGGCGCAGCTGGGTGTAACGCCCGGGCGCGAGCGAGGTCTGGCCGAGCGACTCGAGCACGCCGTTGGTCAGGTTCAACAGGTTGATCTTCTTGGCCGGGCTGAGCGTGATGTCGGTCCAGCCGGCGTCGGTGTCGCTCGCCGTCGAACTCTGGTGCACGCGCACCTTGTTGACGGTGACGTTGACGGCGTCGAAGCCGCAGGCCGGCGCGTCCGTCATCGATACCGCCAGCGTGCCCATCGTCGCGGTCGGAGTCGGCGCGGGGGTGCTGCCGCCGCCGCCGCCACCGCAGGCGACCAGGGTTGCCGCGGCGATCGCGGTGCTGGCCAGCAGGCCGGTACGGATGACGTTTTTACGCATGAAGTTGCCTCTTTTGTAGTTGTACGGATTTGAGAACTGCTCTCAGCCAGACTGCACTGTAAGGACAGCCTACTATCCATACGGCAACTTATACGTACGTTACCGCACCTTGAAACCTCCGCTTACACTTCTTACAATCCCGTCTTGCCAAGCCGACAATTTAACGTTGCTATTACCCCACAGCAACGCTTTAATGCGCCTCGTCCCAGTTGTTGCCGATGCCTACCTCGGCCAGCAGCGGCACCTTCAGCGTGGCGACGCCGGCCATCAGTTCCGGCAGCTTCACCTTGACCAGCTCCAGCTCCGACTGCGGCACTTCCAGCACCAGCTCGTCGTGCACCTGCATGATCATGCGGGTGGCAAGCGCGTCCTTTTCGATCCAGTCCTGCACGGCGATCATCGCCAGCTTGATCAGGTCGGCCGCGGTGCCCTGCATCGGCGCGTTGATCGCGGCCCGTTCGGCGCCCTGGCGGCGCGGCCCGTTCGGCGAATTGATTTCGGGCAGCCACAAGCGGCGCCCGAACACGGTCTCGACGTAGCCGCGCGCCTTCGCCTGCATCCGCGTGTCGTCCATGTACGCCTTGACGCCCGAGAAGCGGGCGAAGTACTTGTCGATGTAGCTCTGGGCGGCGGCGCGCTCGACGCCGAGGTTGGTGGCCAGGCCGAACGCGCTCATGCCGTAGATCAGGCCGAAGTTGATCACTTTTGCGTAGCGGCGCTGCTCGCTGTCGACGTCGCCCGGGGCCAGTCCGAAAATCTCGGCGGCGGTGGCGCTGTGGATGTCGACGCCTTCGGCGAACGCGCGCAGCATCGCCTCGTCTTCCGAGATGTGCGCCATGATGCGCAGCTCGATCTGCGAATAGTCGGCCGACACGATGACGTTGCCGGGCGCGGCGATGAAGGCTTCGCGGATGCGCCGCCCCTCGGCGGTGCGGATCGGGATGTTCTGCAGGTTCGGGTCGTTCGACGACAGGCGCCCCGTCACCGCCACTGCCTGCGCGTAGTTGGTGTGCACGCGGCCGGTGTCGCGGTTGACCATCTTCGGCAGCTTGTCGGTGTAGGTCGACTTCAGCTTGGAAATGCCGCGGTATTCCAGCAGCACCTTCGGCAGCGGGAAATCCTCGGCCAGCTTCTGGAGCACTTCCTCGTCTGTCGACGGCGCGCCGCTCGGCGTCTTCTTGATCACCGGCAGCTGCAGCTTGCCGAAAAAGATCTCGCCGATCTGCTTGGGCGAACCAAGGTTGAACGGGCCGCCGGCCAGTTCGTGCGCTTTCGCTTCCAGTTCCATGATGCGCGCGCCCAGTTCGCCCGACTGCACGTCGAGCAGCGCGGCGTCGATCAGCACGCCGTTGCGCTCGATCTTCTGCAGCACGACCGAGGTCGGCAGTTCGATCTTGCGGTAGATAAAGTCGAGCTTGGCATCGCTGTCGACGTGGCCCTTCATGGCCTGGTACAGGCG
Source organism: Pseudomonadota bacterium (assembly GCA_040386255.1). GTDB lineage: Bacteria > Pseudomonadota > Gammaproteobacteria > Burkholderiales > Burkholderiaceae_D > JAFCUW01. The sequence continues at coordinate 36,692 of JAZKFW010000038.1, forward strand.
CAGCGTGATGTCGGCGTCCTCGCCGGCGTATTCGGTGGCGCGCGCCAGCTCGACCTGGTCGAAGCAGATCTGGCCGGCGCCCTTGCCGCAGACGTCGGCCATCGGGATGGTCGTGTAGCCGAGGTGGCGCAGCGCCATGTTGTCGGTGTCGTGCGCCTTGTGCGACTCGAACACGTACGACTGCAGCAGCGTGTCGTCGACGATGCCGCGCAGGCCGATGCCGTGGTTGGCGAACACGTGGGTGTCGTACTTGAGGTTCTGGCCGACCTTCGGCTTGTCCGGGTTTTCCAGCCAGCCCTTCAGCTTGGCGAGCGCCAGCTCGCGCGGCACCTGTTCCGGCACGCCGGCGTAGCGGTGCGCCAGCGGAATGTAGGCGCCCTTGCCGGGTTCCACCGACAGGGCGATGCCGACCAGCTGCGCCGTCATCGGCTCGGTCGACGTCGTTTCGGTGTCGATCGAGGTCAGCGCGGCGCCGTCGATCAGCGCCAGCCAGCGGTCGAGATCGGCTTCAGTGGTGATGGTGGCGTACTCGCCGCGGATCAACGGCACCAGCTGCGGCTCGCCGAACAGGTCGCCTTCGGGCGAATTGAGCGCCGGACCCTGCGGGCGGCCGGCGTTCGGGTTGCCGACGATTTCCTTGAGCAGCGTCTTGAAGCCGTAGCGCTGGAAGAAGTCCTTCATGCCGTCGAGGTTCTCCGGCTGGCCGATCAGCGTTTCGGTGATCGACACCATGTGCGCCGACAGGTCGCAGTCGCACTTGACGGTGATCAGCGCGCGCCCTTGCGGCAGCCACTCGAGCGCGGCGCGCAGGTTCTCGCCGACGGCGCCGGTGATCTTGGCGTGGTTCTCCATCACGCCTTCCAGACTGCCGTGCGCGGCCAGCCATTTGAGCGCCGTCTTCGGCCCGCACTTCATCACGCCCGGGATGTTGTCGACGCTGTCGCCGATCAAGGTCAGGTAGTCGACGATGCGGTCCGGCGCGACGCCGAACTTGGCCAGCACGCCGGCTTCGTCGAGCTTCTCGTTGGTCATCGTGTTGATCAGCATAACCTTGTCGTTGACCAGCTGCGCCAGGTCCTTGTCGCCGGTCGAGACGATGGTGTTCATGCCGAGCGCGGACGCCTGCACCGACAGCGTCCCGATGACGTCGTCGGCCTCGACGCCGTCGACCATCAGGATCGGCCAGCCCATGTGCTTGACGGCCTCGTGGATCGGCTCGATCTGCAGGCGCAGGTCGTCCGGCATCGACGCGCGCGTCGCCTTGTAGTCCGGATACATGTCGTCGCGGAAGGTCTTGCCCTTGGCATCGAACACGCAGGCGATGTAGGCGGCCGGATAATCGGCGCGCAGGCGGCGCAGCATGTTGACCATGCCGTGCATGGCGCCGGTGGGATGGCCGTCCGGGCTGCGCAGGTCTGGCAGGGCGTGAAACGCGCGGTACAGGTAACTGGAACCGTCGACTAACAACAGGGTATTTTGCATGGCGCTAACTGAGAGTGAGGCCGGGCGAGGCCGGCGAAGTGTCTGGCATTATCGCAGAATCCAGCATGGAAAAAACGCAACGATGCGCAACGCGGTATGCTCTCCATATGGGGATCGATTCGACACATTTCACTGGCAACGGTGTCGATTTGTTACAATGACATATAACGAATCACAAGGTGGACCATCATGTTGCGCACTACTTCTGTTTGGAAAGCTTTGCTGCTGGGTCTGCTCGCGCAAGGTAGCCTTGCCCAAGCGCAGCAGACACCCACTACGCCGTCGCCGAAGTTGGAACGCATCGAAGAAGGCAGCGACATTCCCGCCACCATCACGTCGAAGGACCGCAGCCCGGTCAAGGTCACCGAGAAGCGCGACGGCGGCCGCGTCACCGAAGTCGAAGTCACCAGCGGCAAGAGCACCTACACGATGAAGGCCAATCCCGCCGGCGCCGTGGCGCAACCGGGCGACCCGGCCAGCGGCACCTTGCGCCCGCCGCAGTGGAAGGTGCTCGAATTCGACCTGTTCCGCAAGAAGCAAACGGAACGCGAAGCGGCCGAGGCAGCGGCCGCCGGCGTGACGGCGGAAGCGCCGCCGCCGCCGCCACTGCCGCCGAAGGCCCGATAAGCACGACCGCACCGGCACGGCCCGCGCGCGGCGCCGTGTCCCGATTCCCCCTACCACCTTATCTTTCGCTCGCACATGGCAGTCTTCACCGCGGTCAGTCTGGATGACCTCACCCACTGGATCGAGCAATTTCCCCTAGGCAAAGCAATCGCGATCAAGGGCATCGCCTCCGGCATCGAGAACAGCAATTTCTTCATCACCACCGAGCGCGGCGAGTTCGTCCTGACGATCTTCGAGAACCTGACGTTCGAGCAACTGCCGTTCTACCTGCAGCTGATGCGCCATCTCGCCGATCGTGGCGTGCTGGTGCCGGCGCCGGTGGCCAACGACCGCGGCGAGCTGGTGGTGGCGCTGCACGGCAAGCCGGCCGCCATCGTCAGCAAGCTCGACGGCACATCGCAGATGGATCCGCAGCCGGCCCATTGCGCGGCGGTTGGGGCGATGGTGGCGCGCATGCACCTGGCGGCGCGCGACTTCCCGCTCAGCCAGCCGAACTTGCGCGGCCTCGACTGGTGGAGCGAGACGACGCCGAAAGTGCTGCCGTTCCTGTCGGGCGACAACGCTGCCCTGCTGCGCGCGGAGATGGCTTTCCAGCAGGCGTACGCCGCCGGCGACGCCTACCGGCGCCTGGCGCGCGGGCCGGTGCATGCCGACCTGTTCCGCAACAACGTCATGTTCGACGGCGACAGGCTGACCGGATTTTTCGATTTCTACTTCGCCGGCTGCGACAGCTGGCTGTTCGACCTGGCCGTCACCGTCAACGACTGGTGCATCGCGCCGGACACCGGCGTGCTGGACGCAGCGCGCGTGCGCGCCATGCTCGACGCCTACCATGCGGTACGCCCGTTCACGCCGGAGGAAGGCGCCTCCTGGCAAGCGATGCTGCGCGCCGCCGCGCTGCGTTTCTGGCTGTCGCGCCTGTATGACTTTTACCTGCCGCGGGAGGCGGAAATGCTGACCCCGCACGACCCGACCCACTTCGAACGCATCCTGCGCGAGCGCATCGCCACCCCCGCGCCGGGCTTGTTCGCATGAGCGCCCTTCCGGCAAAGACCGGCTGGTCCTGGCTCAAGCAGGCGATGGAGCTGTTCCGCAAGCAGCCGGCGGCGCTGACCACGGTGATGTTCGCCAACGTGCTGCTCAGCATCGTGCTCGGCAACATCCCGCTGCTGGGCCAGATCGCCGCCGTCGTGCTGATCCCGTCGTTCAGCATGGCCTTGATGCAAGCCTGCCTGATGATCGACCATAACCAGCGCGTCACCCCGGTGGTGCTGCTGACGGGCTTTCGCAAGCCGGTGGTGTTCAGCCTGTGCAAGGTCGGCCTGGCCTACCTCGCCGTCACCGCAGTGCTCACGCTGATGGCCTACCTGATGATCGGCGATTCGTTCTGGAAACAGGCTGCCACGCCGGCCGCCAGCCCTGTGGTCGATCCGTCCGACCTGATGGGCGTGCTGGTGATCGCCCTGCTGCAGGTGGCCACGGTGGTCGTGCTGTGCTTCGCGGCGCCGCTGGTGTACTGGCAACAGATGCCGCCGGCCAAGGCGATCTTCTTCAGTTTCTTTGCCGTGGTGCGCTCGCTGCGCGTGTTCATGGTCATGCTGATGGCCTGGTTCGGCATGTTCCTCGCCACGACCGTCGTGCTCTTGATGGTGCTGGGCAACGCCTCGATCGGACGCATCGTGCTGACCTGGGTGGCCTTCCTGTTCATCCTGCTGCTGCAGTGCGCGATGTACGCCGGCTACCGCCAGGTGTTCGGCGTGCCCGAGCTGAAAGGCAAGCCCGGCGCGGCGCTGTGAGGCGCGCAATGTTAAACTGCGCGTCACACACCACGCATCCAGATCGATACCAATGAACACCACCACCAAGCCAGCAGCTCCCAAGAAGCGCGCCGAGCCGAGCGCCGAGCGCGCCGCCAACCCCTTCCTCGACGCCGATTTGTACACGCGCACCCGCGAGTATTCGCCGCGCGAAGCGATCTTCTCGAAAGAGATGAAGGCGATCAACGAACGCGGCGCCGGCAAGCGCAACCGCGATCCGCTGCAGGCGCCGTCGCTGCAGCCGCTGCTGGGCATGGTCAAGAAGGGTGTGTCGCTGAAGGACATGTTCGGCAAGATCATTGCCGGCACCGAAAAAGGGCTGTGGGAAGGCTGGATGGAGACGTTCGGCTTCGAGATCCGCTCGGTCAACTATGCGCCGACGGGCAAGCGCAACGCCGTCCTCGCGCTCGACCTGGGCATCAGCTCGAAAGCGAACGCGCTGTTCGCCAAGGAAGGCGTGCCGAACTGGCGCAGCCTGGTGGTGGAAGACTGCGCCGAGCTGAAGATCCGCCACGCGACCGAGAAGACGCCGTTCGACGCCTGCGCAGTGTTCTATCTGGACAAGTAAAGTCATGATTGCGAAAAAACCGGACCCAGCACGGCTCGACAAGATCGTCGCCGACGCCCGCAAGGCCGCGGAGACGCGCGAAACGGGCTACCGGGCGCGTTCACTGAAGATGTATCCGTGGATTTGCGGCCGCTGCATGCGCGAATTCACCAACGCCAACGTGTCGCAGCTGACGGTCCACCATCGCGACCACAACCACGACAACAACCCGCCCGACGGCAGCAACTGGGAGCTGTTGTGCCTGTACTGCCACGATAACGAGCACTCGCGCTATCTGGAAGCTGACCGCGGCGCCGGTTTGCAGGCGCCGGAGATGCAGGCCGCAACCCACAATCCTTTCGCGGCCCTCGCCGGCCTGATGAAGAAAAAAGATTAAGGGTGCTCAGCGCTGCAAGGTAAGCTCGGCCCCAATAAATTCAAGAATCTGTTCTTTAGCTAAGAACGGCAACACTGTCACGCCGGTATCTTTCAAAGTGTCCACGATCTCGTCATACGCCTGGCGCCGCGGCCCGTCGATTTCCTTTGGCCCCCCTACAGCAAGCAGGACCCTCTCTGGTAAAAAGTGTTTACGTTTGAGGGTATTGAGGCGAAAAATCCATTGCCCGCCATGATCTAGAATCTTGCTAGGCTGATCTTGGGCAAGGTGCAACGGTTTGATTGCCCGCACTAAGCGTTCCTCACGCTTCTCTACGAATGGAAACGTGACGTGGTAGCCGTCATTTCCCACATCGAGTTTGGTATATCTGTCCGCAATTCGTGCCTCCCACAGCCATCTTCTCATTCCTCGCTCGAGCACTGCCTCATGATATTTACGAGTGACAAAATCCCTCTCGACGTAATGGCCATACAGCTCCTCGAGTTTAACGCCAGGATCGTCCACGAGGACCGCTCTTAGTTCGCTAAATTTTATTACCGTTTCACGCGGTCTGATGATATCCAAGAAGAGTCGTCGAGCGAACTCTACGTCACTGGTCTTGCGGCGGCGATCAAGGCCACTTTCACGTAGGACTCTTCCAGCCCGCTCCAATTCCTCGCGCAAGGCATTCATCGTGGAACGGAAAACTTGCGATTCCAATTGCTCGAAGAAATGCGTAACTCTGGAATGACGCCGCCCCATCAATTTGAAAGCGAAAAAACCTTGCTCAGGTGCGATCATCAAGATTCCGACGTTCGCAAACTCGCCCGTTTCAACGAAGGGAGCAAATTGAACGATTGAGTACAGACAGGGAATCTTGTTCATTTCTTCATATTCCAGAATTCATCATTCTGATACGCCGACAGAAGTTGTCGAACCTTATCTCGTTCGAAGTTGGTGACTATTGTTTGCTCCGAGTCGACGAACCACCACTCCTCGGGAACAGTATTGCAGATTTCATCCCACCCCGCCAAGGCATCGTCAAATCGAGCGCAGAACTCCTGACGCAGCACCCAGTCACCGCACAGGCCATCGATTTGTTCGTGAAACGCATGAAGCTCGGAAAAGCTTTTCTCGGAAAAATCTTCGTCAAAGGCCTGGTTATGGTCGATCACGACTAGCTGTTGAGTTTCGACATCCCAGAACAGATTTGGGTTGCCGCCATCCTCGCTGAGGGTCCGATCGCCGTTTCGCACCCACCAATCGAAAGCGAGCACAGCCCGCTGAAGTGAGATTGAAACATGGGCCAGGTGGGAACGCGATAATTCAACCACCGTCAGCCTTCGCGACCCGAAGGCCAGCCCTGCGCCGAGCTCAGCAATATCCTCCCGGGAACCAAGCGAAATAAGAGCTTCGGGTATTTGAACGATTTCAAAGGGCGCTACTGGCAATCCCAACCGGGTGGCGAGACGTCCAGCCACCCACTCGCAAATGAGGCTTCTTCTGCCGGCCCCGAAGCCTTTCACAAAATAGACTTCGTCATCCTCGCCTCGGCAAATGAACGGTTTCGTAACTCCCTGGGTAGATCGGCCGATAATTTCTACAATTTGAATGCTCATAGGCGCCCAATGTCGCTGCGGACTTCTGAAGCTCTGTGGATGAGTAATGCGCCTTACTCTACCGTATTGCAAAATTCACGCCAAGCATTAATAATTTAGCATCTCATCTGCAATTGGTGTAAAAAAAGCCCTGTGACAAGGGCTCTTGCGATAGCGCGACCAGACAAAGATTTACCGCGCCAGGCGTTCGAGCTTGGCCACCGACAGGTCGAGCACCTTCATGCCGGCGCGGCCGAAGTTGATCTGCGCGCGCGCATTGCCGCCGCTGCCTTCGATGTTGACGATGACGCCTTCGCCGAACTTGGCGTGCTCGACCGATTCGCCGATGCGCCAGCCGGGCCCCGCCTGCTTCTGCGTGATCTGCTGGGCGATCTTGTTGTCCGAGCCGGAACTGTTGAACTTGGCGTCGTCCCAGGCGTTTTTCTTGTTGCCGAACCACTGCGCCTGCACCCGCGGCGACATCCACTTGAGCGCCGGCTCCGGCAGCTCGTCGAAGAAGCGCGACTTCATGTTGTAGCGCGTCTGGCCGTGCAGCATGCGCTGCTGGGTGAAGCTCATGTACAGCCGCTTCTTGGCGCGCGTGATCGCCACGTACATCAGGCGCCGCTCTTCGTCGACCCCATCGAGCTCGCGCGAACTGCTTTCGTGCGGGAACAAGCCCTCTTCCAGCCCGGTGATGAAGACCGCATCGAATTCGAGGCCCTTGGCCGAGTGCACCGTCATCAGCTGCAGCGCGTCCTGGCCGGCCTGCGCCTGGGCGTCGCCCGCTTCCAGCGACGCGTGCGACAGGAACGCCGACAGCGGCGACATCACGGTCGGCAGCGGCGCGTCGGCGTCGAGGATCTCGATGCCGTCCTGATTCAGAATCGCCTCGCCGGCCTGCGCCTGCGCGCGCGGCCCCAGGTGCGCCGGCGCGCCTTGGCCGAAGCCCTCTTCCTGGACGAAGTGCGTGGCGGCGCTGACCATCTGCTCGAGGTTTTCGATGCGGTCGGCGCCTTCCTTTTCATTGCCGTAGTGGGTCAGCAGGCCGCTCGCCTCCAGCACCACGCGCACCATCTCGGGCAAGGCCAGCTGCTGGGTCTCGAAGCGCGCGCCTTCGACCAGCTTGACGAAGGCGCCGAGCGAGCTGCCGGACTTGCCGGTCACGTAAGGCACTGCGGCGTACAGCGAGACGCCGTACTGCTCGGCGGCGGCCTGCAGGGTTTCGATCGAGCGCATGCCGATGCCGCGCGTCGGGAAATTGACCACGCGCAGGAAGGCCGAATCGTTGTGCGGATTGTCCATCAGCTGCAGGTAGGCGATCGCGTGCTTGACCTCGGCGCGCTGGAAGTAGCGCTGGCCGCCGTACACGGTGTACGGCAAGCCGGCGGCGAACAGCGCGTGCTCGATCACGCGCGACTGCGCGTTGGAGCGGTACAGGATGGCGATCTCGCTGCGCGCGGCGCCGTCGGCGATCAGGCTCTTGATCTCTTCGATCAGCCACTGCGCTTCTTCGAGGTCGGACGACGCTTCGTAGATGCGCACCGGCTCGCCGTGGCCGGCGTCGGTGCGCAGGTTCTTGCCGAGGCGCTTGCTGTTGTTGGCGATCAGCTGGTTGGCGCTGTCGAGGATGTGGCCATGCGAGCGGTAATTCTGCTCCAGCTTGATCAGGTTCTCGACGCGGAACTCGCGCTCGAAGGCGCTCATGTTGCCGACGTTGGCGCCGCGGAAGGCGTAGATGCTCTGGTCGTCATCGCCGACCGCGAACAGGGCGCCGCCAAACTGCTCGCCATGGCCGGCCAGCAGCTTCAGCAGGTTGTACTGCAGGTCGTTGGTGTCCTGGAACTCGTCGACCAGGATGTGCTTGAAGCGCGCCTGGTAATGCTCGCGCAGCGGCTGGTTACGCTGCAGCAGTTCGAACGAGCGCAGCAGCAGCTCGGCGAAATCGACCACGCCCTCGCGCTGGCATTGCTGGTCGTACAGCTCGTACAGCTCGACCATCTTGCGTTCGATCGGGTCGTAGGCCTCGACCTTGTTGGCGCGCAGGCCCTGGTCCTTGGCGTTGTTGATGAAGTACTGCAGGTTCTTGGCGGGGTACTTTTCATCGTCGACATTGTTGGCCTTGAGCAGGCGCTTGATCATCGACAGCTGGTCTTGCGAATCGAGGATCTGGAATGCCTGCGGCAATGCGGCGTCGCGGTAGTGCGTGCGCAGAAAGCGGTTGCACAGGCCGTGGAAGGTGCCGATCCACATGCCGCGTGTACTGACCGGCAACATCGCCGACAGCCGCGTCAGCATTTCCTTTGCCGCCTTGTTGGTAAACGTCACCGCCATGATCCCGGCCGGCGACACCTGCCCGGTCTGGATCAGCCAGGCGATGCGGGTGGTCAGCACGCGCGTCTTGCCGGAGCCGGCGCCGGCGAGGATCAGGGCGCTTTGCTGGGGTAGCGTGACGGCGGCGAGTTGTTCGGCATTGAGGTTGTGGAGGAGGTTCTGCATCCCGTCATTATACCTGCCGGGGGTCGTCCCCCGCCGTCCCCAAGCGGCCTGGCGGCGGAACTCGGTCGCGAATTTAAGCGTCCAAAGCGGGTACGCCCGGATTTGAGGAGAACGCAAAATGTTGAATCGAGTCGTTGCAGTGACCGCGCTGGCGGTCGGCGGAATGATGCTGTCCAAGCAGCTCAAGAAAAACCGCCATTCCCATGGCATGTCGACCATTGAGGAATCGTGTGAAGTGAACGTGCCGGTCAGGACCGCGTACAACCAGTGGACCCAGTTCGCGGAGTTTCCGAAGTTTATGGAAAACGTGCTGGAGGTCAGGCAGCTGGACGACCGGCACCTGCATTGGCGCGCCAAGGTGGCCGGCGAAGAAAAGGAATGGGATGCCGAGATCACCGAGCAGATTCCCGACAAGCGCATCGCCTGGCGCAGCGTGAGCGGCGCGCGCAACGGCGGCGTCGTCACCTTCCACAAGCTGTCCGACGGTGTCGCCCGGATCATGCTGCAACTCGAGTACGAACCGGAAGGCGCGGTGGAAAAGGTCGGCGACGCGATCGGCGCGGTGCGGATGCAAGCGCGTACAAGCTTGCAGCGCTTCAAGGAGATGCTCGAGCAGCGCGGCAGCGAAACCGGCGCGTGGCGCGGCCAGATCGCGCAGCACTGAGGCCGGCCGCGCTCAGCCAGCCTATCTGGCCGGCACGCCCATCGCTGCCTGCGTCACGACCATGGCCAGTTCGCAGCCGGGCGTGCCGGTTTCCTGCACCTTGACGGTGGCCGTCGCGCCGAGGTGCGTGAGCAGGATCGGCCGCGCCGGCGTGCGGTTGCCGCATTCGACGGTGCCTTCGAGCCGGACTTCTTTGGTTCCGACCGGAGTGAGGACGAACGCCGCCGTCATCTTCTTGCCCTTGTCGTCGAATTGCACCTTGAACTGCTCGGTGGCGCGCACGCGCAGCCGCGGCGCGGCCTTGGTGGTCGGGGTGGTGAACATCATCGCGATGTCGTAGGTCTGGGCGCCTGGCGCCGGCGTCGGCTCGGCGTGCGCTGCCAAGGCGCTGAAGCCGCCGCCGCAGATGACGGCGGCAACGACAACGCGGCCGGCAAAGCGGCGTGCGGCGCGGGGTTGGGACTGCAGGGTCATCGGGCGTTCCTTCAGTGGTCGCGGCAAGCCATTTGCTCGCACAAAAAAGCTGGTGTCAGGTCTGACATTCGGTCATTTCATAAAGACGATGTCCGAATATCACACAAAAAAGCTGGTGTCAGGTCTGACATTCGGACATTTCATAAAGACGATGTCCGAATATCATACCTGAGCCCGGTGCCACGACTGCCCGACGATCGGACAGTTGATGGCTCAGGCGGCGGGCGCCGGCGATGCGAGGCCCTTCGCGATGGCGTCGCGGATCAGCACGCGCATCGTCTTCTCGGCGGTGCGGGCTTCGGCATCGATCTGCTTGCCAAGCACGTCCATCTTCTTGCCCAGTGAATCCATCGGCTTGCCGGCCTCCTCCATCTGGCGGCCGATCTCTTGCATCGGCGCGTGCGCCTGGCGCGACGCCGCGTGACCCAGCGCTTCGCCCTGCTGCTCCATTTGCCGGCCCAGTGCGTTCATCTGCTTGCCGAGTTCGTCCATTTGCCGATGCAGCGTCTCGCGCCGCGCGGCATCGGCACGTTCCATTTCGCGGCCCAGTTTTTCCATCTGGCGGCCGAGCCGCTCCTGGTCGCGCCCGAGCTTTTCGATCTGGCGCTCGCCTTGCCTCATGTCGCCGCGGCCGGCCAGTTGCGCTTGCCGGCCCTCGCGTTCCATCTTGCGGCCGAGCGTTTCCATCGCTTTGCCGTGCTGATCCATCTCGCGGCCGAAGACATCCATCTCGTCGCCAAGGCGCTGCACCGGCGCCCACGCGTCGACCACCTTGGCCAGCACCGCCGGGTCGCGCACCACATACGCCTTGCCACCGTCGCGGAACCACAGGAACTCGCCGGCAATTGCGCGCTTCGCCGCAGCGATTGCTTTCCAGTCGGCGCTGCTGCCGCTGCCCTGGGTGCCGCGTTCGCCTGGCCGCACCAGCGCGTAAGGCTGCTCGGTGCCGCCGCGCACCGACAAGGTCCTCTCGGATGCGGGCTGAGGCGCCGGCGCCGGTTGCGCGTTGGCGTAGAACGCGGCGCCGGCGCAGGCCAGGCCGAGGATCGGCAGCGCCATCTTCCAGTTCAGCGGTTCGGATTCGGGACGGACCAGGCGTTTGATGCGATTCATGAGATTTCCTCCGTGTGCCGCGTGGGCGAGTTGGGGAGTGGTGGAAAGCTGGAAACGGTCCAGCTCGGAGAAGGCCAGCGCCAGGCGCCGCGGTTCGCCCAGCACGCCCGCGGCGAGGTCGTCGGCCACCTGTTCGCGTTCGAGCCGGATGCGTTTGGACAGCCACCAGACTGCGGGGTGATAGAACAGCACGACCTCGATCGCGCTCTGGACCAGGTTGACCAGGTAGTCGTGGCGGCGGATGTGGGCCAGTTCGTGCGCCAGAAGCGCTTCGAGCAGATGCACCGGCATGCCGCTGGCAAGCGAGGCCGGCAGCAGGATCACCGGCCGCCACCAGCCGGCGGTGACCGGGCCGGGCAGATCGTCGACCAGGCCTAGCCGCACCGGCGTGGCGATGCCGAAGCGTGCGGCGAGGCGCTCCACCCTGCCCTGCCAGGCGGGGTCGGCGCGGCAGTTGGCGGGGTGGCTGCGGCGGCGCACCCACAGCAGACCGCACAGCATGCGCAACGCCAGCGCGCCGGCGCCGGCGGACCACAGCAGCATCACCAGCGGCAGGCGCGACTGCAGGGCCTGCTCCCAGGACGCGACGCTGGCGGCGGCCGGCGCGGCGCGATCGTGTGCGGCAGCAGCGGCCGTGTCGGGCAGCGCCAGCGGCATCAGGCTGGTGGTGGCGGCCTGCGCATCGAACAGCCGATACAGCGTGCCGGCCATCGGCAGCGCCGCGCACAACAGCAAGGCGGCGCAAGCGACAACGTAGCGGGTTTGCGGGCGCGCACTGCGCAGCAGGCAAAGAATCAGCGAGGCGGCGCAGCCGACCAGCGCGCCCTGCCAGACGAAGTCGAGCAACGCCCAGGCAAGCGCGTTCATCGGGTGCTTCCTGGGCGGTGTGGCAGGTTCATGCGGTCTCCATGTCGTGAAACTAGAATAAAATATCTAGATTAAAAAGTCTAGAAGTATTTTTCTACTTTGCGCGGGCAGCGCGGCAGGATGGAGATTAGGGCGAATTTGAGGAGGGGGACAGCGAGCTGCGATGAACTGCGGTTCTTGAGGGGTGGATGGCGCGAACACGCGACTACACCGGGGTCTGGCCCCTCAGGGACTCGGCGTCCCCGTCAGCCAGACCCAACGGTCTTGCGGCAAATTTAGAAAATGACGACCGAGCGGATCGACTCGCCGCTCTTCATCAGGTCGAAGCCTTCGTTGATGCGCTCGAGCGGCAGGCGGTGCGTGATCAGGTCGTCGATGTTGATCTTGCCGTCCATATACCAGTCGACGATCTTCGGCACGTCGGTGCGCCCGCGCGCGCCGCCGAACGCGGAACCTTTCCACACGCGCCCGGTCACCAGCTGGAACGGCCGCGTCGAAATCTCCGCCCCGCCCGGCGCCACGCCGATGATGATCGACTGGCCCCAGCCCTTGTGGCAGCACTCGAGCGACTGGCGCATCGTCGTGGTGTTGCCGATGCACTCGAAGCTGTAGTCGGCGCCGCCGTCGGTCAGGCTGATGATGTCGTCGACGACGTTCTCGGAGGTGGTCGGATTGACGAAGTGGGTCATGCCGAACTTGCGCGCCATCTCCTCGCGCGCCGGATTGATGTCGACGCCGATGATCTTGTCGGCGCCGACCATGCGCGCGGCCTGGATGACGTTCAGGCCGATGCCCCCTAACCCGAACACGACGACGTTGGCGCCGGCTTCGACGTTGGCGGTAAACAGCACCGCGCCGACGCCGGTGGTGACGCCGCAGCCGATGTAGCAGATCTTGTCGAACGGCGCGTCGGAACGCACCTTGGCCAGCGCGATCTCCGGCACCACGATGTAGTTCGAGAACGTCGACGTGCCCATGTAGTGATGGATCGGCTTGCCGCCGATCGAGAAGCGGCTGGTGCCGTCGGGCATCAGGCCGCGGCCCTGGGTCGAGCGGATCGCCTGGCACAGGTTGGTCTTGCGCGACAGGCAGAATTTGCACTGGCGGCATTCCGGCGTGTAGAGGGGAATCACATGGTCGTCGCGGCGCAGGCTGGTCACGCCGGGGCCGACGTCGACGACGATGCCGGCGCCCTCATGGCCGAGGATGGCGGGGAAAATGCCTTCCGGATCGGCGCCGGACAGGGTGAAGTAATCGGTGTGGCAGATGCCGGTCGCCTTGATCTCGACCAGCACCTCGCCCGCCTTCGGCCCCTCCAGTTCGACCTCTTCGATCGTAAGCGGCTGGCCCGCCTTCCATGCAATCGCTGCCCTGGTTTTCATGTTGCTCCCGTGTCTGGTAATAAGGTGCATTCATGATAACAGCCGCGGGCGCGGCACGCTGGCCGTCAGGCTGTCTGCGGGCGCCGCTCCCACAGCGCGTGGACCTGGCCGGCCAGGCGCAGCGGCACCAGCGGCTTCGCAATCACGCCGATCGCGCCGGCGTCGAGGTAGCGCTCGATATCGGCCGGCGCGGTCAGGCTGGTGACGAACAGCGCCGGCGTCTCGGCCAGGTGCGGCATGCTGCGCAACAGGTCCAGCGTCGCCAGGCCGTCGAGCTCGGGCATCATGACGTCGAGCAGGATCAGGTCGGGATGAAAGTTCTCGGCCGCGATCAGCGCCTCGTGGCCGGAGCTGCAATCGCGCACGGTGAATTTGCCGATGACTTCGAGCACCAGCTTGGCGGTGGTGCGCACGTGCAGGTCGTCCTCGACGTACAGGATGGTGCGCAGGTCGGTGTCGATCATGTCAGGCTCCGGCGCAGGTTGGGTTGGCGATGCCGAGCAGCTTGGCGATGGTGGTCCACAGCTGGCGCGGCGTCGCCCACGGCTTGGCCAGATACACGCCGGAACGCTCGCGCCAAGACGGCTGGCGCGCCGAGTACACCAGCAGCGGGATCGCGGTCAGCACCGGCAGCAGCTCGGCGGCGTCGCCGTCGGGCAGGTCGGGATCGATGACGACCGCCGAAAAGATGTGCTGCTGCAGCAGCGCGCGGGCGCCGGCCAGGGTCGGCACGTGGGTCACGCGCGCCTCCGGCGTCAGCAAGGCGGCCAGCGCCAGCGCCGAACTGCTGTCGCGGTCGATGTGCAGGATGTGCGGCACCGCGACGCCCACACTGTCGGCGCCCGCCACCACGGCGGAAATGTCGCGTTCGGGCGCGCTCTTGGGGATGATTATTGCAGTCGCTTTCATCACGACCTCCTTCTGTGAACCAGTACGATTGATTTCCGGACGAGCGCGTGCGCGGGGCAAGCTGTGAGTACGGAAATGGGATCGGCGGAGCGGGGCCGGCAACTTAAGTCGGCCGCAGGGGGAAGGCGGCGCTGTGATGAGCGTAACGAGCGAAAAGCAAGGCAGGGTTACAAACTGCGAGAATTGCTGTCAATTCCCATGGGGCAAGTATAACCCAGTTCGGCGCCGCGCACGCGGCGGCGCACCATTTAATTTTCTAATAATTGAGGCAACAGATCGATGCGTGCGGCGCCCTACTTCGCCGGCTTGACGCGGCTGGCGAAGCCGGCGTGCAGGCTGTTGAGCACTTCCTCGGCCGCCAGCAGCTGGTCGGCGACCTCGTTGATCTTGCGCCGGCTCGAGCGGGCATGGTCGCGCAGCACTTCGAAGGCGGTGTTGCGGTCGGTATGGAAGCGGCCCATCAGCAGGCCCACCGCCAGGCTCGTTTCGCGGCCGGCCGCCAGCGCCGCGTTCAGGTTCACTTCGGTACGGCGCAACTGGCGGATCTCGTCGGCGCGGGCCAGGCTCGCTTCGAACGCCGGCATCAGGCGCGGGGCATCGACCGGCTTGACGACGAAGCCGACGGCACCGTAGGTGGCCGCCTGGCGGGCGACGTCGCCGTCGACATTGGCCGACAGGAACATGAACGGCACCGACGTGTTCTCGTGAAGGTGGCGCGCCAGTTCCAGGCCGGACATGCCGGGCATGGTGATGTCGAGCAGGGCCAGGTCGGGCTCGCGCGCTTCGATGCGGCGGATCGCTTCCGCCGCGGAGTTCGCCGCGACGGTCTCGTAGCCGGCATGGCCGAGCACCTCGGCGAGAAATTCGAGCAACAGCGCGTCGTCGTCGACGAGCAGGATCAGGCGTTTGGAATTGGTGGCTGTGGTCATTGTTTGGGATACAGTCAAAGTCCGAATAGGAAATAATTATACGGTGTACAGGACAGCGCGGGAACTTCTGCGTGGCGCGGGCGGCAGCGCGTTCACGGCGTGCCGTTGGCGCAAAAGGCGGCGAAGCCGCGGCGTGCGCCGAGCCGCCGGTAATACGCGGCCAGCGCCGGGTAAGCGGGACGTTCCAGCGGCGTCATCAGCCAGCGGTTGATCGACAGGCCCAGCACGATGTCGGCGACGCTGAAATCATCGCCGACGACGAATGCGCCGGTCGCGCCCACGCGCTCGTCGAGGATGCCGAGCAGCCGGTTCCAGCCGGCGCAACTGGCCGCCACCTGTGCCGGATCGGCATGCGCGGCGCTGCGGCGCACCAGCGCCATGAAGGCATAGCGCCAGGCTGTGTTGAGTTCGGTTGCCTGCCAGTCCATCCACTGCTCGACCAGCGCGCGCGCGCGCGGCGGCGCCGGCAGCAAGGCGCCATCGCCATGCTCGGCGCACAGGTAGCGGCAGATGGTGTTCGACTCCCACAGCACCAGGCCATCGTCGACGATCACCGGCACCAGCGCGTTGGGGTTGAGCGCGAGCAATTCCGGCGCGCCGGTGGCGCACTCTTCGTGTTCGTACTGCACGCCGAGTTCAGCGCAGGTCCACAGCACCTTGCGCACGTTGATCGAGGAGGACTTTCCGAGGATTTTCAGCATGGCAATATTGTGCCGCATTTTTTGCACAGCGCGGCGTATATCGAAATCGCGCCCTCTTGACGTCGTCCTCGCGAAGGCGGGGATCCAATTTCTCAGAAACTTGTTGGCGCTGGTGACTGCTTTGTCGGCGCACCGGAATTGGATCCGCGCATGCGTGAGGATGACGGAGCTGGGTTTTGCGACCAGGATCCAGCGTCGCTCCCCAGCAAAAAGAGGCGGGGCCGGCGGCGCAGCGTTTGCGGCTGTCATCTATAATGGCTGTTTTCGCAAAAAGCCCAGCCAAAATCATGGAATTAGCCAAGTCTTTCGAGCCAGCCGATATTGAACAGTTCTGGCGCAACGAGTGGGAACAGCGCGGCTACTTCGCCGCCACCACCGACGCCGACAAACCGTCGTTCAGCATCCAGCTGCCGCCACCGAACGTCACCGGCACCCTTCACATGGGGCACGCTTTCAACCAGACCATCATGGATGGCCTGACCCGCTACTACCGCATGCGCGGCCATAACACGGCCTGGATCCCGGGCACCGACCACGCCGGCATCGCCACCCAGATCGTCGTCGAACGCCAGCTCGACGCCCAGAAAATCTCGCGCCACGACCTCGGCCGCGAAAAGTTCGTCGAGAAGGTGTGGGAGTGGAAGGAGAAGTCGGGCAACATCATCACCGGCCAGATGCGCCGCATGGGCACTTCGCCGGACTGGGCGCGCGAATACTTCACGATGGACGAGCCGCGCTCGAAGGTCGTCACCGAAGTGTTCGTCCGCCTGTTCGAACAGGGCCTGATCTACCGCGGCAAGCGGCTGGTCAACTGGGACCCGGTGCTCGGCACCGCGGTGTCCGACCTGGAAGTGGCGCAGGACGAGGAAGAAGACGGCTTCATGTGGTACATCAAGTACCCGCTGGCCGACGGCAGCGGCCACATGACGGTCGCCACCACCCGCCCTGAAACCATGCTCGGCGACGTCGCCGTCGCGGTCGACCCGACCGACGAGCGCTACACTGACATCGTCGGCAAGATGCTCAAATTGCCGCTGACCGACCGCGAAATCCCGGTCATCGCCGACGAGTACGCCGACAAGGCGTTCGGCACCGGCTGCGTGAAGATCACGCCGGCCCACGATTTCAACGACTACGCTGTCGGCCAGCGCAACAAGCTGCCGATGATCTGCATCCTGACGCTCGACGCCAAGATCAGCGACGAGGCGCCGGCCGCCTACCGCGGCATGGACCGCTTCGCCGCGCGCAAGCAGATCGTCGCCGACCTCGACGCCGCCGGCCTGCTGGTCGAGGTCAAGCCGCACAAGCTGAAAGTGCCGCGCGGCGACCGCACCGGCGTCGTCATCGAGCCGATGCTGACCGACCAGTGGTTCGTGGCCATGAGCAAGCCGGCGCCGGAAGGCACCCTCTTCCCCGGCAAGTCGATCGCCGAAGTGGCGCTCGACAAGGTCGCTACAGGCGAGATCAAGTTCGTGCCGGAAAACTGGAGCACCACCTACAACCAGTGGCTCGGCAACATCCAGGACTGGTGCGTGTCGCGCCAGCTGTGGTGGGGCCACCGCATCCCGGCCTGGTATGACGACGCCGGCAACATTATCGTCGCCCGCAGCGAGGAAGAGGCGCACGCCAAGGCCAGCGCGGCCGGCATCACCGGCCTGCTGCGCCGCGACGACGACGTGCTCGACACCTGGTTCTCGTCGGCGCTGGTGCCGTTCTCGACCATGGGCTGGCCGGAAGAAACGCCGGACATGAAGATGTTCCTGCCGTCGTCGGTGCTGGTCACCGGCTTCGACATCATCTTCTTCTGGGTGGCGCGGATGGTGATGATGACCACCCACTTCACCGGCAAGGTGCCGTTCGAAACGGTCTACGTGCACGGCCTGGTGCGCGATTCGTCCGGCCAGAAGATGTCCAAGTCGAAAGGCAACACGCTCGACCCGATCGACCTGATCGACGGCATCGGCATCGAGGAACTGGTTGCCAAGCGCACCACCGGCCTGATGAACCCGAAAGACGCGCCGAAGATCGAGAAGGCGACGCGCAAGGAATACCCTGCCGGCATCGCCGCGTTCGGCACCGACGCGGTGCGCTTCACGATGGCCAGCTATGCATCGCTGGGCCGCAGCATCAACTTCGACCTCGGCCGCGCCGAAGGCTATCGCAATTTCTGCAACAAGATGTGGAATGCGACCCGCTTCGTGCTGATGAATACCGAAGGCAAGGATTGCAGCGCCAGCGACGCCGACCTGTCGCCGGCCGACCGCTGGATCATCTCCATGATGCAGCGCGCCGAGCAGGATGCGGCCAAGGGCTTCGAGGACTTCCGCTTCGACAATATCGCCGCGACGATCTACAAGTTCGTCTGGGACGAATACTGCGACTGGTACCTGGAAGTGGCCAAGGTGCAGGTCCAGCACGGCAGCGAAGGCCAGCAGCGCGCCACGCGCAACACCTTGCTGCGCGTGCTCGAAGTGATCTTGCGCATGGCCCATCCGATCATCCCGTTCGTCACCGAAGCGCTGTGGCAGACCGTCGCGCCGCTGGCCGGCAAGACGCTGATCGCTACCGGCGACTCGATCATGCGCCAGCCCTACCCGATCGCCAATCCGGCACTCATCGACGAGGCCGCCGAAGAGTGGATGCTGCAACTGAAGGCGCTGACCGACGCCACCCGCAACCTGCGCGGCGAGATGCAGATTTCGCCATCGGTGCGGGTGCCGCTGATCGTCGAGGCGGCCGACGCCGCCGGCAAGCAAAAGCTGCACAGTTTCGCGCCCTACGTGCAGGCGCTCGGCAAGCTGTCGGAAGTGCAGATCGTCGACGCGCTGCCGGAGTCGCCGGCCGCGGTGTCGATCGTCGGCACCACCAAGCTGATGCTCAAGGTCGAGATCGACGTTGCCGCCGAGCGCGAGCGCCTGGCCAAGGAAATCGCCCGCATCGAAGGCGAGATCGCCAAGGTCAACGGCAAGCTCGGCAATGAAAGTTTCGTCGCGCGCGCGCCGGCCGCGGTGGTCGCGCAGGAAAACGAGCGTTTGCTCAATTTTTCGGCGACTATCGCCAAACTGCGTGAACAGTTTGCTAAACTCCCTGCTGCCTAATCAACAACAACGGAGAGAACCAATGCGCAAACTGATACACGCCAGCCTGATCGCCGCGGTACTCGCCATCCCTTCGGCGTGGGCGCAAGACGCCTCGCCGGCAGGCATGTGGAAAAGTATCGACGACGAAACCGGCAAGCCGAAGGCGATGATCCGCATCACCGACAACCAGGGCCAGCTCGAGGGCCGCATCGAAAAGCTGTTCCGCCCGGCCGACCAGGAGCAGAACCCGAAGTGCGACAAGTGCGAAGGCGCGCGCAAGGATCAGCCGATGGTGGGCATGATGATTCTGTCGGGACTGAAGAAGGATGGCGACGCTTTTAGCGGCGGCGAGATCCTCGATCCCGCCAACGGCAAGGTGTACCGCAGCAAGGCGACGCTGAAGGATGGCGGCAAGAAGCTGGAAGTGCGCGGCTACATCGGCGCGCCGATGTTCGGGCGTTCGCAGACCTGGGTGCGCGAGCAGTAAGGGCGGCAAGACGCCACCATGCGTCATCCTCGCAAAGCGGGATGACGTTACAACCTTACGTCGGCGCCTGGCCGTCAGGCGGTTTCTGCCTGGCCAGATGCCGATCCAGCTGGTTGGCAAAATTTTGCCGGTCACCCTGCCCGTACGGCGCCGGCCCGCCGGTATCGACCCCGCCGCTGCGTAACTCGTCCATGAACGCCCGCATCGTCAAATGCTGGGCAATATTGTCGGTCGTGTAAAACTCGCCGCGCGGATTGAGCGCGAAGCCCCCTTTTTCGAGCACCAGGCTGGCCAGCGGAATATCGGCCGTCACCACCAGGTCGCCGGCCGCCAGCAGGCGCACGATCTCGAGGTCGGCGACGTCGGCACCCGCCGGCACCTGCAGCGCGCGGATGAAGCGCGAGCCCGGCACCCGCATCAGCTGGTTTGCCACCAGCGTCACCACCAGCTGCCGGCGTTCGGCCACGCGGTACAAAATTTCCTTGCACACGATAGGACACGCGTCCGCGTCGACGAAAATTTGCATTGTGTTATGTTCCTTAAATGGTATCAATTTGATATCAAAGTGTTGCCAAAATGTCGCAATGGCAATTGCCTTTCTGAAACTGTAAAGTTGTGTTATCGTTTGTCAATTCCGCTGGAATGTGTGCAACTAATCGTTATCTGGAGCAAGGTCAATCCTTGGAGCCAACATGATATTACTTCGATGCGTGTCGTTCCTGATCGGGACCATCATCCTGATGGGTGCGCCGTTCATCCTGCTCCCCGAGGCGCCGCAACGCCCGAGCGACGTCGTCAACGTCGTCGCCGGCTGCATCGTCATCGCCCTGCTCGCCTCTGGCTTCTTCCTCGTCGGCATCGCCGGCAACCGCATGAAACGCTCGTTCCGCGCCCGCGCGCTGGCGGCCGTATTGCTTGGCTTTCCCATCCTCGGCAGCATCGGCGTGCTGATGCTCGACGAAACCCCGATTGAAGTGTGGATGATCGGCCCGCTGTTGTTCTGTGCGATCCTGTTGTTCATCGGCTTCGTCTACCCGGGCAAGCGCGGTCCGAAGCACCGCCGCATGCGCCCGCGCGATCCGGCCGCCGTCGTCATCTAGGCGCCAAGCCGCCGCTTACTGCTCAGGCAGGGCATCCCACAGGTCGCCCGTCGGGCTGGTGCGCGGCGCCGCCACGCCGAAATGGCGGTAGGCCAGCGGCGTCGCAATCCTGCCGCGCGGCGTCCTTTGCAAGTAACCCTGCTGGATCAGGAACGGCTCGAGCACATCTTCGATGGTGTCGCTCTCCTCGCCGATCGCCGCGGCCAGGTTGCCGATGCCGACCGGGCCGCCGCCGAACTTGAACAGCACCGCTTCGAGCAGCTTGCGGTCCATCACGTCGAAACCGACCGAATCGACGTCGAGCATGATCAGCGCGGCATCCGCCATCGCCTTGGTGATTTCGCCGTTGCCCTTCACTTCCGCGTAGTCGCGCACCCGCCGCAGCAGCCGGTTGGCGATGCGCGGCGTGCCGCGCGCGCGCAGTGCGATCTCGCGGGCGCCGTCGTCGGCGATCGGCGCGCCCAGCAGCGACGCGCTGCGCGTGACGATGCGCGACAGTTCCTGGGCGTTGTAGAACTCGAGGCGGGCGACGATGCCGAAGCGGTCGCGCAGCGGATTGGTGAGCATGCCGGCGCGCGTGGTGGCGCCGACCAGCGTGAACGGCTGCAGGTCGAGCTTGACCGAGCGCGCGGCCGGGCCCTCGCCGATCATGATGTCGATCTGGTAGTCCTCCAGCGCCGGGTACAGGATCTCTTCGACCACGGGCGACAGGCGGTGGATCTCGTCGATGAAGAGGACGTCGTTGGCCTCGAGGTTGGTCAGGATCGCCGCCAGGTCGCCCGGACGCTCGAGAACAGGGCCGGACGTCTGGCGCAGGTTGACGCCCATTTCGCGCGCGATGATGTGCGCCAGCGTGGTCTTGCCCAGGCCGGGCGGGCCGAACAGCAAAGTATGGTCGAGCGCTTCCTTGCGCTTGCGCGCGGCCGAAATGAAAATCTCCAGCTGTCCGCGGATTTTCTCCTGGCCGACGTATTCGTCGAGGTGCTTCGGCCGCAGCGCGCGCTCGATCGCCTCTTCGTTGGGCGAAGCGGGCGTGGCGGCGATGATGCGCTGCTCGGTGAAATCGTCGGTCTGAATACTCATTAAATTCGCAATAAAAAAATTTTGGCTCAGGAAGCCTGCCTTGCAAGGCAGGCCCGTTACGCAGGCGCGCGGTACACCGCCCGAATTCCCTGCTTCACCCTTTGGTCAGCGCCTTCAACGCGTACTTGATGCCGTCCGACACGCTGCTGCCGGCGGGCATGTTCTTGATCGCGGCCAGCGCCTCTTTGTCAGAATACCCCAAAGCCAGCAGCGCGCTAAGGATGTCCGATTGGGCGTCGTGCAACACGGCGGCGCCGGGTGCGCCCAGATCGGCGCCAAGCTTGCCCTTCAGTTCCAGCAGCAGCCGCTCGGCGGTCTTCTTGCCGATGCCCGGCACCTTGACCAGCCGGCCGGCTTCCTGCAGCGTCACCGCCTGCGCCAGGTCGGCGATCGTCATGCCCGACAGAATCGACAGCGCGGTGCGCGCGCCGACGCCGGTGATCTTGATCAGCTGGCGGAACACACTGCGCTCGGCCGCGTTGCCGAAGCCGAACAGCAGGTGCGCGTCCTCGCGGATCGCCTGGTGGGTAAACAGCGTGACCTTTTCGCCGAGGCCCGGCAGGTTGTAGTAGGTGCTCATCGGCACGTCGACTTCGTAGCCGACGCCGCTGCAATCGACCAGCAATTGCGGCGGATTTTTCTCGAGCAGGATTCCGGAAATGCGACCGATCATCGATAGCCTCTTATTCAATGGTTAGACGAGGCGCCCGCGCTTCATGCGCAAGCCGCCGAGGGCGGGCGCCAGCGCGCCGATCAGCGCCAGCGCATCATGGCTGTTGGCATGGCAGATGGCGACCCCGAGCGCATCGGCGGCATCGGTGCCCGGCAGGCCGGGCAGCACCAGCAGGCGCGCCACCATGTCCTGCACCTGTGCCTTTTCCGCCTTGCCGGTGCCGGTGACCGCCTGCTTGACCTGCAGCGCGGTGTATTCGGCCACGTCGAGGTCGCCGCCGACCAGCGCCGTGATGGCAGCGCCGCGCGCCTGGCCGAGCAGCAGGGTCGACTGCGGATTAACGTTGACGAACACTTTCTCGATCGCGGCGCAGTCGGGATTATAGGTACGGATGATTTCGGCGATGCCGGCGAAGATGACCTTCAGGCGCGGCGGCAACGCGCTCTCGCTGCCGGTCTTGATGGTGCCGGACGCGATGTAGCGCAGCTTGCTGCCCTGCTTTTCGATCACGCCGAAACCGGTGGTGCGCAGCCCGGGGTCTATGCCAAGAATTATCATGCACGAATGTTATACCGGTCGGCAACGTTCGTGTGAAAATACTGTGCAAAAACACAGCCTTTTGAACAGCCAAGTTCCGGTGTCAGGTCTGACAATCGGACATTTGGCACTTTAAATGTTCGATTGTCAGACCTGACACCTGCTTTTGATCTTTGGCACTTTAAATGTCCGATTGTCAGACCTGACACCAGCTTTTGATCAGTGGCGGAAGTGGCGGACGCCGGTGTACAGCATTACCACGCCGCGCTCGTCGGCGGCGTCGATCACTTCCTGGTCGCGCATCGAGCCGCCCGGATGGATCACGCAGGTCGCGCCGGCATCGACCACGACGTCGAGGCCGTCGCGGAACGGGAAGAAGGCGTCCGACGCCACCGCCGAACCGGCCAGCGACAGGCCGGCATTCTGCGCCTTGATCGAGGCGATGCGCGCCGAGTCGATGCGGCTCATCTGGCCGGCGCCGACGCCGAGCGTCATGCCGTTGGCGCAGAACACGATCGCGTTCGACTTGACGTACTTGGCAACGCGCCAGGCAAACAGCATGTCCTGCAGCTGCTGCTGGGTCGGCTGCGCCTTGGTCACCACGCGCAGTTCGCCCAGGCCAACATGCCTGGCGTCCGGCGACTGCACCAGCAGGCCGCCGCCGACGCGCTTGACGTCGAACGGATTGCTGCCTTCGCCGAGCGCGATCTGCAGCAGGCGCACGTTCTGCTTGGCCGCCATCAGCTGCAGCGCTTCGGCGCTGAACGACGGCGCGATCAGCACTTCGACGAACAGCTTGGCGATCTCGGCCGCGGTGCGGGCGTCGACCTCGACGTTGAAGGCGATGATGCCGCCGAACGCGGACGTCGGATCGGTCTGCAGCGCGCGGCTGTAGGCATCCGCGGCGTCGGCGCCGATCGCCACGCCACATGGATTGGCGTGCTTGACGATGACGCAGCCGGCCGGCTGGCCAAGCCCGCCGAGCGACTTGACGCATTCCCAGGCAGCATCGGCATCGGCGATGTTGTTGTACGACAGTTCCTTGCCCTGCAGCTGCCGGTAGCTGGCGAGCGCGCCGGCGGCCGGCTGCAGGTCGCGGTAGAAGGCGGCGGACTGGTGCGGGTTCTCGCCGTAGCGCATGTCCTGCACCTTGTCGAACGTCATGTTCAGCACTTGCGGATAGGCAGCGCGGGTCGCGTGCGCCTTGTCGTCGCCCAGGCTGGTGAGATAGTTGGTGATGGCGCCGTCGTACTGCGCGGTGTGAGCGAACACTTTCTTGGCCAGCATGAACTTGGTGTCGTAGCTGACCGTGCCGGCCGCCGCCGAGGTGCCTTTCATTTCGGCCAGCACCAGGCCGTAGTCGGCCGGGTCGCACACCACCACCACGTCCTTGTGGTTCTTGGCCGCCGAGCGCAGCATGGTCGGGCCGCCGATGTCGATGTTTTCGATCGCGTCTTCCAGCGTGCAGCTGTCCTTGGCGACGGCTTGCTGGAACGGATACAGGTTGACCACCACCATGTCGATCGCCGGGATGCCGTGCTCGGCCAGCTTGGCGACGTGATCGGGAAAGTCGCGCCGCGCCAGGATGCCGCCGTGTACTTTCGGGTGCAGCGTCTTGACGCGGCCGTCGAGCATTTCCGGAAAGCCCGTGTAGTCGGCCACTTCAGTGACGGCGACGCCGTTATCGGCCAGCAATTTCGCGGTGCCGCCGGTGGACAGGATGTTGACGCCCATGGCGGAGAGGGCGCGTGCGAAGTCCAGCACGCCGGTCTTGTCGGAAACGGAAATCAGAGCTTGTGTGATCATGGGAGTGGCCCGGTTGATGAGGATTCGGTGTTCTGCCGCAATGGGCGCGAACGACCGCGCCCCATCGTCGGCGCCGGCGCTTTACAGCAGCCCGTGTTCTTGCAGTTTCTTGCGCAAGGTATTGCGGTTGATGCCCAGCATTTGTGCCGCGTGGGACTGGTTGCCCTCCGCGCGCAGCATCACCACCTCGAGGATCGGCTTCTCGACAGTGA
The DNA here is from genome assembly GCA_040386255.1 of Pseudomonadota bacterium. Taxonomy (GTDB): domain Bacteria; phylum Pseudomonadota; class Gammaproteobacteria; order Burkholderiales; family Burkholderiaceae_D; genus JAFCUW01. The sequence goes on from JAZKFW010000038.1 coordinate 61,655, forward strand.
GGACGACCATGTCGTAAATATTCGATGCTTGCTGCTCGCCCAGGTCGTTGAAATACTCTTCAAGACTCTTCTGGACGACTTCCTGGATACTTTCTTTGCTCATTTTTTCTACTTCATCCGGCTGATTAATGTTGTTCGCCACTGCTCTGGAGGCAGCGTTCGTCCCATAATTCTTATTTTGCGCTTGCCTTTTTGATCAGGCAGCCAAGGCCTCGTCAACCACGCTGGCGGGCCGGTATTGTAACCGCTCGCCCAATCTCTGTTGCGATTCAAAGAACTGGTCGAGTGCGGCCAGTTGGTCCGCGGTCGATTCCAGCAGGTTCATCTGGCGGCGGAATGCCTCGCCACCCTCCAGGTCGCGCACGTACCAGCCGATGTGCTTGCGCGCGGTGCGCACGCCCAGAAACTCGCCGTAGAACGCGTAGTGCGCTTCCAGGTGCTCGTGCATCAGGGCGCGCACCTCGGCCACCATCGGCGCCGGCAAATACGTGCCGGTGCGCAGGAAATGATCGATTTCGCGGCAGATCCACGGCCGCCCCTGGGCCGCGCGGCCGATCATCACGGCGTCGGCGCCGGTCAAGGCCAGCACGTCGCGCGCTTTTTCGGGGGTGGTGATGTCGCCGTTGGCCACCACCGGAATCGTCACCGCGGCCTTCACCGCGGCGATCGTGTCGTATTCGGCGTCGCCGGAGTAGCCGTCGGCCCGCGTGCGCCCGTGCAGCGTCAGCATCTGGATGCCGGCCTTCTCGGCGATGCGGGCAATGCGCAAGGCGTTCTTGTTCTCGCGGTTCCAGCCGGTGCGGAACTTCAGCGTGACCGGCACGTCGACGGCGCCGACGACGGCGTCGAGGATCCGCTCGACCAGGCTTTCGTTCTGCAGCAGGGCCGAACCGCACCAGCTGTTGCAGACCTTCTTGACCGGGCAGCCCATGTTGATGTCGATGATCTGGGCGCCGCGCTCGACGTTGAACCTGGCGCAATCGGCCAGGTCCTGCGGATCGGCGCCGGCGATCTGCACCGCCTTCGGCTCCATCTCGCCGGCGTGGTCGGTGCGGCGCGAACTTTTCTCGGTGGCCCACAGGCGCGGATTCGACGCCGCCATTTCGGACACGGCATAGCCGGCGCCGAGCTGCTTGCACAGCTGACGGAACGGGCGATCCGTGACGCCCGCCATGGGAGCGACGAAAACATTATTGCGCAGCAAGTACGGGCCGATTTGCACTGGAGAATATAAAGAGACGACGGAACCCGCTATCTTAACCGATCCGCTGCTCAAATAATAAGCACTATTTTGTTACGATAACTCGTCGAGCGCGCGCGGCGCCAGGTGGGCCACTTCGCCCCAGCTCGCCAGCAGCAGTTTGCCGCCCTCCGCGGTGAAGCGGTTGATGCTGGCGTTGAGCACCGGAAAAGTGCGTGGCGTTTCGAGCGGCAGGCCGAGTGCCGCGCGGTAGGCGCACTCGAGCACCCCGCCGTGGGCCACCACGGCGATCGTTTTTCCCGGGTGCAAGGCAGCGGCGCCAAGGATGGCGCCGACCGAGCGCGCGTAAAACTGGCGAAAGCTTTCGGCCACGCGCGCGCCGGCCGGCATGGTTGCATCGACCTCGCGCGCCTGCCAGGCGGCGAATTCGGCCGGGAAGCGTTGTGCGATGTCGGCGTACAGCAAGCCTTCGAAGCCGCCGTAGCAGCGTTCGCGCAGGGCCGGCTCCTGCTGCACCGCCAGGCTGCGGGCGCCGGCGACGGCCTGTGCGGTCTGCAGCGCGCGCTGCAGGTCGCTGGCGAAGACGGCATCGACCTGCTCGCCGGCCAGCGCGGCGGCGACGGCGGCGGCCTGGCGCAGTCCTTCGGGATTGAGGGCGATATCGATGTGGCCTTGCAGGCGGCGTTCAACGTTCCAGGCGGTTTCGCCGTGACGGATGAGAATGATGTTGGTATTCGGCATGGCCGCATCATACCAGCCGCACCTATTTCGCCAGCGTCTCCGCCACTTCCGGATTGAGCGAATACACCCCGAACACCTGCGCCTCATCGAGAATGTGGCCGCGAATCGCCAGCCGCGCCTCGGGCCCCGTGAAATGGCCATCGAGCGGAAACGGCACATCGAGCGCATACAGGCAGAACAGGTAGGCATGCGGGCGCATATCGTTCCACGGCGGGAACGGCCCGTCGTAGCCGAAATACTCGCCGGCCATGTCGGGATGGCCGAGGAACAAAGCGGTGTAGTCGTTGAGCCCCTGCCGCAACTGGTGCTCGGTGCCGTTCTTGATCGTGAAAGGCAGCAGTGGCCCGGGCTTGCCGCGCGGCGTCACCATATCGGAAAACTTGCCTTCGTCCAGAGACTTGATCGCGACCGGAATATCGACCAGGGTCCAGTGATAGAACTCGACGCGCGGCAAATCCTCGGCCAGCACCCGGCCTTCCCGGTTGATGCCGGTCTTGACGGCCGGCGCATCGACGTCGCGGCAGAACAGCGCCAGCGACTGCGTGCCGAACGGAACTTCGTCCCAACCCAGGTGCGGGTTGCGGTTGGCGGCGTAACGCACATGGGTGGCCGGCTCGATCTGCGCGAACGCGCATTCCGGCGGAATCACGCCACCTTCGGTGAACGAATCGCTCCACAGTCTCATCGCAGTCTCCTGCCGTATGATCTATTGACCACGGCGGAGGCCCGAGGTTTCAACCAGGGCGCACAGCAGGCGCGATTTGCAGCCAGAAAGTGACCGGCCCGTCGTTGGTGAGCGACACTTTCATGTCCGCCCCGAACTGCCCCGTGGCCACCGTGGCATGGGCGGCGCGCGCCCGGCGCACAAAATGCTCGAACAGGCGCAGGCCGTCCTGCGGGCTGGCGGCCGGCGAAAACGACGGCCGCGTGCCGGAGTTGGTGTCGGCCGCCAGCGTGAATTGCGGCACCAGCAGCAGGCCGCCGCCGGTGTCGGTGACGCTGCGGTTCATCTTGCCGGCGTCGTCGCTGAACACGCGGTAGGCCAGCAACTTGGCCAGCAGCGCGTCCGCCTCCTTCTCGGTGTCGCCCTTTTCGGCGCACACCAGCACCAGCAGGCCGGCATCGATGGCGCCGATCCGCGCGCCATCGACCACCACGCTGGCCTGGCTGACCCGTTGCAGCAGGCCGATCATGCGGCCAGCGTCACGCGCGCGAACTTGCGCTTGCCGACCTGCAGCACGAAGGTGCCGGCGTCGAGCTTGAGCGCCTTGTCGGAAATCACCGCGCCATCAATGCGCACGCCGCCCTGGTCGACCATGCGCATCGCTTCCGAGGTGGAGGCGCACAGGCCGGCCTGCTTGAGCAGCTGCGGCAGGCCGACCGGGGCGCCGGCCAGCGCCAGTTCCGGCACGTCGTCGGGGATGCCGCCCTTCGAGCGGTTGACGAAATCGGCCAGCGCGTCGTCGGCCGCCTGCGCCGAATGGAAGCGGGCGACGATTTCCTTGGCCAGCGCGACTTTCGCTTCGCGCGGGTTGAGGCCGCCTTCGACCGATTGCTTCAGTTCGGCCAGTTCGGCCAGCGAACGGAACGACAGCAATTCGAAGTAGCGCCACATCATGACGTCGGAAATACTCATCAGCTTGGCGAACATGGTATTGCCCGGCTCGGTGATGCCAATATAGTTATTTTTTGACTTCGACATCTTCTCGATGCCGTCCAGGCCCTCGAGCAAGGGCATGGTCAGGATGCACTGCTGTTCCTGGCCGTAATCTTTTTGCAGCTCCCTTCCCACCAGCAAATTAAATTTCTGGTCCGTTCCGCCTAGCTCAAGGTCTGCCTTCAAAGCGACAGAATCATAGCCCTGCATCAAAGGATAAAGGAACTCATGGACGCTGATGGGTGTCCCACTCTTGAAGCGCTTGGTAAAATCGTCGCGTTCCATCATTCGTGCCACGGTGTAACGCGACGACAGCTCGATCATGCCGCGCGCGCCGAGCGGATCGGACCATTCCGAGTTGTAGCGGATTTCCGTGCGTGACGCGTCGAGTACCAGCGATGCCTGCTTGAAATAAGTCATCGCATTCAGTTCAATCTGTTCCCGTGTCAGCGGCGGGCGCGTGATGTTGCGGCCCGATGGGTCGCCGATCATCGACGTGAAGTCGCCGATCAGGAAAATCACCTGGTGCCCCAGGTTCTGCAACTGGCGCATCTTGTTCAGCACTACCGTGTGGCCGAGATGCAGGTCGGGCGCGGTAGGGTCAAGGCCGAGTTTGATGCGCAGCGGCTTGCCGCTCTGTTCGGAGCGCGCGAGTTTTTGCGCGAACTCGGATTCGATCAGCAGTTCGTCGACGCCGCGCTTGGTGATCGCGAGCGCTTCCCGCACGTTGTCCGTCAGCGGCAGCGGTGGTGAGGCCGGCGCGGCGGCATTCTTGGAGGGTGCGGAAGTGGTCATATGTACTTATCAACAGAAATTCAAAAAAGTTGGGCAGGCTCGAGAGTTTGTTATAATGCCCGATCCTATTAACGTTGCCCAATGAAAACTAATCAAACCAACAACA
>JAZKFW010000039.1:0-27630 GCA_040386255.1 Pseudomonadota bacterium
TCTTTTTTGTGAACATTTGATAATTTAAGTATTCAGTGACCGAAGTCACTGGCACCTTCATCAAACGCCCACACTTATCGACTGTTAATTTTTAAAGAACTTGTTCGGTACTGCCTGCTGCCCAGTGATGAAGCGTTGTGTTCATCAGCAGCGAAGAAGAAAGAGTATGAAGCGTTTAGCTCGTTACGTCAACTTCTTTTTTTACTGCAACACCCTTTTCGGAGCGCACCAAACGTCGTCAACTACTTGATTTCGTTAACCATTTCATTGGGGAGGCGAACTATAGCAAAGGCCTCAAGCGGCTGGCAAGGAATTTGTGTGCATTCACCGAATAAACTTTTGGCCGGCCCCGCGCATGCTCTGGCGTGCGCCAGCACGCTGGAAAATTCAGCAGCCATCAGTCGGGCGCTGTCGACGTATGTCGCGCCAGTGCTTAACCCGGTTTTGCGCGTATGGCATCAAGATTGCTACATCATTTGCTAATAACCTTGACACGGTGGACGGCGAGGATGACATTCGTAGTATCGCGTCAAGAACCACGCGGTCGCGGTGCAGGCCGCCTGTTCATTTTTGACGCAGTTGTGGCAATTTGGTACAGCCGCTTCCCATAGAGAGAGCCCGTTCGAGGGCCGAACCGGAGACAACACGATGCTTCCTCAACCTGCCCCGGGTGCGCTGTGCCCGGCTGCACAGCCCATGACGAAGTGGGACGATAACGCGCCGGTGATCATCGAGTCTTCGCATCGGCGATCGCTGTCGTACGGGCTGTCGCCGGGGTCGCGGCCGGACTTCAGCCCGCTCGCGCGCAACGACCTGTCGCTGTTGATCGAGCAGAACCGCCTGCTGCACGCGCACGCGGTGCCGGCGATGGAGACGCTGTACCAGCAGATTATCAATACCCATAACATGGTGATACTTACCGACGCGAAAGGCGTGATCGTCCATTCGCTCGGCGACGCCGACTTTCTCGAGAAGGCCAACCGCGTGGCATTGCAGCCGGGCGTGGCCTGGTCCGAACAAAGCAAGGGGACGAACGCGATCGGTACGGCGATTGCCGAAAAGGCGCCGACGCTGGTGCATGCCGACCAGCACTACCTGGCGGCGAACCACTTCCTGACCTGCTCGGCGGCGCCGATCACCGACCATCTGGGCAATGTGGTCGGCGTGCTCGATGTGTCCGGCGACCAGCGCAGCTTTCACAAGCACACGATGGCGCTGGTGCGCATGTCGGCGCTGATGATCGAGAACCAGCTGTTCTCGGCGACGTTCGAGGACTCGATCACGCTGCACTTCCATGCGCGCCCGGAGTTCGTCGGCACGCTGATGGAAGGGATCGCCTCGTTCACGCCGGGCGGGCGCTTCCTGTCGGCCAACCGCAACGGCCTGTTCCAGCTCGGCTTGCCGTTTTCGGCGCTGCAGTCGCATACGTTCAGTTCGCTGTTCGGCATGCCGGTGTCGGCCGTGTTCGACCACTACCGCACCGCCGCCCCGGGACTGCTGAACCTGTGCATGCACAGCGGCGTGCGCGTCTACGGCCGTGCGCAGCTGCGGCTGTCGAACGAGCTGCAGGCGCTTGCCGGCAATAGCGAACGCACCAGCGCGCCAACGCCGGCACTGCCGTCGCACTCGCAGCAGGCGGCGCGCCGGCTGTCGGGCCTGCGCTACCTGAACACCGGCGACCCCCAGCTCGAACAGGTCATCGCCAAGGTCAACAAGGTGCTCGGGCGTGACATTCCGATCCTGGTCATGGGCGAAACCGGGACCGGCAAGGAACTGCTGGCGCAGGCGATTCATAACGACTCGCCGCGGGCGATGGGACCGTTCGTGGCAGTGAACTGCGCGTCGATTCCGGAAACGCTGATCGAGTCGGAATTGTTCGGCTACGAAGACGGCGCCTTTACCGGGGCGCGCAAGAAGGGCTCGATCGGCAAGATCCTGCAGGCGAACGGCGGCACGCTGTTCCTCGACGAGATTGGCGACATGCCGTTCGGCCTGCAGGCGCGCTTGTTGCGGGTGCTGCAGGAGCGGATGGTCACTCCGCTCGGCAGCGACAAGTCGATTCCCGTCAACGTCGAACTGATCTGCGCCACCAACCACAACCTGCGCGAACGGATCGCCAAGGGACTGTTTCGCGAAGACCTGTATTACCGTCTGAACGGCCTGGTGGTGAAGCTGCCGCCCTTGCGCGAACGCACCGACCTGGAGACGGTGGTGAAGAAAATTCTCGCCACCGAGTCGAACGGCGGCCACTACACGGTGTCCGAAGAAGTGCTGTTCATGTTCATGCGGCACAAGTGGCCGGGCAACTTCCGCCAGCTGACCAACCTGCTGCGCACCGCCATCATCATGGCCGGCGACGAGCAGGAGATCGGCCTGCGCCACATGCCGGACGATTTCCTCGACGACATCGACATGCATCCCGCAGTCGACCCCATCCAGGACGCCGGCAGGATGATCGCCGGCGGCGCCAACCTGGAGGAAATGGAGCATTCGGCGATCCTGCGCTCGCTCGAGGCGCACGGCGGCAACGTGTCGGCGACCGCGCGCGCGCTGGGCGTGTCGCGCAACACCATTTACCGCAAGGTGCCGCACCTGAAGTAACCGCATGCTCAGGCCGCCAGCGGAAACGCCGGCGAGCGCCATATCACGCCGCGCTTATTGATGGTCATCACATCGACGCCGGGCAGTTGCGCCGCCAGCGCGTGCGCCTTGCGCGCGCCCATCACCATGAAGGCGGTCGACAGGCCGTCGGCCAGCATCGCGCGCGGCGCCAGCACCGTGACGCTGGCCAGCTCCCGCGGCGAATCCCCGGTGGACGGGTCGAAAATATGGTGGTGCGCAAAGTCCGGCGTAAACGTCGCGGCGTAATCGCCGGACGTGGCAACACAGCGGCCGTCGAGGCGCATCTGCGCCGCCAGGGCGTTGGCGTCGCGCGGGTCGAGCACGCCGAGCGTCCACGGCTGCCCCGCCCCCTTGCTGCCGTGGGCGCTGAATTCGCCGGTGTCGAGCAAGGCGTCGTCGATGCCATGCGCGCGCACGGCGGTCATGGCCAGGTCGGCGGCGTACCCCTGCGCCAGGCCGTTCAGCGTGATCGCTCCCGCCTTGCCAAGCAGCACCCGGTCTGGCGCATGGCTGACGCGGCGCCAGCCGACGCGCGACTTTGCGCGCTTGCGCTGTTCGCTCGACGGCAATGTGGCGTCGGCGGCCGCCTGGCGGAACGCCTGCCACAGGGGCTGGACGGTGATGTCGAAGGCGCCGCGCGTCAATTCCGACAAGGCCCGTGCCTGATCGAGCACTGCCAGCAGATGCCGATGCGGGTGCTTCAGCACGCCATCGCGATTGAGCTGGAAGACCTGGCTGGCCGGACTGTAGATGCTCATCAGGGCGTCGACCTGCATCGCTTGATCGAGCGCGTCGGCGATCGCCGCCTCCGCTTCACGTGCGTTGCCGTGGAGGACAGCGACGGTGATGGTGGTGCCGAACGCCAGCGCGGCGCCGGTGAACAGCTGCAGGCCGCCAGGCGCGCAGCCGCCGATCCCCACCGCGATGGTGCCGAGCGAAGCGGCCAGAAATTTTCGACGCAACATGGTGTTCTCCCGGTTAAGACACTGACGCGATCGGTATCGTCCGCGCGCGCTTGACTTCCAACATCAGCGGCGCGCACTTTTCGTCGCTGCTGTAAATCACCACGCAATCCATGCACTGGAAGCATTCGTCGTAGCTGACCGCGCCGGCCGGCGTGATGGCCTGGTAGTCGCAGCGGTGGCGGCAGGTCTGGCAAGGCGTGCCGCATTCGGCGCGGCGCGGGATCCAGTCGAGCAGGCGAAATTTGCCAAGCAGCGCCAGCGCGGCGCCGAACGGGCACAGGTAGCGGCAAAAGAATTTGTAGACGAACATGCTGGCGAGCAGCAGGCCGACGGCGTAGGCAACGTAAGGCCAGGAACGGACGAAGTTCAGCGTGATGGCGGTCTTGAACGGTTCCAGTTCGACCAGCTTGTCGGTCAGCGCCGGCGCCACCAGCGCGCTGGCCAGGATCGCCGCAAGCAAGCCGTACTTGACCAGCTTGAGACGCGCATCGGTGCGCGTGCGGATGCGCCATTGCGGCAGCTTCAGCCAATGGGCCAGCTTGCCGGTGGCCTCCTGCAACGCGCCGAACGGGCACAGCCAGCCACAGAAGGTACCGCGGCCCCACAGCAGCAGCGACACCGCGGTGAAACTCCATAGCACGACGGTCATCGGATCGAACATCATGAATTCGAGGCTGCGCCGCGCCAGCAGCGCCTGCAGCACGCCGGTGATGTTCACGATCGACAATTGTCCCTGCGCGTAGTAGCCGATGAAGCCGATCGTAAATAGCAGAAAGGCCGCGCGGAACAAGTCGAACCGCTTGCCGTTGCGCACCAGGCGCCGTTGCATCAACAAGGCCGCACCCAACAGCGCCAGCGCGGCGCCCAGGACGAGCAACTCCGCGCGCCGGCTGTGCCAAACGGCGGGCCAGGATTTGCTGCCGCCTGCCGCCGCGATATAGAACGCCTTCGGCACGCGCAGCGAAAAGTGAATGTCGCGGGTGATGCGTTCCGGGTAGACGATGCCCTTGGCGCGCGTGACCGGCAGCGAAAAATCGAACGGCCGCGCCGGATCGAGGCCGGCCTGGCCAATGACGCGCAGCACCGTCACACTGGCCGCGGGCAACGCCGATGGGGAGGCCAGCGCCATCTCGATGTCGAGGTCGCGCATGTCGATGGGCAGCGTATCCTGTTTCAGCACCAGCCGGTCCGGCACGCTGCCACGCACGAAGTCGTCGGCCAGGATGCTGTACCTGCCGGATGACATTACCAGCAGCGCATGGTCGCCCTCCTCCAGCCGGCCGTGCAGCTTGTTCCAGCTGGCCGTACTCAGGACGTTGCGGCCAACCGTCGGCACCGAGGCGAGTGTCAGGTAGAGGTCGATGAAGACGGCGTCGGGATGCGCCAGCGCCTCGGCGTCGAGGCCGGCGCCGGCACTGCCGGCAAAGAGCTTCTCGACATCGCGGTTGGTGACGCGCACATGCGCGATCAGGCCGGCATCGAGCAGCTGCCGCACACTGCGCTGTTCAAAGAGCGCGGTGTCGATGCGCGCGACCTGGTCGGGATCGCCGTTCTGCGCGAAGCCGAGCTTCTTGCGCGCCACTTTCAGCGCTGCCGACAGCACGCTCTGGTTGATGATGCGAACCGACGCGGTCGCCTTCGACACGCCGTCGAGGTAGGCGTGCGCCGCGTCAGGCGCGAGCAGGCGCTTGGCCTTGCTGTCGATGGCGATATGCTGCTTCAGCGACAAACCCTTGTACTGGCTGACGAAAGCGAACAGCGGCGCCTCGCCCAAGCCGTCGAGAAACACCGGCTCGTGCTGCGACAGCACGGCGACGTCGAGGAAACTTCCCTTGGGATCGATCGCTACCAGCAGGTTGACTGGCACGCCGGCAAATCCGGGGATCGGCGCCAGGTCGACGGACTCGAACACGTAGCCGACCAGCTCGGTTGCGGTGGCGTTCTGCTTGAACAGTGGCCATGCCGGGATGTCCGCCAGCTTGTCGCCCACCACCAGTGGCGCCGGAAACCGCCTGACCAGTTCCACCTTCGTCAGTTCGGCGGCGTGCACCGGCAGGCAGCTGCACAGCAGCGCCAGCCAGCACCAGAGTGAGCGGAAGCGGCGCACGTGATCAGAAGAAAATGATGCCGCCGAGCGAGACACCGTTCATCCGCGTCGACAAGCCGCTGAACGATTTCGAGCGCGTCTGGCCGACTTCGCCCACCAGCGTAATCAGGCTGTTGAGCGAATAGTAAGCCCCCAGCGTGAGGTTGGCGTTCGACTTGAGGCCGCCCGTGCCGGCGGTGTTGTCGTCGTTTTCGCTGAGGCCGTAGCTGGCGCCGAGCTTGAGCTTGTCGGACGTCTTGAACGTCGCCTGCAGCAGGTAGTTCTTCGACCTGGTGTCGCCCTGGTCGGCGTCGGACAGGATGCCGAGCGCCTTGCCGCCCTGCGCGTTGGCCAGCACGCCGAAGCTGCCGGCGGTCAACGACGCACCGACCTCGACGCCGGTCATGGTCAGGTCGGACAAGCCCGGCGTGGCCGACGTGAACTTCTGCGACTTGGCGCCGAGCCAGGCCTTGAAGCCGTCCTGCGCGTACGTCAGCTGCGCCTGCACCTGCGGGCTGGACCTGGTCGTGTACCGCGGACCGGACAGGATCGGCGTGTCCGACACCGGACTCATGATGCCGACGTCGAAGCCGATGCCGGAAGCGGACTTGGCCGAGCTGTACGCCATCTGGCCGTAGGTGCCGAGGTAGGTATAGCCGGCGCCGATGTGGCCGAGCGTGACGCGGCCGCGCTGGGTGGCCTGCACCGGCGCGCCGGCGCCCAGCAAGGTCATGTCGGAGAGAATGGCATTGGCGCCGAAGATGCCGTAATCGCGGCCGAGCTTGACCGTTCCCATCTGCGCAGTGCCGAACGTGAAGTACGCCTGGCGCACGTCGACGACGCTGTTCTGGGCGATGGCGCTGTCGCTGGCGGTCGAGTGATAGATGCCGATCAGCGCCTTGACGTCGTAGCCGCCTTGCGTCGACGAGGCCGACGTAACCAGGCCGTTCGGCAGCAGGCCGTTGCCGATGGTGGCGCGGTCGTCCTGGCCGCCGCAGCCAAGGCCGCGGTCGCCCAGCGCCAGCCCGCCGACCGCGTCGCCTTTGCACGATACCGCGGTGTAGTACGCGTTGACGATGCCGCCGACCGACACGGTCCAGTCACCGGCCTTGATGTCGACTGCGTGGGCGGTTTGCAGGCTCGCCGCGGCCAGCGCGGTCAGCAAGAATACGTTTTTCATTCGTCTCTCCTCTTTCTTTTTAGTTGGTCAGCACATCGTTCGATGTACTGCGTCCATGGCAATTTGCGTGCCTGAGTGATGCGCCCGAAACGGCGGTCGAGGTGTTCCGCGCCGGATCAACTGGCTGTGCCGTTGTTCTGTTTTTGATCGGTCATGGACAAAAGCTGGACGAAAAAAATGGCGGCCGAAGCCGCCATAAAAACCGCCCGGCGCACGCGGCGGAGACACCCCCCGTCGCGCGCCTGGAATGAGCGGCTACACCCTCAGCCTTTTGCCAGCTTGAACACCCACACGGAACCGCCCTGCTCGAGGAAGTTGACCTTCTTGGCCACCTCGCCGCCCCACAGCGGCACCGCGCCGCCCCAGCCCGACACCACGGCGACGTACTGCGTGCCGCCGTCGATCCACGTCACCGGCGGCGCCACCACGCCCGAGCCGGTCTGGAAGCTCCACAGTTCCTTGCCGGTCTTGGCGTCGACCGCTTTGAGGAAGCCTTCGGGCGTGCCGTAAAACACCAGGCCGCCGGCGGTCGACATCACGCCACCCCACAGCGGCGCGTTGTTCTTGATTTCCCAGACGATCTTGCCGGTCTTTGGATCGATCGCCCGCATCGCACCGATGTAGTCGTCAAACAGCGGCTTGATGGTGAAGCCGGCGCCGAGGAAGGCGCCGCCTTTCTTGTAGCTGATCGGCTCGTTCCAGATGTCCATGCCCCATTCGTTGGACGGCACGTAGAACAATTTCGTCTGCGGACTGTACGCCATCGGCATCTGGTTCTTGGCGCCGAGGAAAGCCGGCGCCGAAAACACGGTCGAGCCCTTCTTGCCGTCTTCGCCCTTGGTCGGGTCGCTCGGGCGATTGGCCGCGATGAAGTTCGGGCGTCCGGTCTTCAGGTCGATGCCGCTCGCCCAGGTGATTTTGCGCACGAACGGAAACGCATTCTGCAGCTTGCCGTTGGTGGCGTCGATGACGTAAAAGAAGCCATTGCGGTCGGCCTTGCCGCCGTAGCGCTTGCCATCCATGTCGAAGGTCACGAACTCGTTGGCGCCGTCGAAGTCCCACGAGTCGTTCGGCGTGTTCTGGTAGGCCCACTTGATCTGGCCGGTGGTGACGTCGAGCGCCACCGTCGACGACGAGTACAGATTGTCGCCTGGGCGCAGATGGCTGTTCCACGGCGCCGGATTGCCGGTGCCGAAGTACGCCAGGCCGGTTTTTTCGTCGTAGGTGCCGCCCATCCAGGTGGCGGCGCCGCCGGTTTTCCACAGCTCGCCCGGCCAGGTCTTGTTGACGGTGCCGGAAATGCCATTGTCGGTTTCCTTGCCGGCCTTGTCGTAGCGATGGCCCATGTGGCCTTCGACGGTCGGCCGCGACCACACCAGCTGGCCGGTCATCGGATCGCGCGCGTCGACCCGGCCGACGATGCCGAACTCGCCGCCGGAGACGCCCGTCAGCAGCAGGCCCTTGGCGATCAGCGGCGCAGCCGTCATCGAATAGCCGGCGGCGTAATCGCCGACCTTTTCCTTCCATACCACCTTGCCGGTGTCCTGGTCGAGCGCGACGAGCTGGGCGTCGAGGGTGCCGAAGATGACCAGGTTGCCGAACAGCGCGGCGCCGCGGTTGACGACGTCGCAGCACGGCATGATGCCGTCCGGCAGGCGGTGCTCGTACTTCCACAGCTTGGAGCCGGTCTTCATGTCGAGCGCGAAAATGCGCGAATACGATGCGGTGACGAACATCTTGCCGTTGTGGATCAGCGGCTGCGACTCCTGGCCGCGCTGCTTCTCGCCGCCGAACGAGAACGACCACGCCGGCACCAGCTTGCCGATGTTTTTGGTGTTGACCTGGGTCAGCGGCGAATAGCGCTGGCCTTCGGTGCCCATGCCGAACGACAGCACTTCCTTCGGTTCCTTCGCCGTGTTGGACAGCATGGCGTTGGTGACGTTGCCCGCCTGCGCCAGCGTCGCCGCTGCCATGATCAGGCATCCCATGGTGATATTTTTCTGCACAATCTTCTCCTCTTTTTATAGTTTATTTTTCCTGTCTGGCCACCGATGCGGCGGCCAGCAGGCAAAACTCTTCATCGGTGAACAGGCGCGAGCGCGTCAGGAAGCGGCGCCCGGTCCCGTTATCCAGCGAAAACATGCCACCGTTGCCGGCAACAACATCGATGATCAGCTGGGTATGCTCCCAGTAGGCGAACTGCTCGAGTCCCATGTAGAACGGCGCGCCGTCCAGGTTGCCGAGATAGACATCGGTGTCGCTGACGTCGAACTCGCCGGCCGGATAACACATCGGCGCGCTGCCGTCGCAACAGCCGCCCGACTGGAAAAACATGATCGGCCCGTGCCGCCCGCGCAGTTCGGCGATCATCTGCAGGGCGGTCTCGGTGGCGATGACCCGGTCGAGCGAGTTGTTCATGGGATGATCTCCTTAGAAAAAGCCGAGCGCTTTCGGGCTGTAGCTCACCAGCAGGTTCTTGGTCTGCTGATAGTGGTCGAGCATCATCTTGTGGTTTTCGCGGCCGATGCCGGACTGCTTGTAGCCGCCGAACGCGGCATGCGCCGGGTACAGGTGGTAGCAGTTGGTCCAGACGCGGCCGGCCTGGATGGCGCGGCCGACGCGGAAGGCGCGCGAACCGTCGCGCGTCCACAGGCCGGCGCCGAGACCGTACAAGGTGTCGTTGGCGATGCGGATGGCATCGGCTTCGTCCTTGAAGGTGGTGACCGAGACCACCGGCCCGAAGATTTCTTCCTGGAAGATGCGCATCTTGTTGTCGCCCTTGAAGACAGTCGGCGTCACGTAGTAGCCGTCCTTCAGGTCGCCGTCCTGGTCAAAGCGGGCGCCGCCGGCCAGCACTTCGGCCCCTTCCTGCTTGCCGATGTCGAGGTAGGACAGGATTTTTTCCAGCTGCTCCTGCGACGCCTGGGCGCCGATCATGGTGGACGAATCGAGCGGGTTGCCCTGCTTGATGGCGGCCACGCGCTTCAGCGCGCGCTCGATGAACTTGTCGTAGATCGACTCCTCGATCAGCACGCGCGACGGGCAGGTGCACACCTCGCCCTGGTTCAGCGCGAACATGGCGAAGCCTTCCAGACACTTGTCGAAGAAGTCGTCGTCGGCGTCCATGACGTCGGCGAAGAACACGTTCGGCGACTTGCCGCCCAGCTCCAGCGTGACCGGGATCAGGTTCTGCGCGGCGTAGCCCATGATCAGGCGGCCGGTGCCGGTTTCGCCGGTGAAGGCAATCTTGGCGATGCGCTTGTTCGACGCCAGCGGCTTGCCCGCTTCGAGGCCGAAGCCGTTGACGATGTTGAGCACGCCCGGCGGCAGCAGGTGGCCGATCAGCTCGATGAGCACCATGATCGACGCCGGCGTCTGTTCCGCCGGCTTGAGCACGACGCAGTTGCCGGCAGCCAGGGCGGGCGCCAGTTTCCACACCGCCATCAGGATCGGGAAGTTCCACGGGATGATCTGGCCGACCACGCCGAGCGGCTCATGGAAGTGGTAGGCGTAGGTCTCGTGGTCGATCTGCGCAACCGAGCCTTCCTGGGCGCGGATGCAGCCGGCGAAATAGCGGAAGTGGTCGATCGCCAGCGGGATGTCGGCCGCCATCGTCTCGCGGATCGGCTTGCCGTTGTCGATCGTCTCGGCGGTGGCGATCAGCGCCAGGTTCGCCTCCATGACGTCGGCGATCTTGTTGAGGATGTTGGCGCGCTCGGCCTGCGAGGTCTTGCCCCAGGCTTCCTTGGCGGCGTGGGCAGCGTCGAGCGCGGTTTCGATATCCTCGGCCGTGGAGCGCGCGATCTCGCAAAATACCTGGCCGGTGATCGGCGTGATGTTGCCGAAATACTCGCCCTTGGCCGGGGCGACGAACTTGCCGCCGATGTAGTTGTCGTAGCGTTGCTTGAATGGGTTGGCGACGCCGAGTTTGCTGATGTCCGCGAGATTCATGTCGTCCTCTAGAGTGGTGTGGTTATCAAACCGCCTTGACGGCGGAGTCGTGTTGTTCGCTCCCTTTAATTTGCAAGCGCCGTGCCAGCTCGTGGCGAGGGCGCCGCCATAGGGAGGCGATGCTGGGTGGATGGCGCGACTGTCGCAGCGTTGATCCAGAATGGAACAGGTGTCACATTACGATTCAGTGGATCACGACGCCCCACGGCAGCTCGCCGACGGCGATGTCGGCCACCTTGCGCGCCGCGGCGGTATCGATCACCGACACGCTGTTCGAGCGGCCGTTGGCAACGTACAACTTGGCGCCGTCGGCGGTATAGGCCAGGTTCCACGGCCGCTTGCCGACCGCGATGGTGGCGGTGACGGCGTTGCGCGCGGTGTCGATCAGCATCACGGTACCGTCGGTGCCGTTCGACACGGCCACCTGCTTGCCGTTCGGATGCACGGCGATGCCGTTGGCATTTTTTCCGGCCGGGATGGTGGCGACCGCGCGCCGGCTCGCCAGGTCGAGCACATAGACCGTGTTGACCAGTTCGCAGGCGACATAGGCGCGGCTGGCGTCGGGCGCGAAGCCGATGCCGCGCGGGCGCAGCCCGACGGCGATCTTGCCGACCTGGCGGCGCAGCGCGACGTCGATGACGTCGACCTGTTCGGCCTCCTCCGCGCTGACCAGCAGCCAGCGCCCGTCCGGGCTGAACACGGCGTGCTCGGGATTCTTGCCCTCCACCTTGATGTCGGCCAGCTGCTCGCCGCTGGCGGCGTCGACCAGCGTCACGCTGTTGCTTTCCTCGATGGCGATGGCGACGATGCTGCCGTCAGGCGACACGCTGACCCCTTCCGGCGATTTGCCCAGCGGCGTGGCGCGTGGCGCGCCGCCGCCGGTGTCCACCGTCAGCAGCGAACTGGCGGACGCATCGCTCAGGTACAGGCGCCGGCCGGCCGGGTCGATGGCGATGCCGCGCGGGCGCTTGCCGGCGGCCAGTTCGGCGACCACCGTATCGGTGGCCGTGTCGATGACGCTGACGGTGCCTGATTTTTCGTTCGGGACGTAAGCGAGCGGCGCCGCGGCGGCGTTGGCGCATGCCAGCGCCAGCAAAAGAGTCAATGATTTCACGATGTGATGCCTTTCAGGAGACACGCGCGGATGCGCGCACATGACGGCACTACTGCAAGCGGCGTGCCAGTGCAGCAGTGCGGTGCAGCACAGGCGCTGGCAGGTATATTGCTTACGAAGTGGTGACGACCGCCCCGAAAACCCATGGAGACACTCATGCATCATCCGTTTCGCCTGAACGCCATCGCCAGCCTGTTTGCCGTGCTGGCGCCGTCCGCCTTTGCCGCCGATCCCGTCCTGCCGCTGGCCGACGTGGTGGTCGTCAGCGCCAGCCGCATCGAGCACACCAGCTTCGATCTGCCGGCGGCAATCGACGTCATCGACGGCGCGCGCATCCGCGACGGCCAGATGCGCGTCAACGCCTCCGAAGCGCTGTCGGCGGTGCCCGGCCTGGTGGCGCAGAACCGCCAGAACTACGCCCAGGACCTGCAGATTTCGTCGCGCGGCTTTGGCGCCCGCTCGGCGTTCGGCGTGCGCGGCGTGAAGCTCATCAGCGATGGCGTCCCGGCCAGCATGCCCGATGGCCAGGGGCAGCCGTCCGCCTTCAATCTCGACATGGCCGAGCGCATCGAAGTGCTGCGCGGCCCCTTCTCGGCGATCTACGGCAACCATTCAGGCGGCGCGATCCAGCTCTTCACGCGCGACGGCAAGGGCCCTGCGACGGTGGAGCTGAACCTGGCCGGCGGCAGCGACGGCGCCCGCAAGACCGACCTCAATGCGCAAGGCAGCAGCGGCGGCGTCGGCTACGTGCTCGATGCGTCGCGCTTCGAGACCGATGGCTATCGCGACCACAGCGCGGCGACGCGCGACCAGGCGTTTGCCAAGCTGACCATGCAGCCGACCGTCGGCGGCAAATTGACGCTGGTGGCCAACTCGCTGCGCCAGGACGGCACCGAGGATCCGCTCGGCGTGACCTGGGCGACCTACCGGCGCGACCGCCGCGCCGGCGAAATCGACGCCACCGACACGCTGACGCCAAAGCGCACGCTGGCCGAACGCTACGACACGCGCAAGGACATCAGCCACCAGCAGGCCGGCCTGTCGTACGACCAGCGTTTCGGCGCCGACCGGCTGCACGTCATGGTCTACGGCGGCAACCGCGAGGTGACCCAGTTCCAGTCGTTTTCCAAAGCGTTCCAGGCGCCGCCGTCGCATTCGGGCGGGGTGGTCGACTTCCAGCGCGACTTCTACGGTTTTGACGTCAACTGGGTCAGCGTGCGCGCGCTCGGCGCCGGCACGCTGACCGCCACCGCCGGCGTCGACTACGGCCGTTCGAGCGATGCCCGCAAAGGCTACGAGAATTTCATCGGCAACCAGTTCGGCCTGCAGGGCGCATTGCGGCGCGACGAGCAGAACGTGCTGTCGAGCGTGGATCCTTATGTGCAGGCCGAATGGCAGGCCGGCCCATGGGTGCTGACCGGCGGCTTGCGCCATACGCAGCTGAAGGTGTCGGTGCAGGACCGCTTTACCAGCAACGGCAACGACAGCGGCGGCGTCGAATTCAGCCATACCACGCCGGTGCTCGGGGTGCTCTACAAGGTGAACCCGGTACTGAACGTGTACGCCAGCGCGGCGCGCGGATTCGAGACGCCGACCTTGAACGAGCTGTTTTACTCCGGCAGCGGCGGCGGCTTCAACTTCAATCTGCGCGCGGCAAAGAGCGCCCACTTCGAAGCCGGCGTGAAGGCGATCGTCGGCCCTTCGACGCGGGTCAACGCGGCGCTGTTCCAGGTCAGGACGACGGACGAACTGGTGGTCGACAGCTCGGCCGGCGGGCGTACCAGCTACAAGAACGCCAGCAAGACCTTGCGCCAGGGCGCCGAACTGTCGCTCGACACGTCGATCGGCGGCGGCGTCACCGGACGCCTCGCGCTGACCGCGCTGCGCGCCGTGTATGACCAGGGCTTCGGCAACGTACTGGCCGGCAGCCACCTGCCGGGCGTGCCGAACGCGAACCTGTTCGCCGAGCTGGCATGGAAGGATCGAGCGGACCGCTTCGGCGCCGCGATCGAGACGGTCGCCACCAGCCGTGTGTACGCCGAAGACGCCAACAGCGAAATCCCGGCGCCCGGCTACGCCGTCGTCAATGCGCGCGTCAACGCCAGGCAGGCGTCGGGCGCCTGGCGCTTCAAGCAGTTCGTGCGGGTGAATAACCTGCTGGACCGCGAGTATGTCGGCTCGCTGATCGTCGGCGATGCCAACAAGCGCTATTACGAAGCGGCGCCAGGGCGCAACTGGATGGTTGGCGCCAGCGTCGCTTACACCTTCTAGCAGGGGTCTGACCCGGATTTTTTGGTCAGACCCCTGATCGGTTGGCGCCTGCGAATCCGGGGTCTAGAACGTAGCGCGAATCCCGGCCGCCAGCGCACGCGGCGCGCCGGGAGCGACGAAGCGGGCATGCGCCGCCGTGTCGCCCGGCTGTACCTGGCGGCCGTTCGGGAACAGGTCGGTGGCGACGGCGCCGTACGACTCGTAGCGGCGGTTGGCGACGTTGGTGATGCGGGCGAACAGCTCCCAGTGCGGGTCCAGCCGGTAGGCGGCGCGCAGGTTCAGCAGCGCATAGCCGCGCAGGTTCCAGTCGGCGCGGGCGCCATCCTCGTTGCCTTGCGTGACCAGGCTCGACGTCGCTTGCGCATCCGCCCCCAGGTTCAGGCCTGGCCACGGTTTCCAGTCCATTCCAATCTTGAAGGTATGGCGCGGCAATCCGGCGATACGGGTGCCGCGGGTGATGTCGACGCTGCGCGCTCCGGTGAACAGTTCGCCGTCGGCGTCGAACACCGCCTGCAGGTAGTTGTAGCTGATGCGCGCGTCGAGCCTTCCCCAGCGGCCGTTGGCGCTGAAGTCGAGGCCCTGGTGGCGGGTGCGTGCGAAATTCGAGAAGTAGCCCTGCTGGCTGGAGCCGGCGCTCAGAAACAGGATGTCGTTGCGGTTGGCGGTCCGATACAGCGACGCCGATAGCGATGCGGCGCCGGCTTGCCAGCGCAGTCCCGCTTCGACGGTGCGCGACACCACCTGCTCGAGGAAGGGATCGGACTGCAGCCCGACCGGCAGCCGACAAGGCTGGGCCGGATCGGCGCAACCGAGTTCGATGACGGTCGGCACGCGGTTGCTTTGGGCGATATTGGCAAACAGCGTCGCGCCCTCGCCGAGCGCCTGGGCGACGCCGAACGCGGGATTGAGCTTGCGGTAAGTGAAGGTCTCCGGCGCTTGCGGCCCGTTGTCGTTGGTCAGCGTGTTGCCGACGCGCGCGTGGTTGAAGCGTGCCGACACGGTCAGATGCGTGCCGGAGCCGATGGTCCAGGTGTCGCTGGCATACACCCCCAGCATGCGCGCGGCACCGGTGACGGAGGACGCCGGCTCGCGCTCCTCGCCCGGGTCGGCCAGCACCTGGCGTGCGGGGCTGAAGCTGCCTTCCTGTTCGAACTGGGCGAAGTCGACCCGATTGCGGTCGATGGTGGCGCCGGCGCTGACGTGGTGGCGCGCCGCCGCCGCGCTCCAGTGCAGCGCCACGCCTTCGCTGCGCTGGCGCAGGCTTGTGGTATTGAACGTCGCGGCATGGTCCGGCACGCGCAGGCACGCCGACGGTTCGTCGCCGCAGTCCGCGACAGCGTCCGCGAATTCGTCGTTGACGTCGCCATTGACGGTATCGCGCCGACTGTGGCGCACGTAGGCGGTGACGGACAGTTGCGCGCCTTTGGCCAGCGTACGGCTCACGCTCAGGGTGGCCTGCGCCAGGCGGTTACGGGTCTCGTCGGGAAAGGTGTAGGCGGCGCGGCGGTTGTCGTCGTACAGCGCATCGGGAAGCAAACCGTTGCCGCGCAGCCGGCTTTGCCCGCCCAGCACCGCAACGCTCCAATCAAGGTCGCCGCGGCTGCGCCCGAGCTTGAAGAATACGTTGCCGAGGCGGCCCGCCGAATGCTCGCGCCAACCCTTGTCGTCGAACGCCGTGGCGGCGAGCAGCGTGTGCCAGCCGTCGTTCAGCGCCGCTCCGTAGGCCAGGTCGGCGCGGCGCTGGCCGTTGTCGTTGATGCTCACTGCGGCATCGACACCGGGATGACTGCGCCCTGACTTGGTGGTCAGCGCCAATGCGCCGCCCAGCGTATTGAGGCCGTACAGCGGATTGGACCCGGGCGCGAGCAGAATGCTGTCAATCGCAACTTCGGGCAGCATGTCCCAGTTGACGACGTCGCCGAACGGCTCGTTGACGCGCACGCCATCGAGGTACACCGACAGCCCTTGCGACGCACCGAGCAGCGGCGACGCGCGAAAGCCGCGGAAGGTCACGTCGTTCTGGAATGGGCTGCCCGAAATCTCGTTGACGTTCACGCCGTTCAGGTTGCGCGCCATGAAGTCGCTCAGGTTGGCCGCCTGCGACCTTCCCATCACCTGGCTCGATGCACCCTGCAGCGGGTACGGCAGCAGCTCGCGGTCGATGCCCAAGCCCGGCTGCGGCGCGACGCCGACTACCTCGACCCGGATCATCGCCAGCAGAGGCATTTCCTGCGCCGCCGCCTGCTGCGCGGACAGCAGCGCCAGCATGACGGCGGCGGCAAGCTGCGTCAGCCGCGGCATGCGCGTCATGGCTTGACGACCTGCACGCCATACTTTGCAAAGATGGCTTTCAGTTCACCGCTGGCGGCCATCTCGTTGATCGCGGCCTGCAGCTTCTTGGCGACCTCGATGTCGTCCTTGCGAGTGGCCATGCCGATCGCCCAGCCGGATCGCGGCAAGCGCTGGAACGACACGTCGTGCAGCGGGAACGCGGCGTCGCCGCGCATCACCGACTCGATCTCGGAGCGGGTCGCCAGCACCGCATCGAGTTCGCCCGCCTTCAAGGCTTGCACCGCTTCGGTGGCGGTCGGGAAGATGCGGACGTTGTCGCGGAATTTGCCATTGCTTTCGCCGAGCATGACCATCGCGGCGATCGAGACCTTCTCGACGCCGATCTTCTTGCCCGCCAGTGAATCGAGGCCCTCGAACGCCGGTACCGATCTGGCGCTGCGCACCAGCCGCACCGTCTCGACATGGTAGGGCGCGAAGATCTGCACCTTGTCGTTTTCGGCCATCAGGCGGTTATCGACCGGGACATGCAGCATGACGTCGGCCGGGCCGTAGCCAAGATAGTGCCCCTTCCAGACCATGTTGCGCAGGTCGTCGCCGAGGTTTTCGCCGGCGGGGAACGGCAGCAGCTTGAGCTTCACGCCGAGCTTCGCCGACAGCGCTGCGGCGAGGTCGACGTCGATGCCGGCGCCCTGGTCCGAGAACGGCAGGAACTCGTTGTAGACCGCTACTTTCAAGTGGCCCGAGTCGAGGATCTTTTTCCAGTCGGCGCGTGACTCAAGCGGTGCCAGGCAAGCCAGAGCCAGGCCAAGGCAGGCCGCGTGCAGTGTGGTTGGTCGCATTCCGGCGCCACCTTTCTAAATTGGTTTGAAGGCTGCCGCGGCTTACTTGGTCTCGCGCCGCGAATCGAGGTAGGTCTTGATCGACCACATCGCTTCCTGATTGAAGACGCCTTCGAACGGCGGCATGTAGACCGCGCCATTGCGCACTTTGCCGCTGCGGACCGACGCCAGGTAGTAGACGTCCATCTCCTTGAAGCAGGCCGCCTTCTTGGTGTCGTTCTTGAGGCCGACGCAGTCCTTGTCGAGCTGGCGCAGGTCGGGAGCGATGCCGCCCGAAATGGCTTCAATGCCGTGGCAGCGCGCGCAGTTCTGGTTGTACGCGGAGGTGCCGATCTTGAGCGCGAGCTTGTTGGTCTTGAACGGGTTTTCGTCGCGCCACTTGTCGCCTAGCGCGGGCAGGCCGGTCGTGTCGACCGCTTGCGGTGTGACGTTGCCGTGGGCGGCGGCATACAGTGACGTCAGCGCCGCGGCGGCGAGTACGGCGGCGGCGGCGATCTTGTAGGTTGAACGGGGCATGGCTTGTCTCCTGCTGGTTTTGGTGGATTGTTAACCAGGTAAGAGCAATTGCCATGCCAAGCGCGGCGGGCGCGATTGCGCCGCTGTGCTGTGCCAAATTGGTACAGGTGTTACACGGCGTCGCGGAACAGCGGTGACGAGGGGTACAACTGTTCCAGCGTGCGCGCGGCGATGCCGGTCACCACTTCTTCCAGCTGCGCCTTGGCCTTGGCCGCATCCGCCTCGGCGCGCACCTCCTGCCAGACGTGGCCAAGCGCGTCGGCATGCATCGCCACCGCGCGCTCGACCTCGTCCTGCCAGAACGCCGGCGCTTCGCTGTCGACGAAGTTGCCGCGGCCGCGGCCGAAGTGGGCCACCGCCAGGTAGCGCAGGATGCTGGCCACCAGCAGCGAGCGGAGGAATTCGTCGGCAAACTGCACCGTCGGCTCGTTGCGGTCGGTGCTGGCGTTGAAGCCCCAGGCGGCGCCGGCGAATGTCAGCGCGCCGATCACGCCGCCGAGCAAGGCGCCGCCGCCCATCGTCAGCCCGCCGGCCATGACGTCGGCCGACAAGCCGGTGGCCGCGCCCGACAGCACCGCGCCGATCAGCCCAGCCTGAGCCTTGTCGACCGGCGCGCGGATCGCAAAATTCTGCCGCACCCGCGCATTGATCTTGCCCGCTTCGCTGGGGTCGAGCCGGTGCAGGGCCAGCAGGCGGCCGGTGGCGGCGCCGATCTGGCCGTTGAGGCGTTCGAGCAGCGCCGCCATCGCTTTTTCCTGGCCCTGGTCGCCGCCCTTGCGCAGCCGTACCGCGTTCATCGCCGAACGCAGCAGCGAGGCCGGCTCGTCGGCGACCGGCTCGCTGTCCTGCGCCGCCGCCAGCAGCTGCTGCGCGGTGATGTCCATCGCGCGGCGGAAACGGTCGGCGTTGTTCGCTTCCCAGGCGGCGAACAGGCGCGCGTAGCCTGGCTGGCTTTCCGCGGCCAGCAGCTTGCCGACCGCCTCGTAGAACACGCGCTCGTGCACCCAGCAACGGGCGAAGGCGTCAAGCGCGAGCACGTCGCGCACGATCGGGTACTGCGCCAGGTGCTGCTGCCACAATGCCTGCTCGGCCAGCTCGTCGGCGGCCGGGCGCGGCGGCCCCATCTGATTGAGCAGCACGACCACCGGCTTGTCGAGCCATTCGAGGATCTTCATTTCGGCCGGCAGGTAGCCGGCGTCGCGCGGATGCTCGGCCGAATTGACCAGGTACAGCACGACGTCGGCGGCATCCTTCGCCGTGCGCAGCGCATTCTGGCTGAGCCAGAACGTGCGGTCGGCGTAGCGGTCGAACACTTCGCGCAGGAACCATCCGATCGGGTTGCCGGCCATCGCCAGGCGCCGCAGCAGCCGTACAGAATCGCCGAAGCCGGGCGTGTCCCACAGCTGCAGCGAATCGCCCTCGGGCGTGGTCAGCAAGGTGTGCGATTCGGCAAAGATGGTGACGTGGGCGGCGTCGCGCACTTCGCCGACGTCCATGCCGACCAGCGTGCGCGCCAGTGTCGTCTTGCCGTTATTGGTGTGCGAGATCAGCGCAAACTGGATCTGGACCGGATTCATGCGGCGCCCTGCTCGAGCGGGCGCGCTTGCGGCGCCAGCAGGTTGACGACGGTGGCCTGCGCCTGATGGTGGCTGCAGAATTGCTGCCACAGCGCGATGCGCTCGTCGATGCGGCGCTTGCCCTCCGGCTGCGTGCCCATCCGCTCGACCAGCGACGATTCGTCGAGCAGCACGATCATGCCGCGCGGCGCGGCGCGCACAAGGTGCGCGAGGAAGGCGCCGTGGTTTTCCTGTTCGGGCGTGGCGGCCAGGTTGAACAGCACCGCCGTGGTGCTGACGCCGGGGTCGTCGAGGCGGGTGTCGCCGAGCGCGTCCTGCGGCTCGTCGCCGTAGGCACTGGACGGGCGCAGCATCAGACGCGCCTGTTCGCCGAGCAGCATGGTAGCGACTTCGGCCAGGCCCTTGTCGCGCGCTTCGTCCAGCGTGAAGCTGTACGGCAGCACGCGCAGCACGCCGGGCGCGCCGCCGATCTTGCCGCTCAGCTTGCGGAAGTAAGGCTGCTCGAGGTCGAGCGGAAAATTGGCGGCGATGCGGCGCGCGCGCCAGTGCGCCACTGCCGCCAGCACCAGGCGCGGCAGGATCACCAGCAGCGCGATGGTGGCCGCGTACAGCACCACCCACTGCTTGCCGCCGGCGGCCGATGGCGCCTGGCTAAAGCGCAGCGCTTCGATGTCCGCCACCGAGAAACCTTGCAGGCCGAACAGCCACACCGCCGGCGTGAACAGCACCGACAGGATCTGGTGCACTTGCGCGGCGTCGAGGAAAGTGCTTTCCCAGCCGGCCCGGTACTGGGTCAGCAGGCCGCGCGCGAGCAGCGACAGCACGGCGCCCAGCGCGAACAGCGCCGCCGCCAGGTGCATCGAGGTGGCCAGGCGCGCGTGGGTCAGCCTGCTGCTGAGCCGGGTCCACTCGGCCATGAAGTCGGCCAGCGAGGCCGACAGAACCGACGGCATCTTGCGCGGCAAGGCGGCGCTGCCGGCGCTCAGGCGGCGCAGCATGCCGGCGCTGGCCCAGCCGGTCCTGGGACCGGGCACGAACAGCCAGACGAGCAGGATGAGGTAGACCAGCAGGTTCCAGGCGATGATCGCCAGCAATGGCGCCGACAGCAGGTCGACCCGGTGCGGATCGCCGATGCGGTCGACGCCGGCGCCGATCAGCAGCGCCGCCAGCGGCAGGCCGATCGACAGGCCCTTCCAGCCGCTGCCGCGCTGGCGGAAAGCGGCGAACGCCGGCGTGCGCTCGGCCAGGCGCTTGAGGATCTGCTCCGAGCGTTGCTGCAGAAAATGTTCGGCCGTCACTGCCGACTTGCTGTCGGAGGCTTGCCACTCGGCCAGCTCCTTCGCGCTGCGGCTGGCATACATGCGATCATCGTCGCTGAGAATCTCATGCTTGCGGTCCATCGTTTCGATCGCGCGCACCAGCACCACGTCCCTTGCAACCTGTTCGTCCATGCCCATCCCGGTTTTATAAAACGACAATATCGAGATGTCAATTGTGCCGTACTTTGGCCGCGCACGGTTGCCGCGCAGCCGTTCCCTGCGTTTCGCCCCTGCCGCCACACGCGTCCCCTTCTAAAACCGGGGTCAGACCCAGGTTTTAGAACAAACATGCCCTTGTCGTGTTCTAAAACCTGGGTCTGACCCCGGTTTTGGAACTAATCATGCCGATGTCGCAAGCCGGGGCGCGCGCCTTATAATGGCCGGGTTTTGGTCAAGCCAGAGGAGTCCGATGCATCCGTTCTTTCGCGACCCGCGCCAGCGCTCGATCGTGGTCGTCGCCACCCTCGTCGTGCTCGCCGCGTGCAGCCTCGCGCTGTCGGGCATGACGGGCTCGGTCGCGGTGCCGCTGGCGGACATGCCGGCCGCGCTCGCCGAACTGGTACACGGCAGGGCCGACTCGATGGCGGCGACGCTGCTCGAGCTGCGCCTGTCGCGCGCGATGGTGGCGTTCGTCACCGGCGCGGCGCTGTCGCTGGCCGGCGTCATGATGCAGGCGCTGCTGCGCAACCCGCTGGCCGATCCGTATGTGCTGGGCATCTCGGCCGGCGCCTCGGTCGGCGCGCTGGTCGCGCTGCTGTCGCTGGGCGCGCTGTGGATGGTCGACGCGTCGGCCTTCGCCGGCGCGGTGGCGGTGTCGATGATGCTGTACCTGCTGGCGCGGCGCGACCTGGCGGCCGGATCGGCCGCTGCCGGCGGCGCCTCGCTGCTGCTGCTGACCGGCGTGATCCTGTCGTCAGCCTGCATGGCGCTGGTGACGCTGATGCTGTCGATCGCGCCCGAAAGCCGGTTGCGCGGCATGGTGTTCTGGATGATCGGCGACCTCGGCGGCGCGCCGATGCGCGTGCTGCCGTGGCTGGTATTGGCGGCGGCGTTGCTGTTCGCCATGCGCAGCGCCCGTTCGCTAAATGTGCTGGCGCTGCACGCGGAAGCGGCGACCACCCTGGGCGTGCCGGTCGGCGCGCTGCGCAAGGGCCTGTTCTTTTGTTCCGGCGTGCTCACCGCCAGCGCCGTCACCAGCGCCGGCAGCATCGGCTTCGTCGGCCTGATCGTGCCGCACGCCTGCCGCTTCGCCTGCGGTCCCGACCATCGCCTGCTGGTGCCCGTCGCCACGCTGGCCGGCGGCACGTTCCTGGTGCTGGCCGACATCGTCGCGCGCACCGCGCTGGCGCCGCAGCAGTTGCCGGTCGGCGTCGTCACCGCGCTGATCGGCGCGCCGTTCTTCCTGTATCAACTGCATCAGTTGCGCCGGCCATGATCAGCACCCACGCATTGCGCCTGCAGGCCGGCCCGCGCACGCTGGTCGACAAGCTCGACTGGCTTGTCGGCGCCGGCGAATGCTGGTGCGTGATCGGCCGCAACGGCGCCGGCAAGAGCACCTTGCTGCGCACGCTGGCCGGACTGCGCCAGCCGGATGCCGGCAGCGTGGCGATCGACGGCCGCCCGCTGGCCGACTGGCCGCTCGACGCGCTGGCGCGCAAGCGCGCCTACCTGCCGCAGACGCGCAGCGACGCGTTTTCGTACCGGGTGCTGGAAACGGTGCTGGCGGCGCGCCATCCGTATCATGCGCAGCGCTACTGGGAAAACAGCGACGACCACGCGATCGCGATGGCGGCGCTGGCCTCGATGGAAGTGGCGGAACTGGCGCAGCGCGACGTGCGCAGCCTGTCCGGCGGCGAACGCCAGCGCGTGGCGATCGCCGCAATGCTGGCGCAGGATACGCCGCTGCTGCTGCTCGACGAGCCGGCCAACGCGCTGGACCTGGCGCACCAGGTGAGCATGATGCAGCTGATCGCCACGCTGTGTCGCGAGCAGGGCAAGACCGCCGTCGCCATCGGCCACGACCTCAACCTGGCGCAGCAGGCGTGCAGCCATGCCTTGCTGCTGATGGGCGACGGCTGCTGGGAAGCGGGACCGATCGACCAGGTGATGACGGCGCCGGCACTGTCGCGCTACCTCGGCCACCCGATCGAGATCATCGAACACGGCGGGCGCCGCATCTTTGTGCCGGTGCAGCCGGGCGCGTGAGTATATGCATGTCAGTGTAACAACATGTTAATTTCTTCAATGCATTGATTAAAGACGGTACTATCCGCTGTCGAAATGATCAGGATGCCACCATGTTCCCTCGTTTGCTGTCCACCTTGTGCCTGTGCGTACTGGCGATGCCTGCATGGTCCCAGACCGAGCCGGCCGTCGAGCCCGAGAAGGTGGTCGTGGTCGGTCAGCGTCCCGGTCCCGGCTTGTGGAAGGTGTCGAAGGACGACCGCGTGCTGTGGATCTTCGGCACTTATTCGCCGCTGCCCGAGAAGATGGTGTGGCGTTCGCGCCAGGTCGAAACGGTGCTGTCGCAATCGCAGGAGTTTCTCGGTTTGCCGAGCGCGGGCGTCGGCGTGAGCTGGTCGAACAGCCTGAATCTGCTGACGGCGATCCCGTTCGCGATCGGCGTCACCAAAAATGCCGATGGCGCCCGGCTGCAGGACCTGGTGCCGGCCGATGTGTACGCGCGCTGGACGCCGCTGAAGGAGAAATATATCGGCGCCGATTCCGGCATCGAGTCGGACCGCCCGATCTTCGCCGCGCAGGCACTGTTCCGCAAGGCGCTGAAGCAGTCAGGGCTGGGCAACGATCGCGACGTCGTCGCCGGCATCCACAAGATGGCGAAGGAAAAGGGCGTCAAATTTACGCCGGTCAGCGCGTCGATCCAACTCGACAATCCAAGAGGGGCGCTGCGCGATTTCAAGAAGACCGCACTCGACGATATCGATTGCTTCACCAAGACGATCGACCGCCTCGAGGTGGACGTCGACGCCATGCGCGTGCGGGCAAATGCCTGGGCCACCGGCGACGTCGACACCATGCGCAAGCTCACCTACCCCGACCAGGAGCAGGCGTGCGCAGCCGCAGTGCTCGACAGCCCGTGGATCAAAACGCTAAAGGGAGCCGACGCCCTGGAGCAGCGCAAGCGCGACCTCTGGCTGGCCGCCGCGGAACGATCGCTGGCGGCGAACAAGTCGACGTTTGCGCTGCTGCCGATGTCGCAAATCATGAACCCGACCGGCCTGGTGGCGGCGCTGCAGGCGAAAGGCTACCTGGTCGAACAGCCGGAGTGAACCGGCTGCCGATCAGGATTTGGGCGCCCTCAGCAGCGAAAGAATCACGAAGGCGAACACGGCGCTGACGACAGCCGTGCCTTCCCTGCCCATGCCGGCCGCGATACCGACCGCGGCAGTGAGCCAGATGCTTGCCGCCGTGGTCAGGCCGATGATCTGGTTTTCATCTTTCAGCTTCAGGATCGCGCCGGCGCCGAGGAAGCCGATTCCGGCAGTGACTCCCTGCAGCACGCGCGACAGGTCGACCAGTTGCATGCCGGCCTGCAAAGGGATCAGGACAAACAGGGCGGACCCGAGCGACACCAGCATGTGCGTGCGCAGGCCTGCCGAGGCGCCCACGGATTCACGCTCGTAGCCGAGCAGTCCGCCAAGGACGACGGCCACCAGCAGGCGCACGCACAGCCGAGTGATGTCCTCGGCGTCGCCCAGATCCGAAAATTCCTGCTGAACAGTTATCCAGCTTCTTTCCCACCACACGGCGGCTCCAAAAATTTGCGCGGATTAGATGATGACAGTATTGCAGCGACGGCGTCGCACGCGCCGGATGAGCACGCTCAATACGGGTGCGGCAAGTTGGCGATCTGATAGCTGCGCCGGATGATGCGACCGATGCTGCGCCAGTCGTCGCCGCTGCCGGCTTCAAACGCGCGCGTCGAGCGCGGCCGGGATGGCGGTAACAGGCGGTCGCTGCCGACATCGACGACGGTCGGCGCGCCATGCAACACCAACGAGGCGGCCGATCACGCACTGCTGTTCGAGCGGTGGCGGCGACATCGGCGCTGATGCCGCCATGGGTCAGCAGCACGCGGCCGGCTTTTACCACTACCGGCTGGTCGCGCAGCCATTTCCCGAGCACGGTGTCGGTGCCGAAGGCCTGCGCCTGTCCGCCCATCCGCTCGAGTGTATACAAGTGATCGTGGTGGGCGCGCGAGGGATTGCCGCGCAGCAGATATTGCTCGTGATTGCCAAGAATCATGTGCAGGCCGCCGCCGGCCGCCGCTGCCTGCTGGCTCAATGCGTGCAGGTGCCACAGCACCGCGAACACCTCCCGGCCGCGGTCTACCGCATCGCCGGCGATCACGACGCGGTTGGCGCCGTAGGCCCATTTGCCGCCGGCATCGACGACGCCCAGGTTGCGCAATGTCCGGTCGAGGAAGGCGGCGTTGCCTTCAATGTCGCTCAGAACCAGCAGCTTCGCGGGCATGGCGAACACGGCGGGCTCGGTTGCCGCCTGCGCGGCAAGGGCGAAGGCGTGGCGCCTGCCGGCGCAATCGATCCGCAACTGCGGCTCCCTGCCGGTCTGGCGCTTGACGCCGTCTTCACATCAGGTTCTTGTGCGCGCCGTTTTCCGTCGTTTCGAACCGCGAGGTCATCAGGCTGGCGGCGCTCAACCCGGCTACGAGCAGGACCACGCCGATCACGGTGCGGCCAACGATTCTTTTCAGTTTCATCGATTCTTCTTTCGGGGATAAGGGAATGCCGCGCCGCGGATTTCAACCGTGCGGAGTTGTCCGGACCCACGATTACGCGTACCGTAGAGCTTATGGATAAAGAGCAGACCGAAGCCGACGCACTCAACGAGGAGATGCGCAACATCATTGAAGAAGCGAGGGTGATCCTGCCGGGCATCACCGCGCTGTTCGGTTTCCAGACGATCGTCGTGTTCAACCAGCGTTTTCTGGAGTTGCCGGAATATGCGCGCGACTGCCACCTGATTGCGCTCGGACTGGTGATCATCGCCGTCGCGCTGACCATGACGCCCGCCGTGTACTACCGCTACGTCGGCCGCGATTACGTGACGCAAAAAATGAAGCACCTGTCGTCGACAATGATTCGCGCCGCGCTGTTTCCGCTGGCGTGGGGAATCAGCCTGGAGATTTTCACCGTCGTGCTCGCCGCGACCGACCGGCCGGTCGTGAGCGTGGTTTCGGGGGTATCGGCACTGGTGCTGCTGCTCGGAATGTGGTTCGCATTCCCGCTCAGCGCGAGGCGCCGGGCCCGCGGGAAAAGTTAAACCCGTCATCTCGCTCAGCGCGAAAGCGTACCGATTAGATCGACGACCGCTTTCGCCACCACTTCGGGATTGGCGCTGTGTATTTGATGGTCCGAATCGACGATCACCTTCTTGGCGTTCGGATACAGACCGCGGACGAAAGCGACGGTCGCCGGGTCGCGGTTGAAGGCGCCGAAATCGACCGGAATGGCCGTCGCCGACTTCGGCACATTAATTAGCTTGATCATCGGCATGTGATCGATCCCCGGCAGCGCCGCCACCGTCTCCCCGGTATCGTGAATGCCATCGATCTCGCGGCCGACCGTGCTGGAAAAGAACAGCTGCTTGCCGATGCGGGTGGTCAGCGGCAACGCGTCCGGCTTTTTCACCATTTTCGGCATCAGGGAATCGACCAGCACGATGCCCTGCACTTCGTTCGGATAGCGCCGCGCAAACAGCTGCATGTACAGGCCGCCGAGCGAATGGCCGACCAGCACGTACGGAGGTGCGAGTCCTTTTTGCTTTAACACCTGGCGCAGCTGTTCGACGATCGTTGAACCGTCGCGCGGCGCGTCGGTGACGTCGCTTTGCGCATACCCGGGACGGTTATAGGCGAATACAGTCGCACTGGGACTGACCGCGTCGAGCACCTTATCCCATTTCTCCAGCGTGCCGCGCAAGCCGCTCTCGAATACGACGACCACTTTCGAGGCGGGATGCTTGATCGTCACCGATTCGACATGGCGGCCGTCGATCATATCGACGCTGGCTTTTTCGGCGGCGGCAAAGGCCGGGGCGGCGCAGGCCAAACATGCTGCAACCACCAGCGCTTTGTTTATTCGTGGGGAAAGGGTCATGGCTTCAGGCGATGGTGGAAAACCTTATCGTCACAGAAAATCAATACCACGGAACTGAGGATCCGATGAACTGCAATAACAACGCGACAGTGAGCAAAATAGCAGGATGGGCCGCATCGGGAATCAGCTGACGTTCAGCGCCCGAGCGGGATTGCCGGCGACCGTAACGCCTTCCGGCACATCGCGCGTGACGACGCTGCCGGCCCCGATCAACGCGTTGTCGCCGATCGTCACGCCGGGCAGGATCAGCGCGCCGCCGCCAATCCAGACGTTCCGTCCGATCGAAATGGGACGGCCAAACTCCGCCCCCCGCGCGCGCTCGACCGGGTCGCGCGGATGATCGGCCGTCAGTATCTGCACCCCTGGGCCGATCTGGGTAAAGTCGCCGATCACAACCTGCACCACGTCGAGAATTACGCAGTTGAAATTAATGAAGACACCGCTTCCGACTGTGATGTTGAAGCCGTAGTCGACATGAAATGGCGGACGGATGACCGCGCCGTCGCCCACGGCAGCCAGGCGCGCAAGCAACAAGGCGCGCGCGTGGTCGGCGGGCACGTCCTGGCGACCGTTGTACTGGTCCATCCACTCGCGCGCCGCGGCCTGGTCTGCCTGCAGCTCTGGATCGGTGACGCGATACAACTCGCCGGCCAACATTTTTTGTTTCTCGGTCAATGCCATAGCGTCATCCCCCTAAGCAAAACCATCGGACGAAAAAAAACCCCACACATTTCTGCGCGGGGTTTTTCTCTTATAAC
>JAZKFW010000040.1:0-114342 GCA_040386255.1 Pseudomonadota bacterium
ACAACTACTGGAGCGGCAGACCGTCAAACCGCCGCCGCTGTACCAGGTGGCACTGCTCAATGACGACTATACGCCGATGGAGTTCGTAGTAGCCATCATCCAGGAGTACTTCAACAAGGATCGCGAAACGGCGACGCAGATCATGCTTTCCGTTCATCGTCATGGTAAAGGGGTGTGCGGAGTGTTTTCCAAAGATATAGCGTGTACCAAAGTCGAGTTTGTATTAACGCATGCGCGCAAGGCAGGGCATCCCCTGCAGTGCGTGATGGAGGAAGTATGATTGCGCAGGAACTGGAAGTTTCATTACACATGGCCTTTGTCGAAGCACGGCAAGCACGGCATGAATTTATTACCGTTGAGCATTTGCTGTTGGCGCTTCTGGACAACCCATCGGCCGCCGAAGTCCTGCGCGCCTGTGCGGTCAACATTGACGACATCAAGAAAACCTTGACGAACTTCATCGGCGACAACACCCCGACCGTGCCAGGCACGGGCGAGGTCGATACGCAGCCGACCCTCGGATTCCAGCGCGTGATCCAGCGGGCGATCATGCACGTGCAATCCGCCTCGAACGGCAAGAAAGAAGTCACCGGCGCCAATGTGCTGGTGGCAATCTTTGGCGAAAAAGATTCGCATGCCGTGTACTACCTGCACCAGCAGGGCGTGACCCGTCTCGACGTGGTCAACTTCATTTCGCACGGCGTGCGCAAGGACCAGCAGGCCGACGCCCAGAAGACCTCGGAAGGCGTCGAAGAAGCGCAGGTCGAAGGCCAGCCGAAGGAAAGCCCGCTCGACCAGTTCACCCAGAACCTGAACAAGGCCGCCGCCGAAGGCAAGATCGATCCGCTGATCGGCCGCGAGGACGAAGTCGACCGCGTCATCCAGATCCTGTGCCGGCGCCGCAAGAACAATCCGCTGCTCGTCGGCGAAGCCGGCGTCGGCAAGACCGCGATCGCCGAGGGCCTGGCCTGGCGCATCACGCAGGAAGAAGTGCCTGAAATCCTGCAGAACGCGATCGTCTATTCGCTCGACATGGGCGCCTTGCTGGCCGGCACCAAGTATCGCGGCGACTTCGAGCAGCGCCTGAAGGCGGTCCTCAAGCAGCTCAAGGAAACCCCGCACGGCATCCTGTTCATCGACGAGATCCACACCATCATCGGCGCCGGCTCGGCGTCGGGCGGCACGCTGGACGCATCGAATTTGCTCAAGCCGGCGCTTGCCAATGGCCAGCTCAAGTGCATCGGCGCGACCACCTACACCGAGTTCCGCGGCGTGTTCGAAAAAGACCACGCCTTGTCGCGGCGCTTCCAGAAGGTCGACGTCAACGAGCCGACCGTCGAGCAGACCGTGCAGATCCTGCGTGGCCTGAAGTCGCGTTTCGAAGAGCACCACGGCGTCAAGTATTCGTCGTCGGCGCTGTCGACCGCGGCCGAACTGGCGGCGCGCTTCATCAACGACCGCCACCTGCCCGACAAGGCGATCGACGTCATTGACGAGGCCGGTGCTGCCCAGCGCATCCTGCCGAAGTCGAAGCAGAAGAAAACCATCGGCAAGGCCGAGATCGAGGACATCATCGCCAAGATCGCGCGCATCCCGCCGCAAACGGTCAACCAGGACGACCGCAGCAAGCTGCAGACCATCGACCGCGACCTGCGCAACGTCGTCTTCGGCCAGGAGCCTGCGATCGATGCGTTGTCGTCGGCCATCAAGATGGCGCGCGCCGGGCTGGGCAAGACGGACAAGCCGATCGGCTCGTTCCTGTTCTCCGGTCCCACCGGCGTCGGCAAGACCGAGGTCGCCAAGCAACTGGCGTTCATCCTCGGTATCGAGCTGATCCGTTTCGACATGTCCGAGTACATGGAGCGCCACGCGGTGAGCCGGCTGATCGGCGCGCCGCCGGGCTATGTCGGTTTCGACCAGGGTGGCCTCTTGACCGAGGCGATCACCAAGAAGCCGCACGCGGTGCTGCTGCTCGACGAGATTGAAAAAGCCCACCCGGACATTTTCAATATCCTGCTGCAGGTGATGGACCACGGCACGCTGACCGACAACAACGGCCGCAAGGCAGACTTCCGCAACGTGATCATCATCATGACCACCAACGCCGGCGCCGAAAGCCTGACCAAGCGTTCGATGGGCTTTACGGAATCGAAGGCGCCTGGCGACGAGATGGCCGACATCAAGCGCATGTTCACGCCGGAGTTCCGCAACCGTATCGACGCGATCATCAGCTTCCGCGCGCTCGACGAGGAGATCATCCTGCGCGTGGTCGACAAGTTCCTGATGCAACTCGAAGAGCAGCTGCACGAGAAGAAGGTCGAGGCCATCTTCACCGAGAAGCTGCGCAAGTTCCTGTCGCAGAAGGGTTTCGATCCGCAGATGGGCGCGCGCCCGATGGCGCGCCTGATCCAGGACATGATCCGCAAGGCGCTGGCCGACGAGCTGCTGTTCGGCCGCCTGGTCAACGGCGGGCGCATCACGGTCGACCTCGACGACAAGGACAACGTCGTGCTCGAGTTCCCCGAGTCCGATGCGACGCCGCCGACCGCGCCGCCCGAGACTGTCGAAATCGAGTAAGCGCTGCTGCTCAACAAAAAACCCGCCGGACGCAAGTCCCGCGGGTTTTTTTATTAGCATGCGATCCGCAGCGCTTACATCACCTTGACGGCCCGTCCAATGAACAGCACCGGCCCGGTAGGACGGTTCAGCGGCGATCCGTTGACCGGCTCGAGCGTCAGTTCGAACAGCTGGTCCGGCTGCACGTTCGGCAGCGCGTCGAGCGGGATCGTGATCGTCTGGCCCGGCTTGACCAGTCCCAGCGACACCGGCCCGCGCCAGCCGTTGGCCTTGGTCCAGAACTGCAGCGACTTGTCGCTCGGCACGGTCGCTGCGGCCAGCGGCGTCAGCGTCACTTGGCGCGACGCGCTTGCCTGCACCACGTAGCCCGGCGTCTTGTCCTGCGGCGCCGCCAGCACCACCATGTACTGCGGCCCGGCCGCGGGCGCCGCGCCGCGCATCGCCAACGTCGCTGTCAGCACCGCGGTGGCCACCAGCGAGCCGGCCGTCAGCGCGCGCCAGAACCCGAGGCTGTTCCACATCAGCGGCTTGCGCGCAGGCGCGCCCGGCGCCTCGGCAGCTGCGCTGCGCTCGATGCGCCG
Organism: Pseudomonadota bacterium; assembly: GCA_040386255.1. Classification (GTDB taxonomy): domain Bacteria; phylum Pseudomonadota; class Gammaproteobacteria; order Burkholderiales; family Burkholderiaceae_D; genus JAFCUW01. The sequence continues at coordinate 3,159 of JAZKFW010000040.1, forward strand.
CCACAGCCGGTTCGAAGGCGCCAGCGGTTCCACCAGCGCCGTCAACGGCAGCAGGTCGGCTTCCCACTGCTGCACCGCCAGCCGCAGCGCGGGATCGTCGCGCACGCGCCGCTCGATGTCGCGCCGCGCGTCGCCCGCCAAGGTGCCCAGCACATACTCGGCTGCCTGCGTCTGCAGTTCTTCGGAAAGGGAGGAGGACGTCCGGCTCATGACAGGCACACTTTCAGCGACGCCAGGCTGCGCTTGATCCAGGACTTCACGGTGCCCATCGGCGCATCGACGCGGACCGCGATTTCGCTATGCGACAGCCCGTCGACGTAGGCGTGCAGCAGGCAGTTGCGCCGCACCGGCTCGAGCTGTTCGAGGCAAACGCCGATCTGCCCGGCGCTGGCGCGAAACGCAAACGCATCGGCGGCATCGGCCCAGCGCTCCATCGACACTTTCGCATCGATCGCCGCCGCGGCATCGTCGTCCATCGTCACTTCGCGCGCATGATCGCGCACCGCGTTCAGCGCCAGGTGGCGCGTGATCGAATACATCCAGCCGCGCGCCGCGCCGCGCAGCGGATCATAGCTGCCGGCGCCGGTCCAGACCTTGATGAATGCGTCGTGCACGATATCCTCCGCCAGCGCGGTATCGCGCACTATCCGATGGGCCACGCCGAGCAGGCGCGCGCTTTCCTGGTCGTACAGGCGGCGCAATGCCGCCTGCTCGCCCGCGGCGCAAGCGTTCAACGCTGCTTCGTAATCGAATTCTTCGGCGCGGTCGGGCAAGGGAATGACCTGTCAACTGGCAAGGTGAATAGGGAAATTACTTTGCAGAATCCTATCACATCGCCCGCGCCGTTCGCAGCTTAGCTTGCTTTCCAGAAGATGTAGTCGCCCTGGTACATGACGACGGTGCGCTGGCCCTTGGTTTCCGCTGTGCAGCCGGTGGCTGGCGCGGCGCCGCCCTTCAGGGCAACGCGCTGGATGTAGGTGGTGCCCATCATCGCGCCGCTGCCCATGGCCGGATTCGCCTTCACCAGCTGGAATGGGATATTGCCCGGGCCCGAAGGTGCGACCGCCACCTGGGTGCCGGTCACGGTCGAGCCGTCGTTGGAGGCCCATGTGGCCGGCGGGCCGTAATAGCTGCCGACGGTCTTGCCGCTGCGGTCCATCAGCGATGCTTTCGGGCCGACGAAGGTCCATTCCACCTGGCCCGGCATGCCCGCCTTGTCCTTGCATTCGTACGTCAGTTCGCCCTTGCCGATGGTTTCCATCGCGACGACATTGCCGGCCGGGACCTTGACCGAGTCCGGCAGCGCATCCTGGGAATACATGCTTTTCGGCGCCATGGTGGTGCAGGCGCCCAGCAGGCTGGCAGCGGCGGCGAGGGCAAGCAGGGAAGTCGATTTCATGGTGTTCTCCTATTGGGTGGTGGGAAATGCAGCGCGTCGTGTGCGACGCTGCTGCAAATACTACACATGGCGTTCGCGTTTGGATGCAGCGCCGTGAAAATAAATTCGCGGCGACGTCAAGCCGCCGCTACATCCTGAGCGATCCGGATTTCTTCTCGCTGCCGCGCAGCGGATGGTCAGATTGCAGCGAGCGCCCGCACCAGGTCGTCGCGCAGATCCTCCACATGTTCGACTCCGACCGACAACCGGATCAGCGCATCGCTGATCCCCAGCTGTGCGCGCTGCTGCGCCGGGATGGTCGCATGCGTCATCAAGGCCGGATGCTCGATCAGGCTCTCCACGCCGCCCAGGCTTTCGGCCAGCGTGAATACTTCGCAGCGCTCCAGGAAGCGCCGCGCGCCGGCCAGGTCGCACGCCAGTTCGATCGAGATGATGCCGCCGAAGCCGTTCATCTGCCGCTTCGCCAGCGCGTGCTGCGGATGCGATTCCAGCCCCGGATAGTAGACCCGCCGCACCTTCGGCTCGCGCTCGAGCCAGCGCGCCAGCGCCAGCGCGTTCTCGCAGTGGCGCTCCAGCCGCAGCGCCAGCGTCTTGATCCCGCGTAGCACCAGGAAGCTGTCGAACGGCCCCTGGATCGCGCCCACTGAATTTTGCAGGAAGCCCAGCTGCTCGGCCCACGCCGCCTGGTGCGGCTCGCCGCCCACCACCGCGATGCCGCCGATGACGTCCGAGTGCCCGTTCATGAACTTGGTCGTCGAATGCACCACGATGTCGATGCCCGCCTCCAGCGGCCGCTGCACGATCGGGCTGGCGAAGGTGTTGTCGCACACCGTGATGATGCCGCGCGCGCGGCACAGCGTCGCGATCGCCGCCAGGTCGGCCAGCTTGAGCATCGGGTTGGTCGGCGACTCCACCCACACCATCCGCGTCTCCGGCCGCAGCGCCGCCAGCAGCGCGTCCGGGTCGGCCAGGTCGACATAGCTGAACTGGTGTCCGGCGCTGCGCCGCCGCACCCGCTCGAACAGGCGGTAGGTGCCGCCGTACATGTCGTCGCCGGCGACGACGTGCGCGCCCGCGTCCAGCAGCTCCAGCACCGTCGCGATGGCCGCCAGGCCCGATGCGAACGCGAACGCGCGCGCGCCGCCTTCGAGATCGGCCACGCAGCGCTCCAGCGCCCAGCGGGTCGGATTGTGCGAGCGGCCGTAATCGAGTCCCTTGTGCACGCCCGGACTCTCCTGAACGTAGGTCGAGGTGGCGTAGATCGGCGGCATTACCGCGCCGGTGCTGGGGTCGGGTTCCTGCCCGGCGTGGATGACGCGCGTTGCCAGATGCTGTTGATGGTCGCTCACGATAATGTCCTGCGCAGGTGGTTGAGAAGGTCGAAACGCGTGATCAGGCCGTAGAACTGCGTGTCGTCGGAGATCACCGCCGTCAGGCCGCGGTCGAGGATGTCGCGCAGCTGCTGCATGCTGCTTGATGGCCGCAGCGTCTGCAGCTGCGCCGTCAATGTGCCGGCCACCGGCGCGCCGAAGCCGCCGCCGTCCGCCGTCACGTGCAGCAGCAGGTCCGATTCGTCGATGATGCCGGCCAGCTTGCCGTTGTCGATCACCGGCAGCTGCCCCAGGTCGGCGCTGCGCATGCGGTTGAAGGCGGTGAGCAGCGTGTCGGTCGGCGCCACCGTGACGACGTCGCCGCCGTCGTAGCGGCGCCCGATCAGGTCGCGCAGGTCGCCCAGCCGCGGGCGCTCCAGCAGTCCCTGGTCGAACATCCAGCCGTCGCTGTACACCTTGGTCAGGTAGCGCGTGCCGGTATCGCACACGAAAGTGGCTACCCGCTTCGGCGTCGTCTGCGCGCGGCAGTAGCGCAGCGCCGCCGCCAGCAGCGTGCCCGACGACGAGCCGCCGAGGATGCCTTCTTCGCGCAGCAGCAGCCGTGCGCTCTGGAAGCTCTCTTCGTCGCTGATGGTGTAGGCGCTGCCGACGCGCGACAGGTCGGCGATGCCGGGGATGAAATCCTCGCCGATGCCTTCCACCGCCCACGAGCCGGATACCGCGGATAGTTTGCCGGTCTGCACATATTCGGCCAGGATCGAGCCCTTCGGGTCGGCCAGCACGAATTCGAGCGCCGGCTGGACGTCGGCGAAGTAGCGCGTCAGGCCCGCCAGCGTGCCGCCCGAGCCGACGCCGACCACCACCGCGTCGAGGTCGTGCGCCGTCTGCTGCCACAGCTCGGGGCCGGTGGTGCTCTGGTGCGCCAGCGGGTTGGCCGGATTGTTGAACTGGTCGGCAAACCACGCGCCCGGGATCTCGCGCGCCAGCCGCGCCGCATAATCCTGGTAGTACTCGGGGTGGCCCTTGCCGACGTCGGAGCGGGTCAGGTGGATCTCGGCGCCGAGCGCCTTCAGGTGCAGGATTTTTTCGACCGCCATCTTGTCGGGCACCACCAGTACCACCCGGTAGCCCTTGATGCGCGCCACCAGCGCCAGGCCGATGCCGGTGTTGCCGGCGGTCGCCTCGACCACCACGCCGCCCGGCTGCAGTCTGCCGTCCGCCTCGGCCGCGGCAATCATCGCCATGCCGATGCGGTCCTTGATCGAGCCTCCCGGATTTTGCGATTCGAGCTTGAGGAACAGCTGGCACAAGCCGGTGTCGATCCTCTTGACTTCCATCAGCGGCGTGTTGCCGATCAGTGAAAACAACGCCGCTTGCGATGCGTTCTGCATGATTGCCTCCGTCATCCTGGTTTTTGATCTGGATTTCGAATTCTGCGCCTTCGAGGCGACCGGCTTTTGACCTGCCTCGCTTTGTCGATTATGCGCCGGCTCTCAATTTTCTCCAAAGGGTAGTGCGGCTGATGCCGAGGTATTGTGCCGCCTCCTCGCGTCTGCCGCCGAAGCGCGCCAGCACCTGCTCCACCGTTTCGGCCGGGACGGCGGCAGGCGCCGGCTCCGCGGCGATGCGACCCAGTTCCGGCGCCACCGCCAGCACGAAGGTGGGGGTGAGCGCCTGCAGCGGCTCGGCCGCCAGGTACAGCGCCAGGCGCTGCATCAGGTTGCGCAGTTCGCGCACGTTGCCGGGCCAGTCGTAGCGCTCGAACAGCGCCGCGCAGGCTTGGACTTCGGCGTGCAGGTTCGGATGCGGCCGCGCCCCCAGCGCCGCCAGCGCATGCTTCAGCGACCACTCGGCCAGCGCCGCGATGTCGGTGCGCCGTGCGCGCAGCGGCGGCAGCGCGATGCGCAGCACCGCCAGCCGGTAGTACAGGTCGGCGCGGAAGCGCCCCTCGCGCACCCGCGCCTCGAGGTCGCAGTGGGTCGCGCTGATCACCCGCACGTTCACCGCCACCGGCCGCGTGCCGCCGACCCGCACCACCTCGCGTTCCTCCAGCACCCGCAGCAGGCGCGTTTGCAGCGCCAGCGGCATCTCGCCGATCTCGTCGAGGAAGAGGGTGCCGCGGTTGGCCGCCTCGAACAGGCCGGCGTGGCCGCCGCGCCGCGCGCCGGTAAAGGCGCCTTCCTCGTGGCCGAACAGCTCCGATTCGAGCAGCGATTCGGCCACCGCCCCGCAGTTGACGGCGACGAACGGCCGGTTGGCGCCCAGGCTGCGCGGGCTCTCGCGGTGGATCGCCTGCGCCGCCAGTTCCTTGCCGGTGCCGGTCTCGCCCTCGATCAGCACCGTCGCCGGCGAGCGCGCGTACAGCACCACTTGCTGGCGCAGCTTCTCCATCGGCGCCGATTCGCCGCGCAGGTCGTTCAGGCCATGGCGCGCGCGCAGCGTGTCCGCCACCGCCACGGTGCGCCGGCCGCGGTTCGATTCGAGCTGGGTCAGGCGCGCCATCTCCAGCGCATCGTCGAACGCCTGGCGGATCGACGCCGCCGAATAGACGAATACGCCGGTCAGGCCCGCTTCCTCGGCCAGGTCGGTGATCAGGCCGGCGCCGACGATCGCCTCGATCCCCTCGGCCTTCAGTTCGTTGATGCGGGCGCGCGCGTCTTCCTCCGTCACATAGGTGCGCTGCGCGATGCCGGCGCCGAAGGTGGCGGAAAATTCGGCCAGTTCCGGCAGCGGCGACTGATACGTGATGACGCCGATGCGCTCCGAGACCCGGCGCGCGCGCGCCAGCGCCTGCATCATGTCGAAGCCGCTGGCCTTGGCGATGACGACCGGCGCCGACACGCGGCCCTTCAGGTAGGCGGCATTCGAGCCGGCCGCGATGACGACGTCGCAGCGCTCGGTCGCCATCCGCTCGCGGATGTGGCGCGCGGCGTCGTCGAAGCCGAGGTGGATCGGCTCGATCGTGGCCAGGTGGTCGTACTCGAGGGTGATGTCGCGCAGCAGGTCCGACAGGCGCGATACCGACACCGTCCAGATGACCGGCCGGTCCATGTCTTCAGTCGTGGCAGGGGAGTAGGGCATGCCGGTATTGTACTCCTGCGGCGTTCCAGTGTTTCACATTGAAACACCGAATGAAACAGATGTAGAGGTTGCAACTACGCAACGACGCTTGATTCATAAGGGTTTTCAGCTTTATCACCCTGCTGGCATGCACCTTGCAATGTAAAGCGCAATGCAGTTCGATGAAACACAACAGGAGAACACCATGAGAGAATCCCGGGGCGCGATGTTTCGCCGCGCAGTAGCCGAAGAATCGCCGTTGCAGGTCGTCGGCGCCATCACCGCGTACACCGCGCGCATGGCCGAGCAGACCGGCTACAAGGCGCTCTACCTGTCCGGCGGCGGCGTCGCCGCCAACTCGCTCGGCATGCCGGACCTGGGCATCAGCACGATGGACGACGTCATCACCGACGCCCAGCGCATCACCGACGCCTGCGGCCTGCCGCTGATGGTCGACATCGACACCGGCTGGGGCGGCGCCTTCAACATCGCCCGCACCATCCGCCACATGATCCGCGCCGACGTCGCCGCCGTCCACATGGAAGACCAGGTCTCGGCCAAGCGCTGCGGCCACCGCCCCGGCAAGGAAGTCGTCAGCACCGAAGAGATGGTCGACCGCATCAAGGCCGCCGTCGACGCCCGCCACGACGAGAGCTTCGTCATCATGGCGCGCACCGACGCGCTGGCCGTCGAAGGCCTCAACGCCGCCATCGACCGCGCCTGCGCCTACGTCGAGGCCGGCGCCGACATGATCTTCCCGGAAGCGATCACCAAGCTCGAGATGTACAGCCAGGTGCGCGACGCCGTCAAGGTGCCGATCCTCGCCAACCTCACCGAATTCGGCGCCACGCCGCTGTTCACGCTCGACGAACTGCGCGCCCACAAGGTCGACATCGCCCTCTACTGCTGCGGCGCCTACCGCGCCATGAACGCCGCCGCGCTCAACTTCTACAAGACGCTGCGCGCCGAAGGCACCCAGAAAAACGTCGTGCCGACGATGCAGTCGCGCATGGAACTGTACGACTACCTCGGCTACCACGACTACGAGAAGAAGCTCGACTCGCTGTTCGCCCAGGGTAAAGAAAAATAATCAATCCACATCGGAGATAGATAACATGACTGACAAAGCAAGCGCACCAACCGAAGCCGTCGCCTTCAAGCCAAAAAAATCCGTCGCCCTGTCCGGCGTCGCTGCCGGTAACACGGCCCTTTGCTCGGTCGGCAAGACCGGCAACGACCTGCACTACCGCGGCTACGACATCCTCGACATCGCCGACACCAGCGAATTCGAGGAAATCGCCTACCTGCTGGTGCACGGCAAGCTGCCCAACGCGGCCGAACTGAAAGCCTACAAGACCAGCCTGAAGGCGATGCGCGGCCTGCCGCAGGTCGTCAAGTCGGCGCTCGAAGCGCTGCCGGCCGCGGCGCACCCGATGGACGTGATGCGCACCGGCGTCTCCGCGCTCGGCTGCGCGCTGCCGGAAAAGGATGACCACAACGTGCCGGGCGCGCGAGAAATCGCCGACCGCCTGATGGCGTCGTTCGGCTCGATGCTGCTGTACTGGTACCACTTCAGCCACAACGGCCGGCGCATCGACGTCGAGACCGACGACGACTCGATCGGCGGCCACTTCCTGCACCTGCTGCACGGCGAGAAGCCGTCCGACGCCTGGGTCAAGGCGATGCACACCTCGCTCATCCTGTACGCCGAGCACGAATTCAACGCCTCGACCTTCACCGCGCGCGTCATCGCCGGCACCGGTTCCGACATCCACTCGGCCATCACCGGCGCCATCGGCGCGCTGCGCGGGCCGAAGCACGGCGGCGCCAACGAAGCCGCGCTCGAGATCCAGGAGCGCTACGAAAATCCCGACGAAGCCGAAGCGGACATCCGCCGCCGCGTCGAGAACAAGGAAGTCGTCATCGGCTTCGGCCATCCGGTCTACACCATCTCCGACCCGCGCAACGTCGTGATCAAGGAACTGGCGCGTAACCTGTCGCGGGAAGCCGGCTCGACCAAGATGTTCGACATCGCCGAGCGCCTCGAGACGGTCATGTGGGATGTCAAGAAGATGTTCCCGAACCTCGACTGGTTCTCCGCTGTCTCATACCACGTGATGGGCGTGCCGACGTCGATGTTCACGCCGCTGTTCGTCATCTCGCGCACCTCCGGCTGGGCCGCCCACGTCATCGAGCAGCGCATCGACAACAAGATCATCCGTCCGAGCGCGAACTATGTCGGTCCAGAAGACCTCAAGTTCGTGCCGATCGCGGAACGCAAGTAAGGGAAGTGACATGAATATCGACTACCGCAAACCGCTGCCGGGCACCGCGCTCGACTACTTCGACACCCGCGCCGCCGTCGACGCGATCGAGGCGGGCGCCTACGACAAGCTGCCGTACACCTCGCGCGTCCTGGCCGAAAACCTGGTGCGCCGCTGCGACCCGGCCACGCTGACCGCGTCGCTGCGCCAGTTCATCGAGCGTCGCCAGGACCTCGACTTCCCGTGGTTCCCGGCGCGCGTCGTCTGCCACGACATCCTCGGCCAGACGGCCCTGGTCGACCTGGCCGGTTTGCGCGACGCGATCGCATCGCAAGGCGGCGACCCCGCCATGGTCAACCCGGTGGTGCCGACCCAGCTCGTGGTCGACCACTCGCTGGCCGTCGAAAGCGCCGGCTTCGACCCCGACGCCTTCGAAAAGAACCGCGCCATCGAAGACCGCCGCAACGAAGACCGTTTCCACTTCATCGAATGGACCAAGAAGGCGTTCAAGAACGTCGACGTGATCCCGCCCGGTAACGGCATCCTGCACCAGATTAACCTCGAGCGCATGTCGCCGGTCATCCAGGTGCAGAACGGCGTCGCCTTCCCCGATACCCTGGTTGGCACCGACTCGCACACCCCGATGGTCGACGCGCTCGGCGTCATCGCCATCGGCGTCGGCGGCCTGGAGGCCGAAAGCGTCATGCTAGGCCGCGCCTCGTGGATGCGCCTGCCCGATATCATCGGCGTCGAACTGTCCGGCAAGCCGCAGCCGGGCATCACCGCCACCGACATCGTGCTGGCGCTGACCGAATTCCTGCGCAACGCCAAGGTCGTCTCGTCCTACCTCGAGTTCTACGGCGAGGGCGCCTCGCACCTCACCTTGGGCGACCGCGCCACCATCTCCAACATGGCGCCCGAGTACGGCTCCACCGCAGCGATGTTCTACATCGACGAGCAGACCATCAAGTACCTCAGGCTCACCGGGCGCGACGACGAACAGGTCGCGCTGGTCGAACTCTACGCCAGGCATACCGGCCTGTGGGCCGACAGCCTCAAGAACGCCAAGTACGAGCGCGTGCTCGAATTCGACCTGTCGTCGGTGGTGCGCACGATCGCCGGCCCGTCCAATCCGCACACGCGCGTGCCGACCTCCGAACTGGCCGCGCGCGGCATCAGCGGCGTGGTCGAAAACGAGCCGGGCCTGATGCCCGACGGCGCCGTCATCATCGCCGCCATCACCAGCTGCACCAACACCAACAACCCGCGCAACATGATCGCCGCAGGCCTCTTGGCGCGTAACGCCAACCGCCTCGGCCTGACCCGCAAGCCGTGGGTCAAGAGTTCGCTGGCGCCAGGTTCCAAGACCGTCGCGCTCTACCTCGAGGAAGCAAAGCTGCTGCCCGAGCTCGAAGAACTCGGCTTCGGCGTCGTCGCCTTTGCCTGCACCACCTGCAACGGCATGAGCGGCGCGCTCGATCCGGTCATCCAGCAGGAAGTCGTCGCGCGCGACCTGTACGCCACCGCCGTCCTGTCGGGCAACCGCAATTTCGACGGCCGCATCCACCCCTACGCCAAGCAGGCCTTCCTCGCCTCGCCGCCGCTGGTGGTGGCCTACGCCATCGCCGGCACCATCCGCTTCGACATCGAAAAGGATGTGCTGGGCTACGCCGACGGCAAGCCGGTCCGGCTGGCCGATATCTGGCCGCTCGACGAGGAGATCGACGCCATCGTCGCCGCCAGCGTCAAGCCGGAGCAGTTCCGCAAGGTCTACACGCCGATGTTCGCCGTCCAGGCCGATAAGCTCGACAAGGTCAGCCCGCTGTACGACTGGCGCGCGCCGAGCACCTACATCCGCCGTCCGCCATACTGGGAAGGCGCGCTGGCGGGCGCCCGCTCGCTGTCCGGCATGCGTCCGCTGGCCATCCTTGGCGACAACATCACCACCGACCATTTGTCGCCGTCGAACGCCATCATGATGGACAGCGCCGCCGGCGAGTACCTGCATAAAATGGGTCTGCCGGAGGTGGACTTCAATTCGTATGCCACCCACCGCGGCGACCACCTCACCGCGCAGCGCGCCACCTTCGCCAATCCGACCCTGAAGAACGAAATGGTCAAGGTCGACGGCAAGGTCAAGGCCGGCTCGCTGGCCCGCATCGAACCTGAGGGCACCGTCACGCGCATGTGGGAAGCGATCGAGACCTACATGGAGCGCAAGCAGCCCTTGATTATCGTCGCCGGCGCCGACTACGGCCAGGGCTCCTCGCGCGACTGGGCCGCCAAGGGCGTGCGCCTGGCCGGCGTCGAGGCGATCGTCGCCGAAGGCTTCGAGCGCATCCACCGCACCAACCTGGTCGGCATGGGCGTGCTGCCGCTCGAGTTCAAGCTGGGCGTCAACCGCATCACGCTGGGCCTCGACGGCACCGAGACCTTCGACGTCATTGGCGAGCGCATGCCGCGTGCCGACCTGACGCTGGTAATCACCCGCCACAACGGCGATCGCGACGAGGTGCCCGTCACCTGCCGCCTCGATACCGCCGAAGAGGTGTCCATCTACGAAGCCGGCGGCGTGCTGCAGCGCTTCGCCCAGGACTTCCTCGAATCGACCGTAAAGGCCGCATGACCATGGCACATCAACCTCAGATCAGGATTCCAGCCACTTACATGCGGGGCGGCACCAGCAAGGGCGTGTTCTTCCGGCTGCAGGACCTGCCGGCCGCCGCGCAGGTTGCGGGCAGGGCGCGCGACGCCTTGCTGCTGCGCGTCGTCGGTAGCCCCGACCCGTACGGCAAGCAGATCGACGGCATGGGCGCGGCCACGTCGAGTACCAGCAAGTCGGTCATCCTGTCGAAGAGCACGCGCGACGGTCATGATGTCGACTACCTGTTCGGCCAGGTATCGATCGACAGCGCGTTCGTCGACTGGAGCGGCAACTGCGGCAATCTGTCGGCCGCGGTCGGCCCGTTCGCCATCGCCGCCGGCATGGTCGATGCCGCCCGCATCCCGCAAGACGGCATCGCCGTGGTGCGCATCTGGCAGGCCAACATCGGCAAGACCATCATCGCGCACGTGCCGGTCAGCGGCGGCGCGGTGCAGGAAACCGGTGACTTCGAGCTCGACGGGGTGACCTTCACCGCCGCCGAGGTGCAGCTCGAATTCCTCGACCCGGCCGCCGACGAGGAAGGCGCCGGCGGCGCCATGTTCCCGACCGGCCAGCTGGTCGACGAACTCGAGGTGCCCGGCGTCGGCACATTCCCTGCCACGATGATCAACGCCGGCATTCCAACCATCTTCGTCAACGCCGCCGACATCGGCTACACCGGCACCGAGCTGCAGGACGCCATCAACGGCGATCCGAAAGCGCTGGCCCGGTTCGAGGCCATCCGCGCCCACGGCGCCCTGCGCATGGGGCTCATCGCCCATCTCGACGAAGCCGCCAAACGCCAGCACACGCCGAAGGTCGCCTTCGTCGCCAGGCCGGCCGATTACGTTTCGTCGAGCGGCAAGCCGGTCGCCGCGGCCGACATCGACCTGGTGGCGCGCGCCATGTCGATGGGTAAGCTGCACCACGCCATGATGGGCACGGCGGCGGTCGCCCTCGGCACCGCGGCGGCGATTCCCGGCACGCTGGTGAACCTGGCCGCCGGCGGCGGCGCCCGCAGTTCGGTACGCTTCGGCCATCCGTCCGGCACGCTGCGCGTCGGCGCCGAGGCCAGCCTCGTCGACGGCGAATGGAGCGTCAGCAAGGCCAGCATGAGCCGCAGCGCCCGCGTGCTGATGGAAGGATGGGTGCGCGTTCCCGGCGACGCGTTTTAATTGACGCTTCTTGTGAACTATCGGGCGGTTTGGATGGTCTGACTCTGTATGGAGTCAGACACCTGCCCACCCTGGGACGAAGTCTTGGTCGACATCGCCGACTACGTCCTCGACTACGAGATCACCTCCGATCTCGCTTTCGATACCGCGCACAACTGCCTTCTCGACACGCTCGGCTGCGGCCTCGAAGCGCTGTCCTATCCCGCCTGCACCAAGCTGCTCGGACCGGTCGTTCCCGGCACCGTTGTCCCCAACGGCGCCAAGGTGCCCGGCACCCAGTTCCAGCTCGACCCGGTGCAGGCCGCGTTCAATATTGGCGCGATGATCCGCTGGCTCGACTTCAACGACACCTGGCTGGCGGCCGAATGGGGCCACCCGTCCGACAACCTGGGCGCCATCCTCGCCACCGCCGACTGGCTATCGCGCAGCGCGCTCGCCGCCGGCAAGCGGCCGCTGACGATGCGCGCGGTGCTGGAGGCGATGATCAAGGCGCACGAAATCCAGGGCTGTATCGCGCTCGAAAACTCGTTCAACAAAGTGGGGCTCGACCACGTCGTGCTTGTCAAGGTGGCATCGGCCGCGGTTGCCGCCGGCCTGCTCGGGCTGTCGCGCGCCGAGATCCTGGCCGCCGTGTCGCAGGCGTGGGTCGACGGCCAGCCGCTGCGCGTTTATCGGCAGGCGCCCAACACCGGCTCGCGCAAGTCGTGGGCTGCCGGCGATGCCGCCGCGCGGGGAGTGCGGCTGGCGCTGGTCGCCCGCACCGGCGAGATGGGCTACCCGTCGGCGCTGAGCGCGCCGCAGTGGGGCTTTTACGACGTCCTGTTCGACGGCCGGCCGTTCCGCTTCCAGCGCCGCTATGGCGCGTACGTGATGGAGAACGTGCTTTTCAAGATCGCCTTCCCGGCCGAATTCCACGCCCAGACCGCGGTCGAGGCGGCGCTGACGATCCACCGCGCCATGGCCAGCGAGGGCAGGACGGCGGACGATATCGCCGCCGTCGGCATCCGCACCCACGAGGCGTGCCTGCGCATCATCGACAAGCAGGGGCCGCTGGCCAACCCCGCCGACCGCGACCACTGCATTCAGTACATGGTGGCGGTGGCGCTGATCCACGGCCGCCTGGCCGCCGCCGATTACGAGGACGATATCGCCGCCGACCCGCGCGTCGACCTGCTGCGCGCGAAGACCGCCTGTGCCGAAGACCCGGCCTTCACCGCCGACTACCACGATCCGGCGCGCCGCTCGGTGGCCAACGGCGTTCGCGTGCGCTTCAAGGACGGCAGCGCGTATGCCGAAGTGGTGGTTCAATACCCGCTTGGCCATGCGCGCCGCCGCGCCGAGGGCATTCCGCTGCTGCTGGAGAAGTTCAGAACCAACCTGGCGCGGCGTTTCCCGCCCAGGCAGCAGGAAGCCATCCTGGCCGCCTCGCTCGACCGGCGCGCGCTCGAAGCGATGCCCGTGCACGAATACGTCAATCTGTATGTGATCTGAGGCCCTTACTTTGTTTCCAATTGCCGCTCTTTGTGGTTTATGATCCGTCCAACAGCGGCCCGGTTGAGAGGCCGCGTGCGCACTACATTTGCACGAAGCGGGGACATGGATCGATTACCAACTCACCAGCTGGCGCTGAGCATGAGCGGCGCGCTGCAGCTGATCGGCGCACCGGCGTGCGCGGTCGACGGCGCCGGCATCGTCATTGCCGCCAATGCCGAACTTGAAACGCTGCTCGGCGCCCGCGCCGCCGGCCGCGCGCTGGTCGACTTCTTCGTCGATGCCTGCGTGGCGCATGGCGCCGCGCTGCTGCGCGCCGGCCTCGCCGCCACGCAGGTGTGGGACGCCGCGCTGGCCGCCGGCGGCGAGGAGATCGCGGTGCAACTGCACGCCAAGCCGCTCGCCGCCAACGCCGGCGGCCCTGGCTGCACGGTGGTGTTTACCGACACGCGCCGCTTCGTGCGCCACCAGGGGGAACTGCGCCAGACGCTGCTCGAGCAGAAGGCCATCCTCGACAACGCCTCGGTCGGCATCCTGTTCAGCAAAGGCGGCCTGATGATGTCGTGCAATCCGCGCTTCGCCGACATGTTCGGCTACGCGCGCGAGCAGCTGACCGGACAGCCGGCGGTCATCCTGTTCCCGTCGCCCGAGGTGTACCGCCGTTTCGGCGAGGAAGCCGGGCCGCTGCTCGGCAACGGTCTGCCGCTCGACCGCGCCGAGATGCCGTTCGTGCGCCGCGACGGCTCGCAGATCTGGTGCCGCGTGCGCGCCAAGGCGGTCGACACCGACCGCAGCCAGGAAGGCACGATCTGGATCCTCGAAGACGTCACCGACGCGCGCCAGACGATGGTCGAGGTGCAGGCGATCATGACGAACGCGTCGATCAGCATCCTGTTTACCAAGAATCGCCTGATCACGCGCTACAACCGCGGCTTCGCCGAGATGTTCGGCTACGACGGCGACGAGGGCCTTGGCCTGCCGGGCCGCGCGCTGTACCCCGACGACGCCACCTACGAGGCGGTCGGCGCGGTGGCATTTCCGCTGCTCTCGGTCGGCAAGCCGTTCCATACCGAAGTGGAGATGGCGCGCAAGGACGGCACCGTGATGTGGTCGCAGCTGATCGCCTACGTGGTCAACCCGGCCGACCCGGCGGCCGGCACCATCTTCATCATCGAGGACCGCACCGAGCACAAGCGCGCGGAGGAGTCGCTGCGCAACGCGCTGCTGGAAAACCAGGCGATCCTCGACAGCGCGGTGCTGGGCATCTCGGTGGTGGAGAACGGCTTCAACCTGCGCTGCAACCGCAAGATGGAGGAGCTGTTCGGCTACGCGCCTGGCGAGATGAACGCAATGTCGGTGCAGGACCTGTATCCCGACATGCGCAGCTGGGAGGCAGCGCGCAGCGAGACCTCGCGCGATTTCCACGCCGGCCGCGTCAGCATGTACGAGTACCAGCTGGTGCGCAAGGACCGCAGCCTGTTCTGGGCGCGCCTGTCCGGGCGGCCGTTCGACCGCTCGCAGATCACCGGCAGGTCGGTCTGGCTGGTCGACGACGTCACCGCGCGCCGCGAGGCGGCCGAAACGGTGCGCCGCGCGCGCGACGAACTCGAAGTGCGGGTACTTGAGCGCACCGCCGAACTGGCCGGCGCCAACGCGCTGCTCGAGGCCGAGATCGTCGAGCGGCGCCAGGCCGAGGCGCGCGTGCACCACATGGCGTACCACGACAACCTGACCGGGCTGCCGAACCGCGCGCTGCTGTCGGACCGGCTGGACCGCGCGATGCTGGCGGCCGAGCGCACCGACCGCAAGCTGGCGGTGCTGTTCATCGACCTGGACCGCTTCAAGACCATCAACGATTCGCTCGGCCACCAGACCGGCGACCACCTGCTCAAGGAAGTGGCCGGCCGGCTGTGCCGCGCGGTGCGCGCCAGCGACACGGTGGCGCGCCTGGGCGGCGACGAATTCGTGGTGCTGGTGCCGGGCATTCGCAGCGCCGACGAATGCAACCGCGTGGCCGAGAAGATCATCGAAGCGCTGGCCGCGCCGTTCCCGTTCGAGGGGCGCCAGCTGCACATCACGCCGTCGATCGGCATCTGCGTCTATCCGGACGACGGCGGCGACGTCGAAACGCTGATGCGGCACGCCGACGCGGCCATGTACCACGCCAAGGCCAGCGGTCGCAACAACCACCAGTTCTTCACCGAGCGCATGAACCAGGCGGCGGCGCTGCACTTCGAGCTCGAAAGCAGTCTGCGCGGCGCGCTGGCAAAAGAGGAGTTCGAGCTGTTCTACCAGCCGATCATCGAGATCGGCACGCGCCGGGTGCACACGATGGAAGTGCTGCTGCGCTGGCGGCGGCCCGGGCATGGCCTGATCCTGCCCGACCATTTCATCCCGATCATCGAAGAGAACGGGCTGATCGTGCCGATCGGCGAGTGGGTGATGCGCAGCGCCTGCGAGCAAAGCGTCGAGTGGCAGCGGATGGGATTGCGGCCGGTGCCGCTGGCGGTCAACCTGTCGCCGCGCCAGTTCATGAACCGCGGCCTGATCGAATCGATCCGGCGCATCCTCGAAGAGACCGGCATCGATCCGGCGCTGATCGAGTTCGAGATCACCGAGACGGCGCTGATGCAGCATGGCGAGCAGACGCTCGAGATCCTCGGGCAGATCAATGCGATGGGCATCCGGTTGTCGATCGACGATTTTGGCACCGGCTATTCGAGCCTGGCCTACCTGAAGCGTTTCCCGGTCAGGAAAGTCAAGATCGACCGCGCATTCGTCAAGGACCTCGAAGGCAGCGCCGAGGACCGCGCGATTGTCGGCGCCATCATCGCGCTGTCGAACAGCCTGCAGCTGTCGGTGGTGGCGGAAGGCGTCGAAACCGAAGGCCAGTTCGAACTATTGCTCGGCAACGGCTGCCAGTACGCGCAGGGTTACCTGTTCTCGGAGCCTGCCGACGGCGCCGCGGCGCAGGCGTTGCTGCTGCCTGCCTAAAACGCTGGTGTCAGGTCTGACATTCGGACATTTGTCCGAATGTCAGACCTGACACCAGCGTTGGAGGGTGAGGTGTGCTGCGGTTATTCGAGCGTGGCGATCACCGGCGCATGGTCGGACGGCTGCTCCCACTTGCGCGGCGCGCGGTCGATGGCGCAGGCGGTGCAGCGCGCGGCGAGAGCGCTCGACAGCAGGATGTGGTCGATGCGCAGCCCGCGGTTGCGGCGGAACGCCAACTGGCGGTAATCCCACCAGCTGAACGATTTGTCGGCCTGCTCGAACATGCGGAACGAGTCGACCAGCCCGAGGTCGTTCAGCGCCACCAGCGCCGCGCGCTCGCGGTCGGAGCAATGGATCTGGCCTTCCCACTCGGCGGGATCGTGGACGTCGCGGTCGGCGGGCGCGATGTTGTAGTCGCCCAGGATCGCCAGCTGCGGGTGCGCCGCCATCTCGTCGGCCAGCCAGTCGCGCAGCGACGCCAGCCATGCCATCTTGTAGACGTATTTGTCGGAGTCGACTGCCTGGCCGTTTGGCACATAGGCGCAGATGATGCGCATGCCGTCGATCGTGCCGACGAGGATGCGCTGCTGCGCGTCCTCGTAGCGCGGGTTGTTGACGACGACGTCGGTGATCGGCAATCGCGACAGGATGGCCACGCCGTTGTAGGTTTTCTGCCCGCTGAACGCGACCTGGTAGCCGGCCGCATTGATGTCGGCGACCGGGAATTTATCGTCCGTCAGCTTGGTCTCCTGCAGGCATAGAACGTCCACCGGGTTTTCGACAAGCCATTGAAGAAGATGGGGTAGGCGAACTTTGAGGGAATTAACATTCCACGTTGCTATTTTCATTGAATTGCTTTTTAAGAGTGAGGGCCGCACGCAGTATTCACGGGGAATGAATTTCGCGCAATCTTGGGGGCAAATATTCATCGCACGCGGCCGAATCGGCCTGCGGAACAGGGCGCCCGGGGAATAACGCTTGCCTGTAACACTTAATGTGCATACACAAAACCCGTTGTCAATCTGGCCTAGCCGGGCTATAAGTGTAGCAAAGTGTAACAAATGCGCGACAAAAGCATTAAACTAACCTATTGTTACTGAGGGGGAATGAATAATTGCTTTATTATAACGATCAGTGTAGTATTGATATATTGATCGATTGCACTTGTAAAAAGCGGTGCGTATTTGTTTCTGAGCAAGAGTAACGAGCCCTCGACAGCCGGTCGAACTTTTGATTGCGCCGACAGGTAACACTATTTTGAAATGTTGCAGTTTCAATAGTTTGTGAAATGCGACTACAGCATTTGTAAAGGAAGAAAATGCGCAATGCATTTGAGGCATGGGCACAACGTGACGGGCATATCGTTCGCCGCCGTGAAGACAAGCCGGAGGAATACCTGGTGTTCGAGACACAGCGCCGCTGGGTAATCTGGCAGGCTGCGCTCGCGCATGGGAAGACTGCCGCGGCGGCGCCGAAATCGCCCGCCAGGGCCGCACCGAAGGAGGTCGCCGCGGAGCCGGTGCGCGCGAGCGCGCAGAAGGCGCTGCAGGTCGGCGCCGACGAAGCGGCGATGCGCAACCGCGTGCTCAATGAAGTGCTCGACGCCTTCAGCGACCTCGATGACGCCGCCGGTATCGAAGGCGCGCTCAAGGTCATCCAGAGCCTGAAGAAAAAGCAGAAGGCACTGGCGGAAGACAAAGCCGAGGGCTAAATGCAATATCGGCATTACAAGGGCGGTCTGTATGAGCTGGTCTGCATGGCCACGCTCGAAGCAGACCTGTCCGAAATGGTGGTGTACCGCGCGGCCGATGGTTCGATCTGGACCCGGCCCAAGGATGTGTTCTTTCAGCTGGTAGACGTCGACGGCCAGCTGGTGCCGCGCTTCGCGCCGGTCTGCTGACGTTCCAGGCCCCCGCGGCCGTTCCCTCTTTTCCCAGGATTCCCATGCGTTTGACCAAAGCAGTAGTTGGCCTGGCTTTGTCCGGCCTTTTCTTCGCCGCCTCGGCGGAAACCATCGGCTCCGTCGATACCGCCTTCAAGCTGATCGGACCCGATCACAAGGTCGTCGTCGAAGTGTTCGACGACCCGAAAGTGGGCGGCGTCAGCTGCTACCTGTCGCGCGCCAAGACGGGCGGCATCAAGGGCGCCGTCGGCCTGGCCGAAGACACCGCCGATTCGTCGGTGGCCTGCCGCCAGGTCGGCCCGCTGTCCTTCCCCGGCAAGGTGCCGCGCCAGGAGGAAGTATTTTCCGAGCGCGCCTCGATCTTCTTCAAGCACGTGCGCGTGGTGCGCATGGTCGACCCGAAGCGCAACGCACTGGTCTACCTGGTCTATTCGGACAAGCTGATCGACGGCAGCCCGAAGAACAGCGTGACCGCGGTGCCGGTGCCGGCCAACCAGCCGATCCCGCTGAAGTAAATTCATGATTGTCCGGATGGCGCCGTAAACAGGGCAGGATGAATCAACGGACCGCTCTCGTGAACCATAAACTGAAAACCGTCTTGCTGGCCGCAGTGGCAACCATTGGCGCCGCCTCGCTGCAAGGCTGCGCCACCGTGTTCGACACCAACGAGCAGGAAATCCACGTGCGCGCGGTGCTCGAGCATCGCGAAGTGGGCGGCGTCGGCTGCGTGCTGTCGAACAAGGCGGGCCGCTGGTTCGTCATGGCGCCCGGGCGCGTCACGGTCCGCAAGAGCGTCTACCCGCTGGTTGTCGACTGCAACAAGGCCGGCGTCGGCGCGGCCAGCGAGTCGGTCGACTCGCACTTCGGCATTGTCAAGCTGGTAGGGAACTTCGTTGCCAGCGGCGGCTGGGGCTACCTGGTCGACCGCGATTCAGGCGCCGGCTTCGACTACCCCGTCACGCTGACGGTGCTGATGCGCCGCGCCGCGCCCGATACCCGAAATGACGACGCGCCCGGCGCCGGCAACCCGGTGTACTAGTATCACTCGAAAGTGAAAAAAAAGGGCCGCCCAAACCGGGCGGCCCTTTTTACGCCGATCAGCCGCTTACTGCGCGCGGTTGATCAGGAAGGTCGACAGCAGCGGCACCGGACGGCCGGTGGCACCCTTGGCGCCGCCCGACTTCCATGCGGTGCCGGCGATGTCGAGGTGCGCCCAGGTGTAATTGCGGGTGAAGTTCTCGAGGAAGCAGGCGGCGGTGACGCTGGCGCCGCCGGGCGAGCCGATGTTGCCGAGGTCCGCGAAGTTCGACTTGAGCTGCTCGTTGTAAGCCTCTTCGATCGGCAGGCGCCAGGCGGTGTCGCTCGACTGGCGGCCGGCGTCCATCAGCTCGCGCGCCAGCGCTTCGTGGGCGTCGTCGCTGCGGGTGAACAGGCCGCTGTTGTGGTGGCCCAGCGCGACGATGCAGGCGCCGGTCAGGGTGGCGATGTCGACCACGGCGGCCGGTTTGAAGCGCTCGGCATAGGTCAGCGCGTCGCACAGCACCAGGCGGCCTTCGGCGTCGGTGTTGAGGACTTCGATCGTCAGGCCGTTCATCGAGGTGACGATGTCGCCCGGCTTGGTGGCGCGGCCCGACGGCATGTTCTCGCAGGCGGCGAGGACGCCGATGACGTTCAGCTTGAGGCCCATCTCGCCGATGGCGCGGAAAGTGCCCAGCACCGAAGCGGCGCCGCACATGTCGTACTTCATTTCGTCCATCGCCGGACCCGGCTTGATCGAGATGCCGCCGGTGTCGAAGGTGATGCCCTTGCCGACCAGAACTACCGGCGCATCGTTCTTCTTGCCGCCCATGTGCTTGAGGACGATGAACTTCGGCGGCTCTTCGCTGCCGTTGGTGACCGACAGGAAGCTGCCCATCTTGAGCGCTTCGAGCTGCTTGCGCTCGAGGACTTCGACGTCGAACTGGTATTCCTTGGCCAGCTTGCGGGCGGTGTTGGCCAGGTAGGTCGGGGTGCAGACGTTGGCCGACAGGTTGCCCAGTTCCTTGGTCAGGTCCATGCCGTTGGCAATCGCTTCGGCCTGCGCCAGCGCGGCCTTGGCGCGGCTGTCGGCGACAGCGGTGGCCAGCGTGATCTTGCGCACGCCGGTCGGCGCCGGATCCTTCCTGCTTTTCTGGCCGTCGGTGCGGAACACGCTCTCGTGGGCGGCGCAGACGATGGCGCGCAGCGCCCAGTCCAGGTCGCGCTCTTTCACATCCGTCAGCGGTAATGCGATAATGGCATCCGCGGCGCCGAGATGGGCAAACGCCTTCAGCGTCGCGCTGACGGCCGAGGCGAAGCTTTTCTCGCTGACGGTTTCGTCGGCGCCCATTCCGACCAGCAGGACGCGTTCCGCGGCGGCGCCGGCGCGGCGCAGCAGCAGCGTGGTGCCAGGCTTGCCGGTGATGTCGCCGGACTTGAGCGCGGCCGTGATGTCGCCGTCTTGATCGAGGGCCTTGGCCGCTTGCGACAGTTTTTTGTTTTCAAAGACCGCCACTGCGATGCAGCCCGATTTGGCCGCTGCGATGGGGTTTTTTGTGTCGAATGCTTTTATGCTAAAGTCCATTTGATTCTCCGTTTCGTTTGAGACGCGCACTGCCTAACCTGTGATTATAACTTTCGAATGATCTTCCAACGCGCTCTCCGACGGGAACTGGCCAGTTCCGCCGGCGCCACCTTCACGGTGCTGTTCTCGATCCTGGTTACCTGGACGCTGATCTCCATCCTGGGCAGGGCCGCCGGCGGCAAGGTGGCGTCGGCCGACGTCGTCGCGCTGATCGTCTTCGCAGTGCTGAATTATCTGCCAATTATCGTGATCCTCACCACCTTTATTTCGGTTTTGATGGTGGTGACGCGCAGCTACCGCGATTCCGAAATGGTGGTCTGGTTCGCGTCGGGCCAGTCGCTGGTGCGCTGGATCTACCCGGTGCTCACCTTCGGCCTGCCGCTGGTGGTGATCACCGCCGCCCTCAGCCTGGTGGCCACGCCGTGGGCGAGGATGAAGAGTACCGAGTTTGTCCAGCGCTTCGAAAAGCGCGAAGACCTCAAGAAGGTCTCTCCCGGCCAGTTCAAGGAATCGACCGCCGCCAACCGCGTGTTCTTCGTCGAGGGCGCGGCCGGCACGAACGCGGTGCAGAACGTGTTCGTCAATACGATCGACAAGAACGGCAATGTGGTGGTGGTGGCAAAAGAGGGCGTGATCGAGGCCGACGACAAGGGCGGCCAGTTCCTGGTGCTGAAGAACGGCCGCCGCTACCAGGGCGTGCCTGGCCAGGCCGACTTCCAGTCGATGGAGTTCGAGCGCTACAGCATGCGGGTGACGACCAAGGTGCCGGTGCTGGGCGCGAACCTGCCGGTCGACGGCATGTCGACAGCGGCGCTGATCGCCACGCCGAACCGCTTCACGATGGCCGAGCTGCTGTGGCGGATCGCCTCGCCGGTGATGTGCGTGGTGCTGATGCTGCTCGCCATTCCGCTCGGCTTCGTCAATCCGCGCGCCGGCAGTTCGGCCAACCTGATCCTGGCGATGCTGATCTTTATTACCTACTTTAACCTCGTCAAGCTGACCGAGGCCAGCGTCAAGCAGGGCAAGGCGAGCTTTGCCGCCGGGATGTGGCCGCTGCACCTGCTGGTGCTGCTGGGCGTGTTCGCGCTGTTCGCCTGGCGCCTCAACGTCAACCACCGCTATCATCCGCTGGTGCTGCTGAACGCGATCAAGCACCGCCGTGCGCCGCGCGAGGCGATCGCCAAATGAGAATCCTGCAACGCTATTTCGCGGTCAATATCGCCAAGGCCGTGTTCTTCGTGCTGGTCGCGCTGCTGGCGCTGACCTCCTTCATGGACCTGACGGGCGAATTGCGCGAGGTCGGCGAGGGCAGCTACCAGATCCAGCACGCCTTCCTGTATGTGCTGATGCTGCTGCCCGGGCACGTCTACGAGGTGATGCCGATGGCGGCGCTGATCGGCACCATTTTCACGATGGCGCAGTTTGCGGCGAGCTCGGAATTCACCATCATGCGCGCTTCCAGCATGTCGACCCGGATGGCGGCATGGATGCTGTTTCGCATCGGCTTCGTGTTCGTGCTGATCACCTTCGCGTTCGGCGAGCTCATTACGCCGCGGACGGCGCCGCTGGCCGAAAAGCTCAAGCTGTCGGCCAAGGGCGCCGCGGTGTCGCAGGAATTCCGTTCGGGGATGTGGACCAAGGATATCGTGCGCAGCGAAGGCATGAAGGGATCGGTCACCGGTTCGCGCTTCTTCAACGTGCGCCAGTTCCGCGCCGACGGCCAACTGCTCGACCTGAAGCTGTACGAATTCGACACCAATTTCCGCATGCGCTCCCTGATCACGGCAGCCAGCGCGACCTTCGAGGGCAACAACACCTGGCGCCTGGCCGACGTTACCGAGACGCTGTTTTCCAACAGCCGCGTGCTGCCGCCGCCGGGCGCGCCGGCGCCCAACGGCGCCACCTACCAGAGCAAGTTCAGCCAGGAGACCAGCGCGGTATCGACCAGGAAGCTGTCCAGCATGGCCTTGATCTCGGAGATCACGCCGAAGATCCTGTCGGTGTCGTCGGCCGACCCGGAACGCATGTCGGCCAACGAGCTGGCGGTCTACACGCGCCACCTGGCCGAGAACAAGCAGGGTACCGACCGCTTCAAGATCGCATTCTGGAAGAAGCTGATCGACCCGCTGGCCATTTTCGTGCTGATGGCGATGGCGCTGCCGTTCGCCTACCTGCAGTCGCGCAGCGGCGGCGTCAGCCTGAAGATCTTCATTGGCATCATGATCGGAGTGAGTTTCATGCTGATTAACACACTGTTCTCGCACCTCGGCCTGCTCAGTACCTGGCCGCCATTCCTCACCGCGGTCGCTCCGAGCCTGCTGTTCCTGCTGCTGGCGCTTGGCGCCTTGTGGTGGGTGGAGCGACACTGATGGCCCGCGCGCTCATATTGTTTGCGCACGGCGCGCGCGCCGCCTCCTGGGCGGCGCCGTTCGAGCGGCTGCGCGACCTGACCGCCGCGCGCCTTCCGGACGTGCCGGTGTCGCTGGCGTTCCTGGAGCTGATGGAACCGCGCCTGCCGGCGGAAGTGGCGCGGCTGGCTGCTGCGGGCGTTGACGAGGTCACGGTGGTGCCGGTGTTCCTGGGACAGGGCGGGCACCTGCTGCGCGACTTGCCGCTGCTGGTGGACCAGCTGCGGATCGATCATCCGGGCGTCGCCATCACGGTGGCCGGCGCGGTCGGAGAGGATGCGGCGGTGCTGGCGGCGATGACCGATTATTGCGTGGGGGCGCTGAAGCCGTAGGCTAAGCTGCGAAATTGGGTCCCCGCTTTCGCGAGGATGACGTTGGAAAAAATTAGGCGGATAATCTCACCGCGTCTTCGGAGGTGTCGGCGGGCTGGTGTTCGCGCATTTTCAGGGCGTCGCCGAGCATGACCAGCACCGGGCCGTGGGCTTCGCCCAAGCCGCGCGCGAGTGTCGCCAGCGTCAGGCGCAGAATGCGCTGGTCGGCGCGGCTGCAGTTTTCAATCACCACTACCGGAGTATCGGGGCGCCGGCCCTGCTCGAGCATGCGCTGCGCGGTGACGATCGCTTCGCGCCCGCCCATGTACTGCACCAGCGTGTCGGTGTCGGGCACCTGCACCTGGCCGGCATGCTCTGGCGCGGTGCTGGAGGTGAAGAAGGCGACGCTGCGCGATACGCCGCGCTTGGTCAGCGGCTGCTTGGTCGCCGCCGCCGCCGCCAGCGCGGTGGTGATGCCGGGGACGACTTCGACGTCGACGCCGGCCCCTTCCAGCGCGCGCAGTTCTTCGTCGGCGCGGCCGAACAGCATCGGGTCGCCGCCTTTCAGCCGCACCACCAGTTCATACTTCCTGGCGCAGTCGAGCATCTGCTTGTTGATGAAGGCCTGGGCGGTCGACAGCTTGCCGCAGCGCTTGCCGACAGCGATCTTGACCGCTTGCGGGCACAGTTCCAGCATTTCGGGCGTTACCAGCGCGTCGTGCAGCACGACGTCGGCAAGCGCGAGCAGGCGCGCGCCGCGCAAGGTGATGAGGTCCTGGGCGCCAGGACCGGCGCCGATGAGATAAACCTTCCCGAAGGCTGTCATGACTGCTCCTTATGCGTCCAGGCGGATCATGCCGGCGGCAACCGTCTGGTGCGTGACTTCGTCGATCAGGATAAAGGCGCCGGTCGCGCGGATGTCGTCGTAGGCGTCGGCCGCCAGCGGCTGCTGCACGGTCAGGCCGATGCGCGCGATGTCGTTCAGTTTAAGCCCTTCGGCCGGGTGGCGCTGCTGCGTGTTGATGTCCAGCAGCGTATCGACCTTGGTGACCTTGGCGGCGGTCTGGCGGGTGCCGTGCTTGATCCAGTACTTGCGGCGCAGGTCGAGCGGCTCGTCCGACATCCAGCAGACGTCGGCGACGACGTTCTTGAGCAGCGTGGCCGGCTGATCAAAGCCGGCCAGCAGGTCGCCGCGCGAGATGTCGAGGTGTTCGTTCAGCAGCAGCGTGATCGACTGGCCCACCACCGCGGAAGCGTGCGAGCCTTCCAGTGTCAGGATGTCCTTCACCGTCGCGACTTTGCCGGATGGCTGCACCACCAGCTTGTCGCCGACGCTGACCTTGCCCGCTTCGATGCGGCCCATGTAGCCGCGGAAGTCGTCTGCCTCGTGGCCGTTGTGGCGCGCCACCAGCTGGACCGGGAAGCGGAACGGCGCGTGGTGCGATTCGTCGTACACGGACAGCGATTCGAGCAGCTCGATCAGCGTCGGGCCTTTGTACCAGGCCATCTTCTCGCTTGGCGCGACGACGTTGTCGCCGGACAGCGCGGACAGCGGGATCGGGGTGATGTCCTTCAGTCCCAGCGTGGCGGCGAACTCGCGGTAGGCCTTGACGATGCGGTCGTAGACTTCCTGGTCGTAGTCGACCAGGTCCATCTTGTTGACGGCGACGACGATGTGTTCGATTTTCAGCAGGTGGGCGATGGTCGAGTGGCGCTTGGTCTGGATCAGCAGATCGACGCCGCCGTCTTCGCGCAGCTTGACCTTGGAAACGTCGACCAGGATGATCACCGCGTCCGCGGTCGAGGCGCCGGTCACCATGTTGCGGGTGTACTGCTCGTGGCCAGGCGTGTCGGCGATGATGAACTTGCGCTTCGGCGTGGCGAAGTAGCGGTAGGCGACGTCGATGGTGATGCCCTGTTCGCGCTCGGCTTCGAGGCCGTCGGTGAGCAGCGACAGGTCGACGGCGTCGCCGACGGTGCGCTTGTGCTTCGAGCGCGACATCGCATCGAGCTGGTCGGCGAAGATGCCTTTGCTGTCGAACAGCAGGCGGCCGATCAGCGTGCTCTTGCCGTCGTCTACCGAGCCGGCGGTAATAAATCGCAGCAAACCGCGCTCGGTTAATTTTTCGTTCATGGCGTTCATCAGAAGTATCCTGCTTTCTTACGTTTTTCCATCGATGCTTCGGAAGTCTGGTCGTCCATCCGGGTGGCGCCGCGTTCGGTGATTTGCGTGATCGCGGTTTCGGCGATGATCGCTTCGACGGTCGACGCGGTCGACGATACCGGGCAGGTGCAGGAGATGTCGCCGACGGTACGGAAACGCACCACTTGCGTTTCAATGGTTTCGCCTTCGCGCGCCGGCGTCAGGTCGGTCAGCGGTACCAGCAGGCCGTTGCGCGGAATGACCTGGCGCTCGTGCGCGAAGTAGATCGGCGGCAGGGCCAGCTTTTCGCGCTGGATGTAGAGCCACACATCGAGCTCGGTCCAGTTCGAGATCGGGAACACGCGCATGTTCTCGCCCGGGTGGACGCGGGTGTTATACAGGTCCCACAGTTCCGGGCGCTGCGCCTTCGGATCCCACTGGCCGAATTCGTCGCGGAAGGAGAAGATGCGTTCCTTGGCGCGCGCTTTTTCTTCGTCGCGCCGGGCGCCGCCGATGCAGGCGTCGAACTTGTATTCGGCGATGGTCTCGAGCAGCGTGACTGCCTGCGCGGCATTGCGCGAGTCGGTGGCCGGATTTCGCAGCCGCACGGTGCCGCGCTTGATCGAGTCTTCGACCGAGCCGACGATGAGGCGCTCGCCCAATTCGGCGGCACGCTTGTCGCGGAAGGCGATCACTTCGTCGAAGTTGTGGCCGGTGTCGATGTGCAGCAGCGGGAACGGGAATTTACCGGGGCGGAAGGCCTTTTCGGCCAGGCGCAACAGCACCACCGAGTCTTTCCCGCCCGAGAACAGCAGGGCAGGGTTGGCGCATTCGGCCGCGACTTCGCGCATGATGTGGATCGCTTCGGATTCGAGCGCGTCGAGGTGGCGCGCGTTCATCACGTCGGAGAGTGCGGGCAGGGTGTCGGTGAGTGTGTTCATTGGTGGTGCCTTTGTGTGTGGCTCAAGCTGCCACGGATTTAATGCGAATCAGTTTGCCGTCGACCATGTGCAGGCCGCATTCCTTGGAGTCGGGGTTTTCCCACCACCAGCGGCCGGCGCGCACGTCTTCGCCCGGCTGCACGGCGCGGGTGCATGGTGCGCAGCCAATCGACGGGAAGCCCTGGTCGTGCAGCGCGTTGTACGGGACCTTGTTGTCGCGCAGGTACTGCCAGACGTCGTCTTCCGACCAGTCCGCCAGCGGATTGAACTTGGTCATGCCGTGCGCGGCGTCGACTTCTTCTACCGCCAGTTCGGCGCGGGTGGTGGACTGGGCGCGGCGCTGGCCGGTGACCCAGGCGCGGTTGCCGGCGAGGGCGCGGCCGAGCGGCTCGACCTTGCGGATGCCGCAGCATGAACGGCGCATCTCGATGCTGTCGTAGAAGGCGTTAAGGCCATTGCTGGCGACGTACTGGTCGACTGCCTGCTGGTTCGGGTGGTACAGCGCGATGTCGTAGCCGTAGTGCGCCTTGACGGCGTCCACGACTGCCAGCGTTTCCGGGTGCAGGCGCCCGGTGTCGAGCGAGAAGATCCCGATCGGCAGGCCGGCTTTCAGAATCAGGTCGGTCAGCACCATGTCTTCGGCGGCCAGGCTGGACGCGAACACGGCGGGCGAGAAGTCGCGCGCGATGCGTTCGAGCGTGGACTGGGTGCCGGCGACGAGGTTGATAAGGTCACTCATATGCGATCCTAGATGCCGTAGCCGACGTCGGTGGTCTCGACGCGCACGTCGCGCACATGGCGGCGATACAGCGGCAGGTCCTGGTCGGCGGAGGCCTGGTAGGTTTCGCTGAAGACGGTCAGGCCCTTGAGGGCGTCGTGGATGCTGCGGTCCGGGCGCGTCGCGTAGGCGTCGAAGCCGACGCGGTGCATCGAGAACAGCTGGTCGCGCAGCACGTCGCCGATGGCGCGCAGTTCGCCCTTGTAGCCGAGGCGCTTGCGCAGGTTGTAGGCGATGGAGTAGCCGCGGCCATCGGTAAATTTCGGGAAGTCGATGGCGACGACGGCGAAGCGATCCAGCTCGCCCTTGATCGCGTCGGCGCTTTCGTCCGGTGCGATCCAGACGCCGATGGCGGCACGCGCGGCGAGGGCGGCGTGCTGCGCCAGCCAGACGGCGAGCGGCACGATGATTTTCCCGTCCGGGACGACGGCGGTATCTGCCGCTTCGGTTTCGTCGAGACGCAGCACGCTCCAGTCGTCGGCGACGACTTCACGGCCCTTGATGATCTGGTTGTGCGATTCAAGCATAGTGGTCTTCTCCAACCAGATTGCCGGCCACGATAGGCGTGGCGTAGACGTGTTCCTTGAATGGCGCGACGCCGAGGCGCTGCGCGGTGTCGACGAATTTCTCGCCTTCGAAGCGGTTGCGCACGTAGACCTGCAGCAGGCGGTCGATCACTTCCGGCATCTGCAGCGCCGAGAACGACGGCCCGATGATCTTGCCGATGGCCGGCGCATTGCCTTGCGCGCCGCCGATCGAGACCTGGTACCACTCGGCGCCGTCCTTGTCGACACCGAGCACGCCGATCGAGCCGACGTGGTGGTGGCCGCAGGCGTTGATGCAGCCTGAGATGTTCAGTTCGATCTCGCCGATGTCGTGCTGGAAGTCGAGGTTGTCGAAGCGCTCGGCAATCGCGGCGGCGATCGGCAGCGACTTGGCGTTGGCCAGCGAGCAGAAGTCGCCGCCGGGGCAGCAGATCATGTCGGTGAGCAGGCCGATGTTCGGCGTCGCCAGGCCGCGCGCCTTGACCTCGGTCCACAGCGCGAACAGTTTCGATTGCTCGACGTCTGCCAGCACGATGTTCTGCTCGTGGGTGACGCGCAGTTCGCCGAAGCTGTAGCGGTCGGCCAGGTCGGCCATGAAGTCCATCTGCTCGGCGGTGGCGTCGCCCGGCGGCACGCCGGTCTTCTTGAGCGACAGGATCACGGACGCATAGCCCGGCATCTTGTGCGGATGGATATTCCGCTGGAGCCAGTTGGCGAACGGCTTGCTGTCCTCGTGGCCGGCGGCGGGGTCGACATCGGGCAGCGACGCGTAAGCCGGCGCCGTGAAGTAGGCCGATACGCGCGCCAGTTCTTCGGCGGTGAGGGTTTCGGCGTTGTCCTTCAGGTCGGCCCATTCGGCTTCGACCTGGCGGGTGAATTCCTCGACGCCCAAGGCCTTGAGCAGGATCTTGATGCGCGCCTTGTACTTGTTGTCGCGGCGGCCGTACAGGTTATACACGCGCATGACCGCTTCGGTGTAGGTGAGCATGTGCTGCCACGGCAGGAAGTCGCGGATCACGCTGCCGAGGATAGGCGTGCGGCCCATGCCGCCGCCGGCCATGAACTTGAAACCGACTTCGCCCGCCTCGTTACGCACCATGGTCAGGCCGATGTCGTGCACGGCGATGGCGGCGCGGTCCTTCTCGGCGCCGTTGATGGCAACCTTGAACTTGCGCGGCAGGGCGATGAATTCGGGATGGAAGGTGCTCCACTGGCGCAGGATCTCGGCGAACGGGCGCGGATCGATGATCTCGTCGAACGCGACGCCGGCGAACGGATCGGATGTCGTGTTGCGGATGCAGTTGCCGGACGTCTGGATCGCGTGCATCTCGACCGAGGCGAGGTCGCTGAGAATGTCGGGCGTGTGTTCGAGTTCGATCCAGTTGAACTGGATGTTCTGGCGCGTGGTGAAGTGGCCGTAGCCGCGGTCGTACTTGCGGGCGATGTGGGCGAACATGCGCATCTGCCTGGACGCCAGCAGGCCGTAAGGCACGGCGATGCGCAGCATGTAGGCATGGCGCTGCATGTACAGGCCGTTCTGCAGGCGCAGCGGCAGGAATTCGGCTTCGCTCAGCTCGTCGCTGAGGCGGCGCTGTACCTGGTCGCGGTACTGGGCGATCCGCTCGCGGACGATGAGATGGTCATACTGGTCATAGCGATACATATGGTCGGTTCCTAATAGGCGCTTGGAGCCCCAAACTAGTCCCTATGGTATTAAACTCTGCCATTATTCCAAACTACTGAGTATTTATTTGCTTATATTCGTATCTGGCATAAGCATTCTTATAAAATGCGCTTGTCGCATGCAAGTGCATGCAACTATTTCTCCGAAGAACGCCCAATGAACCTCCACCAACTGCGCTTTGTCCGCGAAGCGGTACGCCAGAATTACAACCTGACCGACGCCGCCAAGGCATTGTTCACGTCGCAACCGGGCGTGTCCAAGGCCATTATTGAGCTGGAGGAAGAACTCGGCGTTGATATTTTCACAAGGCACGGCAAACGCATCCGCGGCCTGACCGAGCCGGGCCGGCTGGTGCTCGAGTCGGTCGAGCTGATCATGCAGGAAATCGAGAGCCTGAAGCGCATCGGCAAGGAATACGCGGCGCAGGACAGTGGCAGTTTCACCATCGCCACCACCCACACCCAGGCGCGCTACATCTTGCCGAAGGTGGTGCAGGCGTTCATGCTGAAGTATCCGAAGGTGCGCTTGTCTTTGTTGCAAGGCAATCCGAAGCAGATCGCCGAGATGGTCAAGATCGGCCAGGCCGACCTGGCGATCGCCACCGAATCGATCGCCGGCATCGACGGCCTGATCACTTTGCCGTGCTATCAATGGGAACACGTGGTGGTGGTGCCGCCCGACCATCCGTTGACGCGCTCGAAGGCGGTGTCGCTGGAGGAAATCGCCACCTATCCGCTGATTACCTACGACAGCGCCTTCGCCGGGCGCAACAAGATCGACCACGCATTCGGGCTGCGCGCGCTCAAACCGGACGTGCTGCTGGAGGCGATCGACGCCGACGTCATCAAGACTTATGTCGAACTTGGCATGGGCATTGGTATCATAGCGGGCATGGCGTTCGATCCCGAGCGCGACAAGAACCTGCGCGCGATACCGGTGGGCCACCTGTTCGGCATGAATGTGTCGCGCGTGGCGGTCAAGCAGGGCGCTTACCTGCGCAGTTATGTCTATACCTTCATCGAGCTGCTGGCGCCGACCTTGAACCGCAAGATGGTCGAGTCGGCCATGAGCGGCACGAAAGAAACCTACGAGCTGTAAAGCAATAAGAGAAACGCATTAAAGACAACCCATGATTACTGAACAATCCGCACAGTTTTACGCCAAGAGCGCTTCCAACCACGACCGGGTGTACGACAAGCCCGAACGCCAGCATGACCTGGCCGAAATGCGCACGCACGTCGCCGAGGCGCTGCGCGGACACGTCGTGCTGGAACTGGCCTGCGGCACCGGCTACTGGACCCATGTCATCGCCGACAGCGTCGATTCGGTGGTGGCCATCGACATCAACCCGGAGATGATCGCGCTGGCGAATTTGCGCGCGCTGCCGGCAGACAAGGTGCAGTTCCGCGTCGCCGACGCCTGGAACCTGCCGGACGATATCGGCAGCTATACCGCCATCTTCATCGGCTTCTGGTGGTCGCACGTCAAGCGCGAGCAGCAGGAGAAGTTCCTGGCGCACTTGCGCAGCAAGGTCGGCGATGTGGTGCTGGTGCTGCTCGACGATGTGTACGTGGAGGGCAGCAGCGAGACCGTGGCGCGCACCGACCTGGAAGGCAACACCTACCATATCCGCGTGGCGCCAGACGGCGAGCGTTATGAAATTCCGAAGACCTATCCGTCCGACAGCGCGCTGCGCAAGAAGCTGGCGTCGTCGGTGCGCGAGATTAAGATCGTGCGCCTGGAGTATTACTGGATGCTGACCTGCCGCCTGAAATAAGACGCCGGTTAACGAAAAAAGGGCTGGCCGCGATGGCCAGCCCTTTTTGCTTGCAGATTTAGAACGTGTGGCGCATGCCGACGGTGAAGGCGGTCGGATCCGCGCCCAGTGCGGTGGCAACCGGCGTGACGTTGGTGCTCGACGAGTTCAGGCCGAAGGTGGCCAGGCCGTTGTTGCGCATCGACGCGTAGCTGGTGTAGACGTTGGTGCGCTTCGACAGCGAGTAGCTGTAGGCGACCGCGAAGCCGTTGCCCTTGGCGCCGTTTTCGAACTTGTTCTGCTGCAGGTTGACGAACGCCTTGCCGGCGCCGAAGGTCATGGCGGCGCCGATGTTTGCCTGCTCGAACTTGTTGTTGTTGCCGTCCTGGTCGCCGACGAGGAAGTTGCCCTTGACTTCGAAGGCGCCGAACTTGTAGCCGGCGCCGAACGCGTATTCCTTGTCGTCGCCGGTGACCAGGCGCTCTACTACCTGGTAGCCGGCGCCGAGGAACAGCGGGCCGTTGGCAAATTCAAGCGCAACGCCCATGATGTCGCCCGACGTGCCGGTGGCTTTCTCGCCGGCGCTGTAGGTTGCGCTGCCGGTGAAGCCGCTCATCGACGCACTCTTGTAGTTGACCGAGTTGCTGACGCGGCGGGTCAGGCGGTTGGCGTTGAAGGACGACAGGTTGCTGCCGTAGAAACCCTGGCCGAAGATGTCCGAGCCGGCGGCAATGAAGGAAATCGGCGTGTATTCGCGGCCGACGGTGACGGTGCCGAAGGCGCCTTGCAGGCCGACCACGGAACGGCGGCCGAACAGGGCGGAGTCGCCGGCGCCGGTATCAAGGGCGAGGCCGGCTTCGACGTTGAAGATGGCCTTCAGGCCGTTGCCGAGGTCTTCGGTGCCGCGAAAGCCCAGGCGGCTGCTCGACTGGTTGCCGGAGTTGATGACCGTTTGGCTTTTTTCGCCGGCGGCGCCAGTGTCCTGCACCGCGAGGGCGGCGTCCATGGTGCCGTAGACGGTGACGTTCGATTGCGCTGCAGCCAGCAAAGGAGCGGACGCGACCAGGGCAACAACTGCCAGACGTTTGAATTGCATGTAGATCTCCAGAAAGTAAGCGACAAGATTGGTGGTTGACGATGAGTACTCATGACCGACCGGAATCATATCGAAGCCATATGTCAGCTTGATGACATATGGAAATCTGGCAACACCATGCGGATTCGCGTCCGCCTAATCGGGGCGTTTCGGCAGCGGCAGCACGATGTCGATGCGGGTGCCGGGCGGCTCGTCGGAACTGATGGTGATGTCGCCGTCCATCGCCCACACGCGCTCGCGCATGCCCACCAGTCCCAGCGACTGGGCCTTTTCCATGTCGGCGGCGGCGATGCCGCGGCCGTCGTCGCGCACCGTCAACAGCACTTCGCCATTGATGCGGTACAGCGTGATGGTGACGTTGGCGGCGTTGGCGTGGCGCGCGATGTTGGTCAGCGCCTCCTGCACGATGCGGAAGATGGCGGTGCTGGCGGCGTCGTTCAGGCGCAGCTCGGCCTCGTCGGCGTACAGCGTGCAGGCAATGCCGTAGCGTTCGACGAAGTCGTCGCGCAAGCCTTGCAGCGCGAAAAACAGGCCGCCCTCGTCGAGCGAGCGGGGGCGCAGGTTGGTGGCGATGCGGCGCAGCGAAGTGATGGCGGTGAGCAGGTTCTGTTCCATGCCGCGGAGCAGGCGCGCGGCGGCGTCGCCGGTTTCCTGCTGCTGCAGCAGCGACAGGTCCATCCGCAATGCCGCCAGCAGCTGGCCGAGGTCGTCGTGCAGCTCGCGCGCGATGTGGGTGCGTTCCTCCTCGCGGATGGTCTGCAGCGCCGCCGACAGCTGGCGCAGCTGGGCGTGCGAGCGGGTCAGCTTTTCCTGCACCTGGTGGCGGCCGGAGACGTCGCGCACGATGATGGTGTGGATCGGGGTGTCGCCTTCCATCACGGTCGACACCGAGCCTTCCAGCGGGAACGTTTCGCCGCCGCTGCGCACGCCGCTGACGGCGTAGTCGGTGGCGCGCCGGCCGACGCGGCCGCCGTCGCCGAAGTAGGCGACGCCGCCATCGCCCACGCTCGGCTGCGGATTGATGTAGCGGCCGAGCTCGCTGCCCTGCATCTCAGGGACGGTGGTGTCGAACATCGTCGCCGCCGACGGGTTGGCCATGACGATGATGTTGGCGGCGTCGGTGGAAATGATGGCGTCGCTGGCGTGCTGGATGATATCGTCGCCGTGCTCGTGGGCGAGGCGCAAGCCGCGGCGGCGCCGCGCCAGGGCGTGGCCGGCTGCCAGGCCGAGCAGCAGCATGGCGGACCCGCGGAGGAGGGGCTTGAACAGTCGGAACATTGGCGCTTGCCGGTGGCGGCCCGCGGGTGCGGGCCCGGCAGTTACCTTACGGCGCGGGTGCGAACGGCGGATTGAGCCGCCGCAAAGCTGCTCGCAACCTTGAAGAAATCATTGTTCAGAAGGACAAAGGGCCGAACCCTGCGCAATGCAGGACTCGGCCCTGGCGGAGAGCAGGCTCCCAGGCTTACCAGATGGAGACGCGATCCTTCGGCGGCACGTACATCTTGTCGCCTTCCTTGATGCCGAACGCCTCGTGGAAGGCCGGGTGGTTGATCACCGCGCCGCTGGCGCGGTACATGCCCGGCGAATGCGGACCGACCTTGAGCTGGTTGATCATCGCTTCATCGCGCATCTTGATGCGCCATACCTGCGCCCAGCCCATGAAGAAGCGCTGGTCGCCGGTGAGGCCGTCGATGACCGGCGCCGGCTTGCCATTCAGCGAAATCTTGTACGCCTTGTAGGCGATGAAGATGCCGGAATTGTCGCCGATGTTTTCGCCCAGGCCCAGCTGGCCATTGACGTTGTAGCCGGGCAGCGGCGAATAGGCGCTGTACTGCTTGACCAGCATCTGGGTGCGCTCCTTGAACCTGGCGCGGTCTTCCGCAGTCCACCAGTCGCGCAGGTTGCCGTCGCCGTCGGACTGGCTGCCCGAGTCGTCGAAGCCGTGGCCGATTTCGTGGCCGATCACCGCGCCGATGGCGCCGTAGTTGACGGCGTCGTCAGCACGCATGTCGAAATACGGCGGCTGCAGGATCGCGGCCGGGAACACGATTTCGTTCATGGTCGAGTTGTAGTAGGCGTTCACCGTTTGCGGCGTCATGCCCCACTCTTCGCGGTCGATCGGCCGGCCCAGCTTGGCCAGGCCGCGCTTGTAGCCGAAGGTGCTGGCGCGCATCATGTTGCCAACCAGGTCGTCCGGCTTGATGGTCAGGGCCGAATAGTCGCGCCATTTGTTCGGATAGCCGATTTTCGGCGTGAACTTGGCCAGCTTGGCCTTCGCTTGCTGCTTGGTCTCGGGCCCCATCCACTCGAGCGTCTCGATACTCTGGCGGTAAGCTTCCACGACGTTCTTGACCAGCGTGTCCATGCGTGCCTTACGCTCGGCCGGGAAATGCTGGGCGACATACTGCTTGCCCACCGCTTCGCCCAGTGTGCCTTCGACACTCTCCACGCCGCGCTTCCACAGCGGCATGTTCTGGGCGACGCCGTTGAGCGTGGTCTTGTAGAAGGCGAAGTTTTCATCGACGAAAGGCTTCGACAGGTAAGGCGAGTAGGCGCGCACCAGTTGCCATTCCAGGTAGGACTTCAGCGTGGCCAGGTCGGCCTGTGCGATCGCATTGCTCATGCCGGTCATGTAGGTCGGCTGGGCCACGATCACGTAGTCGACCTTGCCCATGCCGGCAGCGTCGGCCGCGGCCTTCCAGTCGAACCCGGGAGCCGTTTCAGCAAGCTTGGCGATCGTCATCTTGTTGTAGCGCTTGACCGGGTCGCGGTTTTCAACCCGCGACCATTGCACTTTGGCCAGTTCGGTTTCGAAGGCCACGACGTCCGCGGCGGCCTTGGCCGCGTCGGTGCGGCCCGCCATGGCGAGCATGGTTTCCACGTGCTTGAGGTACTTGGCGCGGATGTCGACCATGCGCGCTTCGTCCTTGAGGTAGTAATCGCGGTCGGGCAGACCGAGTCCGTACTGGCCGAGGTAGGCCGCGTAACTGGTCGATTCGCGCGCATCCTGGCCGACGCGCATGCCGAACGGCGTCGCCACGCCGATCATCGACAGCTGGGACATCAGCGCCGGCAACGCTTTCTTGTCCTTCAGATTGCGGATCTTGGCCAGTTCGCCGGACAGCGGCTTGACACCGAGCTGCGCGCGCCTGGCTTCATCCATGAAACTGACGTACATATCGCCGATCTTGCGCGCTTCCGGGCCGGCCTTCTTGTCGTCGCGGGCCGCTTCGATGATGGCGCGCACCTGCGGCTGGATATCGTCGTTCACTTTGGCGCCGGCGCCGTAGCTCGATTTGTCGGCCGGGATCTCGGTGGTCTTGAGCCACTTGCCGTTCACGTAGCCGAAGAAGTCGTCCTGCGCGCGGACGGAGGGATCGACGTTCTGCATCTCGATGCCGGAAGTCGGCGCGGCCGGAGCGGCAGTCGCAAACGCGGCGATCAGGCTCAGGGTTAAAGTGCTCAACAAATATCGTTTCACGGTAGATCCTTCAAGGGCTGGATTGCAGACGGTAAAGATGGAAAAAAGAGCGGCTTGTGACCGCTTCTGGAAAAGGGGATATGGCCATCGTGCGCCGCCCGGCAGTGCGCGCTCGCGCGGTGTCGACGCGAACAGGAATCACCGACTACATCTGCTTGAACAGGTGCAGGAAGCTGCGGCTCACTTCGAGCTTGTCGGGCTTGCCCTTGATCAGCACCAGGTGGCGGCCGCGGATGTCGCGCGTGACCCCTTCGATGGCGTTGACGTTGACCAAGGTGGCGCGGTGGATCTGCCAGAACAGCGACGGGTCGAGTTCTTCGGCCAGGTCGCGCACGGGCTTGCGGATCAGCGCTTCGAAACGCTCGGTCTGGACGCAGGTGTATTTTTCGTCGGAACGGAAAAACAGGATGTCTTCCACCGGAATCATGCGCAGGTCCTGGCCGATGCTGGCCTGGATCCATTGCAGGTAGGCCGGCTTGGGCGCGGCCATCTTTTCGGCCAGCTGCGACAGCATCTGGGTGACGCTGTCGCTGACCGCCGCCGCCGCCTTCGGCTTGCCGAGGCGCTCCTTGAGCCGGTCGACCGTGACCTGCAGGCGCTCCTGCTCGGGCGGCTTGAGCACGTAGTCGACGGCGCCGCGCTCGAACGCTTCGACCGCGTACTGGTCGTAGGCGGTGACGAAGACGATGTTGCTCTGGCCGCCGATCTGGCGCGCCGCTTCCATGCCGGTGATGCCGGGCATGCGGATATCGAGGAAGGTCAGGTCGGGCTTGAGCTGGGTGACCAGCTCGACAGCCTCTTCGCCATTCTTGGCTTCGCCGACAATTTCCAGTTCGGGCCACACCTGGTTCAGGCGCAGGCGCAGCTGGTCGCGCATCAATCTTTCGTCGTCGGCAATAATTGCAGTTGGCATAGTCGGTTTGGCTGGGATAGGGAGTGACAATTATTCAATGAATCGGCGCTTAAATCAATCTACTTCGCCGCTGGCTGGTAGGGCACTTCGACGGTGGCGATCACGCCGCTCGGCGAGTTGGCGGCGATGTGCAGCTGGCCCTGGTCGCCGTGCAGCAGCTTGAGGCGTTCGCGGATGGTCGGCAGGCCGAGTCCGGTGCCGTCGCTCGGCACGACGCCGAAGCCGACGCCGTCGTCGACGACGATCACGCGCAGCTTGTTGCCGGCCACTTCGGCGGAAATTTTCAGCGTGCCGCCCTCGGGCTTGCATTCGAGACCGTGCTTGATGGCGTTCTCGACCATGGACTGCAGCATCATCGGCGGAAAAGCGGCGCCGCGCAGCTCGTCCGGGATGCGCAGGTCCACCGTCAGGCGTTCTTCCATGCGCATCTTCAGCAGGCTCAGGTAGGCCTTGACCATGTCGACTTCGCGGCCGAGGTTGGTGACGACGACGTTGTCTCGCATTTGCGGCAACACCGCGCGCAGGTACTGGATCAGGCTGCGCTGCATCGCCGAGGCGCGCGGCGGATCGGTCTCGATCAGGTGCTCGACCGAGGCGAGCGTGTTGAACAGGAAGTGCGGCTCGACCTGCGCCTGCATCATCTGCATCTTCGCTTCCGACAGCTGGCGCTGCATCGACTCGC
Source organism: Pseudomonadota bacterium (assembly GCA_040386255.1). GTDB lineage: Bacteria > Pseudomonadota > Gammaproteobacteria > Burkholderiales > Burkholderiaceae_D > JAFCUW01. The sequence goes on from JAZKFW010000040.1 coordinate 40,760, forward strand.
GCTCGACCGCGGCGTTGGCGGTCTGGGTCAGCGCTTCGGCGCGCTTCTTGCCGCCGACCAGCGCCTTGGTGGCAAACAGCGCCAGCACCAGCAGCGACACGAAACTGTTGAACCAGGTCGACGCCTGCTTGTGATAGCGCGTCACCTTCGCTTCGGCGGCATCGTTGACGGCCGCTTCGATCGCATTCGACAGTTCCTCGCCGATCTGCGGCGGTAGCGGGATGTGCACTTCGCCAGGGGTGCCGGTGCCCAGCGGCGGCTGCGGCGTGGCGGGCGTGCTGGGGGGAACCGGCAATTCGGCCGAGGTCGGCGGTTCGACCGGCAGCTTGCTCTTGGCCCGCGAGCTGAAGCGGATGCCGCTGGCGTCGATCAGGATGTTGCTGTCATCCTTGCTGTTGGGCTTGTGGTCGGAGCGGACGACGACTTCTTCGCCGCCGCCGGAAAACAGCTCGTCCTGCAAGATCTTGCCGGCGATCAGGGCCAGCACGGCGAACAGGAAAAACTTCCACCATGACAGCTGGCTCACCCAGGTGGCGGTCGCGTCGAAAACGCGATGCAGCCAGCCGAGGATGCTGGTGATGGTGCGGGGAGTGAGGCGCCTTGCTTGCATGGGTGGTCCGTGAGCGTGGAAATCAGTGCATCGCGAGTGTAACTGCTAGTGCCGCCGCGTGCTGTTAAAAATGCATTCCGTCGCCACAAGTGCTGTTGGGATGTTGCAACTGTAGGTGAATGCGGCACGCCATGCGCAGCGTTTGCGACAGCCTGCACGATTGGAGGGCCAGATTGCGTCAACATGAAAAAAAGCCACGGCGTGCCGTGGCTTTCTTGTACTGCGGCGGCAATTACACCGCGGCGACTTCTTGGCGCACCGGCAACGCGATCTGGTTGTCGGTACTGAACTGGTAATCCTTGAAGACGTGCTCGGCCGTCAGGATCTGGTATTTGCCATCGTCGAGCTTGTGCGTGGTGTCCTTCAGCCGGTAGGTGTAGTGGCCGCAAGTCCAGCAATTGAAGTTGCGCATGTGCGTGCACAGGCAAGTCTTGTCCATCACCACGACGGTCTTGGTGTCCGGATTGGCGAGCACTTCGCGGTTGTACGAATTGATGTACGAGCAGTTGCCGGTGGCATCGAGCAGGTAGCCGTAGGATTCGCAGCCCGGGCGGATGCCCGAGCCGATTGCCGGCGTGCTCTTGAGCATGCGCATCGGATAGCCGGTCGGCGAGATGCCGTTGACGATGATGTCGTCCTCGGTGGCGCGCACGTATTCCTGCTTGACGCTGTCGGGCAGGCCGCATTCGTGGGTGATGGTGAACCGGGTCGCCACCTGGACGGCGCCGGCGCCTTTTTCGAGGAAGCCGACCGCATCGGACCCGGTGAACACGCCGCCGGCGGCGATGACCGGGATCTGCAGGTTTTCGGCGCGCATGAAGGCGTGCACTTCGTCCATGATGGTGTGCAGGTCGTAGTCGGCCCAGTCGAGCCCGAAGCCGAGGTGGCCGCCGGCCAGCGGGCCTTCGACGATGACGTAGTCGGGCAGGCGGTCGAGCTTGGCGACCTTGCGCAGGAACAGCTGCAGCGCGCGTACCGACGAGACGATGATGCCGAGCTTGGCGTCGCGGAAGCGCGGATGGTCGGCGATCAGCGCGAACGAACCGAGGTGCAGGCCGGCCGACATGGTGATGCCGTCGACGCCGGCGTCGAGCGCGGCCACCAGGCGCGTGCGCAAGGTTTCCTTCGGCGAATTCATGGTCAGCTTTTCCATGCAGTTGACGAAGATGAGGCCATCGCCGCGCTTCGCTTCCATGGTCTTGCCGACGTGCAGCATCGTCGCCTCGGCCAGGCGGGCCAGGTCGAACTGGACGACTGCCTTGTCCATGTTGTTGATGTTGAACTTGTAGGTCTTGGTCTTTTCTTTCACAAAGCTCGTGTCGAACTTGCGGTCGGAAACGTCTTGCACCATCGCATCGGAAATGTGGCCGATGCCGCCCAGGCGGCACACTTCCAGCGCCAGTTCCGAGGTCGAGATATCGACGCCCATGCCGCCAATCATGATGGGCACATATTCCTTGTTGCCCAGACGCAGGCGGAAATCATCAACACATTTCATTGCAATCCTTAAACTACCTACCAACATGACTGGTTGCGCTACACCGTCGTTAACGGAAGAGTTTGCGCACACTCAATTCTACCCTAAGCGCGTTTCGGTTTCAGGCGGTTGTACTGGGCGTGCGGGCGATCATCGGGTCAGACCACGGACAAACATCGGGGGCAGACCTGGCTTTGACCCCGATGTTTACCGGTTGTCCCACCAACCAACTTGCCTCGGATTATCAATCGCGGAAGTTGTTGAACTCGAGCGGCATGTCGGGCACGTCCTTGCGCAGCATCGCCATCGCGGCCTGCAGGTCGTCGCGCTTGGCGCCGGTAACGCGCACCGCTTCGCCCTGGATGCTGGCCTGGACCTTCATCTTGCTGTCCTTGATGACGCGCACGATCTTCTTGGCGTCGTCGCTCTCGATGCCGTTCTTGATCTTGATGACCTGCTTGACCTTGTCGCCGCCGATCTTTTCGATCTTGCCCGGGTCGAGGAAGCGCACGTCGACCTTGCGCTTGGCGAGTTTGTTGGTCAGCACGTCGCGCACTTGTTCGAGCTGGAAGTCGGCGTCGGCATACGCTGTCAGCTCGTTGTCCTTTTGCTCGACCTTGGCGGAGCTGCCCTTGAAATCGAAACGGGTGGTGATTTCCTTGTTGGACTGCTCGACCGCGTTCTTCACTTCGATCATGTCTGCTTCGGAGACGACATCAAACGAGGGCATGGTAAATTCCTTTTTCTTGCAGATTATGAATGGCGGTATTTTAACGGACAACCGGGCCGCAACCCGCTCCGCGGGCCGGTTTTTTACCGGGTTTGACATCGTTTCCAATTATAATCGTCGAAACTACGACACCGCCATGCTCCCAGACCTCGCCATTCGCCACGATTTTTCCCTCCAGTCCTGCAACACCTTCGGCATCGACGCGCGCGCCCGCCGCTACCTGCGCATTGGCAGCGTCGCCGAACTGGCCGCCGCGCTGGCGCATCCGCAACTGGCCGGCATGCCGCGCCTGCTGCTTGGCGGCGGCAGCAACATCGTGCTTACCGGCGACTTCGACGGGGTCGTGCTGCACATGGCGATCGCAGGACGCGAGGTGCTCGGCGAGCGCGGCGGGCACACGCTGGTGCGCGCCGCGGCCGGCGAAAACTGGCACGGCTTCGTGCAGTGGACGCTGGCGCAGGGGCTCGGCGGGCTGGAAAACATGTCGCTGATCCCCGGCACGGTGGGCGCCTCGCCGATCCAGAACATCGGCGCCTACGGTGTCGAGCTGAAGGATGTGTTCGATGCGGTGACGGTGTACGACATTGCCACTGGCGAACTGCGCAGCATGGACGCGGCGGCCTGCCGCTTCGGTTACCGCGACAGCGTGTTCAAGCACGCCGCGGGCGCCGGCCTGGTCATCGTCGACGTCACCTTTGCGCTGCCGACCGCCTGGCAGCCGAACCTGCGCTACGCCGAGCTGGCGCAGGCGCTGGCCGGCGTGGCGGCGCCGAGCGCGCTGCAGGTGAGCGACACGGTGGTGGCGATCCGCCGTTGCAAGCTGCCCGATCCGGCCGTCATCGGCAATGCCGGCAGCTTCTTCAAGAACCCCGTGGTGTCGGGCGAGCGCTGCGCGCAGTTGCTGGCCGAGTTTCCGGCGCTGGTGCACCACGCGCAGGCGGACGGCAGCGAGAAGCTGGCCGCCGGCTGGCTGATCGATCAATGCGGCTGGAAGGGCAGGAACCTGGGCGCGGCCGGCGTCTATCCGAAGCAGGCCCTGGTGCTGGTCAACAATGGCGGCGCCACCGGCGCCGAAGTGCTGGCGCTGGCGAACGCCATCCAGGCGGACGTCAGCGCGCGCTACGGCGTGACGCTCGAGGCGGAACCGGTGTTCGTTTAACGCTGGTGTCAGGTCTGACATTAAGACATTCGCGCGCGAATGTCTTAATGTCAGACCTGACACCAGCGTTTGGTGTTTAACCGAAGTGGCAGATGTAGCTCAGCGTTTCGAGCGTCTCGATGTCGAACGAGGCGTTGGCGCCGACGTCGAATTGCTGGCCTGCGGTAAATTCCTGCCAATCGGATGCGCCCGGCAAGCGCACGCGGCAACGGCCGGCGACGATTTCCATGATTTCCGGCGCACCGGTGCCGAAGGTGAGGCTGGACGGAAAAATGACCCCCACCGATTTGCGGCTGCCGTCCGCGCACACGACCGTGTGGGAGACGCATTTGCCGTCGAAATAGATGTTGGCGGTGGCGCTGACGGTGACGTTTTCTAGCATGTTCATGTATTTTCCTTGTCGGCCTCGGGCGCGATCACCACCCGGTTGCGGCCATCGTTCTTGGCCGCGTACAGGGCTTTGTCGGCGCGTTCGACGAGAGCGTCGACCGACCCGTCTTTGGAAGGCATCACGCTGGCCACGCCGATCGACATGGTGATGATGCCGCTTGGCGACTTCGGATTCTCCATCGCCAGCTGCTCGATATGCGCGCGGCAGGCGTTGGCGATCAGTAACGCGCCGTCGAGCGAGGTATCCGGCAGCACGATGGCGAATTCCTCGCCGCCGTAGCGGGCGGCGACGTCGGCCGGGCGCTTCAGGTGCTCGGTCAGCACCGCCGCGGCCTTCTTCAGGCACAGGTCGCCGGCAAGGTGGCCGAAGCTGTCGTTATAATTTTTGAAACAGTCGATGTCGCACATTAGCAACGACAGCGGCTTCCGGTCGCGCTTGCCGCGTTGCCATTCGGAGCGCATCACTTCATCGAAACGGCGGCGGTTGGCGATGCCGGTCAGGCCGTCGAGCGCGGCCAGCTTCTGCAGTTCGATGTTGGCGTCGGCCAGGTTCTTCTGGCTGGCGCGCAGGAACTGGAACGCTTCGTCGCGCTGCAGCCGCGAAATGTAGCCGGCCGAGTGGTAGCGGATGCGCGCCAGCAGTTCCAGCCGGTCGGGCAGCTTGACGACGTAATCGTTGGCGCCGACGGAAAAGCTGTGCGCCTTCAGCTTGGCGTCGTCCTTGGCCGACAGCACGATCACCGGCACGTGCCGCAGGGCCGGGTCCTCGCGGTATTCGCGGATCAGGGTAAAACCGTCCACCGCCGGCATCACCAGGTCCTGCAGGATGACGGTCGGCTGCAGCAGGCGCGCGGTGGCGATGGCGGCGCCGGCGTCGGTGGTGTAATGAAACTCGATGTCGTTCTGCTCGCTGAGCATGCGGCGGATCGCCTCGACAATGATCAGCTGGTCGTCGACCAGCAGCACGCGCACCTTGAACTGAGTGACGGGCTGGTCTTCGACGCTGCTGGCGACGGTGGCATCTGACATGGAATTACTTTCCTTAGGGAATCAAATAGTAAGTCTTTACAACTGGCGGACGCCAATTCTACTTCGCAATGCCCCCATAATGTTTTCTAATGACATGATTCGTTCCGCTGCGTCGAGTTCGGCGGCGGCGCGCGGCATGCCGTAGACGGCGCTGCTGGCCTGGTCCTGGGCGATGGTGGCCTTGCCGGCCTGGCGCATGGCCAGCAGGCCGCTGGCGCCGTCGCGCCCCATGCCGGTCAGCAGCACGCCGGTGGCGTCGAGCGCCCAGTGCGCCGCGATACAGCGGAAAAACACGTCGACCGACGGCCGGTAGGCGTAGTCGAGCGGATTCGGGTCGTAATGCAGGCGGTGGCGCGCCGACAGCGTCAGGTGGTCGTTGGTGCGCGCCACCAGCACCACGCCGGCCTCGAGGGCGTCGCCGTCGTCGATCGGTCGCACCGGCATGGCGATCTGCTCGCCGAGCCATTTGGCGAAATGGCCGGCGAAGTTGGCGTCGATGTGCTGCACCACGACGATGGCGGTGCCCGCCACCGGGGTCCAGCCGGCCAGAATTTTAGCGATGGCGCCGGGGCCGCCGGTGGAGGCGCCGATCGCCAGCAAATGGCGGATCGGCGATCCCGCCGGCAGGCCTGGCGCGGCCGCCAGTGCCGGCCCCTGTTCGTTCGCGCTGACCCGGATCAGCTTGCCGATGGTCTTGATCTTGGCGAGCAGGGAGCTGTCGGCGCCGTGCAGTTCGGGCGTGGCGGTGACGTCGAGGGCGCCGGCGCCGAGCGCGCGGAACACCTGGCTGACGTTGTCCTGCGGCCGCGCGGTGACGATCAGGATCGCGCACGGCGTGGCCTGCATGATTCTCCGGGTCGCCTCGACGCCGTCCAGTTCGGGCATGTTCAGGTCCATCAGCACCAGGTCGGGACGGTTCTCGGCGCACAGGCGCACCGCCTCCTTGCCGTTGCGCGCCACCCACAGCACCTCGTGCTCGCGGCCGGCGACGACCGCGCGCCGCAGCGCCTCGGCCGCCATGGCGACATCGTTGGCGATGCCGATCTTCACGAGCCGGCCTCGCCGATCAGGTCGAGCACGGCGTCGAGCAGCGTCTCGTCGTGGAAGCTGCCCTTGGCCAGGTAATAGTCGGCGCCGGCGGCCATCCCGCGCGCGCGGTCTTCCGGCCGGTCCTTGTACGACACGATCATCACCGGCAGCTTGTGCAGGCGCGGGTCCTTGCGGATCAGGCCGACCAGGTCGACGCCGTCCATGCGCGGCATGTCGACGTCGGTGACGACCAGGTCGTAGTCGCCGCTGCGCACCACGTTCCAGCCGTCGATGCCGTCGATGGCGATGTCGACCCGGTAGCCGCGCCCGAGCAGCAGCTTGCGCTCCATCTCGCGCACCGTCAGCGAATCGTCGACCACCAATATGCGCTTGGCGGTGCGCTGTTCCTGTTCGCCCTGCGACAGCTGGTGCAGGGCGCCTTCGGTGGTCAGCTTGTCGATCGACACCAGCAGGTCGGCGCAATCGAGTATCAGCACCGGCGCGCCGTCGTCGAGCAGCGAAGCGGCGGCGATATCGCGCAGCTTGCCGAACAGCGGATCGAGCGGCTGCACCGCCAGGCTTTGCTCGCCGCGGATGGCGTCCACCACGAGGGCGTAGCGCGATTTGCCTGCGCCAATCACCACCACCGCCAGGTCGCCGGCGCCGGGCGGCATGTGGCCCAGTTCGAGCACCTGCGCGGCCGACACCAGGCCGAGGTGCTCGCCGCCGAAATCGAAGAACTGCTTGCTCTCGAGCGTGTGCAGGGCCGACTGCGGCAGCTTGAGCACGCGTTCGACCTTGACGATCGGGATCGCGTACGCCTCGCCCTGGATATCGACCACCAGCGCGCGCACGATCGACTGCGTCAGCGGCAGCGTGATCGTGGTGCGAAAGCCGGCGCCAGGCTCGGAGTCGATGTGCACGCTGCCGTTCTGCGCGCGCACCGCCTGCTGCACGATGTCGAGGCCGACGCCGCGGCCCGAAATCGCACTGGCGGTTTCCTTCAGGCTGAAGGCGGGCAGGAACAGGAACTCCAGCAGTTCGGCCTTCGACATCGCCGCCGCCATCGGCGCGCTGGCCAGCTTGCGCCTGACGACCGACTCGCGGATGCGTTCGAGGTCGACGCCGCGGCCGTCGTCGCTGATGACGATCGACAGCATGCCGTTGCGGTGGCGCGCTTCGAGCCGGATGTCGCCGACCGGCGGCTTGCCGGCGGCGGCCCGCTCGTCCGCGCTTTCCATGCCGTGGTCGACGGCATTGCGCAGCATGTGGTTGAGCGGGCCTTCGATGCTGGCGAGGATGTCGCGGTCGACCGGCGTGTCTTCGCCGCTGATGGTCAGCTGCGCATCCTTGCCCAGGCTGCGGGCCAGGTCGCGCACCATGCGGGCGAACGCATGCACGCCGTCGCGGAAAGGACGCATGCGCAGCGCCAGCACCTCGTCGATCAGGCTGTTCGACACGCTCAGCACGCGCCGCTCGTAGCCGTCGAGATCGGCCATGTGGTCGTGCAGGAACTGCTTGAGCGCGTGCGTTTTCTGCAGCGCCAGCGCGGATTTCTCGACCAGGCCCGGGTCGGCGCTGCGCACCAGCGCCTCGTGCAGGTGCTCGATGGCCTGGAACAGGCTGGCCTGGTTGCGCTTGAAGCGCTGCAGCGAGGCGATGGCGGGCGTCAGCTGGTGGGCGTTGATGCGCGTTTCGCTCGCCAGCGCCAGCAACTGGTCGAAGTTCTGCAGCGGCGCCGGCAGCGCGCCCTCGGGAACTTCCTCGCGTTTCACCGGCGCTGGCGCCGCCTTCTGCGCCGGGGCTTCGTGCACCGCCGCCACCTGCGCGATCGATGCCATGACGGCGGCGATGCGCGCGCCGTGTTCGCCGAGCCAGCCGGGGACCGCGTCTTCGGCCAGCGCGCCGCATTGCATGATCAGGTCGACGCCGGCGAGCAGCACGTCGATGCGGGCGGGCGTGAGCTGCAGGCGGCCGTCCTGGGCGGCGACGAAGGCGTCTTCCATGCCGTGCGCCAGCTGCACCACGACGTCGAGGCCGACGATGGCGGCGGCGCCCTTGATCGAATGGGCGGCGCGCATCAGCGATTCGGTGGTGGCGTCGTCGCCGGCGCCGCGTTCCATCGCCAGCAGGCCATCGGTGAGCACGCGCGCCTGGCCGTCCGCCTCCATGCGGAACAGGTCCATCATCGAGAAGGCGCTGAGGTCGTCCAGGTCCTGGCTCATCGCAGCAACCTCGTCAGCTGGTGGCCGATCAGCGCTTCGTCGAGCACGCCGACGCGCATGGCGCCGGCCGCCAGCACGCCGGTCAGGAAGCGGTCGAGTCCCTTGTTGATGGTCGCCGCCGGCGCCGCCAGCGCAGCCTGCGCGTAACGCTCGATGCCGTGCAGGTCGGCCACCGGCAGCGCGAACGACCGGCCCTCCCATTGCATCACCAGCAGGCGCGCAAAGACGTGACGGCCGGCCGCGGCCGGCGTGTCCTGTTCGTCGACGCCGAGCAGGGCGCCGAGCGACATCATCGGCGTCAGCTTGCCGCCCACGCTGACGATGCCGAGCAGGCCGGCGCCGGCGCGGTGCGGCAGGCGGTGGCCGGGGGCGAGCGGGGCGACCGAGCCGACCGCGTGGGTCGGCAACGCCAGCCACTCGCGGCCGACGCGAAACACCAGCGCCGACTGGTCGCTCGCTTCGCGCTGCACCGCCTGCTGGCGAAAGTGGCTGGCCCACTGCTCGCGGTAGCCGGCGTCGACCGGCCGCTGCAAGTTGCGCTGCGCGGCGCCGGAATACACCTCGCAATTGCGGCAGTGGACGTGCTGCGCGAGCTTGCCGCAACTCTGGTCGCCGGACACGCCGATGCGGTTCCAGCAATCGTCGATGATCTGGGTCGTGGTCATTGGTTCCTGCTCATTGGGTCACGCTCCCGCGGCGCTCGAAAATGCGGGCGGCGCGCTGGCGGAAGACGGCGGCCTGCGCGGCGTCGCCGGTGTGCTCGGCCAGCAGCGCCAGGTGGCACAGCGCATCGTAATGGTCCGGCTGCAGGTAGACGCAGCGGCGCCAGTAGTCGTCGGCGGCGCCGGGCTTGTGCTGGCATTCGCTGACCATGCCGAGCAGGAAGTAGGCGTCGGCCGAATTCGGATCGGCCGCCAGCAGCGCGTGGCAGGCGGCAGCGGCGCCCTGGTAGTCGCCGTGGTCGGCCTGGCGGCGCGCCGCGGCCAGCAGGTCGGCGGCGGCGACGGCGGGCGCGGCCGGCGGCAAGGTTGGCGACGGCGCCGTCACCGCGCGTCGCGGCGCCGGCTCGCTCGTTGCGGTGCGTGGCGGTCGGCGCGGCGGCGCCGCCTGCACCGCTGCGGCGTGCGCCTTCTGCAGCGCGAAAGCGCCGGGCAGGCGCAGCGACGCGAAACCGTTGCGGCAGAACGCCGGCACTTCTGCATAGCCGGCGAACAGCGTGCCGTCGTCGGCCAGCAGCGCATGCAGCACGCCGATGGCGGCGGCGGCGGTGGCGTCGTCGAAGTAGATCAGCAGGTTGCGGCAGAAGACGACGTCGTAGCGGGCGGCCGCGCTGGCGCTGTCGAAAGCGAGCAGGTTCGCCTGCGCGAAGCCGACCTGCGCGCGCAGCTCGTCGCTGATCTGGTATTCGTCGCCGTGGCGGCTGAAGTGGCGCTCGCGGAAGGCGACGTCGCCGCCGCGGAAAGCGTTGCGCGTGTAGCGCCCCGCGCGGGCGCGCTCGACGGCCACCTGCGACAGGTCGACGCCCTCGATGCGGAACGCGCCCGGCGCCACGCCGGCGTCGTTCAGCGCCATCGCCATCGAATACGGTTCCTCGCCGCCGGCGCACGGGATCGACAGGATGCGCACCACGCGATCGGGATGCGCCGCCAGCCTTTGCTGCACGACGGCGGTGGCGGCGATGAACGCGCCCGGATCGCGGAACATCCACGATTCGGGCACCACCACCAGTTCGATCAGCGCCGCCATTTCGGCCGGCGACATCTGTTGCAGGTACTGCTCGCTGCTGGCGACGCCGCAACTGGCCATGCGCTCGCGCAGCGCGCGCTCGACCACCTGTTCGCTCAGATCGAGCCCGCTGGCGCGCTGCAGCAGTTCGCGCGCGTTCATGCGGCCGCTTCCTGGAACAGCAGCGCGCGCACGTCGGGCGCGAGCAGCTGCTCCACCTCGACCAGCTGCAGCAAGCCGGCGGCGCCGGGGACGACTTGACCGAGGAAGGGCGCGCCCGCGACGCCGCCGTCGGCAAGCGCTGTTTCGTCGAGCGTCTCGATGCCGATCACGTGCTCGGCCAGCAGGCCAAGCTGGCGCGCGGCGCCGGCGGTCGGATAGTCGACCAGGATGATGCGGGTGTCGAACCACACCTGTTCGGGGGCCAGGCCGGCCAGGCGCGACAGGTCGATGACGGGCACCGGCGCGCCGTGCAGGTCCATCAGGCCGGCGACATAGGCGGGCGCCAGCGGCAGGTGTTTCAGGTCGACGGCCGGCAGCACGCGCGCGATGGCGGCGAGGCGCAGGCAGTAGCGGTCAGGCCCGATCGAAAACACCAGCACTTTCATCGCCGGCCTAGCTGTTGACGGCGAAGGTGGCGACCGACGACTGCAGGTCGCCGGCCGCGTACTGCAGCTGGTGCACCGCCTCGCTGGTGGCCTTCAGCGACTCGACCGTCTGCTGGGTGGCGTCGTTCAGCTGCATCATGGTGTCCGAGATCTGCGAGGCGCCGACCGCCTGCGACTGCATCCCCTGCAGCACCAGGTCGAACTGCGGCGCCAGCTTCTGCACCTGGTCCATCACCGACGACAGCTGCTCGGCGACCTGGCGCACTTCGCCGACGCTGCGGCGAATCTCTTCCGAAAATTTATCCATGCCCATCACGCTGGCCGACACCGCCGACTGCATCTCCTTGAGCATCTGGTCGATGTCCCAGGTCGACACCGAGGTCTGGTCGGCGAGCCGGCGGATCTCGGTGGCGACGACCGAGAAGCCGCGGCCGGCGTCGCCCGCCTTTTCGGCTTCGATGGCGGCGTTCAGCGACAGGATATTGGTCTGGTCGGCGACCTTGGTGATGGTGATCAGGACGCTGTTGATGTTGCTGGCTTTTTCCGACAAGGCGGCAAGCTTGGCGTTGATCGAATCGGTGGCCGAGACCATGTGCTGCATGGTCAGGTCCATGCGCTTGAGGTTGTTCTGGGCGTCGGCGGTGGCGCTGGTGGTGAAGTCGGCCACTGCGGTGGCGTCTTCCATCGTGCGCAGCAGCTGGGTGGTGTTGGCCGAGATTTCCTTGGTGGTCGACAGGATCTCGATGCTGGTCTGCGCCTGTTCGATGCCGGTCGCTTCCTGCTGCTTGGCGGAGGCGGCGATCTCGGTGGCCGAGGTGGTGACCTGGATGCCGGCCTTCTGCACGTCGTTGAGCAGGCGGCGCAGGTTGACGAACATGGTCTTGAGGCCGTCGCCGAGGCGGCCGATGGCGTCGCTGCCGCTGATTGCCACTTCGCCCGTCAGGTCGCCCGACGCCGCCTTCGACACCACGCCGAGCAGCGAATCGACCTTGCCGCGCAATTCATTGGTGGTGGCCAGTTCCTTGGCCTGGCTGTCCTGGATGGCCTGCGCCATGCGGTTGAATTCGACCGCCACCTTGCCCAGTTCATCGTTGGCGCCGACCACGGCGCGCGCGCCCTGGTCGCCGGCGGCGATCTTGCCGACCGCGCTGGTCAGGTTGTTGAGCGGGTGGAGCAGGGCATTGGTCAGCAGGTAGGCGATGATCCCCGCCAGCACCAGGCAGACCGCGGTGCCGGCGCTGAGCAGCAGGAACATCGACTGGCGCAGTACCTCCAGCTGCTTGCTGCGTTCGGCGAGCAGGCTGCTCTCTTCAGTGGCGATTTCGTCGATCAGCTTGCGGATGTCGGCCACGGTGCGCGCGCCGTTCAGTACATCGGCGGCGGTGGCCACCTGCTGCGACACGCCCGCGGTCTTGTTCAACTCGCGGCGCTTCTCGATCAGCGGCGTGATGACGTTGTTGATCCAGTTGTCGAGCATCGGGTCGAGGCGGCGCATGCGCTCCTGCTGGTTCGGGTTGTCGGCGGTCAGCAAGCGCGCCTTGGCCACGTGGGCGCGCGCCTTCGCTTCCTCTTTTTCGATCGGCAGCACCAGCGTCTCGTTGCCGGTCAACATGAAGCCGCGCGTCGAACTTTGCACCTGCAACATCGAGGTCGTGATGTGGTTCGTTTCGAGCAGCACTTCGAGCGTATGGCGGTCCCACTGGTTCGCCTGGGAGAGCTGGGAGAAGTTGTTGTAGGCCAGTGCGAGCAGGAGCAGGAAGATGGCGACGATGGCGCCGAGGCCGGCAGTGATCTTGCTCTTGATGCTCAGGTCTTTAAACATGGGTTCTCCGGATACGGTATTGATCGCCGACAATGTAACATTTTGGCGCTGCCGACGGGCTGTTTCAGCAGTGAAACGTGGTTTTCCGGGCGTAAAAAAAGGCCGCCCGCAGGCGGCCTTGTCAGGCGAACAAGCTTACTGTCCGCGCTTGGCGCGCGCCACCGCGGCGATGCGCATGCGCAGCGCGTTGAGCTTGATGAAGCCGCCGGCGTCGGCCTGGTTGTAGGCGCCGCCGTCTTCGTCGAAGGTGGCGATGTTCATGTCGAACAGCGAGTCGGTCTTCGAATCGCGCGAGACAACGATCACGTTGCCCTTGTAGAGTTTCACGCGCACCCAGCCGTTGACGGTCTGCTGGGTATGGTCGATCAGCGTCTGCAGCGCCACGCGCTCCGGCGCCCACCAGTAGCCGTTGTAGATCATCGACGCGTAGCGCGGCATCAGGTCGTCCTTCAGGTGCGCCACTTCGCGGTCCAGGGTAATCGATTCGATGGCGCGGTGGCCCTTGAGCATGATGGTGCCGCCCGGGGTTTCGTAGCAGCCGCGCGACTTCATGCCGACGTAGCGGTTCTCGACCAGGTCGAGGCGGCCGATGCCGTGCTTGCCGCCGAGGCGATTGAGTTCGGTCAGCACCGCGGCCGGCGACAGGCGCACGCCGTTCAGCGCGACGATGTCGCCTTTTTCGTATTCGATGTCGAGGTACTCGGCCTGGTCAGGCGCCGCTTCCGGGCTGACGGTCCAGCGCCACATGGTCTCTTCGGCTTCGGCGCTCGGGTTCTCGAGGTGACGGCCTTCGAACGAGATGTGCAGCAGGTTGGCGTCCATCGAGTACGGCGCGCCGCCGTTCTTGTGCTTCATGTCTACGGCGATGCCGGCGTCTTCGGCGTACTTGAGCAGCTTCTCGCGCGACAGCAGGTCCCACTCGCGCCACGGCGCGATGATCTTGACGTCGGGTTTGAGCGCATAGGCGCCCAGTTCGAAGCGCACCTGGTCGTTGCCCTTGCCGGTGGCGCCGTGCGAGATGGCGTCGGCGCCGGTCTCGCGCGTGATCTCGATCAGGCGCTTGGCGATCAGGGGACGGGCGATCGAGGTGCCGAGCAGGTATTCGCCTTCGTAGACGGTATTGGCGCGAAACATCGGGAACACGAAGTCGCGCACGAATTCTTCGCGCACGTCGTCGATGTAGATGTTCTCCGGCTTGATGCCGAACTTGATCGCCTTGGCGCGCGCCGGCTCGAGCTCTTCGCCCTGGCCCAGGTCGGCCGTGAAGGTGACGATCTCGCACTGGTAGTTATCCTGCAGCCATTTCAGGATGACCGAGGTATCGAGGCCGCCCGAATAGGCGAGGACTACTTTTTTAATGTCGCTCATGATGATTCCGTAGAGTGGTGTTGAATTGGGTTAGCGCCCGGAGATTTCGCCGAGCAGCAGGTATTCGATCAGCGCCTTCTGCACGTGCAGGCGGTTTTCGGCCTCGTCCCAGACCACCGACTGCGGACCGTCGATGACGTCGGCGGCGACTTCCTCGCCGCGGTGGGCCGGCAGGCAGTGCATGAACAGGGCGTCGGCGCTGGCGCGCGCCATCTTCGGCGCGTCGACCATGAAGCCGTCGAACGCCTTCAGGCGCTCGGCGTTTTCCTTCTCGTAGCCCATGCTGGTCCAGACGTCGGTGTTGACCAGGTGCGCGCCTTGGCAGGCGTCGGATGGATTGTCGAAGAAAGTGTAGCGCGTTGTCGTCACCAGCGACGTATCGATGTCGTAGCCTTTTGGGGTCGACACGTTCAGGTGGAAGCCGAAGATCTCGGCCGCCTGCAGCCACGAATACAGCATGTTGTTGGCGTCGCCGATCCAGGCGACCGTCTTGCCGGCGATCGAGCCGCGGTGCTCGACGAAGGTGAAGATGTCGGCCAGCACCTGGCACGGGTGGTGTTCGTTGGTCAGGCCGTTGATCACCGGGACGCGCGAATTGGCGGCGAAGCGCTCGATGATCTCCTGGCCGAAGGTGCGCACCATGATGATGTCGCACATGCGGCTCATGACCTGGCCGGCGTCTTCGACCGGCTCGCCGCGGCCAAGCTGGCTGTCCCGCGTGTTCAGGTAGATGGCGGCGCCGCCCAGCTGGTGCATGCCGGCCTCGAAGGACAGGCGGGTGCGGGTCGAGTTCTTCTCGAACACCATCACCAGGGTGCGGTCGATCAGCGGGTGGTAGACCTCGTAGTTCTTGAATTTGCGCTTGATGATCTTGGCGCGTTCGATGACGTACTCGAATTCGGCCAGCGTGAAGTCGGAGAACTGCAGGAAGTGCTTGATCGGTTTGGACGTAGGCATACGGGCAACTTTGAGGCTGTTAGCTCTCAATTATAAGGCGATTATGGCTAGGGGTCAGACCCGGTGTTGCTTTTAAAGGGTCTGACCCCGGTTGTGTTGGCGCCCGCGACCCCTAGTACAGCGTTTGCGCCGACTCGTGCAGCAACTGGCCGTACAGCGTGTGGCGAAATTTGGCGATCTTGCCCTCGGCGACGGCGGTCAGCACCGCGCACTGCGGCTCGATCAGGTGGCGGCAGTTGTAGAACTTGCAGCCGCCCAGGTAGGGCTTGAACTCGACGAAGGCGCGCTCCAGCATGCCTTCGCTCAGGTGGTACAGGCCGAACTCCTGGAAGCCGGGCGAATCGATGATCGAGGCGCCGTCGCCCAGCGCGTACAGGCGCGTGAAGGTGGTGGTGTGCTTGCCGGTGTCGAGCGCCGCCGAGATCTCGCGCACGGCGATGTCGGCGTCCGGCACCAGCAGGTTGATCAGCGACGACTTGCCCATGCCGGACTGGCCGATGAAGATCGACGACTCGCCTTCCAGCAGCGGCATCAGGGTCGCCACCGCGTGCTCCGGATTGGCGCGCGCCGACACTTCGTGCAGCGGGTAGCCGAGCGAGGTGTAGGCGAGCAGGCGTTCGCGCGCCTTCGGCAGCAGGTCGGCGACGTCGGTCTTGTTGAGGATCAGGTGGGCTTCGATGCCGGCCGCTTCGGCCGCCACCAGCGAGCGCGATATCAGGTCGTCGGCAAAACCGGGTTCGGTGGCGACGACGATGAACAGGCGCGTGAGGTTCGCGGCCAGCAGCTTCGACTTGTACTGGTCCGAGCGGTACAAGAGCGTCTTGCGCTCGGCGATCGATTCGATCACCGCCTGGTCCTCGGAAGTCATCTTCAGGTTGACGACGTCGCCCACCGCGATGTTGGTCTTTTTGCCGCGCGTGACGCACTGCAGCTTGCGGCCGTCGACGTCGGCCAGGTAGTGGCGCCCGTGGGCGGCGATGATGGTGCCGGTCAGGCCACTCATGCGCCGGCCCGCAGCGCATAGATCGCGTTGGCTTTGGCCGCGCAGAGAAAATCGTTTTGCGAGATGGCGCCGCCGGCCGAATGGGTATGGTAGCTGACCACGCAGTTCTTGTACGTCACCGTCAGCGACGGGTGATGGTTTTCCTGGTGGACCATTTCGGCGAGCGAGTTCACGAACTTGATAGTCTCGTGGTAGTCGCGGAAGGCGAAATTGCGGCGCAGGTAGCCGGCCTCGATGGTCCAGCCGGGGACGTCCAGCAGCTGGGTGTCGATGGCCGGCTGGTCCAGCGCGGGCGCGCCTTCGGTGCAGTGTTGGTCGAGAAGTGTCATTGTGCCGCCAGGTTCAGGTGCCGGATCCGCACGGTGGCGGGCGGGTGGGAATCGTAGAACGCCGAGTGCAGCGGGTCGGGCGTCAGGGTCGAGGCATTGTCCTCGTACATCTTGACCAGCGCCGACACCAGGTCGCGCGCGTCGGTGTGCGTCGCGGCGAAAGCGTCGGCCTCGAATTCGTGCTTGCGCGAGGTGATCGACGTCAGTGGCGAGAGCACGAAGGTGAAGATCGGCAGCACCAGCATGAACAGGATCAGCGCCATCGCGTCGCTGGCGAACAGCGGGTCGACGCCGAGGCCCTGGTAGAACCATGTCTGGGTCTTGAGGTAGCCGAGGAGCGCGAGAAAACCCAGCGACACGGCGAACATGACGGCGATGCGCTTGACGATGTGCTTGAGCTTGAAGTGGCCCAGTTCGTGCGCCAGCACCGCTTCGATTTCCTGCGGCGCCAGGCGGGCCAGCAGGGTGTCGAAGAAGACGATGCGCTTGTTGGCGCCGAAGCCGGAGAAATAGGCGTTGCCGTGAGCGCTGCGCTTGGAGCCGTCCATCACGAACAGGCCCTTGGAGGCGAAGCCGACGCGCTGCATCAGGCCTTCGATGCGGCTTTTCAGGCTGTCGTCGGCGAGCGGCGTGAACTTGTTGAACAGCGGCGCGATCACGGTCGGGAACAGCACCATCATCAGCAGCTGGAAGCCGCTCCACACCAGCCAGGCGTACAGCCACCACAGGGCGCCGGTCTTTTCCATCAGCGTCAGGACGACCCAGATCAGCGGCAGGCCGATGGCGGCGCCGAGCAGCAGGCCCTTGGCCATGTCGGCCAGCCACAGCTTGATCGTCATCTTGTTGAAGCCGAAACGCTGTTCGAGCACGAACTGGCGGTAGTAATCAAATGGCAAGTCGAGCAGGCCGGAGATGACGGCGAACGCCACCAGCAGGCTGATCTGGAAGACCATGCCGGCGCCGGTGAGCGGCGCCAGCGTCATGGCCAGCCACTGCAGGCCGCCAAGCAGCGTGAAGCCGATCAGCACGGTGCTGGAAAACAGCAGCGAGACGAGGCCGAGCTTGGTCTTGGCGACGGTGTAGTCGGCCGCTTTCTGGTGGGCGGGGAGCGGGATGCTGGAGGCGAATTCGGCCGGCACCTGGGCGCGGTGGGCGAGCACGTGGCGCACGTGCCGGTTTGCCAACCAGAAGCGCAGGATCAAGGTCAAAACAAAGAAACCGACAAACAAAACCGAAAACGCAAGTGAATACATTCTGTGCCTGTGAGAAAATGCAGGATTGATTAGGCCAAGAGAGAATTATGTCACAAGCCACTGAATTAGCCGCACCGGCGGGCGCCCACCGCCCGAACGAGATGAACCTGATCTGGGTCGACCTGGAAATGACGGGCCTCGAGCCGGACACCGACCGCATCATCGAGATCGCGGTGGTCGTCACCGACATGAACCTCAATACGATCGCCGAGGGGCCGGTGTTTGCGATCCATCAGTCCGACGAGACGATGGACAAGATGGATGCCTGGAACAAGGGCACCCACGGGCGCAGCGGGCTGATCGAGCGGGTGAAGAACTCGACCGTTTCGGAAGAGCAGGCCGAGGCGGCGCTGATCGCCTTCCTCAAGCAGTTCGTCCCGGCCGGCAAGTCGCCGATGTGCGGCAACACGATCTGCCAGGACCGCCGCTTCATGGCGCGCACGATGCCGAAGCTGGAAGCGTTTTTCCATTATCGTAACCTCGACGTGTCGACGCTGAAAGAGCTGTGTCGCCGCTGGAAGCCGGAGCTGGTCGGCGGCTTCAAGAAGCACCAGAAGCACACGGCGCTGGCCGACATCATTGAATCGGTGGAAGAGCTGAAGTACTACCGCGAGCATTTCATCAAGCTGTAATTCTCGCTCGGGACATCGAGGCGCGCGGTGAGGCCTTGGAGGTCCTTGATCGGCTGCATTGCGGTGAGCTCGCCGCGCGCTAATCTGACCGGCAATGTGGTGTGGCGAACAGTCAGGCAATTTGTCGGCGGGTAAGGTATGGTTTTTACCCAAGGAGACTGCCATGACGAAAACCCAAACTGATCCACGCGAGCAACTGCAGCGCGACGCAGAGCAGGCTCAACAAGACGCGCACAAGAACCAGCAGAAGGCACACGAGAATGAAGTGGCCGGCATGCACAAGAACGACGGCGCGAAGGATCACAAAGGCGCCGACAAGGGGCCACGCGGCCAGTGATTTGGTAACGCAAAAAAAAGCCGGCGGGGCAACCCAGCCGGCTTTTTTACGATACGAACCCGACGAACCTAGCGCATCTGGGTGTAATTGACCGGAATGAAGTCGTAGCCCTTCGACTGCTTGACGATGTGGCCGATGCCCGGGAACTGCAGGTGGGCGGCGCCGACCAGGTAGCCGGCGCGCGCCGCCGCATCGAAGGCCTGGCGGCGCTCGGCGGCAGCGGTCTTCTGGTCGCTGTCGAAGGAGATAGTGACCTGCGGATGCCCCAGTTGCACTGCGGCGACGTGGATCAGGTCGCCGATCAGCACCAGTTTCTGCCCCTTGCTTTCAACGACGTAGTTGGCGTGGCCAGGCGTGTGGCCCTTGCCGGAAAGGGTGCTGATGCCGGGCGAAAGTTCGACGCTGCCCTCGAAAGGCTGGAATTTGCCGGCGGTGACGTACGGATTCAGCGACGCCATCGCGCCCTTGAAGGCGTCGGCCTGCTTGGGATTCTTGTCCATGTTGGCCTGGCTGAGCCAGAAGTCGGACTCGTGCTTCTGCGCGCGCACGATGGCGTTCGGGAATACCCGCTGGCCATTCGCCGCCAGGCCGCCGACGTGGTCGCCGTGCATGTGCGTGATGTAGACCTCGTCGACCTGCTCGGGCTGATAGCCGGCCGCCTTCAGGTTGGCGGCGAACCTGCCCAGCGTCGGTCCGAACAGGCCGGCCGCGCCGCTGTCGACCAGGATCAGCTTGCTGCCGGTGTTGATCAGGAAGCCGTTGACCGAGGTCTCGACCGGCAGCTTCAGGAACGCCTTGCCGAGGGCGGCGTTGATGGCGGCCGGCTTCTCGCCTTGCAGCAGCTTGTCCACGGGCAGGTCGAGCGTGCCGTCGCTGATGGCGGTGATCTCGAAGTCGCCCAGCATCATGCGGAAGTAGCCGGGCGCGGGCGTCTTGACCATCGGCGCGGCGGCGAACACGGGGGCGGCGAACAGGGATGCTGCCAGCGCGGCAAGCGCCGCTTTCTTCAGTTGTCGGGTCATTTTTTTCCTCTGGATTGTTGTCGGGTCGATCAGGAACACCTGCGGCGCGGTGTTGTCATATCGTACATCAAGCGGGCCGTCCATGCCGGGCGGGAGAACGGCCGCATCCAAATGTGCATGGAAGTAATGTGAAATAATTGCACAGTTGTGGCATCAGAGATCGGGAAGCATGGCGGTATCGCAAACGAAGTGGCTGCAAAAGTTTCTGCCGGCGCCAAATAGCGCCAGCGGGCGCGAGCAGGTCCGCGCTGGCATCGGCGCCATCGTCGGCCTGACGCTGACGGCGTTCCTCAGCTATTTCCTGCTGAACGGTCACAGCGGCATGGCATTCCTGGTGGCGCCGATGGGGGCGTCGGCGGTGTTGCTGTTCGCGGTGCCGGCCAGTCCCCTGGCGCAGCCGTGGCCGGTGTTGGGCGGCAACCTGGTGTCGGCCATCGTCGGCGTCGCCTGCGCGCAAGCGATCGACAACGCGCTGCTGGCGGCGCCGCTCGCCGGCGGCCTGGCCATCCTCGCCATGTTCCTGCTGCGCTGCCTGCACCCGCCGGGCGGCGCGGTGGCGTTGACGGCGGTGCTGGCCGGGCCCGCGGTGCAGGCGGCCGGCTATGAATTCGCTTTCCTCCAGGTCGGCCTGAACACGGCGCTGATGGTGTTCGCCGCGCTGGCGTACAACAACCTGACCGGCCGGCGTTATCCGCACAGCCAGCATTCGATCATGCAGCAGGTGCACCACACGCAGGACCCGGTATCGACCGGGCGGGTCGGCTTTACGCACGAAGACCTCGACGCCGTGCTGAAGAGCTATGGCCAGGTACTCGACATCAGCCGCGACGACCTCGAAGACATTATCCTGGCCACCGAAATGAAAGCCTACGAACGGCGCTTCGGCATCATCACCTGCGGCGAGATCATGTCGAAGGACATCATCTCGGTGGAGTATGGCACCGACCTGAAGCAGGCCTGGCAGCTGATGCGGCACCACAAGCTGCATGCCTTGCCGGTATTGAGCCGTGCGCGCCGCGTGATCGGCATCGTCGCCCAGAGCGACTTCCTTAGCCACAGCGAGCAGGGCGAGTCCGTTTCGCTGGCCGAGCGCATGCGCCGTTTTCTGATGAACAGCCCGGATACCCATTCCGACAAACCGGAAGTGGTGGGGCAGATCATGACCGCGAAGGTGGTGACGGCAAAGGCGGAGACGCCGATCGTCGAGCTGGTGCCGCTGATGTCGAATGCCGGCCTGCATCACATACCGATCGTCGATGGCGAGAACCGGTTCGTGGGCATGGTCAGTCAGTCGGATTTGCTGGCCTCGCTGTACGAAGGCCGGCTGAGCGCCGCCGCTATCGCTTCTTGAGAATCGAACCGAGCACGCCGCGGATGATTTCGCGCCCGACCGAGGAGCCGATGCTGCGCGCGGCCGACTTGAGCAGGGCCTGGCCGGCCGATTCGCGCTTGCCGCCGCTGCCGAACAGGCCGCCGAGCATGCCGCCGAACGAGTTGTCGGCCGCCTCGGCCTGCTTGCCGGCCGGCGCCTTTGCCGGTTGTTCCTGTTGCTGGCTTGCGGCGACGCGCGCGGCGATGATTTCGTGGGCCGACTCGCGGTCGACCGCCCGTTCGTAGACGCCGGCGACGACCGAGTTCGCGATCGCTGCCTTGCGGGCGGCGGCGTCGAGCGGGCCGATGCGCGACGCCGGCGGCAGGATGAAGGCGCGCTCGACGATGTTCGGCCGGCCCTTGTCGTCGAGGAAGGAGACCAGCGCCTCGCCGACGCCCAGCTCGGTGATGACCTGGGCGGTATCGAGCGCCGGGTTGGGGCGGAAGGTGTCGGCCGCCGCCTTGACCGCCTTCTGGTCGCGCGGCGTGTAGGCGCGCAGCGCGTGCTGGACGCGGTTGCCCAGCTGGCCGAGCACGGTGTCGGGGATGTCGAGCGGATTCTGGGTGACGAAAAACACGCCGACGCCCTTCGAGCGGATCAGGCGCACCACCTGCTCGATCTTTTCCAGCAGCGGCTTGGGGGCGTCGTTGAACAGCAGGTGCGCCTCGTCGAAGAAGAACACCAGCTTCGGCTTGTCGAGGTCGCCCACTTCCGGCAGCTGCTCGAACAGCTCGGAGAGCAGCCACAGCAAAAAGACGGCGTACAGCCGCGGCGAGTGCATCAGCTTGTCGGCGGCGAGGATGTTGATCACGCCGCGGCCGGCGGCATCGGTCTGCAGCAGGTCGTCGATGTTGAGCATCGGCTCGCCGAAGAACTGGTCGCCGCCTTGCTCCTCGATGGCGATCAGGCCGCGCTGGATGGCGCCGATGCTGGCCGCCGAAATGTTGCCGTAGCTGGTGCGGTAGTCGGCCGCGTTGTCGCCCACTTGCTGCAGCATCGCGCGCAGGTCCTTGGTGTCGAGCAGCAGCCAGCCGTTGTCGTCGGCAATCTTGAATACCAGCTGCAGCACGCCTTCCTGGGTATCGTTCAGGTTCAGCATGCGCGCCAGCAGCAGCGGGCCGAGGTCGGAGATGGTCGCGCGCACCGGGTGGCCCTGCTCGCCGAACACGTCCCAGAACGTGACCGGGCAGGCGGCCCATTGCGGCGCGGCCATGCCGAGCATCTTGAGCCGCTCGTCCATCTTCGGCGACGGCGCGCCGGCCTGCGCCAGGCCCGACAGGTCGCCCTTGACGTCGGCCATGAACACCGGCACGCCGATGCCCGACAGCGCCTCGGCGACGACCTGCAAGGTCACGGTCTTGCCGGTGCCGGTGGCGCCGGTGATGCAGCCGTGGCGGTTGACCAGGTTGGACAGCAGGCCGAGCAGGGCAGGCGGCTGGGTGGCGATGCTGGTGGCGACGGGCAAAAGCGTGGACATGGTGGCGGCTCCGTAGGGAAAAGTGTTCTTGTTAGACAGTAGTAAATATCGCGGCGCAAAACGACGCCGGCCGCTCGAAAGCGGCCGGCGGTGACTGTTTTATTCCGCCGTGTCGGCGCCGCAGCACTTCTTGTATTTCTTGCCGCTGCCGCAAGGGCAGTCGTCGTTGCGGCCGACTTTCGGCTCATCGCGCTTGATGGTCTGCACCGCGGATTTGCGCAGCGGCAGCCAGAACTTGTAAATCGCCGGCAAGTTCGCCTCGATCTCGAGGGCCAGCTTGTGGCCCTTGACCGGGTCGTCGACTTCCTTCAGTTCCTCTTCCTCGATCTCGTCGGCGCCGAGCAGGTAGATCGGGCGCATCAGCGGCGCGACGTCCGCTTCCCAGATCGGGTTCCACGAGCCCGGGCGCAGCTCCATGCCTTCCCAGAAGCCCCAGCACCAAGCTTCGGCGTCGATCAGCGTCTCTTCGCCGTGCTCGTGTTCGCAGAACAGCGGCTCGAATTCCTTCGGCGCCACTTCGAACGTCACCGCCACTTCGTTCATGAAGCGCATGATCAGTTCGAAGATGCGGTCCGCTTCCTTCGAATTCTTCCATTTCGGCTCGCTGTTGGCGTCCTCGCCCCACACTTTCGGCAGCCACTCGGTCGGCATGATGGTTTCCGGGCCGATCGCGATGGCGGTCAGGAAGCCGTGCAGCGTATCCATTGTCATCGCGTCGTCGGAACTGCGGTCGGACAACAGAAACTGGTCGAGTTCGTTGAATTCTTTTTCTGACAGGGGCTGGTCGTATTGCATGGGATGTTCTTTCTTGAAATGAAGGCGCTAGTTTAACGCCTGCGCGCCCAAAACCCGGTTCCCCCCACAATTAATTCCAAAACCGGGGTCAGACCCAGGTTTTGCACGTTTTGCTCCTGTGCTCCGGCGCCGCCGACGTTTTATAACGGATTGGTTGCAGAACCTGGGTCTGACCCCGGTTTTGGAACGGTTATTTCAGAACCTGGGTCTGACCCCGGTTTTGGAACGGCGGCTTACAATAGGGCGATGAATATTCTGACTCCTGCGCCCGATGCGGCGCCGCTGCACCCGTTTTCCGCCCTCGGCCCGGAGTGCGTCCTCGATGCGCTCGACTCGGTCGGGCTGTTCGGCGACGGCCGCCTGCTGGCGCTGAACAGTTACGAGAACCGCGTCTACCAGGTCGGCCGCGAGGAGGGCGGCCCGGTCGTCGTCAAGTTCTACCGGCCGAACCGCTGGAGCGACGCCGCCATCCTCGAGGAGCACGCGTTCGTGGCCGAACTGGTCGAACGCGAGATCCCGGTCATCGCGGCGTTGACGCTGGAAGGACGCACCTTGCACGAATTTGCGGGCTTTAAGTTCGCCGTGTTCCCGTGCCGCGGCGGCCGCGCGCCGGAACTGGATGACCCGAAAACGCTCGAATGGATCGGCCGCTTCATCGGCCGCATCCACGCCGTCGGTGCGCTGGCGCCATTCCACGAACGGCCGGCCCTGACCATCGAGACCTTCGGCCGGGCCCCACGCAACTACTTGTTGGCCAACAATTTCATCCCGCCCGAGCTGCTGGCGGCGTGGACCAGCGTCGTCGACCAGGCGCTCGAGGGCGTCGCCCGCTGCTACGAGCGGGCAGGGCAGCAGCCAGTGCTGCGCCTGCACGGAGATTGCCATGCCGGCAACGTCCTGTGGACCGACGCCGGCCCGCACTTCGTCGACTTCGACGACAGCCGCAGCGGCCCGGCCGTGCAGGACCTGTGGATGCTGATGTCGGGAGAACGCCCCGACATGGTGCGCCAGATGGGCGACATCCTCGCCGGCTACGAGGATTTCGCCGACTTCGACCCACGCCAGCTGTACCTGGTGGAAGCCTTGCGTACCCTGCGACTGCTGCACTACTCGGCCTGGCTGGCGATGCGCTGGGACGATCCGGCCTTTCCCGTGGCGTTTCCGTGGTTTAACACGCAACGTTACTGGCAGGACAGGATTCTCGAGCTGCGCGAGCAGGTGGCGCTGATGGACGAGCCGCCGCTGTGGCAGTCGTGACGCATAAAGCGGGGAAATGAGGCGCTTTCCCGCCTCTGCTTCGTGCGCCGCCGAAACGATTGCTGGCCGATAATCGCAGGGATGCTTTCCGTATTGGAAGGCGCCCTAGCTTAGCGAGAATGACCATGGAATCAGTACCGGCCCCGCACGACGACGCAAACCTCAGCATTGACCTGCCGGCAACGGCCGGCCAGGCGCAGGCGTCCGAGGCGCCGGGCCGTGCCCAGTCGGAAATGCGGGCCATCCACGAAGCCATCGCGCGCGTCGAAGCCGAAGCGAAAGCGTCCTGCGCCGCCGAGAGCCGCGCCCACGCCGAAGCGCGCGCACGCAGCCTGGCCGAGGAGCGCGCCGCGATGGATGCCGCCGCCGCCGCCGCCGCGCTCGAACATGCGCAGGCGTCCGAAGACGCGATCGAAGCGAACCGCGACCGTCTCGACTCTCTGCGCGCCGCCGCCCAGGCCAGCATGGAGCGCCTGGAAGCGGTGCGCCAGGAGACCGCCGAACTGCGCGCTCGCGTCGAAGCCGACACCAAGATCAAGCTGGCGGCCGAAGCGCGCGCCAAATCCGAGGAAGAAGCGCGCCGCCGCGCCGCCGAGCAGATCGAGGCGGAGGCGGAAATGGCTGAACGCGCCGCGCGCGCCGTCGAAGACCTCGAAGTGCACACCGAGCAGGCGCGCCTGCAAGCGGTCGAACGGGTCGCCGCGGTGCACGCGGCCAAGGAAGAAGTGCTCCACATCGCCAACGCCGATGCCCGAGTGGCCACGCTGGCGCGCGAACGCGAACGCCAGGCCAAGGGCGCGCGCCAGACCGCCGAACTGCTGGCCGAAGCCGAAGCCGAAGCGCTGGAGCTGACGGTGCAGCGCGAAAAAGCCGACCAGGTCGCGCTGGCGTCGGCCTTCGCGCGCGCGGTCGCCGAAGCACGCGCGCTGGAAGAAGCGCGCGCGCTGGCCCACATCGAACAGGAGCGCGAGGCGATCGCCATCGCCCAGGCCGAGTCGGAGCGGGTCGCCGCCAAGTCGATCCACCTGCGCCTGCAGACCGAAAAGGAACTGCGCGACGCCGCCATCCACCGCGCGCGCGTCGAGAAGATGGCCGCCGCCGGCGCCGAAGCGCGGCGCGAAGCGGAAGGGCGCATCATGGCCGCCACCGAAGCGCGCATCGAAGTTGACCGCCAGCTGCGCGAAGTGGCGCTGGCGCGCGCGCTGGCCGAAGAAGAAGCCGGCCACGAAGTGCGCGCCAGGATGGAGGCGGAAGCGCTGGCGATCGAGGCGGCGCGCGAACGCGCCATCGCCGAGCAGGCCGCCGCCGCCGCCGCCGAACAGGAAGCGCAGGAACAGCAGCGCGCCGGCGCGCTGGCCGAGGAACGCGCCGCCCTGTCGCGCCAGACCGCGCAGCTGAGCGCCGCCGGGAACGACGCCACCGCCAGCGAACTGGCCGCCGTCGCCGAACAGGTCGCGCTGCAGCGCGAAGGCGCCGCACTGGCCGCCCGCAAGGCCGAGCAGGCGCAGGCGCTGGCACAGGCCGAGCGCGCGCGCGCCGACGCCGAGCAGCAGGCGCTGCTGGCGTTGCAGGACAAGCTGGCCGCCGAACATGAACTGGGCGCCGCCGCCGCCGCGCGCGCCGAGGCGCAATCGGCCCAGGCCGCGCTGCTGCGCCAGAAGGCCGAGGCCGAACGCCGCGCCGAACAGGCGCAGCTGGCCGAAGCCGATGCCACCCGCGCCCTCGCCGAGCAGGCCGAACTCGCATCCGCGCACCAGGCGGCCGCCGCCGACGCCGCCGTGGCGCAGCTGAAAGCGGCCGCCGAACTGGCGGACGTGCAGGCCGCGCGCGCCGAAGTCGAGCAGCAGCAGCTGGCGCTGGCCGAAGCGGCACTGGCGACCGAACACGCGGCGCTGGCGCTGGCAGAGCAACTGCTGGCGGCGCAGCGCGACAGCGCAAGCGCACAGGCGCAGGAAAACGACGCAGTCGCGGCGCGCATCGACTCGGAACGCGCGGCGGCGGCCTCGGTGCAGGCGCGCGTCGCCGCCGAACAGCAGAAGGCGCAAGCGGCCCACCAGATCGAGATGGCCGAGGAAGCGGCCGCGCAAGCGGTGACGGACAAGCTGGCGGCGCAGCGCCTGCTGCTCGACAGCGCGCAGGCGCACGCCGCCATGCAGCGCAAGGTGGCGATGACGACGCAGGCGATGGCCGAAGCGAAGCAGCAGTTGCTGGCGCTGGAAACCGAACGCCACGCCGGCGAGCGCCGCGCGCTGGCCGCCACCAGCGAAGCGGTGGCGCAGCGTTCGTCCGAGGCGATCCAGCGCTCGTCGTCGGAAACGATCACGCGCGAAGTCATCGGCCGCCTGCTTACCCAGCCCTCGTCGGTCCCGCTGAAGTAAAATAGGGGGCAGACCCCGGTTCTTGTGGCGGGGGGCTGACCCCGGTGTAGTTGCCGCCTGCCCCCTCCGTCCCCCGACGCCAACCATTTCCCTTATGTCCGCTTACCGTCAATTCGCGCTTTGCTGCAGCATGCTGTTGCCCCTCTCGCTTACTGCGGCCGAGCTCGTCATCCTGGTCGACACCGCCACCGAAATGCCGATGGCGCGCTTCCAGAACTATCAGCTGGTCGAGGGCATGCACAAGGAGATCGGCGTGGCGCTGGCCCGCGCGCTCGGACGCGATCCGCGCTTCCTGGCGCTGCCGCGCAAGCGCATCGTCACGGCACTGACCGAAGGCAAGGCGGACATCTTGTGCGGCTACATTCCGGCATGGCTGGAAGGCACGTTTGCCTGGAGCCCGCCGTTCCAGCCGATTATCGAGGTGATCATCACCGACCGCGCCGTGCAACGCCCACGCTCGCTGACGGACTTGCGCGGCGAGCCGATCGGCACCGTGTTCGGCTACACCTATCCGGATCTGGAGCGCTCGCTCGGCACCGATTTCCTGCGCGCCGACGGCCCCAGCACGGACCTGAACCTGCGCAAGCTCGCGGCGGGGCGGCTGCGCCACATGGTGACGAGCAAGCACCTGATCGAGTACCGCGTCAAGCTGGGCAATCCGGCCCTCGATCTGCATGCGCCGCTGGTGGTGAAAAACTACATGGCCGCGTGCGCGGTGTCGCCCAACGGCAGCGTCGCGCCGGCCCAGGTCGAGCGCGCGGTCAACCAGCTGCTGCGCGACGGTACCGTCACCGCCATCATGGCGCGCTACCAGTAATCGGCAGATCCGCGCGTTACTGCTGCAGCGTGACCTTCTCGATGAAGTATTCGGTCTCGCCGAAGCAGGCGCTCGGCACGCCCTTGTGCTGGGAGTAGGTGAGGTTGACGCGCTTGCCCATCGCCGCCATCAGCTGCGTGGCCACGAGGTCGTCGCGCACCGAAAACTCGAAGCGTTCGGGAATCGCGCCAGGCATGCTGGTGAGCAGGATCTCGCCTTCCCAGGTCTTGCAGATCCACCCTTTGCGCGAAAACTTCTGCAGGTAACCGGCGCGTTCGCCCTCGGCATACGACAGATGCAGCGTGATCCACGCGTAGGCGGCAAAGATCGCGACGGCGGCGGCCACGACGGCCAGCAGGATGAGGGGCAAGCGTTTCGGACTGGTCATGGGCAAATTCTCGCGGTTGGCAAAAGGCGCGCCCATTCTGCCATGAACGGCGCGATAGTCAAACGATTAAGGACAAGCACGATCAAGGACACGCGCGCTCGGCTTCGTCGCTCTTCTCGGCCTGCTCGAGCGCCAGGCGCTTCTTGTGGCGCACGGACGACCACAGCGACACGGCGATGAAGGCGACGCCGGACAGGCCGGTGAACCATTCGGCGATGTGGTATTCGACGCTGGCGAACATGATCAGCGCCAGGATGCCGATGGCGTAGTGCGCGCCGTGCTCGAGGAAGACGAATTCGTCCAGCGTTTCGCGGTACACCATGTAGACCGTCAGCGAGCGCACGAACATGGCGCCGATCGCCAGCCCGAGCATGATGATGACGACGTCGTTGGTGATGGCGAAGGCGCCGATCACGCCGTCGAAGCTGAACGACGCGTCCAGCACTTCGAGGTACAGGAAGCCGCCGATCGAGCCTTGCGACACCGCCTTGCCGAGCGCGGGGGCGCCTTCCTTTTCTTCCAGCAGGCCGCTGATCCAGTCGACGCCGATATATACCAGCACGCCGACGGTGCCGGCAACGATCACCGCCAGCTTGCGGCTTTCCGGCACCATCGTCATGCAGGTGAACACCGCCAGCAGGGTCAGCAGCACGGCCAGCCCTTCGGTGCCGTACTGGCCGACCTTCTTCTCGATCCAGCCGAGCCAGTGCAGTTCCTTGTCGTCGCTGAACAGGAAGTTGAGGAACACCAGCAGCAGGAAGGCGCCGCCAAACGCCGACACCTCGGCGTGGTGCTCGGTCAGGTGGCGCGAATATTCCTCGGGCGTGTTGATCGCCATGTTCCAGACGTCGACCAGGCCGAGGCCGGTCGCCGCGGCGACGATCACCAGCGGAAACACCAGGCGCATGCCGAACACCGCCACCAGGATGCCGACCGTGAGGAACAACTTGCGCCAGAATGCATTCCAGTGGCGCAGCACGGTGGCGTTGACGACCGCGTTGTCGAACGACAGCGACACTTCCAGCACGCCCAGCACCGCGCAGATCCACAGTGCCTGCAGCATGGCGCCGGCGCCGCCGCGCGAGTAGCCCCACCAGCCGGCCAGCGCCATGAGCACGACGGTAACGGCGATCGACAGCGTGAAATGGCGCATGCTTGCCCTCTGCTTGGTTGAAATGCCACAGTGAACCAGAGTTTAACGCGACTTCGCGCCGCCGAGGCACTTTCGAGGTCGCCGCCGGCGCGGCCTTCTGCGATAATTCCCCACGGCATTTTCGATGGCTTTTTTATACTGGAACATACGATGGACATTTCTTACCTTGTCACGCCCTTTGTCACCTGGATGGTGGTGGGCCCGATCAAGTTCCTGATCACCAGCGCGCGCCAGCGCCGGCTCGCCTTCGACCTGGTCGGCAACGGCGGCTTCCCGAGCAATCACAGCGCGGTGGTCACCAGCATGGCGACCTTGATCGCGCTGCGCGAGGGGCTGGCCCATCCGGCGTTCGGGGTGGCGGTGACGCTCGCCTTCATCGTCATGGTCGACGCCAACAGCCTGCGCCAGCACGTCGGCCGCCAGGCCGCGGCGATCAACCGGCTGGCCGGCGCCGCCGCGCCCAAGCCGCTGCGCGAGCGCATGGGCCACACGCTGGTCGAGATCGGCGGCGGCATCTGCACCGGCATCGCCGTCGGTTTCGCCATTCATGCGCTGGCCGCCTACCTGTAAAAACACGCCAGGGCGCGCCGATGTTGCTGCTTTTCAAGTAGCCAAAAATGCAGTTCATCGGCCCCAAACGCATTTCATGCCTACAAATCTGCAGGCCGAATCGCGCCGATTGACTGGGCCATGCGGCTCAAGGATACTGGGCCGCTGATGATTCATCGTGCCGCTCTTACGTCTTAAAAATCAATACTTCCGGAGAATACAACATGCTGCGCAAAACCATGCTCGTCCTCGCTATCGCCTCGGCGCTAGTTGCCTGCAGTAAGGGAGCGAAGGACGCCAAGCCCGGCGCCGACGCCAAGGCGGTTCAGCTGCAGATCGCTCCGGAAGATTTGCTGACGGTGCAGAGCAATGCGCTCGCCTCCGGCCCGGTGATCACCGGCTCGGTCCAGCCCGAGCGCAAGGCCGACCTGCGCGCCGAAGTGTCGGCGGTGGTGCTGCAGGTGCTCAAGGAAAACGGCGAGCCGGTCAAGCGCGGCGACGTGCTGGTCAAGCTCGACGAAACGGCGATCCGCGACAGCCTCGGCTCGGCCGAGCAGGCCGCGCGCGCCTCCAGCCAGGCGTTCGAGCAGGCCGAGCGCCAGGTCGAGCGGCTCAAGACGCTGCGCGCCTCCGGCATGACGTCGCTGCAGGCGCTGGACGAAGCCGAAACGCGCCGCAACAACGCCCAGAGCGAAGTGGCGGCCGCGCGCACCCGCGCCGTGCTGGCGCGCCAGCAGCTGCAGCGCACGCTGGTGCGCGCGCCCTTCGACGGCGTCGTCGCCGACCGCAAGGTCTCGGCCGGCGACACCGCCGCCATCGGCAAGGAATTGCTGAAGGTGCTAGATCCTTCCAGCATGCGCTTCGAGGGGCGCGTCTCGGCCGACCGCATCAGCGCCGTCAAGGTCGGGCAGCCGGTCAGCTTCCGCATCAACGGCTACGCCGGCCAGGAGTTCCGCGGCACCGTCAAGCGCATCGACCCGATCGCCAACGAGGTGACGCGCCAGGTCGAGGTGCTGGTCGGTTTCGCCAACGGCGCCCAGCCGAAGGTGGCGGGCCTGTACGGCGAGGGACGCATCGAAGCCGACAGCGTCGCCGCGCTGATGCTGCCGGAAGGCGCGCTGGTGCGCGCCGGCGACAAGTCCTACGCCTGGCGCATGAAGGACAAGACGCTGGCCAAGGTCGACCTGGTGATCGGCACGCGCGATCCGCGCACCGGCAACTACGAAGTGCGCCAGGGCCTGGCCGCCGGCGACACCGTCATGCGCAACCCGAGCTCGAGCTTCAAGGACGGCCAGAAGGTCGACATGGCGCCGGCGCGCGTTGCCGCCGCGCCGGCCGCAGCCGCCGCCGTGCAGGGGAAATAAGCCATGTTCCTTTCCGACTTTAGTGTCCGCCGGCCGGTCGCGACGATTGTCCTGATCCTCGCCATCATGGCGCTGGGCCTGATGGCCCTGTCCAAACTGCGTGTCAACCAGGAGCCCGATGTCGAGGCGCCGATGCTGTTTGTTTCAATCCCGTATCCGGGCGCCTCGCCCGACACGGTTGAACGCGAAATCATCAACCGCATCGAAAAGCCGCTGATGGCCATCGCCGGCGTCGAAAAGATCGACAGCTTCATGAACGAGGGCAGCGCCGGCGTGCAGATCGAGTTCGCCTTCAAGAAGAACCTGATCGAAGCATCCGACGAAGTGCGCAACGTCATCAGCAGCGTGCGCTACAAGCTGCCGACCGAAATGCGCGAGCCGATCATCACGCGCTGGGACTCGTCGGCCCAGCCGATCATGAACATGGCGCTGTCGTCAAGCAGCCTGACGCATGCCGAACTGTCGCGGCTGGCCGAAGACACGCTGGCCGACCGCTTCCGCGGCATCGACGGCGTTTCCAACGTCAATGTCGGCGGCGCGCTGCGGCGCGAGCTGTCGGTGCTGCTGCGCGCCGAAAAACTGCGCGAGTACAACGTCTCGGTGGGCGACGTCGTCACCGCGCTGCGCACCCAGAACACCAATGCGCCGGTCGGCAAGGTGCGCGGCGCACTCGACGAGAAGAGCATCCGCCTGGTCGGACGCATCGAGTCGCCCGAGGAATTCCAGCAGATCGTCGTCAAGCGGCGCGGCGAGGAAGTGGTCCGGCTGGCGCAGGTTGCCCAGATCAAGGACGATTTCGCCGAGATCAGCAGCTTTTCGATCCGCAGCGGCAAGCCAAACGTCAGCATCCAGGTGGCGCGCTCGCGCGACGCGTCGACGGTGTCGGTGGCCAAGGACGTGCGCGACCTGGTCAAAGCACTCGAGAAGGAACTGCCGAAGGGCACCAAGCTCGAAGTGACCCGCGACGGCGGCGACAACGCCCAGAAAAGCCTGAACAACGTCATCGAGTCGCTGGTGCTGGGCGCGGTGCTGACCATCTTCGTCGTCTACGCCTTCCTCAACTCGTGGCGCTCGACCCTGATCACCGCGCTGTCGCTGCCGACGTCAGTCATCGCCGCCTTCATCGCGGTGTGGCTGTGCGGCTTCACGCTGAACTTCATGACGCTGCTCGGCCTGTCGCTGGCGATCGGCGTGCTGATCGACGACGCCATCGTGGTGCGCGAAAACATCGTGCGCCACATGCAGATGGGGTCCGACCGCCGCACCGCCGCGCTCGAAGGCACCGCCGAAATCGGCATGGCGGTGGCCGCCACCACATTCTCGATCATCGCCGTGTTCATCCCGGTGGCCTTCATGCCGGGCATGCCGGGCGAATGGTTCCGTCCGTTCGCGCTGACGGTGACGTGCTCGGTGCTGGTCAGCCTCGGCATTTCGTTCACGCTCGATCCGATGCTGTCGGCCTACTGGGGCGACCCGGCCGACCACCACACGGCGCCGAAGAAGGGCCTGTCGAAAGTGCTGCAGCGCTTTAACGACTGGTTCGACCACCAGGCCGGCCGCTACGGCAACGTGATCGCCTGGGCGCTGCACCACCGCATCTGGATGGCGATCATCGCCGGCGGCACGCTGGTCGCCGCGATCGCGCTGCAGGCCACCGTCGGCGGCTTCGGCTTCATGCCGGCGTCCGACTCGGGCATGCTGATGATCGACGTGCGCACGCCGTCGTCGTCGTCGATCGAGTACGGCCGCCTGAAGATGGAGAAGGTGGCCGAAATCGCCCGCACCTTGCCGGAAACAAAGGACACCAACAGCAACATTAGCGCCAGCGGCGGCCGCGTGTATATCGACATCGATAAGCGCAACACCCGCAAGCGCAGCGCCAAGGAAGTGGCGGCCGATCTGCGCGAGCGGATCCGGCCGATCGTCGGCGCCGAATTCGTCGTCATCGACGACCTCAACGGCGGCGCCCGCAAGCCGGTGCAGATCGACTTCACCGGCCCGGATTCGCGCAAGCTGCTCGAAATCACCAACGCCTACATGGACAAGCTGCGCCAGGTGCCGGGCGCGGTCGACGTCGGCCTGTCGGAACAGGATCCGAAGAACGAGTTGCAGATCGAACTCAATCGCGGCCTGGCCAACTCGATGGGCATTTCGGTCAACGACGCGGCGCAGGCACTGCGCGTGGCGTTCGCCGGCGTCGAAGTGGGCGACTGGGTCGACCCGACCGGCGAGACGCGCGACGTCGCGGTGCGCCTGCACCCGGACGACCGCGTCAGCGCCGAGAACATCGAGCGCCTGCCGATCGCCGTCACCGGCACCACCCAGATGGTGCCGCTCGACCAGATCGCCACGGTGACGATGGGCAAGGGCCCGTCGCGCATCCAGCACACCGACGGCATGCGCACCATTTCGGTGTCGGCCAACGCGCAGGGCCGCTCGACCGGCGAAGTCACCAGCGACGCCATGAAGCTGGCCAAGTCGTTCGACTATCCGCCGGGCTACGGCCTGAAGCTGGGCGGCGCCGGCAAGAACCAGCAGGAACTGTTCACCGGCATGATCATCGCGCTGCTGTCGGGCATCGGCCTGATGTACCTGATCCTGGTGATGCAGTTCAGCTCGTTCACGGCGCCGCTGGCGGTGATGATGTCGCTGCCGCTGTCGCTGATCGGCGTGGTGGTCGCGCTGTTGGTGACCGGCAGCACCATCAACCTGATGAGCCTGATCGGCATCATCATGCTGATGGGCCTGGTGGCGAAGAACGCCATCCTGCTGCTCGACGCGGCGCGCAAGCGCGAGGCCGAAGGCTACGGCCGCGAAGATGCGCTGATGGAAGCGGGCCGCATGCGGCTGCGGCCAATCCTGATGACCACCTTCGCGCTGATCGCCGGCATGTTTCCGGTGGCGCTGGGGCTGGGCGAGGGCGGCGAGTTCTACCGTCCGCTGGCGATCGCGATCATCGGCGGCACCATCACGTCGACGATCCTGACGCTGCTGGTCGTGCCGACCTTCTACGACAGCATCGAGATCTCGCGCGACCGCATGGTGGCCAAGTTCAACCGCCGCGCCGAGCGCATCAATCCGCTGCTGGCGTTCTTCCAGACCTTCATCGAAGCGATCCTGACGCTGCTGTTCGTGCGCCTGATCTATCGCTGCATCGTCTGGGTGTTCCGCAAGATCAGCGGCCGCGGTGTGCGTCCGCTGGTGGCGCCGGTCGTGCCGGTGGTCGCGCTCGACAAGCGCTGACCGCGCAACAACGCTGAAACAAAAAGGGCCCGCCGAACGCGGGCCTTTTTGTTGCGACCAACCTTGTCAAGCCATCAATTCTTTGGCGGCGTGGTCGTGGTGGTGGTGGTTTCCGGCGGCGTGGTGCCGCTTGGCGTGGTGGTGCTGCCGTCAGGCGCGGTGGGCGTGGTGGGCGTCGGCACCGTGGTCGTGGTGGTGGTGGTCGTGCTGGTGTCGCCAGGCGCCGTCGTGCCGGTGCCGGTGGTGCCGGTGGCGCCGCTGGTGCCGGATGTGGTGGCTGGCGTGGTGGCGGTGGTGTCGCTTGGCACCACGGTCGTTTCGGTTTTCTTGCAGGCGCCGAGCGCTGCAGCGAGCACGGCGGCGGAAAGGATGATTTTTGTTGCGTTTCCAAAAGCTTTCATTGTTTAACTCCTCGTTCACGTCTATCTTGTGTCGCTGCGGTCCGCCAATGAAGCAGGCAGGTGACAGCGGCGCGAAATCAGTCCCGCAATGAGCCTGATTGCGACCCCGGAAGGGACCATCAGGGAACCAACGCAGCGAGCCACGCGGCCCCGTTCAGTGCACGAATTCGACTGTTTAAATTAGACTTGGAACACTCCCGCCGGTTCGATGATTCGAGCGATTGGCGAAATTAAGGAGGCGCAGTTTGAGGCATCTCAAAGCGCGGGCGAACCTGGTCAACCGCGCGCGAATGACTCCATCAGCGCCGGGATTTCGTTCGGTATTTCGCGCGCCAGGTAGCCGAGGATGCCGAAGCGCTCGGCCAGCAGTTCGCCGGCGCGGGCATGCAGCGCGACGCCCCAGCAGGCCGCCTGGGTGAGGTCGGCGCCGCGCGCGGCCAGGCCGGCAATGATGCCGGCCAGCGTGTCGCCGGATCCGGAAATGGCCAGCCCGACGTTGCCGCCCTCGTGCTGCCAACGGGTGCCGTCGGGCGCCATCACCAGCGTGCGCGCGCCCTTCAGCGCCACCACCGCGTTCCAGCGCCGCGCCGCCTGCGCCGCGTGGCGGTCCGGCTCTGCGCCGATGTCTTCCTTGCTGGCGCCGGTGAGGTGCGCCATCTCGCCGGCGTGCGGGGTCAGCACCACCGGCTGCTCGAAGCGGAACGGCGCCGCGCCTTCGGCGGCCTGGTCTGGCGACAGGATGATGCCCATCGCACAGGCGTCGAGCACGATGCTGGTGTCGCTGCCGCCGAGGCGCGGCAGCAGCGCGCGCACCAGCGCCGCGGTGGCCGCCTCATCCTGCATGCCGGGGCCGATCAGGATGGCGTTGACCTTGTCGGCCAGCGGGTCGAGCGTGCCGACCGCCTCTTCGGTGAAGCCGCCCTGTTCGGTTTCGGCCAGGCCGATCACGCGCGCTTCCGGCAGCGCCAGCGCCACCAGTTGCGCCACGCTGGCGCCGGTGGCGATGGTGAGCTTGCCGGCGCCGGCGCGCAGCGCGGCGGTGGCGGCGAGGATCACCGCGCCCGGCATTTCGCGCGAGCCGCCGAGGATCAGCACGTGGCCGCGCGCCTCCTTGTCGCCGTCGGTGGACGGCATCGGCAGCGGCCAGGCGCGCAGCGTGGCGGCGTCGACGTTGATGCAGGGCGTGTCGATAGACGACGTTTCCATGGGCCCGGGCCGCCTACGCTTTCGGAGCAGCGGGCACATCTTTTGACACCGTGATCGGCGTGCCGGTCGCTTCCAGGGGGGCGACGAAATTGACCAGCTTGAGCGCCAGCTTGCCGCGCTTGCCCTGGGTGGGATCGAATCTGTACGACGTGACCGAGCAGTTCGGCACGTCGCCGCTGCGGTCGTACTCGAGGATGGTCGATTCGTCGAGCCGTTCGAGCAGGTAGCGGAAGCAGTTGACGGTGACCTGGTGGCCGACGATGAGCACGCGTTCGCCGGCGTATTCGCGCGTGATGGTATCGATCACGCTGCGCAGGCGCAGGATGACGTCGCACCAGCTCTCGCCGCCGGGCGGGCGGAAGTAGAACTTGCCGACGTGCTGGCGCTGCTCGTACAGTTCCGGATAGCGGTGCGAGATGCCGTGCGTGGTCAGGCGGTCGAGGATGCCGAACTCCTTTTCGCGCAGTCGTTCGTCGACGCGCGCCGCCAGCAGGTTGTCCTCGTCGAAGCCGTGGCGCACGATGCGGGCCGTCTCGGCCGCGCGCAGGTAGGGCGAATGCAGCACCACGTTCGGCTGCTGGTCCTCCGGCATGGCGGCGAACCAGCCGGCCAGCGCCGCCGACTGGCGCACGCCCAGTTCCGACAGCGGCACGTCGACGTCGCGCTCGGCGATGTCGATCAAATGGCCCTTGGCCGCTTCCGCGGCGTCGCGCGCGACATTGCCGGCGCTCTGCCCGTGCCGCACCAGCCAGATTTCCTGTGGCCACTTCTGTTCCATCGATTGCCCGTCCGTCCATGTTGACACGGAGTCATCATAAACGGATTTTGCGGCCTCTCAGCGCACGATAGGGGCCGTTCCAAAACCGGGGTCAGACCCAGGTTTTGCAACACCGCGCCCATTCGTTACATTCCTACACCGGCGTCGGACCGGGACGCCGAGGCCAGGTTCTGCAACAACTGTGACGACCGCCGCGTGGATGTATTGAAAAAACCGGGTCTCGGCGCCCCCGTCTGACCCCGGTTTTGGAACGAATCGGTTTGTTGTTAGCGCAAGATGCGCTAGGTGGCCAGCTGTTCGCTGTCGAGCTCGACTTCCTTGTCGTTGTCGAACACGGCCATGTCGGTCTGCCCCAGCAGGCGGCTGGTGAGGGTGCCGGCGGTGATCGAGCCGCTGACGTTGAGCGCCGTGCGGCCCATGTCGATCAGCGGCTCGATCGAGATCAAGAGGCCGGCCAGCGCCACCGGCAGGTTCATCGCCGACAGCACGATCAGCGCGGCGAAGGTGGCGCCGCCGCCGACCCCGGCCACGCCGACCGAACCGACCGTGATGATCGCCACCAGCGGCACGATGAAGGCCGCGGTGAACGGATCGATGCCGACGGTGGGGGCGATCATCACCGCCAGCATCGCCGGGTAGATGCCGGCGCAGCCGTTCTGGCCGATGGTCGAGCCGAACGAGGCGGCGAAATTGGCGATGCCCTCCGGCGTGCCGAGGCGCGCGGTCTGCGTCTGCACGCTCATCGGGATGGCGCCGGCGCTGGTGCGCGAGGTGAAGGCGAAGGCCAGCACCGGGAAGATCTTCTTGCAGTAGCGCAGCGGGTTGAGCCCGGTGGCGGCGACGATCGCCAGGTGCACGCAGAACATGATCGCCAGCGCGCTGTAGGAGGCGCCGACAAAGCTGATCAGTTTCATGATGTCGGCAATGCTCGACTTGGCCACCACCATCGCCATCAGCGCGAACACGCCGAACGGCGTCAGGCGCAGCACCAGCGTGACCATCCGCATGACGATCACGTGCGCGACCTTGACGAAGTGGTTGAACGAGGCGAACACGTCGGGCTTCTTGGCCGCGATGCCGGTGGCGGAAATGCCGATGAAGATCGCAAACAGCACCACCGCGATGGTCGACGTCTTGCGCGCGCCGGTCATGTCGAGGAAGGGATTGGCCGGGATGAAGCTGAGGATCATGCTCGGCAGCGAGATCGCCTGCGCCGCCGCCAGGTTGCCCTGCAAATATTCGCCGCGCGCCACTTCCGCCGTGCTCGAGGTCAGGCCGACCGCGGTGAGGCCGAACAGCTTGGCCATGAGAATGCCGACCAGCGCGGCGACCATGGTGGTGACGATCAGGGTGCCGATCGTGAGCACGCTGATCTTGCCGAGCGAGGCGGCATCCTTCAGCTTGACGATGGCCGAGATGATCGACACCATAATCAGCGGAATGATGATCATCTGCAGCAGCTTGACGTAGCCGGTGCCGACGATGTCGAGGTAGGCGCTGGTCTGCGTCACGATTGGCGAGCCGGCGCCGTACAGCGCCTGCATCGCCATGCCGAGCAATACGCCGAGGCCCATGCCGGCGAACACCCGCTTGGTAAACGTCACGTGCGCCGCCTGCATGCGGTACAGCGCAAAGCAGATGGCGAGGGCGATCGACAGATTCAGAATCACTGGGATATTCATGGAGTTCCTTGGATTGGGCGGGGCCGGCCACATTCATAACGCCCGGCAACGGATCGCTGCATTCTATAGTTATTCGCGCACCAGTGCGGGCGGCGGGCCGGCGGTCTTCGAGGTATCAATCCGCCGGCGCCAACTTCAGCTGCCAATACCCCACATCGGTCCATTGCCCGAATTTGAATCCGACTTCGCCGAAATGCGCGACCTTCTCGAATCCCATCTTTTCGTGCAGCGCGACGCTGGCCGCATTCGGCAGCGCGATGCCGCCAATGGCCAGGTGATAGCCGCCGGCGCGCAAGCGCGCGAGCAGGACGCGGTACAGCGCGCTGCCGATCCCTTTGCGCGCGCTGTCATGCCCCAGATAGACCGAGCTCTCCACCGAAAAGCGATAAGCGTGACGCACGCGCCATTTGGTCGCGTACGCGTAGCCGACGACGGCGCCATTGATTTCGGCCACCAGCCAAGGCAGGCCAGCGGCCTGGACGTCGGCAACGCGGCCGGCCATGTCGATTGCCGACACCTCGGTTTCTTCAAAGCTGATTGAAGTCGTCAACACATAATGGTTGTAGATCGACGCGATTGACTCGGCATCATCCACGCGGGCATCGCGAATGTTCAATTGGGTTTCCTCCTGAACATTATTTTACAATGCGGAGCGGTGCCGGATGCCACGCGGCCGATTTTCGTGGGCTAACGGTTTGGAAGCAGGGTAACTTGGGCTGGCCGGTGACACCGCGATAAGGCGGCAATTTCGCCTGCGCCGCTACTCCTGCCATTGCACGGGAACATCGATCACTGCAACCCTGTTCCACGCAGCTACCGATGCGCTAACGCCAGTCCCCTTGCTGCCGGAAGCGATACGCATCGACTGCGTGTGATAGCGATATTCGGTGCCGAGTTTCTGCGCTGCCATCGTCTCGGCGCGACGGGCACGTTCACCGCCGAGCAGGTTCACCATCAAGCCGACACCGGCCAACGATAGGGCCACGCTGAGCGCTATCGGAATCCGCATGTCGCGCACCTTGCGGCCGGCGGCAACCTGGGCGGCAAGCACAGGCGCCCGCCCGAGTTCGCGGACGAGCCAAGACAGCAGAACCCCAAGCGCGATCATCAGAATCAAGGAAAGGAAAATAATCCTGGATGCACCCGCAACTGGGTCAAGGTGAGATCAATCGGCTTTGCCGCGGCAAATGCCACAATCATCAGCGTCATCGCCGGCAATGCGGCGCACGCAAGCCAGCGCACGCAGGAACTCGCGCGCAGGCTCCCGCGCCTTATGAATATGCCGGCTACGAGCGCAAAGACGTTAAGGCTGGAAGAATACGAGTAGCCCCGAGCGACACAGTAGATCATCGCCGCAATGTCGATCGCGCCAACCACCATCAATACCGTGCCGACCCGCTTCAATATCGGGAGGTCCGCCGAACGGTCCTGAACAGGAATGGCTTCCGCCAATGCGGGCGCATTCGCCGCCGCTTGCTGCAGCATGTCGAGGCGAGCCTGGATGTCCCGCACTCTGTCGGCAAAACGGGCGCCGTCGATCGTGCCCAGTATCTGGCGTAATTGCGCCGCGTCGTATTTGCTGAAGTCGGGTGCCATGATTTTTTTTTTGGATGTCTTTGTGTGGAACGAATCGGATTTGCAGTCTTAATTAAGATGCTCCGACATATTATAATTTAGCAACTAGCCAGGATACCTTCCCGGCACTTGAGGAGAAAAAATGTTCAGTCACATCATGATTGGGTCGAACGACATCGAACAGTCGAAACGGTTTTACGACGCCGTACTCGCAACGCTTGGCGCAGGCGAACCATCACGAAACACGTCGGCGAGCGGTCACACGCGCCTTTTCTACCGCCACGAGGGAAACACTTTTTGCGTCAGCGAGCCGATTAACGGTGAAGACGCGACTTGCGCCAACGGCGGCACCATCGGCTTTAAATGCAGCTCGCCTGAACAGGTGCAGCAATTCCACGACACAGCCCTCGCGTTCGGCGGCCAGTCGATTGAGGACGCGCCCGGACTGCGTGAGGGCGCGATGGGAGCCCTTCACCTGGCGTACGTCCGCGATCCGGACGGCAATAAACTCTGCGCCCTTTACCGTCCCAAATAAAGCGATCCGGCGCGCAGAAATCCGAAGTGAGGGCGCGCGCCAAAGCAAAAAGCCCACGAACGTGAATTCGTGGGCTTGATACTTATTCGTGGTAGGCCATGCGGGATTCGAAGACTGGGCAGTAAATATTTTTCATTTAAGGACAGTCGCTTACATCGCTTGCCACGCTCAGCTGTCAATGTCACACAGGGGCGTCAAAGTGGAGGTGCTCGATTTCACGGCACACTTTGGAGGCGCCCGCTTAAAGATGGCGTGAGTTGAACGCTTTGGCAATTAGTCCGCAGCGAGAAAAGATAGATCGTGGCTGCTAGGCATTGCACTTTCTT
Source organism: Pseudomonadota bacterium (assembly GCA_040386255.1). Taxonomy (GTDB): domain Bacteria; phylum Pseudomonadota; class Gammaproteobacteria; order Burkholderiales; family Burkholderiaceae_D; genus JAFCUW01. The sequence continues at coordinate 81,761 of JAZKFW010000040.1, forward strand.
GATGAATTTGTCTGCGCGTCGCGAAAGAGTGAGATGGTCCGTCGCCGTCGCCGTCGCTGCGGCCGCCGTTGGCGCCTTTGGCCGATCCTATTGCCCGCGACGCCGGCGTGCGCGCAAGATCGCCGTCTATTCTGCCGACAAGTGGATTGACCCGATCAGCATGAGCGTGCACGCAAAATTCATGGTGGCGTTCATCACGCCTACTCGACCAGCGCTGTGTCGGCTTTGCTAGGAGGAGTGACGGGTGTCGATACTGCGACGTCCTGCACCACCTTGCCTCCTATGATCACTATCACACGATCTGCACTAATAATTGTTTCAGGCCGGTGCGCAACGATCATACGTGTAATCTTAAGTGCTTTGATGGCAGAGTTAACTTGCTGCTCTCTATCGATGTCGAGATGGCTGGTTGCTTCATCCAAAAAAAGGATGCGTGGCCGTTTATAAAGCGCGCGCGCGAGCAGTACGCGCTGTTTTTGGCCGCCCGATAAGACTGTCCCCATGTCGCCCACCAGGGTATTGTAGCCCATTGGCATGCTAGCGATATCGGCCGAGATCGCAGCCAGATCCGCGCATTGAGCAATCCAGTCGTGTTCAGCTTGCGGATCAAAAAAGCTGATGTTGTCGGCGATGGACCCTGCAAATAGCACATCGTCTTGCAGAACGGTGCCAACCATTTTGCGCAGAAGATCGACACCCAGCTGATCGAGGGGTACGCCACCTACCAAAATTTCTCCTTCGGTGGCAGGCAGAATCCCGAGGAGCAAATTCAACAAAGTAGTCTTTCCGCCACCAGAGGGACCCGCGATGGCGACGCATTCGCCCGCTGCAACCGAAAAGCTGAGCCCATCGAGCACCAGCGGTTCTTGGTTGGCGTAGCGATAGCGGAGACCGCGTACCTCGATGGTCGGCGGCAGGGCGTCGAGGTCGGTAATCCCGTGCATGTTGGCGGAGGATTCCTTTTCCGTTAGCACAATATCCGCAAGGCGTTCTCCTTGTACCTGTAACATTTTTAGTTCGAACAATTTGTCGATCAGCGCGCTCACGCGGGTATTGAACTGACTCTTGTAGGCAATAAATGCGATCAAAACACCCACGCTAAAATTACCGTCAAGAACCATTCGTGCCCCAAGCCAGATGATCAAAATGTGTTCAATGCCGAACAATAGGCCGTTGAGCACCTTGTAGAACAGCAGTAGCCTCTGGGTACGCAATTCGGCATTGATTTGTTCCACCAGAATAGTCAGCCAACTCGCGCGACGCTCGTCCTGTCGCTGAAACAGCTTGATGGCCTTCACGCCGCGTACAGTTTCCAGGAAATGGCTTTGCTGACGCGCCTCTAGGACAAGTTGCTCCACCGTGGCTTGGCGCAACGGACTGTACCAGACCCAGCGGCCGGCGGCGTAAAGCAACATGGCTCCAACGGCGATCCCGGCCAAGATCGGGCTGTACAAGAACATCACAGCCAGGGTGACGATGGTCATAATTCCATCAAGGATGGCTTCGAGGAAGGATGTGGTCAAGGTGTGCTGAATCTGGTCGGTGGCACCGAAACGCGATACAACATCGCCTAAGTGGCGTTTTTCGAAATATTGAATGGGAAGGTGGATGAGGTGAGAAAACACGTTGGCGCGCCATTGCACGCTCAACGTGGTACCCATATACAGCAACATCCAGGCGCGCATGGCGCTGACTAACTGCTGCATCAGCATCAGCAGGCCAAACCCAATTGCCAGTGTGGTCAACAGGTCGCGATCGGCGGAAACGATGACGTTGTCGATAACCCATTGCATAAAGAACGGCGCCACCAACGCAAACACTTCGAGAGCGAGTGCAAGAAGCATGATCTGTGCGCATGAAGCGAATAGACCCGTTACGCGGCCGATCAGGGTGCGTAAACCTAGTCGCGGGGGTTCTACCTGCGACTGGAAGCCGGCGGACGGCCACGCTTCGAGTGCAACGCCGGTAAATGACGCGGAAAGCTCGTCCCGCGATAGCTTGCGAACGCCTTGGCCAGGGTCGTGGATGATGACCGTCGTTGCGTTGACTTCTTTCAGAACGACAAAGTGGTTGAAATTCCAGTGAAGAATGCAGGGCAGCTTTAATGCATGCAAATGCTCGAGGTCAAGCTTGAGAGGGCGCGTTCCCAACCCAAGTTGACCCGCTACCTGAATCAGACCAGCCAGTGTTGCCCCTTTCAACGAGACCGGAAAGCGGCGCCGCAAGCTCATCAAGTCAGTGTGATAGCGATGGTAGCCGGCTACCATTGCCAGACAGGCCAAGCCGCATTCCGTTGCCTCGGTCTGCAAGATGACCGGCAGCTTGGTGCCGAAACCAAAGGTCAGTTTATCAAGAAAGGACATTTGGCTCCTTTGAGCGGTCCTGTCGGCACCCACGCATCTGGTCCGGAATATGATCATAGTTTGCCGGTCAGGCTATAAAGGGGTTCGAGTACCCATTCGTAAAGTTTCCGTTTCTCCTGCAGGATATCCGCGTCGACTAGCATTCCCGCCTGTAAGGGCTGCGCATTGCCATAGGCGACGATTGACTGGCGCTCGACGAAAACGGTGATGCGATAGAGCGGCTCTCCGTTGCCAACTGTCGCATTTGGCATACCAGCTATTTCGCCCGGCGATAGCGCTGTCCGGGATACCGAGGCCACGATCCCCCGGGTATGGCCAAATTTCTGATATGGAAAGGCTTGGTAGCGCAGCAGTACGTGGTCTGCCGGCCGGATGAATCCGATGGCCCGGCTGGGTGCATACAAGTGCGCTTGCAATATGGCGCCGCTTGGAATGATGCTTACCAGAGGTTTCGCCCCATCCACGCTCTGACCAACTTCAGCGGTTACTGCGGTGGCGATTCCGCTTTCGGGAGCAAGTATCGCGACACGACGCTTGGCTTCGCTTTCGGTCCACTCCTGATCGGTATTTGTAACAAGCCGTTCGATGTGCGCCAATTGGTTGTGCTGGCGAAGAGGGAGGCTGCTTAGTTCGCTCTGTTGGCTAAGCAACTCCCGCGCAACATTGATCTGGTCCCGTTCGAGTGCACTTAGACGGTTGCGTTGGTCGAGCAGATCAGCCTGCTTCTGCTGTGCCATCTCGGCTGAGAAATAGCCTTGTGCGAGCAGCTGTGAAGAGCGCAGCACGGCCGCCTCGGCCAATTCGATACGTGCGCGCTGTCCAAGCAGTTGGTGAAGTACATTCGCCTGCTCGGCTTCCAATCCCTTGATTTTCTTGCGCAGTGCGCTTTCTTCGTCTTGCTGCAACCTGCGCGTCTTGCTCAGTTCGTCTCGCAGGGATTGCTGGCGTAATCCGACGTGGCGACTGATGGTGGCCTGAATGCCCCCCTCTGAGCTGCTCTGACGCTCACTAGAAACCAAATATAGCAGCTCACCTTGCTTGACCAACTTCCCCTCGCGCACGCGCTTTTCCAATATCGTTCCGTACTGAGGCGCGTATATCTTGAGTACGCCAACATCGGGGGCGAGCTGGCCGGAAACAGTGCTTCGCTTGGTATAGCTTCCCGCCAGAAGGAAACCAACGATTAATAGACCCATCACGACCGCTGCCGAAGTAAGGAACAGGAAAGAAAGTGGGCGTGCAAGAACAATTGTTCCGGCCCATTTAACGCGGCGGGCGTTTAGCGCAGGCTGACGAAACAGCGGCGAATCAGTCATATCGTTTTACAGTTGGAGTAGTTACCAGGACGCAACGTGCCTATTTTCGCTGTTGTATTCGCGAAAGGAATTGACGCAAGTCAATAAACACTTTGCCGTCGACTTTCGCTGCAACCTTACCGATCCAACTTGTAAACTGATAGATATTTCAAGCGAGCGTGTCGATGAGGAAATCAACATGCAAGAAATTGCCCGATGCTGCGAGCAAAAGAGTGAATCATACTTGGAGTTTTAACTGCTATATAACCCGATTAAAATGCGCGAAGATTAGAGTAGATCGAAATATAGTGAGAAAAAATATACTAAACCAGCAATATAGAGAAAAGAGGCGCCCAAAGCTACTCGGATCTCTACGGGTGAAGTTGAGTCGCAGTTAACCGCTGTACAAAACCTAGTTATTAAGTAAGCATACACAACACCGAATAATAACCCGCCTACATGACTTAAAGCATCTATTCCTGGTATTATGATATCAGAAATGAGCTGTAGGGTCAGCAGAAGTGTTATTGAACGACGGGATACGGAAATACTTCCAGGGAACCGCTGTGGATAGCGCACGATCATTACGAAATAGGCGCCAAGGAGTCCGAGTATGCCACCAGATGCGCCTATTACGGCCGAGTAACTAGAGAAAGCACAACTGAGCAAAGCTCCGCTCACCGCAGAGAGAATTAGAATGTTGAGTAGTCGTGCGCGACCAAGAATAATTTCAATATTCCGACTAATAATCGCAAATGTCAAGACATTTAATCCAAGGTGAAATGGATTTAGATGTAAGAAAAATGACGAAGGAATGCGATATAGCTCGTCAAGCTTAAAAGTGTCTTTTGTCAACGCTCCATGCGCAATGGCTGATTCGCTAATTTCATTGATTCCTGAAGTGCAAACAAGCGCATATGACACCAGCCATGTCAGCGAAATAATTATTATTGCGCATTGACTTTTTGCGTCGCTTCTACCCGCGATCGACGCTGGGGATTGTGTAAATTCAACAGAGCGGTTTTCGGAAGCGCAGCGTTCCACGAAGCTCACGAACTCATCGAAATCGTCAGCGGTGGAGAATCCGATTTTATCAATGAAGATCGGCGAATTGTTAAATCTCCCGATCAGAGCCGTAGAATTTGTCTTGGAAATACTGTATTTTTCGATCGATTTTATTTCGCGAAAAGGAATGCTATGCGGTTTACAGCAAAATCTTGGAATCGATAAAATTCCATCGTTTACCGATATTTCGTGAATGGTCATCTTGTTTTTATTGTGTTGGATCAAGAATACTATTAACAGAGCCGCGTACACAGCGCAGGGGACGATGAGAGACCAATTTGTCAATGAGGATCCTGCAGTGCCGGATGTTAAGTAGATGATCAGGAGAGCAGTGCCTGCAACTAAAGTCGAGCGTAGCGGCCTGGTTGTGTAAGTCGAACTTAGTAGCCAAGCTGTAGTAAGACTTGTCATGATTTTCTTTCTCGCTTAAAGCTGCGTTGCGTGGAGAGTTCCTCGCAACGCAGCTGATTAATACGGTTCGTTACTTCCTTCTGAGCAATGCATATCCGGCGTATAACGATAAACCGGCCAATGCGACAACTGCGACTGGTGCCACCGCGAACGCAGCGCCTACTCCCACAGCGCCCCAACCAATACCAAACGTCGTGGTAGCGATTCCCGCGATCAAGACTCCGGCACTGCCGGCATCTGCCACGTTCAATGCTGCTCCGCTGACGGAATTCACTTCGTCAATGGAAAGTTCTTGAATACCACAATTGATATTTTTTGAATCGAGAGAATCTTTCATGAGGTAATCCTTCAAAAAATCGATTATTCCAAGTTAGTAAAGTGCCAATTTATTGAAATGCCGCTGACAAAAAGCTTGTCACGCGATCAGTCGAGAGTTCCTCGATGCAACACTGATTGCCCCAGTATAATTTTTCTGTTTCCTGCTTGGAAGCCAGTTGTAGCGAAGCTGTGTTGCATCAAGGTAATGCGTGGTCAAATTCGGTGTGTTGATTCCACATAATATTCCCCGTTGACTTACTTCGATATTTGATCGCCCACAGGAAATTGGTCCATTTAACACGGGTAACCAATTTTTAACACGTTGGTTAAATCGGCGAACGCTCAAGTGCACGCAGCGCGAAGCCGGCCATGAACGGGTCATCGACAGCGCATCAGGTAGTGACAGCTGCTCGTCAATTTGCAGGGAATATTAGCGTCTACGGTGCCGTCGAAGCTTCAGGATAAAAGGCTCAGTAAAGCGACTGCTTCGTGGCTGTCAGCAGCAGTTGTAGACTGATACAGGCAGCGATTGAAAACTAATACGTCAATTTGAGGAGATGGTCACCTTGCGGAGCGGCCTTGAAACCCCAAGAGGTGTACGTGGAAATTCAACTGCTGAGTAAACATGGACCAAGTCTGCGGCAGATCGCCGCTGAGGTTGGCTGCGCAGTGAACATGGTGCGGCGCCACTTGGCGCTACAGGGGGGGGGCTAGTACGAACGTAAGGAGAAGCGTTGGACGAAACTGGAGCAATTCTTGGAATATCCGAGGGAGCGCCGGGCGGCTGAACACCTGGATACGATTCCGGGAGGTGTTGTGCCGCGAGATCGGTGCACGCGGCTAACAACGCGGCATGAGCCAGTTGCGCGCCTTCGCGTGAACGCTGCAATCGGCGCCGCCTGCCGACCCGGTCGTGCGCTTCGAGACGGCGACGGGCGACCAGTTGTAGGTCGACTGGTCGAGTTCCGCGAGGCGGCGCGCCACTGCACGCGTTTTGCGCGACCCTTGGCTTTAGCCGGGCCGGCTACGTCGAGTTCGTGAGCGACATGAAGGTTGAGACCTGATCGGTTGCCACGAATGCGCCCTCGGGGCCTTCGGCGGGGTAACCAGCGGGTCCGGTACAGCAACATGAAGACCGTGGTACTGGAGCAATGCCTACGGCGATGCTGCGCACCGCTACCACGCCGGTTTCCTGGACTGTGCCACGCACAGCGGCTTCGTCATCAAGCTGTGCTAGCCGTGCCGGACCAAAACCAAGGGCAAGTTCGAACGCTTAAAGGGCTACCTGCGGCGCCCGTGCTGCATGCCGCTGCCAAGTCGACTGGCACAGAGCGGCCAGCAGCTAGACGTCGTAACCGCCAACGTGGAAGTGGCGCACTGGCTGGCCGAGGTTGCCAAAGCGCGCGTCAATGGCGCGATGAAGGAGCCGCCAGCCGAAGCGCTAAAGCGAGAGCTAGCGCACCTGCAAGCATTGCCGGTGCCGTGCCGCGCAGACATTGCCGCAGCAGGCCACAGCCCGCGGTAGCGCCAACTACACCACCACGACCGGCGGCATTGGTGGATCGGATCGCATAGTCGGCCCCGCTGCGGGATCCGCTGCGTGTCTACGACGCGCTGGTGGAGCGGGTTGCTGAAGGAGTGGCGGCGTGAACCTGCAGAATGAACGTATCGCCGCGTTATGCGAGAACCTGAACCTGCCGTTCGTGGCCCAAAGCTACGGCGCCGCTACGTAGAATGCGGCCAAGCAAGAGATGGCCTATCGCGACTTCCTGGAGAGGCTGTTGAAAGGAGAAGCCGCTGGGCGGAATTGAGGAAGCAAAGCACCATGACCCGGCTCAGGGTTCCCCGTGGTGAAGACGCTCGACGAGTTCAACTATGACTTCGCCAAGGGCGTCAAACGTAGCCAGATCGAGGAGCGTGCCGGTTTGGGCTTCGTCGAGCGGCGCGCGAATGTGGTGCTGGTCTGCCCCAGCGGCGTAGGCAAGACGCACCTGGCGATGGTGTTGGGCTGCAAGGCGAAGCAGGCCGATTAAGACACGCTTTACCACGGCAGCCCATCTGATGTTGCCTTGACCACGGCGCGGAGCTCGGCCGAGATGGTCCGGCGGCGCGGCCATTAGCCGCTTGAACAAATCGCAAAACACGTTGAGGTGATCGAAGCCTGATGCACGAGACAAATACGGCGCTAGAGGGTGTGTAAGCCCTTCCGCGAAACAAAAAAAGGAATCACGATTTCTCGTAATTCCTTCAATTTTGCTTACTGCGCATTCGTGGTAGGCCGTGCGGGATTCGAACCTGCGACCAACGGATTAAAAGTCCGCTGCTCTACCAGCTGAGCTAACGACCCGAAAGAAGCAAGATTATAGGGGGCGCCAGCGTTCCTGTCAAATGCCCAAGCCCATATTTTTTTGCAATTTGCCTTACTTCAGCGTCGCCAGGCGGTCTTTCGCGGCGGCCGCGGCCGACGAGTCAGGATACTTCAGCACCAGCTGCTGCAGCGCCTTCCTCGCGTTCTTCTTGTCCTTCAGCTCGGTGTAGCTGCTGGCGATATTGAGGATCGCGTCGGGCGCCGTGGCGCTGTCCTTGTAGGTGCTGGCGACGATTTCCTGCGCGGCGATCGCGTTCTTGTAATCGCGCTGCGCGTAATAGGCGTTGCCCAGGTAGTACTGCGCGCTTGGCGAGTAGCTCGAATCGGGATAGCGGCGCACGAAGCTGCCGAGCGCGTTGGCGGCCGTCTTGTAGTCGCCGGACTTGAAGATCGCCATCGCCGCTTCGTACGATTTCAGTTCGCTGGCGTCGACTTCTTCCTGCTTGCCGTCGATGTTGACCTGGCGCGGCTCGAGCTTGGCGATGCGCGAATCGAGATCGGCGTAAAAATCCTTCTGGCGCTTTTGCGAGTTGGCAATCTCGTTGGCCAGCACTTCGAGCTGGCCGCGCAGGCGCGCGATCTCCTGCATCGTCTGTTCGTGCTGGTTGACCAGGTCGAGCGAGGCGCTCTTGTCGGACTTGGTGTCGATGCGCGCATTCAGGTCGCGCGACAGGTTCTCGACCTTGGCGCGCAGGTCGAGAATCGCCTTGCGCGCTTCATCGTCGTCAAGCAGGCCGGCACTGGCGTGCAGCGGAATCCACGCGGCCAGCGCAAGACAGGCGGCCGCAATGCGCGATTTGGTATTTTTCATGGTCGTGACTTTCTGAAAAAACGGGGCGGATGCAGTCTGCACCGCATGCCGCCCCGTTGTCAATCGGCCGTATCAGGCAATCGATTAATAGACGATGTCGGCGCGGCGGTTCTCAGCCCAGGCCGCTTCGTTGGCTCCCACTGCTTTCGGCTTTTCTTCGCCCAGCGACACAGCTTCCATCTGCGACTCGGCAACACCCATCGTGCCCATCGCCTTGCGCACGGCTTCGGCGCGCTTCTGGCCCAGCGCCAGGTTGTACTCGGTGCCGCCGCGCTCGTCGGTGTTCCCCTGGATCAGCACTTTGCGCGCCTTGTTCTTGGCCAGGTAAGCGGAATGGTTCTCGACGATCGGCTTGGCGTCGTCACGCACGACAAAGCTGTCGTAGTCGAAGTAGACGCTGCGCTTGGCGAGCACGCCTTTCGGATCGTTCAGCGGATCCGCGCTGCCGGTTTCGATAGGGCGGATGTCGCGGCTGTCGGCCACCGGCTGCACGGCGCCGCGCTCCGGCGCACGCTCGACGACCGGTGCATCGTTCAATTTGACGGGCGAGCTGCACGCGGACAGCAAGGCTGCGCTCGATACGATGAAGGCCAAACTTTTGAAATTGCGCATGTTATTTTCTCCTGGTCACTGTTAAAAAACTTATTTCATGAATGGGCCCCAGCTGGGCGCCCTGATATTTCCTGCATTGGTTGTCAGGCGCTGCTTGACGCGCCCATCCACCGACACCACGGCGAGGCCACTGCGGCCGGCCGTCGCGTACATGATGTACTTGCCGTTCGGCGAAAAACTCGGTTCGGTGGCGCCGACGGCCAGCCGCTGTTCCTGGCCGCTGGCCAGGTCCATCGCGTACAGCGAATAGGCGCCGTCGCGCTGCGAGATCCACGCCAGCGTCTTGCCGTCCGACGAAATGCGCGGGCTGACGTTGTAGCTGCCGTTGAAGGTCACGCGCGTGGCGTTGCCACCGCTGGCGCTCATCTTGTAGATCTGCGGGCCGCCGCTGCGGTCGCTGAGGAAATAGATGCTCTGGCCATCGGCCGAAAATTGCGGCTCGGTGTCGATGCCGTTGCTGTTCGACAGGCGGCGCATGCCGCTGCCGTCGGCATTCACGCCGTAGATCTGCGAATGGCCGTCCTTCGACAGCGTGACCGCCAGGCGCGAGCCGTCCGGCGACCAGGCCGGCGCCGAGTTGCTGCCTTTTTCGTTCGAGATCACCTTGCGCTCGCCGGTCACCAGGTTCTGCACGTACACCACCGGCTTGCGCTGTTCGAACGAGACATAGGCGACCTTGCCGCCGTCGGGCGACCAGGCCGGCGAAATGATCGGCTCCTTGCCGCGCGCCGCGATCTGCATGCCTTCGCCGTCGGCGTCGGCCACTTCGAGGCGGTAGTCGCTGTTGCTGACCTTGTTGACGTAGGCGATGCGGGTGGAGAAGGCGCCGCGGCTGCCGGTCAGTTTTTCATAGATGTCATCGGCGATGCGGTGCGCCTGCAGGCGGGTGTATTTCGCCGTCACCGTGTTCGACAGCGTCGACAGCTGCGCCGACTTGATGGTGTCGAGCAGCTTGTAGCGCACTTCGAAGCGGCCGTCGTCGGCCTTGACGACGCTGCCGACCACCAGCGCATCGGCGCCGCGCGATTTCCACTGGCCGAAGTCGATTGCCGATTTCTCGGACAGCACGGTGCCGGCGTCGATCACCTTGAAGACGCCGCTGCGTTCGAGGTCGGCCTTGATGACGGCCGACATCTGCGCCGGCGCCTGGCCTTCGTCGGCAAAGGCGGCGACGGCAATCGGGATCTGGCTGCTGGCGACGCCCTGGATTTCGACGCGCACTTGCGCGTTAGCGGCGCCGGCGATCAGGCTGATGCCAAACAAAAAGAGGGGGATATTTTTCTTCATAGGTCGTTTCGGTCCGGGTTAATGGAAGCGGGCACTATCATTTCAGGTCCTTCATCGCGAAAGCAATCTCAAGCGTGCGCAACACGGTACCATTTTTATTCTTTGGCAGTGGCGACGATTTGAGGATGCCTTTCTCTACCGCATCATCGAAAGCGGGGATGCCGCTGCTCTTGACCAGCCGCACCGAGATGATCTCGCCGCTCGGCAACTGCTCGATCTTGAAGACGACTTCCGGCTTGCCCGGCACTTCCGTGCTGCCGGCGTACGAGGTGCTGCTCTTGATCTTGCTGTTGATCGCCGCCAGGTAGCTGGTGTCGACGCGCGTGGCGGTCGACTTGGCCGCCTCGCCGCTGGTGCCGGCGCCGGCCGTGATGCGGCGCATCTCGGCGGCGCGCACATCGGCCAGCCGCTTTTCCTCCGCCGCTTCTTCCTTTGCCTTGGCCAGCTTCTCGGCCTTGAGTTTCTCCGCCAGCTTTTTCTCTTCGAGCTTCTTGGCCTGATCGTCGGCCTTTTGCGCGGCCTTCTTGTCGGCCAGTTCCTGCGCCTTCTTGTCGGCCAGCTGCTTCGCCTTCAGCTCCTTGGCCAGCTTCTGGTCTTCCAGCTTTTTCTCTTCTTCGAGTTCCTTGCGCTTTTCCGCCTTGCGCTTCTCGCGTTCGAGCGCGATGTCGGGCGGCTTCGGCGCCACCGGCTGCTCCACGCGCGGCGGCGGCTCGACCACTTTCGGTACCGGAACAGGCACAGGCACCGGCGCGGGTTCAGGCTCGACCCTCGGCTCCACCACCTCGGGCGGCGGCGGTGGCGGCGGCGCCGCGCTCTGCACCTTCATGTCCCACACTTCGGCCTCGACCTGTACCGGCGTCGTGTTCTGCCAGCTGACGCCGATGTACAGGAACGCCAGAAGGCCGGCGTGCACCGCCGCGGCCAGCGCGATCGACGGCCAGCGGCTCGGTTCGGGCGGCACCTGGTACGGTGCGCCGTTGGCGGTGGCGCTATTCATCGCTGGTTCGATTCCATCATCACTTGGTGGCCAGCCCGACCCGGTTGATGCCCATTTTCCTGGCTTCCGAAATCAGCTGGATCACGTCGTCGTACTTGCTTTCCTTGTCGCCGGCGATCATCACCGGATACTCGGGGTTTGCCGCGTGCAGCGTGCGCAGGCTGCGCAGCAGGGCGGCGCGGTTCGGCATGTCCTGCGGCGCGCTTTGGTTCTTGCCGTTGATGCCGATCGACAGGGTCGTATCGGGCTTGAGCACGACCTGGATGTAGTCGTCCGGCGGCAGTGCCGATTTCTCCGCGCTCGGCAGGTTGATCACGCTCGGGCTGTTCGCCGGCGGCACCACCATGAAAATAATCAGCAGCACCAGCATGACGTCGATGTAGGGCACCACGTTGATGTCGGACTTGAATTTTCGGCCGCGGCCACCGCGCAGACTGCTGGAAAAGGAAGCCATCGTAGTCTCCGTTCAGTGCTTAACGCGACTGGCGCTGCAGGATGTTCGAGAATTCTTCGACGAAGCTCTCGAAGCGGATCGCCAGGCGGTCGATGTCGTGGGTGAAGCGGTTGTAAGCCACCACCGCCGGAATCGCCGCGAACAGGCCGATCGCGGTGGCGATCAGCGCTTCGGCAATGCCGGGCGCCACCGCGGCCAGCGTTGCCTGCTGCACGTTGGCGAGGCCGCGGAACGCGTTCATGATGCCCCACACGGTGCCCAGCAGGCCGACGTACGGCGACACCGAGCCGACCGAGGCGAGGAAGTTGAGGTGGATGTCGAGCGCGTCGAGTTCGCGCTGGAAGGCGGCGCGCATCGCGCGGCGGGCGCTGTCGAGCACGGCGCCCATGTCGAGCGCGTCCTTCGCCACTTGCTTGCCCTTGATGAATTCGCCCATGCCGGCTTCGAAGATGCGGGCCAGCGCGCCGCTCTGGTCGCGGCTGCTGCTGGCGCTCTGGTGCAGCGTGTGCAGGTTGCCGCCGGCCCAGAAGCTGCGCTCGAACTGCTCGGTCTGGCGGCGCGCGGCGCGGATCGCGAACATCTTGCGGAAAATGTAGGTCCAGCTGGTCAGCGACACGATCAGCAGCAGCGCCATGATCAGTTGCACGATCAGGTGGGCGTTGCTTATCAGGGCCAGGAAGGAAAGATCTTGAGCTGCATTCATGTAGGCGTCGCTATGCTGTTGAATAAGTGGGAGAGTGTCAGGCGGCACGCATTTTAGCAGTGACCGCGTCGGGCAACGGCCGCGGCTTGACCGCGCGGTCGACGCAGCCGACCTTGACGCGCGCGCTGGCCAGCAAGGCCGCGCCGATGGACGCCTGCTGCACGAACTGGATCGAAGCGCGGCCGAGCTTTTCGATCCCCAATGTCAATGTTATTACATCATCGAGTTTCGCTGGCGCATGATAGTCGATGCTGGCCGACTTGACGACGAACATCGCGTCATGCTGAGCGGCCAATTCGTGCTGGTCGATGCCCAGTCCGCGCAGCCATTCCGTGCGGGCGCGCTCGAAAAACTTCAGGTAGTTGGCGTAGTAGACAATGCCGCCGGCGTCGGTATCCTCGTAGTACACGCGGACGGTCCAGGTGAAATCTGAAGGCATTTCGATAGGCATCAGTGAATATGGGAAACATTTTACCGCGAATGTACTCTAGCGTACATAGACGGGCGGGGTAGGGGCGTCCGTAGTAGACGTTAACGCTGGAGGCAGGGCCAAGCGTAGTAACAATTGCTAACAACTCGACATCGTTCGTTACAGAGCCACACGCGCAACAGCAAAAAGCCGGTGTCAGGTCTGACATTCGGACATTCGGACATTCATCGTCTGAATGTCCGAATGTCAGACCTGACACCGGAACTTTTAGCCGCGCTTGATCGTGAACGGCGAGAAGCCCTGGCACGTCGGCATCATCTCGATGGTGTTGACGTTGATGTGCGGCGGCAGCGTCGCGAGCCAGTACGCGGTCTCGGCGATATCCTTGGCGGTCAGCGGCACGGTGCCCTCGTAGACCTTGGCCGCGGCCGCATCGTCGCCCTTGAAGCGGACGTTGGAGAACTCGGTACCGCCGCACAGGCCGGGCGCCAGGTTGGTGGCGCGCACGCCGGTGCCCACCAGGTCGGCGCGCAGGTTCAGCGTGAACTGGTCGACGAACGCCTTGGTGGCGCCATACACGTTGCCGCCCGGGTAAGGGAAGTGGCCGGCCACCGAGCCCAGGTTGATGATCAGCCCGCTGCCGCGATCGACCATTGCCGGCAGCAGCGCGCGCGTCATCGTCACCAAACCGGTGCAGTTGGTGGCGATCATCGTTTCCCAGTCCGCCAGCGGCGCTTCATGGGCCGGCTGGGTGCCCAGCGCGAGGCCGGCGTTGTTGATCAGCACGTCGACCTGGCGCCATGACTGCGGCAGCAGCGACAGCGCGTCGTTGATCGACGCCTTGTCGGTCACGTCCATCACCAGCGGCAAAGCCAGGTCGCCCAGTTCCGCCGCGAGGGCGTCGAGGCGGTCCTTGCGGCGCCCGCTGATGACCACCTGGTGGCCATGGCCGACGAACGTGCGCGCCATCTCGGCGCCGAAGCCGGCGGACGCGCCGGTGATGAATACGATCATGATTGGATTTTCCAGTGAGGATGGGAGGGAACAGTCGATGTAAATTGTAGCCGAAATGGAAGGATTGCCCCTCCCGCGGCTGTTTCCTTGCCCAAACCGGGGCTTTAACTTACAATTTGTCCTCCATTACGTCTCACGTAACTGGCGAAAAGTCGCGGCCTGTCGGGCCTGTCGGCGAAAGGTGGGCTTCCACCGGGGAACGTGAGATTTCATTAGCCGTTCGCCTGGGCAGCCACCGATGGAAGTCGCGCGATGAGGCTGCCTGTTCGGTTTTCCGGTATCCCTCATTTCGATCCATACTGCCTGGTGCCCCGCACCGATACCCGATTGGAGTTTTTTTCATGTTTGCAAAAGATCACACGCTCGCCAACGTTGACCCTGACCTGTGGGCCGCAATCCAGAAGGAAAACCAGCGCCAGCAAGACCACATCGAACTGATCGCGTCCGAAAACTACACCTCGCCGGCCGTGATGGAAGCGCAAGGCTCGCAGCTGACCAACAAGTACGCCGAAGGCTATCCCGGCAAGCGCTACTACGGCGGCTGCGAATACGTCGACATCGCCGAGCAGCTGGCGATCGACCGCGTGAAAAAACTGTTCGGCGCCGAGGCAGCCAACGTCCAGCCGAACTCCGGTTCGCAGGCCAACCAGGGCGTGTTCTTTGCCATGCTGAAACCGGGCGACACCATCATGGGCATGTCGCTGGCCGAAGGCGGCCACCTGACCCACGGCATGGCGCTGAACATGTCGGGCAAGTGGTTCAACGTCGTCTCGTACGGCCTGACGCCGGAAGAAGACATCGACTACGAGGCGATGGAGCGGCTGGCGCGCGAGCACAAGCCGAAGCTGATCATCGCCGGCGCCTCGGCGTTTTCGCTGAAGATCGACTTCGAGCGCTTCGCCAAGGTCGCCAAGGAAATCGGCGCCTACTTCATGGTCGACATGGCGCACTACGCCGGCCTGATCGCCGCCGGCCTGTACCCGAACCCGGTGCCGCACGCCGACTTCGTCACCTCGACCACGCACAAGTCGCTGCGCGGCCCGCGCGGCGGCATCATCCTGATGAAGGCCGAATTCGAGAAGCAGATCAACTCGGCGATCTTCCCCGGCATCCAGGGCGGCCCGCTGATGCACGTCATCGCCGGCAAGGCAGTCGCGTTCAAGGAAGCGCTCGAGCCGTCGTTCGTCGAGTACCAGACCCAGGTCGTCAAGAACGCCGACGCGCTGGCCAAGGCGCTGATCGCGCGCGGCCTGCGCATCGTGTCCGGCCGCACCGAGTCGCACGTGATGCTGGTGGACCTGCGCGCCAAGAACCTGACCGGCAAGGAAGCCGAAGCGATCCTCGGCCGCGCCCACATGACGTGCAACAAGAACGGCATCCCGAACGATCCGCAGAAGCCGTTCGTCACCTCCGGCATCCGCCTCGGCAGCCCGGCGTTCACCACGCGCGGCTTCAAGGAAGACGACGCCACCACGGTTGGCAACCTGATCGCCGACGTGCTCGACAACCCGAACGACGAAGCGGTCATCGAGCGCGTCAAGCTCGAGGTAAAGAAGCTGACCGACAAGTACCCGGTCTACGCGAAGTAAGTTTGCAGCACCCCGCGGGCTGCTTCGGTGGCCCGCGCCGATCACGCAGCGCATACAGGTCGCCATGAAATGTCCGTTCTGCCAGCATGACGAAACCCAGGTCCTCGATACCCGCGTAACCGAGGAGGGCGACGCCGTGCGGCGCCGGCGCCGCTGCGCCAGGTGCGACAAGCGTTTCACCACCTACGAACGCATCGAGCTGTCGATGCCGATCGTCGTCAAGAAGAATGGCAGCCGCACCGAGTTCGCGCCGGCCAAGCTGCGCGGCAGCCTGATGCTGGCGCTGCGCAAGCGGCCGGTGTCGGCCGAGTCGATCGACACCGCCGTGGCCACCATCGAGGAAAAGCTCCTCACCAGCGGGCGCCGCGAAGTCGACAGCGGCTACGTCGGCGAATTGGTCATGCAGGAATTGAAGCGCCTCGACAAGATCGCCTACATCCGCTTCGCCTCCGTCTACAAGAACTTCGAGGACCTGGCCGAATTCCAGGACGCGATCGCCGAAGTCGGCCAGGCGCCAAAGCCGCGCAAGTAGCATCGCCGTTTCACCTTCCCCGCACAATTGAGCCACCTCAGGGCTGGCTTCATCACGCCTGATAACTTGGTAGTTGAGCGATCCAGGTCAATACGCGGCATGCAGACTCTGCAGTAAAAAACTGCCGGCTGCAGGCGCGCCTGTCAGAGCGCGAAGCTTGCGGAGGTGGCGTTGTGCGATTGGCTTTGCGTTCCGGCGGCGGGTACTCGCTCCTCGAGGTGCTGGTGGCGGTGTTCGTGCTCGCCGTCGGCATCGTCGGCGCCGCCGCAACCCAGCTCGCCGCGCTGCGCACGCGCCATCAATCGGCCCTGATGTCGAACGCCGTGCAGCTGGCCAGCAGCGTCGCCGACAGCATGCGCGCCAATGCCGATGCCGGCGCGGTTTTTCTGAACCTCGATTACGACGCCGCCGGCGGTGCGCCGCCAGCCGGCCCGCAATGCCTGCCTGGCGCCGCCTGCAGCGCCGCGCAGATGGCGCAGGCCGAACTATCTCGCCTCAAGTCAGCCGTGCATGCCGGCTTCCCCGGCGGGCGCGTCGTGGTATGCCGCGACAGCCAGGCGTGGGACGCGGCGCGCGGCGCTCTGCGCTGGACCTGCACGGGCGCCGCGCCGGCGCCGGTCGTCATCAAACTCGGCTGGCGCGGCAAGGACACCGATGGCCGCGAGTCGCGCGACAGAGCCGGCGACTTCGCCCCCAGCGTGGCGATCGCGGTGCCGGGAGCGGCCGAATGATGCGCCGCCAGCGCGGCGCCACACTGGCCGAACTGATGGTGGCAGCGGCAGTAGGGATGCTGGCGATGCTGTTCGCCGGCGGCTTGCTGGTGTCGGCCAACGCCGCCTACCTCGCGCAGGTCGACGCCGCGGCGCTCGACGACAATGGCAGGTACGCGCTCGAGATCATCACGCGCGCCACGCGCCAGGCGGCCTTCGTCAACTGGGAGCGCGACCAGGCCGGTGTCGACGACGGCACGGCGCCGGCGCGGGTCCGCGGCATCGACGCGCGCACGCTGAGCCGCACCACCGAAGGCATCGATTCGCCGCTGGCCGGCGCCGTCAACGGCAGCGACGTGCTCGCGGTGCGCTTCAGCGGCGCCGCTGACGGCAGCGTGATCAACTGCGCCGGCTTCGACGTCGGCGAGGGCGACGACGGCTGGAGCATCTTCTATGTCGGCCGCAGCGCCGGCGGCCAGGCGGAACTGCGCTGCAAATACCGCGGCCGCACCAGCTGGGGCGCCGACGCCGTGATCGGCGGCGTCGATACCTTCCAGGTGCTGTACGGGATCGACACCGATACCCCGGGCGATGGCCTGCCCAACGAATATGCCAGCGCCACCGAGCTCGCAGAGCGCGATGCGGCGCTGCTGTTGGCGGGGACTGCTCCCGAGGCGCGCGAACGCGAACTGCGCCGGCGCACGCACTGGAAGCGCGTCACTGGCGTGCGCGTGGCGCTGGTGCTGCATGGCGCCAGGTCGCGGTCCGGCGATCCGCCAAGAGTCTTCGATTTATTTGGACCCGCCTACAGCGGGGCATTCGGCGGCGCAGACCTCGGTGTGCATCTGGCGGAGGATACGCTGCCGGATGAAATGCGCGGGCGCGAACGCCGAATGTTCGCGGCCACCGTCATGCTGCGCAACGCGGCGGCAGAGGTGGTGCGATGACGCGTTTCGAGCACGGCGCCGCCTTGCTCACCGCGCTGTTCGTGCTGCTGGCGATCACGATCATCGGCCTGTCCGCGGCGCACACCGCGCTGAGCGCGGAGAAGTCCGCGCGCAACGAACGCGACCGCCACATCGCCTTCCAGTCCGCGGAGGCCGGCCTGATCGACGCCGAGCGCGACATCGAAGGCAACGCCAATCCGGCGCGCGCCGCGCTGTTCGCCAGCGGCAGCGCGCTGGGCTTCACAGACGGTTGCGGAAGAGGGCAGGATAACCTGGGCCTGTGCACCTACTCGCGCGCCGCGCCGGCCTGGCAGCTGGTGGACCTGGCCGCCGTCCAGCCAGTCGCCATCGCACCGTACGGAAGATTCACCGGCGCGGCTTTGCCGACCGGCGGCGGCGCGCTTCCAGGCAGGGCGCCGCGCTACGTCATCGAGCTGATGCCCCTCGTGCGCGCCGGCGAAGATGCCGGACAGCCTGCGGCCAACGTCTATCGCATTACCGCCATCGGATTCGGCGTGCGGCCCAGCACCCACGTGGTGCTGCAGTCGTTCTATCGCAAGGTGACGTCCGAAACCGGAACCGTCCGATGAAGACGTTACTGCTTGCGTTGGTGCTGCTGCCCATGTTCGCAATGTCCCATGGACCGGCCGGCCGCCGCGCGGCTCCGCCGGCCTGCGAGGCCAGCGCGACAACTCGCTCCACGGTCGCCTTGCGGCCGGACGGCGCCGGCATACTCATCGAGTCCAGTTCCGAGGCCAATGGAGCCGGCCGCCTGACGCTGCGCGCGCTGTCGGCAGGCGCTGGCGGCGCCATCACGATCGGCATCACGCCGCTGTGGGACGCCGGCGCGGTGTTGACGGGCGTCCCGGAGGCGTCGCTGCCGCCGCGGCCATTGCCGCAGGCGCGTCAAATCTACACAGTGTTACGCAATGCCGACGGATCGTCTTCCAGCATTCCGTTTCAGTGGAACGAGCTTGGAGCCGAGCCCCGCTCCTGGCTCGATTCCGATGGCCTTGGCGAAGCCCGGGTCGCGTTCCTGCGCGGCGATCGACGGCGCGAAATCGGTCAACCCGAGGGAGTATTCCGCCGCCGTACCAGCATCCTCGGCGACAGCATGCACAGCACGCCGCTGCTGGTCGGGGCTCCGTCCCGATCTGTGCAGGGTCCCGGGTACGAAGGTTTCTACGAACGCCACAAGGGCCGGGTGGCGGCAATCTACTTTGGCGCCAACGACGGCATGCTGCACGCATTCGACGCGCGCGACGGCGTCGAGTTGTTCGCTTACATACCGAACGCGCTGATTCCTGCTATCAGCCAGTTGAGCGACCCGGACTACCGCCATCGCGCCTACGTCGACGCCAGCGCCGGCCAGGGCGAGGCGTTGCTGAGCGGCGGCTGGCGCTCGGTGCTGGTGTCGGGAATGGGCGGCGGCGCGCGCGGCGTGTTCGCGCTCGATGTCAGCGATCCCGCCGCCTTCGAAGCCGGCGAGCGCGCGCTGTGGGAGTTCACCGAACGCGACGATCCGGCTATCGGCCACGTCAGCGAGGCGCCGCTGATCGCCAAGGTCAGGGTCGGAGTCAAGGACTCCGTGCCGCAATACCGCTTCTTTGCGGTCGTGCCCAGCGGCGCCGGGTCCGAAGCGGATGGCGCGCTGTTCCTGCTGGCGCTGGACAAGCCGGCTTCGCAGCGCTGGCAGCGCGACGTCAATTACTTCAGGCTCGACGCGCCCGCAGCGCTTCCAGGTCAGCCGAACGCGCTTGGCCAGCCGGTGCTGGTGCGCATCGCCGACGGCAGCGTGCGTTACGCATATGCCGGCGACGCGCAGGGCGGCATGTGGCGCTTCGACTTGAGCGAGACACTGTTCTCGAGCGGCCTGTTGTTCGAGGCGCGCGACGACGCCGGACGGCGCCAGCCGATCATCCATGCGCCGCGCGTCGTGATGGCGCCCGCCGGCGGTTACCTGATCCTGTTCGGCACGACAGTCAATCAAGATCCGACCGACTTCGTTGAACAGTCCTTCTATGCGGTGAAGGATAGCGCGGCCAGTCCGATCGACACGGTCAACGGACGCAGGGAACTCGCGCGGCGCACGCTGTCGGGCGAGGCGCACTACACCGTCGAGGGCGAGGAATTCGACTATGCGGGCGCGCGCGCCAGGAAAGGCTGGTACTTCGATTTCCCGCATGCGGCCACCGACGGCGAACATCTGGCTGCCAGTCCCGTGCTGGCCGGCCGCACTGTGTTGATAAGCACCATCGTACCCGGCGACGATCCCTGCGCTGTCCCCTCGAATCGGACATACGTTCTCGATACCCTGACCGGGTTTCCGTTCAACCCCAGCGGCGAGGCCCTCAGCGGCAGCATCACCGGCGAGCTGACGAAGAGAACCGCGCGCACGCTGCCGGTGGTGCTGGAACTTGGCGCAATCTCCGCAGCGCCCACGCCTACCCGCGGCGCCCGCGTCACCCGCAAGCTCGTCATCGTCCACCTCCAGCGCGAGGGCGCGGCGCCGGCGGTGCAGCACGTCGACGTCAGCGTGTCCGCCGGCCGCATCAGCTGGCGCGAAATCGCCAACTGGCAGGAGCTGCACGAAGCCGCCAAAAAATAACAATGGAGAGCCGGATGAACCGAGGACGCGGATTTACCCTGATCGACGTGCTGATCGCGCTGGCGATCGTCGTGGTGCTGGCCGCGATCGCCTATCCGAGCTACGCCGGCTTCATCACCAAGACGCGCCGCATCGAAGGGCAGATCGCGCTGATCGAGGCAGTCCAGCAGCAGGAGCGCTTCTACACGCGCACCAACACCTATATCGGGTTTACATCCGATTCGAGCGACGAACAGGAAAAGCGCTTCAAGTGGTTTTCCGGCAGCGCGGCGCCGACAAGCGCGTACGAGTTAAGTGCGCGTGCCTGTCCGGGCCGCGAGCTGTCCGAATGCGTAGAGGTGCAGGCGACGCCCGGCACCGCCAAGGTCGAAGCCAATTTCCGCGATGCCGACTGCCAGACGCTGACGCTCAACAGCGCCGGCGAGAAGAGCGCAAGCGGACCCTCCGCGCGCTGCTGGCCATGAGGGCGCATCGCAGGTGCGGCTTCACGGTGGTGGAGCTGGCGATCGTTCTCGCCGTCGTGGCGGTGACGATGAGCGTGGCGCTGCCCGACTTGCGCCAGATGGTCCGCTCGCACCAGCTCAAGGCGACAGTGAACGACCTGTTCGGGGCGATCGACCTGGCGCGTTCGCAGGCGATCGCGCGCGGCCGCAAGGTGATGCTGGTACCGGCAGACGGCGCCGGATCCGACTGGAGCAGCGGCTGGGTGGTGTTCGTCGACGCGGACGGCGACCGCCGGCCGGGCGGCGCCGAGGAAGTCATCATGCGCCACGGTCGGCTGCCGCCCGGTATCGCCATCGACGCGACGTTTTCCAGCCAACAGGGTGCGCCTTATCTTGCTTATAATAGTATGGGGCGCAGCTGTTCCGATACCAGCAGCCTGGCGGCGCGCTGGGGCACGCTGTCGCTGGCGATGGGCCAGCAGCGCCGGCGCATCAAGATCAACATGCTGGGACGCGCGCGCATCTGCGATCCGGCTCGCGACGGCGCCAGCTGCGGCGGCGACGATCCATGAATCAAACTCTGACAAGACGACCGTGCAAATACTGAACGACTCCGATGGCATGAAGCTGGCGCTCGAATGGGCCGCCCGCGGCATGAACATCACCGCGCCCAATCCGCGCATCGGCTGCGTGATCGTGCGCGAAGGCGCGGTGATCGGCGCCGGCCACACCCAGCCGGCCGGCCAGGCGCACGCCGAAATCGAGGCGCTGCGCGACGCCGCCGCGCGCGGCAACGACGTGCGCGGCGCCACCGCCTACGTCACGCTCGAACCTTGCAACCACCATGGCCGCACGCCGCCCTGTTCCGATGCGCTGGTGCGCGCGGGACTCGGCCGCGTGGTGGCGGCGATGGAAGACCCGAATCCGCTGGTGGCGGGGCAGGGCCTGGCCAGGCTGCGGGCGGCCGGCATCGAGGTCGCATCCGGCGTGATGGCCGACCAGGCCTACGAAATGAACATCGGCTTTTTCTCGCGCATGCGGCGCGGGTTGCCGTGGGTGCGCCTGAAGTCGGCGGCCAGCCTGGACGGCATGACCGCGTTGCACAGCGGCGAGAGCCAGTGGATTACCGGGTCCGAGGCGCGCGCCGACGGCCACGCATGGCGCGCGCGCGCCTGCGTCATCCTGACCGGCATCGGCACCGTCAAGGCCGACGATCCGCAGCTGAACGTGCGTGGTATCGAGACGCCGCGCCAGCCGCGCCGCGTAATCGTCGACAGCAAGCTCGACATCGCGCTCGATGCGCGCGTGCTCGCTGGCGCTTCGAGCTGGATCGTGGCGGCCAGCGCCAACCCGGACAAGGAAGCGGCGCTGCGGGCGGCCGGCCACGATGTGATCATGCTGCCCAACGCTGCCGGCAAGGTCGACCTGCCGGCGCTGATGCGCGAGCTGGGGCGGCGCGAGATCAACGAGGTGCACGTCGAAGCCGGCTCGAAGCTGAACGGTTCGCTGATCCGCGAGGGTTGTGTCGACGAGCTGCTGGTGTACCTGGCGCCGAGCCTGATCGGCGACGCCCAGGGCATGTTTGCCATCGGGCCGCTGCAATCGCTGGAACTGCGCCAGCGGCTCAAATTCCACGAGGTCAAGCAAGTCGGTGAAGACTTGCGTATCCTTGCCAGATTCGCCCATATTTAGGAAGTACGCAGCATGTTTACTGGAATCGTCGCCGCC
This sequence comes from Pseudomonadota bacterium, assembly GCA_040386255.1. Classification (GTDB taxonomy): domain Bacteria; phylum Pseudomonadota; class Gammaproteobacteria; order Burkholderiales; family Burkholderiaceae_D; genus JAFCUW01. Next base: position 104,446 of record JAZKFW010000040.1, read on the forward strand.
GTAGGAAAAATCAGTTCGGTTCAACCGCTCGCCGGCGGCCTCGATGCGGGCGTGCGCCTCGACATCGATGCCGGTCCGCTGTCGCTCGACGACGTCGCGCTGGGCGACTCGATCGCCATCAACGGCGCCTGCATGACCGTGGTTGAAAAGACCGTGTCGTCCTTTAGCGTCGACGTTTCGCGCGAAAGCCTGAACTGCACCGCGGGGCTCGACGCCGTCGGCGAAGTCAATCTCGAAAAAGCGCTGACACTGGCCGAGCGCCTCGGCGGCCACCTGGTGTCGGGCCACGTCGATGGCTTGGGCACGGTGCACCGCTTCGAGGCGGTCGGCGAATCGTGGGAGCTGGTCATCGACGCCCCGCGCGAGCTGGCCAAGTTCCTCGCCTTCAAAGGCTCGGTGGTGGTCAATGGCGTGTCGCTGACGGTGAACCGGGTCGAGGATATCGATGGCGGCGTGTGTCGCTTTTCGATCAATCTGATTCCGCACACCATATCGGTAACGACCCTCAAGCATCTTCGCGCCGGCAGCCGCGTCAACCTTGAAATCGACCTGATCGCGCGCTATGTCGAACGGATGCTCTCGGTGCAGAAGTCGTAGAACGAAGCATCGCTGGAGTGAAAACGCCGCGTCCCGTACGCGGCGTTTTTGTTTTACCGGCACCACGCAAGGCGTACCCACTTGTTTCCTTTCCCGCGGGGTCAGTGCCGACAATCGCACACGGCCTCAACTGTAACGGATCCCATTGGGCGCTTCAACAGTCGGGCTCGTGTACGTTTGCCGGCACTGACCCCATGGGGTGATTTGAACAAGGCCGCGAAGCTCCCTGCTGACAACGCAGGGTTGATTCTGGGGAGCGGCGCTTCTTATGCCTTGCGCTTGCGGATGGACAGCAGCCCTGCGAGGCCGATGCCGAACAGGCCGAGCACGGCTGGCTCGGGAACGGCGTTGACCTGGGTAAGCCCGAATTCCACGTTATCGATCACGTCGTAGCTGATGGCGCTATTGATGCGCATGGAGGTGATCATGTCCGCACCGGTGTAGACGCCGGCAAATCCTGCCGAACCGGATGGCACGCTGGCATTGAAGCTGCCCAGCAGGCCGCTAATGCCAAACACGTCCACGGTGGCGAACATGTTGTTGCCCGACTGGTTGCCACCGCCGAAATTTTGGTACACGTCGACGCCGACTGCGTTCACCGAGGTCGTGAAGGAAATCTGCCATCCGGCGGTGATCGGGTTATTCACGCCAATGGCTTGGCTCGTGTTGGCCGACTGGCCAGATGGGGCCAGGTATGCATTGGTACCGGAGGTCAGCGCGTAACGCGCACCGCTGGCGATATTTACGCCGTCGAGGACCTGTTGAATGTTGGTGACGTTTTGAAAGCCTTCAAACGTCAAACCGGTGTGGGCGGCATCGAACGCGGCGCGGTTGGAGTAGGTAACCAGCGCAGCATTGGCAGCACTGGTGCCCAGGCACATCAAAAAAGCGGCGGCAGCAAGGCATTTGGTGGTGTTAGTCGTTTTCATGGGATCCCTAATGAGTTTTATTTTGATATTGGGAACCTATAGCAACATGCGTGCCAGAAATATAAGTTGTTTATAATCAATGTCTTACGAAATCGCTTCCTAGAGAGTGTAAATATTTCCGACAGTAAATCTGTGTTGATCGAAAACAATATTATTTTTTCTCCGGATACAGCACCACCTGCACGTAGTTGTTCAGGTCGAAGTAACGCCGCGCCGCTTCCTTGAGCTCCTGCGCAGTGATCGCCGCCAGCCGCTGTTCGTACGTGAGGATCGAGTCGGGTTCGTACTCCTGCAGCACCGTCAGCTTCAGGTACGCGATCCAGTAGCCGTTCTCGCGCATCGACCGGCGGTGCACCTGCAGCAGGTTCTGCTTGACCTTCTCGAGGTCGGCCGCGGCCGGGCCCTGTTCCTTGACCTGCGCGATCTCCGCAAAAGTGGCGGCGATGACCTTGTCGACGTTGGCCGGCCCGGTCGGCAGCGACACGCCGATCGAATAGCTGCCATAGGGGATCTTGCTGACCGTGCCACCCATGCCGCCGCCGTAGATCAGGCCCATCTTCTCGCGCAGCACGTCGGTGATGCGGATGTTCATCACATCCATCAGCACGCGCAGGCGCAGCGATTCTTCGCGCGAGTAGACCGCGTCGCCGTGGAAGTTGAGGGACACATGGCTCTTCGCCTCGGCGCCGGCGTAGACGTCCTTCTTGACAACGCCGGCTACCGGGCGCACGCCCACGTCCTTGTAGCCGATCGGCAGATCGGTCGTCGGCAGGCTGGCGAGGTAGGTCGCGATCAGCGGCCGGATCTTGGCGCTGTCGAAGCTGCCCACAATGAGGAAGGTCATGCCCTTGGCGCTGCTGAAGCGCTCGCGGAACAGGGCGATGCTGCGATCGAGGCTGAGCTTCGCAAAATCTTCCGGCCGCGGCGGCCGCGCGATCCACGGATTGTTGTTGTACATGGTCGTGATCAGGGTGTCCTGGAACACCGCTTCCGGCTGCGCCATGACGTTGCGCGCGCCTTCGACCTGCTTGCCCAGGTAGGACTTGTACAGGTCCTCGTCGCGCCGCACCGTCGTGAATTTCAGGTACAGCATCTGCAGCATGGTCTCGACGTCGTTGGCGCCCGAATTGGCGAACACGTTCTCGGCATACTGGCCGAGGCTCACGCTGACCGACGCGGCCTTGCCGGCCAGGACCTTGCGCATCTCGAGCAGCGACATGTCGTTCAGGCCCATCGTGGTGACGACCGCGCTGGCGTAGCGCGCGTTGAGGATGTCGGCTTCGGCGAACACGCTCTGGCCGCCGAAGCGGTCGGCGCTGAGGTAGACCTGGTCGTTGTTGAAATCGGTCGGCTTGAGGATCACCTTGACGCCGTTCGACAGCGTCAGCGTGGTGGTGCCGAGCGCCTCGTCTTCCACCTCGGCGACGATGCTGCCGGCGGCCGGCGGTTTGGCCATCAGCGAGGCGGCGACCGGCTTTTCTTCGCGCGCCGCGACCTTGACCTTGGCGGCGGCGCCGACCCAGGCCAGCAGCTGCGGGCCGGTCGGGGCGGGCGCCTCGGCCTTGTCGGAGCCGGAATACGCCACCAGCATCGAGGTGTCGACCGGGATCGTCTTGCGCGCGAATCGGTTCACTTCGTCGAGCGTGATGCCGGGCACGAATTCCTTCACGTAGCGGTATTCGTTCTCGATGCCGGCAATCGATTCCTGCTGCAGGAAGTTGCGGATGTACTCGGCGGCGTAGACGCGCGAGTTGGTCTTGTCACGCTCGCTGTAGGCGCGCTCGATGGTGCGCATCAGGTTTTTCTTGGTGCGTTCGAGTTCCTGCGCGCTGAAGCCGAACTGGCGCGCGCGCTGGTTTTCCTGCACCAGCGCGGCGATCGCCGGCGCCGCGCCGCCCTTGCCAAGCGCGGCGTTGAGCTCGTACGCCGCGTAGCGCGGGGTGATGCGGCTGAGCGAGCTGCTGGCGGCCATGAAGGGCGGCTCGGCCTGCTGCGACAGTTCTTGCAGCCGCTGGCTGACCATCGAGGCGAACAGCGACTCGACCAGCTTGCCGCGGTAGTCGGCGAAGGTGTCGCGGTCGCGCGCTTCCTGCACCGGATAGCGGATCGTGACGGTGTTGCCGGCCGCTTCCTTGTCGGTGACGACCACCGCCTCGGTGCTCGAACTGGTCGGGATGCGCACATGCTGGCGCGGCCGCGGCTTGGCCGGGTTTTTCAGGCCGGCGAAGTGCGCCTTGACCAGCTTCTCGGCGTCGGCCGGCTCGATGTCGCCGACCACCACCACCGCCATCAGGTTGGGACGGTACCAGTCGCGGTAGAAGCGGCGGATGGCGTCGTGCTTGAAGTTTTTCAGCACCGATTCCTGGCCGATCGGCAGGCGCTGGGCGTAGCGCGAGCCGTTGAAGAACTTCGGCAGCAGCACCTTGTTCATGCGGTCGTCGGCGCCCTTGCCGAGGCGCGATTCCTCGATGACGATGTCGCGCTCCTTGTCGATGTCGCCTTCGTGCAGGGTCATGCCCTGGGCCCAGTCCTGCAGCACCAGGAAGCCCTTGCGCACGTTCTCGCTGTTGTCGGTCGGGATAGGCAGGATGTAGACCGTTTCGTCGAAACTGGTATACGCGTTCAGGTCGGCGCCGAACTTGACGCCGATCGATTGCAGGTACGAGATCAGTTCGTGCTTCTTGAAGTTGGTCGAGCCGTTGAAGGCCATGTGCTCGAGGAAGTGGGCGAGGCCCTGCTGGTCGTCGTCCTCGAGCACCGAGCCGGCCTTGATCACCAGCCGCAGTTCGAGCTTTTTCTCGGGCTTGCCGTTTTTCTGGATGTAGTAGGTCAGGCCGTTGGCCAGCTTTCCCACCTTTACCTGCGGGCCGACCGGGACCGGGTCGGACAGCCTGATGGCGGCCAGCGAGGCCGTCGCGTGCAAGATCAGGGCGGCGGCCAGACAGACGGTTGTCAGGAGATTATTCTTGGTCATCGGGATGGTGTCGGGTGAGGGTGGGGCGGGAGATGATTAGTCTAGCAGCAATATTTTGGGGCGGCATGACGAATTTCGCCGCCCTCAGGCAGAGCCGCGGCAGCGTTAAGCCGGTCGGATGCCGCCAAATCCTTTAAAATAGCGGATTGCGCAACTCCGCCCGACCCACAGGAATCTCATATGTCTATCTCCAGCACCCAGGAAATCGTTGCCGAACTGCGCGCAGGGCGCATGGTCATCCTGGTAGATGAAGAAGATCGCGAGAACGAAGGCGACCTGGTGCTTGCCGCCGATTTCGTCACGCCCGAGGCCATCAATTTCATGGCCAAGCACGCGCGCGGCCTGATCTGCCTGACCCTCACCGAGGAACGCTGCGACCTGCTCGATATCGGCATGATGACGTCGCGTAACGGCACCTCGTTCGGCACCAATTTCACGGTGTCGATCGAAGCGGCCGAAGGCGTCACCACCGGCATATCGGCGGCCGACCGCGCCAAGACGGTCCAGGTGGCGGTGGCCAAGGGCGCCAAGCCGAGCGACATCGTCCAGCCTGGCCACATCTTTCCGCTGAAGGCCGTCAAGGGCGGCGTGCTGATGCGCGCCGGCCATACCGAAGCCGGCTGCGACCTCACCGAGATGGCCGGCCTGACGCCGGCGTCGGTGATCTGCGAGATCATGAACGACGACGGCACCATGGCGCGCCTGCCGGACCTGCTGGAGTTCGCCAGGGAACACAACCTGAAGATCGGCACGATCGCCGACCTGATCCATTACCGCGGGCAGAACGAATGCCTGGTCGAGCGCGTGGCCGAGCGCCAGATGAATACTGAGTTCGGCGAGTTCCGCCTGGTGGCGTTTCGCGACACGCCGAGCGGCTCCGCGCACCTGGCGATGGTGCACGGCGACCTGGCGCCGAACCTGGAGTCGCTGGTGCGCGTGCACGAGCCGGTGTCGATTCTCGACGTACTGGAAAGCCGCGCCACCACCCACTCGTGGACAATGGCGTCGGCGATGCAGGCGATCAAGCAGTCCGAACGCGGCGTGATGGTGCTGCTCAACTGCGGCGAGTCGGCCGAACAGCTGTTCGCCCACTTCGCCGCGCTCGACACGCCGGCCGCCAGGCCGCACGGCCGCGCCGCCAGCATGGACTTGCGCAGCTACGGCATCGGCGCCCAGATATTGAAGGATCTCGGGGTCGGCAAGATGCAACTGCTGGCCAGTCCGCGCAAGATGCCGTCGATGACAGGTTTCGACCTCGAAGTGACCGGATATCTCGCCAAGCCGGGCGCTTGAAGCGTACCATTGACCCAATAACCAATATATATAGAGGCCAGCCATGACGGTAGGAACTTATGAAAGCAATTTGACCGGCAACGGCCTGCGCATCGGCATCGTCCAGGCGCGCTTTAACGCCGACGTCGGCCACGGGCTGCTGTCGTCCTGCCTGGCCGAGCTCAAGCACCTGGGCGTGTCCGACGAGGACGTGCTGCACGTGACCGTGCCGGGCGCGCTCGAGATTCCGCTGACGCTGCAGAAGATGGCCGAGACGCAGCAGTTCGACGCACTGGTGGCGCTGGGCGCGGTGATCCGCGGCGAAACCTACCACTTCGAGCTGGTCTCGAACGAGTCGGGCGCCGGCATCACCCGCATCGGCCTCGACTACGGCATGCCGATCGCCAACGCGGTGCTGACGACCGAGAACGACGAGCAGGCCGAGGCGCGCATGGCGGAGAAGGGCACCGAAGCGGCGCGCTGCGCGGTCGAGATGGCCAACCTGCTGCTGGCGCTCGAAGAGCTGCAAGCCGACGAAGATTAACACCGCATTCCAGAACAGGTAAGTACACCATGACAGACAAGACCCCGCACGCCAACCCGAGCAAGAACCGCACGCCCCGTCACCGGGCGCGCGAGTTTGCCTTGCAGGGGCTGTACCAGTGGCTGCTCAACAATGAAGACGCGACCACCGTCGTCAACAACATCCGCGCGGCGCACGGCTTCGAGAAGGCCGATGCCGACCATTTCGCCGCGTTGCTGTATGGCGCGATCAAGGATTCGGTGGCGCTGCGCGAAGCGTTCGCGCCGCTGATCGACCGCGGCGTCAAGGAGTTGTCGCCGATCGAGCACGGCGTGCTGCTGCTCGGCGCGTACGAGCTGAAGAACAACCTCGAGATTCCTTACCGCGTGGTGATCAATGAGGCGGTCGAGCTGACCAAGTCGTTCGGCGGCATCGACGGCCACAAGTACGTCAACGGCGTGCTCGACAAGCTGGCGCCGAAGCTGCGCGCCGAGGAAGTGGCGGCGGATTCGCGCCGGTAGTTCGTCCTCTTGACACCTGCACTAACGACTGTCATCCAGGATGACGGTCTTGAGTCTGGCGACCTAACCGCTGGCCGACACGAAGCACCAGACGTAAAAAAAGCCACCGCAGCGATGCCGGTGGCTTTTTTACTTGCTTCGCTAGCTGATTACAGGCCGGCGATGACTTCGGTCGCTGCGTGCTCCGGCTCTGGTACTGCTTCAGGCTTCGGTGCGGGCGGCGCGGTCTTGGCGACGGCCTGGGCTGGCGAGTTGGTGGTCGGCACGCGCTGGCCGCCGGCAACCTGCTTCAGGCGGCGATACTCGGCCAGCACCTTGGAGCCGTAGCCGGAATCGGTCTCGAACGCGGCTGCGCCGACGTAAGTCTTGAGACCAGCTTCCATCGACCCGCCGCGGGTGACGTATTCCTTGAGGATCTGGGCGCCGACGCGGATGTTCGCTACCGGGTTCAGCGCTGCCTCCACGCCGCCCAGTTTCTTGAATTTTTCGTGGTGGATTTTCGACATCACCTGCATCAGGCCCTGGGCGCCGACCGAGCTTTCGGCGAACGGATTGAGGCCGGATTCGATCGCCATCACCGCGAGGATCAGCAGCGGGTCGAGCTTGATGTCGTGGGCCGTCACGTAGGCGGTCGACACCAGCATGTTGGCGGCATCGCCGGCAACGCGGTAACGCTTGGCCAGCCACGAGGTGACGAATTGCTGCTGCTTGGTGTTGGCGGGCATCGCCTTGTTGACGGGGACGAGGGGCGCGGCGGCGACTTCCATCGCCGATTTGGCCGGGGCCTGCTCATCCATCAACGACGCAAGCGCTGGTTCCGGCGCTGCCTTCGCCACGACCGGGGCCGGCGGCGCGAGCAACTGCGACACCTGGTGCGCCATGTCGGGACGTGCGTACAGAACGGCCACTACTGCTACTGCGGAAAGACCGAAAACGGTCAGGGTGTGCTGCGCGGTGGTCGCGAGACCACGTGCCGTTTTCGTTACGGAAGACCACGTAACTGGCTGGGCAGCCATAGTTTGGGCAAGCTTTGCTGTCGCCCCGTTGAAACGATTTATCATCGAATTCCCCTTTGTCGCGGAAAAAGCTATCCCCACGGCGCTGAAAGCGCACATCGGACATCAAATGCCGTGCATCAGAAATATCGTCTATCGCCGCTGTTGCGCGCGATTGAACGCCGTCATTGCTTGCTTGAGCTGGCCGTTCCCAGTGGTATTGGGCCAGTGGCTAAACAACTGTTTCCGGGGATAAGGCAGACGCCTATTGGAAACACTCCTAAAATGTCATGTGGGGCCCCGACCCCGTGAATGTATGAGAACAGGCTAAAATCATGTCCTTTGGACGTGCCTGTCTCATCAAGTAGGCAAATTGTAGAAGCTGGTTTATATCAAGTCAATACTAGCACGTTAGCCCCTTATAACTTTTAGATCTTACTTCTGATACTGCATCGCAGCAAAGTCACATGAAATCAATCACTTATCATGGTTATTTCAACAACTCCGTCGCACGGAAGAAAAATTAAAACTCGATGAAATATTCTGATCTGCGTGATTTTATTTCTCAACTGCAAGAAATCGGCGAATTAAAGCGTATTTCGACCCCGGTTTCGCCGAATTTGGAGATGACCGAGGTCTGCGACCGTGTTTTGCGGGCCGGCGGACCGGCGCTGCTGTTCGAGCATCCGACCGGCCACGACATGCCGGTGCTGGGCAATTTGTTCGGCACGCCGCGGCGGGTGGCGCTGGGGATGGGCGCGACCGACGTCAGCGAGCTGCGCAAGATCGGCCACGTGCTGGCGCAACTGAAGGAGCCGGAGCCGCCGAAAGGGTTCAAGGACCTGATGGGGCTCGGTTCGCTGGTAAAGGCCGTGTGGGACATGTCGCCGAAGGAAGTGCGCGGCGCGCCGTGCCAGGAAATCGTCTGGGAGGGCAACGACGTCGACCTGTCGCGCCTGCCGATCCAGCACTGCTGGCCGGGCGACGCGGCGCCGCTGATCACCTGGGGCCTGGTGATCACCAAGGGGCCGAACAAGAAACGGCAGAATCTGGGCATCTACCGCCAGCAGGTGCTGGGGCCGAACAAGGTGATCATGCGCTGGCTGGCGCACCGGGGCGGGGCGCTCGATTTCCGCGAGCATGGCATCGCCACCAAGGGGCAGCCGTACCCGGTGGCGGTCGCGCTCGGCGCCGATCCGGCCACCATCCTCGGCGCCGTGACGCCGGTGCCCGACAGCCTGTCCGAATACCAGTTCGCCGGGCTGCTGCGCGGCAGCCGCACGACGCTGGTGAAGGCGATCGGCAGCGAGCTGCGGGTTCCGGCCACGGCCGAGATAGTGCTGGAAGGGCATATCCTGGCCGACCCCAGCCATCCGTCCGGCTACGAGCATGCGATGGAGGGTCCGTTCGGCGACCATACCGGCTATTACAACGAGCAGGACAGCTTCCCGGTCTTCACGATCGAGCGCATCACGATGCGGCGCAATCCGATTTACCACTCTACGTATACAGGCAAGCCGCCGGACGAGCCGGCGGTGCTGGGCGTGGCGCTCAACGAAGTGTTCATCCCGCTGCTGCAAAAGCAGTTCAGCGAGATCACCGATTTCTATTTGCCGCCGGAAGGGTGCAGCTACCGGATGGCGGTGGTGCAGATCAAGAAGCAGTACGCGGGGCATGCCAAGCGGGTGATGTTCGGCGTCTGGAGTTTCCTGCGCCAGTTCATGTATACCAAGTTCATCGTCGTGGTCGACGAGGACGTCGACATCCGCGACTGGAAAGAGGTGATCTGGGCGATCACCACCCGGGTCGATCCGCTGCGCGACACGCTACTGGTCGACAACACGCCGATCGACTACCTCGACTTCGCGTCGCCCGTGAGCGGGCTCGGCAGCAAGATGGGCATCGACGCCACCAACAAGTGGCCGGGCGAGACCAATCGCGAGTGGGGCACGACGATCGCGATGACGCCGGCGGTGAAGGCGCGCATCGACACCATCTGGCAAGAGCTCGGCATCTAAGCTGAGCAACTTCAAGTTCCGGTGTCAGGTCTGACATTAAGACATTCACGCGTGAATGTCTTAATGTC
>JAZKFW010000041.1:0-13503 GCA_040386255.1 Pseudomonadota bacterium
CTTAAAGGCTGTTTACGCGACAACTAGCTTGACAGCCACCGCATTCGGACATTTGATGTTTGAATGTCCGAATGTCAGACCTGACACCAGCTTTTCTCTACAAAAAGGAAAACGGCCCGCGCGCCAGCGCTTTCGCGCCGCGGTACGGGCCGTTCAGTCCGGCTGTCTGTCAGCCGGCGCTGCTAACCGGTTGGTTAGTTGCGGTTTGGATTGTTCGGACGGCTGTCCTGGCTGTTGCGCACGCCGTCGCCGTCCTTGTCGCGGTCCATGCGGTTAGGCACGCCGTCGCGGTCGTTGTCGCGCTGGCCGCGTGCCCAGTTACCGCGGGTCATTTCCCAGCGGCCGTCACGCTCTGCCCAGGTCGGCTGGTTGTAGACGTAGCCGCGGCGATCGCGCACCCAGGTGCCGCGCACCCATGTGTGGTGGTTGCGTTTCCATTCCCAGTGACCCGGAATCCAGGTATAGCCACGGCGTGCTTCCGGCACGCGTTCGGCACGCAGGGCCGGTGGCGCCTTGCGCACGACGATGACATCGGCGGCAGCCGGCAGGGCAACCGTGCCCAGCGAGCCGGCGACGAGTGTAGCGATCAACAGTTTTTTCAACATGATGAAATCTCCTTTTGGATTAGTGTTCCATAGTTATAGATTGTTCACCAAGAAAGGTATGTGCGCTGTCGAACGTTGGCCTGTAACAGTTGTGTCTGCCTATGCGGCCGGTTTCAGGCGGCCCAGAAAAGCGAGGTAGGTGCGTGCCGAAAGGCGCGGCGCTTCGAGCATCGGCAGGTGGCCGATGCCGGGCATGATCACCACCTCGCTGCGCGGGAGGATCGCCTGCAGCGCCGCTGCCCCCGCCGGGTTGAGCACGCCATCCTGCTCGCCCCACACGATCAGCGCCGGCGTGGCGATGGCCGCGAACTGCTGCTCCAGCAGCGGCGACTGGTGCACCTGCCGCATGATGCTCGCGTGCAGCGGATAATCGGCGGCGCCGCGCTGCGCCAGATGCTGCCTGACGCTGTACGGCACCAGCAGCGGCCGGAAGGTGCATGCGCGCAGCATCGGGCCGATCGCGTCGGGCGAACGCAGCAGCAGCGGCATGTCGCCGCTCTGGTGGTAGCGGTGGATCGTGTCGCTGTCGAAAGCGGCGGCGGTGCCGGCCGCGTCCAGCAGCCACAGGCTCGCGACCTTGGCCGGATAGCGCGCGGCAAATTCGGCGACGACGAAGCCGCCCATCGAGTTGCCGCCGAGGTGGACCGGCGTCGTGCACGTCGCCTCGACGAAAGCGCGCAGGTGCTCGACCTGGTCGGCGATGGCGTAAGCGGCGCCCGGATCGCGGCTGGCCTCGCCGAAGCCCGGCAGGTCCGGCATCAGCACGCGCCACGATTTCGTCAGGAAGCGCGCGGCCCGGGTGAAATTGTCCTTGTCGCCGCCGAAGCCATGCACCAGCACGATGGTGTCGCCGCGGCCGCCTTCCAGGTAGGGCATGCTGACGCTGCCGGACTGAAACGTCGCAACACGCAGGCCGGCCAGGCGCCGCTCCAGCGCCATGCCGAGCCGCGCGGCCGTGACGGGCGCAAGCCGATCCAGGGCCAGCAACAGCAGTCCCAAAGCGGCGAGAGCAATCAGTAACGAGTAAGGTATGGACATTCCAGCTCCTGTGGCGGCGATTATTGACATTTCCTCAAGTCAAGAACATAGCCGCGTCCGGCTGCCTTGTCACGCATTTTATGCACGATGCCTTCAGCGATGAGCTTGTGTACGATTGCCGCCACTGACCCCGCGGGGAGCTGACTAGGCGGTTGGCTTGCGGGCGACGAGCTGGATTTCGACCAGGAAGCCGAAATGCAGCGCCGGCACCGGCACCACGGCGCGCGCCGGCTTGTGCGCGCCGAACACGCGCGCGTACAGCGCATTGAAGGCGGGCCAGTGCTCGACACCGGCGAGGTAGGCGGTGCACTGGACGACGTCGCCAAAGCCGCAGCCGGCCGCGCGCAGCACCTTTTCGCATTGGCCGAAGACGGACTCGCACTGGCGTTCGAAGCCGTCGGCCAGCGGATCGACTTCGACCGGGGAGGGCAGGACGCCGGACACGAACACCAGGCCGTTCGCCTCGACCGCCTGCGAATAGTGGCCGCCCGGCGCCGGCAGCTCGGCCGACTGGATCAGCTTCATGCCACCAGGTGCGCGAAGCGGGCCAGGTCGACGTTGCCGCCGCTGATCAGGATGCCGACCCGCTTGCCTTCGACCGGCACCACGCCGTGCAGCGCGGCGGCGGCGCCGAGGCAGCCGGTCGGCTCGACGATCATCTTCATGCGCTCGGCGAAGAACTTCATCGTCGCCACCAGCTGGGCGTCGCTGACGGTGACGATGTCGTCCACTTCGCGCCGGATCACTTCGAAATTGTGCTCGCCGATGTGGGTCACCATGGCGCCGTCGGCGATGGTGTCGGGCACCGCGATGCGCACCACCGCGCCGCTGCGCAGCGACTGCTGGGCGTCGTTGCCGGCCTCCGGTTCGACGCCGATGATGCGGCAGTCCGGACTGAGGGCGGACGCCGCCAGCGCGCAGCCGGCCAGCAGGCCGCCGCCGCCGACGCAGACCAGCAGCACGTCGAGCTGGCCGGCATCCTCGATCAGCTCCAGCGCGGCGGTGCCCTGGCCGCAGATCACGTCCGGATGGTCGTACGGCGGGATCAGGGTCATGCCGCGCTCCTCGGCCAGCCGGCGCCCGATCGCCTCGCGGTCCTCCTTGTAGCGGTCGTAGACGATCACCTCGGCGCCGTAGCCCTTGGTGGCGGCCACTTTCAGGGCCGGCGCGTCGTGCGGCATGATGATCGCCGATGACATCCCGAGCAGGCTGGCCGACAGCGCGATCGCCTGCGCGTGATTCCCCGAGGAGAAGGTGACGACGCCGCCGCGGCGCTGCTCGGCGCTGAATTTGGAGAGCGCGTTGTAGGCGCCGCGGAACTTGAAGGCGCCGCTGCGCTGAAAGTTTTCGCACTTGAAGAACAGCTGCGCGCGCGCCATGCTGTCGGCGGTACGCGACGTCAGCACCGGCGTGCGGTGCGCCACGCCCTTGAGCCGCGCGGCGGCCTTTTCAACTTCACCGAACTGCAGTTGCGCCATGTCGACCATTTCGTATCCCCGATGTCAGATAGGGATGCAAGTATACCCTTATGCGACCGCGGCCATCACCAGCTCGACCTGCAGCCCGCCGCCGTCGCGGTTGCGCAGCGTGAGAACGGCGCCGTGGCGGCCGGCCACGCGCTCGACGATCGCCAGTCCGAGGCCGGCGCCGTTGGCCTGGCCGCGCGCGGTGTCCATCCGGGTGAAGGGCTTGAGCAGCTGTTCGATCTGTTCGGGCGGCACGCCGACGCCGTGGTCCTGCAAGCAGATCACGGCGCGCCTGATGCCGCCGTTGGCATTGATGCGGCAGGCGATGTCGATCTCGGTGACGTCGCTGCCCGGCGTGGCGCCGTAGCGGCGCGCGTTCTCGACCAGGTTGTTGAAGACGCGCCGCAGGTCGGTCTCGTTGCCCATCACGCGCACGCCCGGCTCGATGTCGCTGCTCACGCGCATGCTGGGAATGCGCTCGGCGGCGCGGGCGACGTCGGCCAGCAGGTAGCTGATGTCGACGGCGACGAAGCTGGCCGCCTCGGTCGGCTTGGCGTAATCGAGGAACTGGCCGATGATCGCATCCATCTGGGCGATATCGGACTGCATGCCTTCGCGCGCCTCGGTCGACAGGCGCGCCATTTCGAGCTCGAGCTGCATGCGCGTGAGCGGCGTGCGCAGGTCGTGCGAGATGCCGGCCAGGATCAGCGCGCGGTCCGATTCGACCTGCTGCAGGTCGTCCACCATCTGGTTGAAGCTGCGGTTCGCCTCGATGATCTCCTGCGCGCCTTTTTCGGGCAGCGGGTCCGGGCGCTTGCCCTGGGCGATGGCGCGCGCGGCGTCGGTCAGACGCGCCAGCGGCAGGTTGACCAGGCTCGATATGAGGGCCGCGCCGAGCAGCGACAGCACGCCGACCACGCCGGCCCAGCCGAGCCATTGCACCCCGCTCAGGCTGTCGAGCCGTTCGCGCTCGAGCATCAGCCAGTATGCGTCGCCGTCGATCTTGAAGCTGATCCAGAAGCCGGCGACGCCGTTGACGCGGCTCGAAAAGCGCGTGTCGGCGCCCAGCTTCTCCTTGACGCTCGCCTCGATCTCCGGCATCAGGGGATTGTCCGGCGGCGGGTCGACGATGTCGCTCGGCGTCAGCGACGTGATGCGGATGCCTTCGTTGCTGACCAGGTCGAACAGCAGCTCGCGCCGCAGGTCGATCGCCGAGTGGGTCAGCGCCGCGCGCGTCAGCGTCACGACCGAGATCACCAGCTCGGCGGTCTGCTTGACCTGCGGGCCGCGCTGGACGGCATTGATCATGCCGATCCAGGAGCCCATCGACAGCGTCGTCAGGAGCCCGAGCAGCAGGAAGGTGCGCCAGAACAGGCCGCTCTTGAACCAGCTGAGGCGGCGCGTGGCGCCGGCGATTTCTGTGCGCGCTAGCACTAGCGTGGTTGGCCTTCAGGGATGAACACGTAGCCCAGGCCCCAGACGGTCTGGATGTACAGCGGGCTCGATGGATCCGGTTCGATCAGCTTGCGCAGGCGCGAGATCTGCACGTCCAGGCTGCGGTCGAACACTTCGTATTCGCGCCCGCGCGCCAGTTCCATCAGCTTCTCGCGCGACAGCGGCTGGCGCGCATGGCGCGCAAACACCTTCAGCACCGAAAATTCGCCGGTGGTCAAGGGCACCGTCTCGCCGTTCTTCTTCAGCGTGCGGGTGCCCAGGTCGAGCACGAACTGGCCGAACTCGAACGAGGCCGGCGTCTCCGACGGCGCGCCGGGGATTTCGTCCGGGCCCTTGCGGCGCAGCACGGCGCCGATGCGGGCCACCAGCTCGCGCGGATTGAACGGCTTCGGCAGGTAGTCGTCGGCGCCCATCTCGAGGCCGACGATGCGGTCGACGTCCTCGCCTTTGGCGGTGAGCATGATGATCGGCGTCTGGTCGCCGGCGCCGCGCAGGCGGCGGCAGATCGACAGGCCGTCTTCGCCCGGCAGCATCAGGTCGAGCACCAGCAGGTCGTAGCGCTCGCGCAGCCACAGCTTGTTCATCGCCGGCGCGCTTTCCGCCGTCACCACGGCGAAGCCCTGCTCGGTGAGGTAGCGGCGCAGCAGGTCGCGCAAGCGCACGTCGTCGTCGACTACCATAATCTTCGCCGAGTGGCCACTGGTGGCTGCCGGCGTTGTATTGTTGCCTGTTGCGGGTGTCGTTTGTGAGTTCATAGGCCTGCCAAATTTGTCATATTGATGTCGCTATGGTAACGTGTTCTCGCCGTGCAAACAGCGTTGCTTTCGATTCATTACACGCTGTTACAAACTTTACCCAATCCGTCTTATACCCCGAATCGAATGGTCATACACTGGCGTCATAGCGGAATTAAGCTTATCTGTTTATGCGGCATCGCGGAAGAGGAACACTATGAATAACGCGCTCACCACCATCCATGCAGCAGCAAGTGCCGGTTTCAGCGGCCGGTTGGCGTTCGTTCGCGCAGTTGTGCTCGGTTGTGCCGTGGCCTGCGCCGCCGCGCCTGCGTTGGCCCAGGAACGTGACGGGCGCCGCAACGGCCAAAGCCAGCAGCCGCCGGTCGAGCGCGAGCAGTCGCGCGCCGAGCGCATGCCGCCACAGCGTGTCGACCCGCGCCAGTTCGAACAGAACGCCGACCCGCGCGCCGAAGAGCAGCGGCGCCGCGCGGCGCAGCAGGATCAGGAGCACGGCCGCCGCGGGGGCCGCCTGACGCCCGACGAGCGGCGCGAACTGCGCCGCCAGATCAACGAGGCCGGCATCGACCTGTACCCGAACACTCCGCGCCGCTAGGCGCTGCCAAGTGCCGTTCTCCCGCTGTCCCAGCCGCGCGGCGCCCGCCGCCGCGCGCGCCCTGTTCAACAATCTTCCCGGTATTGCCCGCCCCCTGCACTGAACAAATAGCCACATTGTTGGCTTTCTGACCCGCCAAAGTTGTATATTGGACATACAACCTGTTACGCTGTCAAATCTTACCTGTGGCGAATTAAAATAGCCAATATACAAGTCTGCCAAGACTGGAGCGTGACGTGCCGACCGATTCAACCGTTCCCAATTTCCTCGATGCGCCCATCGGCGGGCTCGATGCGCTGGGACTCGAGCGGTGCATCGTGCGCCGGCGCGACGGCATCTACGCCGATCCGTCGTCACTGGGCAAGCTGTTCCTGACCGCGTTCGAGCACGTCCTCAAGGGCAACTACTATTTCACCGATCTCGACTACGCGCTGGCGATCAAGGCGCTGTACGACTGCGGCCCCGATCTGCCGCGCTCGGACAGCGGCGAAATCATGGTGCGCTTCGCCGCCGACGTGCTGCCGTTCGCGCCGCCGCGGCGCGCCCTGTACAAGGCGGTGAAGATCGTCGAAGGCACCGCCGAATACTACTTCGAGCCGGTCTACCTGTCCGATCCGGCCAACCCGGACGCCGTGCTGGCGCCGACGCCGCTCGACGTCGACGAGTTCATCGCCGACATGTGGCAGAAGGGGATCCGCTTCGGTGTCGATGTCGGCGCCGTGCGCCAGGCGATCGCCGGCGGCAAGGCCGAACGCGTGACGATCGCGCGCCGCCTCGACGCCACGCCAGGCCGCGACGCCCAGATCGTCGAAGTATCGGACGACCTCCACCGCAGCGACGCGCCGCGCCAGCTGGCCAACGGCAAGCTGGACCTGATGGCGTTCCAGAACCGCTTCCCGCAGATCAAGCAGGGCGCCAGGCTGCTCAAGAAAGTGCCGCGCGCGGCGGGCGCGATCGGCTTCGAGCTGTCCGGCATCCCGATCCAGCCGGCGACGCCGGCCGACGTCGAGCTGGCGCCGATGGCGGGCCCCGGCACCGTCGTCGAGCAGGCCGGCGACGGCGAATACCTGGTGTCGACGCAGGCGGGCTTTCTCAATGTCGATCCGAAGTCCGGGCAGCTATCGGTGGGCGACAAGATCATCAGCCGCGACGGCGTTTCGTCGCGCACCACCGGCAACCTGCAGCTGACGGGCGACTACGAAGAATTCGGCGAGGTGCAGGAAAAGCGCGTCATCGAAGGCGAGGGCATCACCATCCACGCCGACGTTTTCGGCAACATCGTCTCGCGCGGCGGCATGGTGCTCCTCAACCGCAACCTGGTCGGCGGCTCCGCGCACAACGCGCGCGGCGACATTGCCGTCAGGGGCATCGCCTCGGGCGCGGTGGTGCAGGCCAGCTGCGGCGACGTGGTGATGAACCGGGCCGAGAACTGCATCATCTCCGGCACCCGCGTCACGGTCGACCATGCCGTCAACTGCGAAATCATCGCCGACGAGGTGGCGATCAAGCAGGCCGAGGGCTGCGCGATCGCCGGGCGCCGCATCACCATCGACAGCGCCGGCCCGCGCAGGCAGAGCGAGATGGTGGTGTTCGCGCTGCGCCCCGACAGCGCCCAGATCGACGAGGTGCTCAGTCTGATTGGGGCGCGCGTGGAAGAATTCAACGCGCTCGCCGCGCAGCGCAAGGCCGAGATGGAGGCGATGACCGGCGAGCCGGAGGTGCGCAAATACGTCATGCTGGCCTCGAAAATCCGCAAGAAGGAATTGACCCTGACGCCCGAGCAGGTGCCGCAGTTCCAGAAGATGGCGCTGGCCGTGGGGCCGGCGCTGAAGGCGATCGCCAAGGTGTCGCTCGAGGTCAAGGCGGCCGAGACGGAGCGCGACGCCGGGCAGGCGCTGGTGGCGCAGCTGCTGCAGCAGCGCAGCGACAGCGACGGCGTCAGCCAGGTGACGGTGAGCAGCGTGCAGGGCGACACGGTGGTGCGCACGATGAACTTCAACCCCGACGGCAGCAGCACCTTCGACCTGCCGTCGAAGGACATCAAGGCGCGCTTGCGCGCCAGGGGCGTCAGCGGCGCGGTGATTTTTTCCGGCAGCCAGGGCGCGGTCAAGTGGATCAGCGAGCCTTCAGTCTAAGGGCGACGCCACCGCAGGGGTCTGACCCGATTTTGCTTCTGAAGGGTCAGACCCCGAAGCCGCCGGCGTTGGAGAACCGCTTACGGCAGGGACTTCGGGGTCTGACCCGATAGGGCAGAATCGGGGCAGACCCCTGCGGTAACGCCTTTACGTCCGCGAGGACGACGTCATCAATGCTCGCTGACCTTGCCGCGCATCGCCTTGGTCTGGCCGCTCTTCGTTTTCGAGTCGAGGCGCTTGCGCTGCGAACTGCGGGTCGGCCTGGTGGCGCGCCGCACGGCCGGCAGCACCGCCACGCTGTCGACCAGTTCCTGCAGCCGCCGCAGTGCTTCTTCCTTGTTCTGTTCCAGGCTGCGCGACTGCTGCGCCTTCATCACCACCACGCCGTTCTGCGTGATGCGCTGATCCGACAGGGCCAGCAGCCGCTCCTTGATGTGCTCGGGCAGCGACGAGGCGCCGATGTCGAAGCGCAGGTGCACCGCGCACGACACCTTGTTGACGTTCTGCCCGCCCGGGCCTTGCGCGCGGATCGCGGACAGCTCCACGTCGTCGGGATCGACCTGCGCCGTCACGGCGCCGCGTTCGCAGCAGCTGCGTCGTCGATCGGCTGCAGCGAGCGGTATGCCTCGGCCGCGAACGGCGGCAGGCCGTTGAACAAGGCCGGATCGTCGACCGCGGCGCGCTCGTTCTCGACCAGGATGCGCACCTTGCCGAGATAGTCGGTGAGCGTGAGCAGGCGGCCGAGCGGCGAGACGACGGCGTCTTTCTTCATGCCGGCCTGCTCGGCGATCGCCCGGGTGACGCTGTCGGGGAAATGCCATTCGCGGCCGATGCTGCAGGTGAGCAGGCGGGCGTTGTGCACCAGCTGGGCGCAGAACAGCTCGGAGCCGAGTCCCTTGTCGCCCTTGGTCACCTGGTCCATGATGCGCAGCGAGACGATCAGGCCGACGTTTTGCACCAGGCCGGCGAGGAAGGCCTCGAACGGATCGATCCCCATCGCTTCGGCCAGCGCGCGGTTGGCCACGGCGCAGCGTTCCGAATGATCCCAGATGCGCGGCGCCAGCGTGCGCGTGAAGTGGCCCGAGTTCAGGTCGATGATGGGACGGAAGGCGACGCTGGTGATCAGGTGGCGCAGGCCTTCCTGGCCGATCAGCATGACCGCGTGTTCGACGCTGGTGATCGAGCTGCCGGTGCCGGCCAGCGAGCTGTTGGCGAGGCGGATCACCGCCGCCACCAGCACGACGTCGCCGGAAATCGTGCGCGACAGCTGGGCGCCGGAAAAGGTGTCGCTGCGCAGGCTTTGCAGCAGCTGCGGGATCATGCCCGGCATGCGGCGCACCAGCGCGGCGCCGGACTGCTGCGAATTGATGATCTTGGCGAGCGCGTCGAGCGCCAGGTTTTCCAGCGCGCTGGTGTCGAGGTCGGATTCGCCCTCGGTATCGAACAGCCAGCGGTAATACAGGCGGTTGGCGCGGTCGAGCTGGTCGAACGACACCGCCGGCCGGGTCAGCGGCGTCGCTGCCGCGGCCGCGGGCGCGGGCGCAGCCGGCGGTGCCTGGGCGGGCGCTTGCGGCACTGCGGCTGGCGCCGGCCTCGAGAACAATCGCTGCAACCATCGAACCATGTCATCCATCCTTCGTTATGCGCGATGTTGTCCGGCGGACACCGCGCCACCATTGTAAAGCTATCCCGTCAGCATGCAACCGTATCATGTCGACAGGAAATGTTGACTCTAGTCAACGGGGGCAATCGATTCCGCCATTACGATAGGACTTCGTTGAAAAGCCGCACCCCCGCAGAGACGAAAGGACCGCGATGCACACCACCGATAGCCGGGCTGCCTGTTCCGGCAAGACCGAGTTCCTCAGCTTCCAGCTCGGCGGGCTCGAATACGGGCTCGATTTCAGCAAGGTGAAGGAACTGCGGATGCTCAAGTCGCTCGAGCGCTTCGCCTCGGAAGGGGAGATCATCAGCGGCGTGGCGGTGTCGCGCGGCGTGATCATGCCGATCGTCGACATGCGCGTTGCCATGAGCGGGCGCCAGAGCGTGCCCGATCCGCTCACCGACGTCATCATCCTGCAGCTGTCGAACTCGATCATGGGGATGGTGGTCGACGGCGTCACCGACGTCGTCAGCCTGGACAACGGCCAGATCCGCGCGATTCCCGGCACCGAGGAGGGCGCCGTCGACTACCTGATCGGGCTGGGCGAATGCAACGGCCGCCGCCTGATCCTGGTCGACATCGACAAGCTGATGTCGATCAAGCGCGACGTCGAAGGCGCCAAGCAGGCCGCCTAGGCCGGCACGCTTAAGCGGCCAGCCCTTCCAGCTGCTCCTGCAGCTCCATCCACTCCGCCTCGAGCTGCGCCAGGTCCTTGCTGAAGAAGGCCTGGTCGGCCAGCAGCAGCTTGAGCTTGGCCTTGTTGGCCGCATCGTAGGCGCCCGGTTCGAGCAGCTTGGCGTCGGCTTCGGCCTTCTGCGCGTTGCGCTTGGCGATCTGCTCTTCGAGGCGCTTGATCTTGTTCTCGATCGGCTTCTTCAGCGCGGCGACCTTCTGCCGCTGTTCCGCTTCCACCCGTTTCAGTTCCTTGGTATTGACCGCCGGCGCGGCGGTCGGCGGCGCCACCGCCGAAGCGACCGGGAACGCCGTCTTGTTGTCCTTGCCCGCCGCCGGCAGCACGCTGGTGCCCTTGCCAAGCTTGGTCTGGAACAGCCAGTCCTTGTAGTCGTCCAGGTCGCCGTCGAACGGCTGCAGCTTGCCGTCGGCGACGATGATGAACTGGTCGGTGGTGGCGCGCAGCAGGTGGCGATCGTGCGACACCACCACCAGCGTGCCTTCGAACTGCGCCAGCGCCATCGTCAGCGCCTCGCGCGTCTCGAGGTCGAGGTGGTTGGTCGGCTCGTCGAGCAGCAGCAGGTTGGGCCGCTGCCAGACGATCAGCGACAGCGCCAGGCGCGCCTTCTCGCCGCCCGAAAACGGCCGGATCGGGCTGGTGACCATGGTGCCGGGGAAGTTGAAGCCGCCGAGGAAATTGCGCAGTTCCTGCTCGCGCACGGTCGGCGCGATCTTTTGCAGGTGCCACAGCGGCGACTCGTCGTGGCGCAGCATCTCCACCTGGTGCTGGGCGAAGTAGCCGATCGACAGGCCCTTGCCGAGGGTGGCGTCGCCGGTCAGCGGTTCGAGTTCGCCGGCGATGGTCTTGATCAGCGTCGACTTGCCGGCGCCGTTCACGCCCAACAGGCCAATGCGCTGGCCGATCTGCAGCGAGAACTTGATGTCGCGCACGATCGTCTTGTCGCCGACCTTGTCGCCGTGCTCGTCGAGGATGTGGTAGCCGGCGTTGACGTCTTCCATCACCAGCAGCGGGTTCGGCGCGGCCAGCGGCTCGCGGAATTCGAACGAGAATTCGGCGGCCGCGCGCAGCGGCGCCATCTCTTCCATCTTGGCCAGCGCCTTCATCCGGCTCTGCGCCTGGCGCGCCTTCGAGGCCTGCGCCTTGAAGCGGTTGACGAAGGACTCGAGGTGGGCGCGCTGGCGCTCCTGCTTGGCCATCGCGCCGGCCGCCAGGATCATCTGCGCCGCGCGCTGGCGTTCGAAGCTCGAGTAGTTGCCGGAGTAGCGCTTCAGCTTGCGCTCGTCGATGTGGACGATGACGTTGACGATCTCGTCGAGGAAGTCGCGGTCGTGCGAGATGATGATCAGGGTGCCGGGATATTTCTTCAGCCAGTCTTCCAGCCAGATGATCGCGTCCAGGTCCAGGTGGTTGGTCGGCTCGTCAAGCAGCAGCAGGTCGGAAGGGCACATCAGCGCCTGCGCCAGGTTCAGGCGCATCCGCCAGCCGCCCGAGAAGCTGACGATCGGCTGCTGCATCTGGTCGAGCGAGAAGCCCAGGCCGAGCAGCAGCTGCTCGCCGCGCGACTGCACGGTGTAGGCGTCGGCGTCGGCCAGTGCGCTGTAGATCTCGCCGATGGCGATGCCGTTCTCGTGGGTTTCGGGTTCGGTTTCGAGGCGCGCCAGTTCGGCTTCGAGCTTGCGCAGGTGGACGTCGCCGTCGATGGCGTAGTCGAGCGCGCAGCGCTCCAGCGGCGGGGTTTCCTGCGCCACGTACGCCATGCGCCATTTGGCCGGGAAGTCGATCTCGCCCTGGTCGGCGTGGATCTCGCCGCGCAGCATGCCGAACAGGCTCGATTTGCCGGCGCCGTTGGCGCCGATCAGGCCGATCTTGTCGCCGGGGTTGAGGGTCAGGTCGACGCCGTCGAGCAGCGGCTTGGTGCCGCGCATCAGGCTAACGTTCAGGAAACGAATCATGCTGGTCTATTCAATCTATTAAATGTGGTGCGGGTGAAGCTGGTAGGGGCCGCCAGTTGCAGGCGCCAACTACACCGGGGTCAGACCCCCTAAAAGAAGAACCGGGGTCTGACCCCTATTTTTTGAGCTGGTCGGCGGTGAGCAGGAACACCATGTCGTCGCCGGCGCTGGTGGTCAGCCAGGTCAGCCCGAGGTGGCCGAACGCCGCTTCGGCGTATTCGCGCTCGTTGCCGATTTCGACCATCAGGATGCCTTCCGGCGTCAGGTAATCGGCGGCGCCTTCGACGATCTTGCGCACCAGGTCCATGCCGTCGGCGCCGCCGGCCAGCGCGATCTGCGGCTCGCGCAGGTACTCCTGCGGCAGCTTGCTCATCGAGTCGGAATTGACGTACGGCGGATTGGTGACGATCAGGTCGTACTTCTTGAACGGGACATTCGAGTACAGGTCCGACTCGATCGGATTGACCCGGCCTTCGAGCTTGTACTCGCGGATATTGTGCTCGGCGACCGCCAGCGCATCGGGCGAAATGTCGACGGCGTCGACCACGCTGTCGGGGAAGGCGTCGGCCATCATGATCGCCAGGCAGCCCGACCCGGTGCACAGTTCGAGGATGTTCTCCACCGCGTACGGATCCTGCACCCACGGGCTGAACTGGTTCGGAATGAGTTCGGCGATGAACGAGCGCGGCACGATCACGCGCTCGTCGACGTAGAACGCATAGGTGCCGAGCCAGGCTTCATTGGTGATGTAGGCGGCCGGCACGCGCTCCACCGCGCGCCGCTCGATCACCTCCAGCACCTGCAGCACTTCTTCCGGCAGCAGCCTGGCGTCAAGGAAGGGATCGAGCTTGTCGAGCGGGAGCTTGAGCGTGTGCAGGATCAGGTAGGCCGCTTCGTCGAGCGCCTCCACGCTGCCGTGGCCGAAAAACAGCTTGGCCGTGTTGAAGCGGGTGACCGCATAGCGCAGCAGGTCGCGCGGGGTGGTGAAGTGAGTTGTAGTCATGGCTAGTTCTCGGTTGGGCGAGCTTGCGCCAGCAGGTTTTCAAGGGTGCGGCGGTAGATGTTCTTGAGCGGATCGATGAAACGCAGCTCGATGTGCTCGTCGATCTTGTGGATGCTGGCATTCGGAGGGCCGAATTCTATCA
>JAZKFW010000042.1:0-65009 GCA_040386255.1 Pseudomonadota bacterium
CTGACATTAAGACATTCGCGCGCGAATGTCTTAATGTCAGACCTGACACCAGCTCTTGACACCAGCTCTACATCCGGCGCCGTTGACTTCCCGCTTTCAATCAATTCCCACCGGCACGCTGATTTCGCGTCGGCGTGATGCGCCACAAACTCCAGCCGAACTCGACCGATACTGTCGCAACCAACGCCACACGCTGCTGACCATACTGATCTTAAGTTCCCCTTCAAAACGAGGAGTAGATCATGTTGACACCACTTGCAAAAATTTCGGCGCGGCTAGTCATGTTGGCCGCCGCGGCGACGCTCAGCGGCCTGCTCACGGGTTGCGGCGGCGACAACGATTCGTACGAGCCGCCGCCGCCACCGCCGCCGAAGCCGCCTTGCGGCTGCACCGTCGGCTAGCCGGCATGAAGGAAGACGGGGGCGCCGTGCGGCAGACCGGCGCACGGCAGGGAAACCACGGGTAACCGTGTATACGCCCCCGCATTTGTCTGTTGGTCGATGCCGCCTGCGTCGCGCCCCGATGAGCGGTTCGCGTGATACGATTTCGAACTGACGTGCGGTGGTCCGATGGAAAGCCTTTCATCCCAGCCGTCGTCGCACAGCGAGGTGAGGTTGGACAAAGTGACAGACGTGGTTGAACCGGATGTATTGGGGGCGTTGCGCCGCGCGACGGCCGACCGTCACGATATTCTCGACCGCGCCATGCCGCTCGCCGCCGCCGCGCCGTCGCTGGCCGATTACGGCGCGCACCTGACGCTGCTGCACACCTGGCTCGTTTCGATCGAAGCCTGGCTGGCCGGCTACCACGATGGCCCGCAGGATCCGGCGCGCCTGGCGAAGGTCGCGCGCGCGGCCGTCATCGAAGCCGACCTGGCCGATCCGGCGATGCCGCCCCAGCTTGCGCTGCTCACCCTGGCCGCGCCACGCTGGGCCGCCGGCGCCAGCACCGCCTACCGCTGGGGAGTGTGCTATGTCGTCGAAGGCTCGCAGCTGGGCGGCGCGGTGCTGTTCAAGCGCCTGCGCGGCGCTTTGGCGCCGCATCCCTTGACCTATCTCGGCGCCGACGGCGCCGCGGTCGGCGCCCGCTGGCAGCACTTCCTCGCCGAACTGCGCGCCGATGTGACCACGCCATGCGCGGTCGCCGACGCCTGCGCCGGCGCCTGCGACGCGTTCGACAGCCTGCTCGCGCTGATGGACGCCGCCCATGACTGATTCCGACCTGACCCTGGCCAACTGCGCCGCCGAGCCGATCCACATCCCCGGCTCGATCCAGCCGCACGGCGCGCTGTTTGCGTTCAGCGCGCAGCGCCTGCTGATGGCGTGGAGCGCCAACTGCCGCGAGCTGACCGGCGCGCAGCCGGCGCTTGGCGCCGAACTGGCGGCACTGAACCTGCCGCTCGCCGCGGTCGAACTGATTCACGAAGCCGGCGCCGACCTCGCTGCCGGCGAAGCGATGCCGGCCGCCTGCGAGGTCACCATCGGCGACCAGGAGTTCGACTGCATCGTGCACGCCCACCATGGCCGCATCATCGCCGAATTCGAGCGCCGTTCGCTCAGTTCGGACGTGGTGGCCTCGTTCGCGCTGAAGGCGCACGGCGCCATCGACCGCCTCAAGCGCCAGCAGTCGGTCGAGGCGCTGCTCAACATGGTGGTGCAGCAGGTGCGCCAGCTGACCGGCTTCGACCGCGTGATGGCCTACCGCTTCCGCCACGACGACAGCGGCGACGTCGTTGCCGAGTCGTGCGGCGATGCGATGGAGCCCTACCTGGGCCGGCGCTACCCGGCCAGCGACATCCCGGCGCAGGCGCGGCGCCTGTACCTGATCAACACGCTGCGCCTGATCAGCGACGTCGGCTACCAGCCGGTGCCGGTGCTGGGCCGCGACGGCGACCCCCCGCTCGACATGAGCCACGGCGTGCTGCGCAGCGTCTCGTCGATCCACATCGAATACCTGCAGAACATGGGCGTGCACGCGTCGATGAGCATCTCGATCGTCGTCGGCGGGCGCCTGTGGGGCATGCTGGCCTGCCATCACATGGCGCCGCGCCAGGTGCCGTACTCGATCCGCATGGCGGCCGACGTGCTGGCCCAGGTGCTCGCCTCGAGCGTGCAGACGCTGGAAGCGCGCGGCCACGCGGCAGGCATCGAGCGCGCCGCCGAACTCGGATCGCGCATGCTCGAGACCATGACCCATGACGACCAGGTACTGCGCGCGCTGGTGCCGCACCTGCCGGAACTATGCGAGGCGCTGCAGGCCGACGCATTGGTCGTCGCCCAGGATGGCGAACTGATTCAGCACGGCGACGTCGATCCGGCGCTGGCGCGCGCCATGCTCGATTCGGTGGCCGGCAGCGGCGAGGTGCTGTTCCAGCGCACCGAAGCGGCCCACTGGCCGGACGCGCTGCGCCCGCGGCTGGGCAAGTGGGTCGGCATGCTGGCCATGTCGTTCGACCCGTCGTCGCAGGGCGTGATGCTGGCGCTGCGCGCCGAGCAGGTCGAAGCAGTGCGCTGGGCCGGCAAGCCGGAAAAGATCGTCGCGCACGGGCCGCTCGGGCCGCGCCTGACGCCGCGCGGCTCGTTCGACGAATGGCGCGAGACAGTGCGCGGACGCGCCGAGCCGTGGGACGCCACCTGCCTGACCATCGCCAGCGCCCTGCTGTCGAAGATCACCCGCGCGGTGGCGGCCCGCAACGTCGAGATCGATCGCGCGCGCACCGAGCTGATGGCCATGCTCGGCCACGACCTGCGCGACCCGCTGCAGGCCATCAACATGGCCGGCGCAATGCTCGAACGCGGTTCGCAGTCCGAGACGATCGGCCGGCGCATCCAGTCGTCCAGCAACCGCATGCAGCGGCTGATCGGCCACGTGCTCGACATGAGCCGCATCAACGGCGGCATCGGCCTCGGGCTGCAGCTGGCGCCGACCGACCTCAATGCGATGCTGGTCGACCTGGTCGACGAGCTGGCCGCCGCCCACCCGGGCGCCAGCTTCCGGCTCGAGGCGCCGGCGCCGGTCAGCGCGATGATCGATCCCGACCGCCTGGTGCAAGTGCTGGCCAACCTGCTCAGCAACGCGCGCCATCACGGCGAGGCGGGGATGCCGATCCGGATTGGCCTGCTTGGCGACGGCGGCGATGCCGTGATCACGGTGCGCAACCATGGCGCGCCCATTCCGGAGGCCGTCACCGACAAGCTGTTCGACCCGTTCAAGCACACCTCGCTGAACAATCCGCGCAATCGCAAGGGCGTCGGGCTGGGGCTGTACATCGCCCACCAGATCGCGCGCGGCCACGGCGGCTCGCTGGCCTACCATTACGAAACGCCGGAAATCGTCTTTACCTTGCGGCTGCCGCTGGCCAAGTAAGCCGGGCCTGGCAGTTCGCGCTGCCACTTCGCGCGCATCCCTGATGTGCCACAAGGACGCGCTGCCGCCGCCTTCGCTAACGCAACCATTACGCCACGCCGCCGCTCTTACTGATCAGGAGTCCCACTTCGATCGAGGAGCAGACCATGTTGATGGCATTCGAAAAATTCCCGGCAAGCTGGCTGTGGCGGGCGGCCGCATTGGCCCTGGCCGGCGTGCTGGCCGGCTGCGGCGGCCAGGGCGATGGCTGGCACGACCATCCGCGCCCGCCGCAGTACCAGGGCGTCACCTACGACGTCATCGCGCTGTCGCTCGGCGGCAAGGGCAGCGAAGCCGTCGTCCACCATAACGGCATCACCGCCGACGGCAAGGTCGCCGGCACCATCGACGCGCGCGACGGCAGCCTGCACGCCTTCCTGTACGACGGCAAGACCATGATCGACCTCGGCACCATGGGCGGCGCCGGCTCCGAGGCGCACGCCATCAACCAGCGCGGCCAGGTGGTCGGCCGCGCCTATGGCCAGGGCTGGTCGCGCGCCTTCCTGTACGACGGCGCCATGCGCGACCTCGGCAACTTCGGCGGCGCCTACGCGCTGGCCGCCGACATCAACGAAAGCGGCCAGGTCACCGGCTACGCCACCAGCGCGGACGGCGCCCGCCACGCCTTCCTGTACCGCGACGGCCAGCTCAAGCAACTGGCCACGCCCGGCGGCGCCTCGGTCGGCTGGGTCGTCAACGGCGCCGGCCAGGTGGCGGGCGACTTCCAGGCCGACGCCCGCGTCCAGCTCGGCTTCTTCGACGAAACTTGCGGCTGCGTCCGGCCGCTCGGCACGCTCGGCGGCGCCGAATCGCTGGTGTACGGCCTGAGCGACGCCGGCCACGTCATCGGCGTCTCCGACACCGCCGGCGGTCAGCGCCACGCCTTCCTGTATCGCGACGGCGCCATGAAAGACCTCGGCACCTTCGGCGGCGCCGGCTCGTTCGCCGCCGCCATCAATGAGTCCGGCCTGGTGGTGGGCGACGCCGACACCGCCTCCGGCACCGCCCATGCCTTCCTGTACGACGGCAAGTCGCTGCGCGACCTCGGCACCTTCGGCGGAGCGTCGTCGCGCGCCGACTCGATCAACGGCGCCGGCCAGGTGGTCGGCTTTGCCCGCACCAGCCGCGGCGAACCGCGCGCGTTCAGCTGGACCGAGGCCGACGGCATGGTCGACCTCAACACGCGCATCCCCGACGCGCCGCGCGACCTGGTGCTGAGCGGGGCCGGCGCGGTGTCCGACAGCGGCGACATCGTGGCCTATTCCAACTTCGGCCTGGTGCTGCTGCGGGTCCGGAATGCGGCGAGATAAAGGCGCATTCCGCGCTTGACGCGAGCGCCGATCGTCGTAGACTGGTTTTCAAGGCACTGGAGAAGAGAAGTATGGAAACCGTACGCAATGGAGCGAAATTGGCCTCCCCGACCACAATTCTGACGGCGGATGTTGGCGAGATTAAACAACGGGTCGGTGCCCTGGAAATGCGCTTCGGCGCGGTGGAAACGAAGCTCGGCGAGTTTGGCGAGCGTATCGCCCGGTTGGAGACGGCCATCGAGTTCCTCTCGGAGTTCAAGGACCTCCGCGCCCACCGTGACAGGGACTTTCGCCTCATGTTCGGCGGCCTCGTCACCATTGCGGTTGGCTTGTCGGGCATGATGGCGAAAGGTTTCGGCTGGCTTTGACGAAGTGTCAGCGACGCTACTCTTAACACTTCGCACCGCACAATTTCCCTCGCAAGCG
Source organism: Pseudomonadota bacterium (assembly GCA_040386255.1). GTDB lineage: Bacteria > Pseudomonadota > Gammaproteobacteria > Burkholderiales > Burkholderiaceae_D > JAFCUW01. The sequence continues at coordinate 5,142 of JAZKFW010000042.1, forward strand.
GAACCACCCCGCGCCGTTGCCCGCGGCTTTACATGCACTCGTGACTTAATATTTTGCAACTAAACACGAGCCCGTATGATTTCCCTTGTTCAATAAAAACAAATACTTACGGCCGGAAATATCTGACCCGTCGTTCATTAGTGTTGTATTCTGGTCCTGTGAACAGGCCCCGAAACGGGCGCGCGCCAGCAGAGATTGACCTTTCTGCACTACAATACGGCAATCTCAAATACCGAATAGCCCCGTGTCCAATCTTGTCGAAATCCGCGATCTGCAGTTTGCGTACGGAGAGCGCGTCATCCTGTCGAACCTGCACATGGACTTCCCGCGCGGGAAAGTCGTGGCCGTCATGGGCGGCTCAGGCTGCGGCAAGACGACGGTGCTGCGCCTGATCGGCGGCCAGATCCGCCCGCAAAAAGGCGACGTCAAGGTCGGCGGCGAAGTCGTCCACCAGCTCGACACGGATGGCCTGTACCGCCTGCGCCGCAAGATGGGCATGCTGTTCCAGTTCGGCGCGCTGTTTACCGACCTGTCCGTCTTCGACAACGTCGCCTTCCCGCTGCGTGAACACACCGACCTGCCGGAAGAGCTGATCCGCGACCTCGTGCTGCTCAAGCTGAACACGGTCGGACTGCGCAATGCCGCCCAGCTCAAGCCGGCCGAGATCTCCGGCGGCATGGCGCGCCGCGTCGCCGTCGCCCGCGCCATCGCGCTCGACCCGGAACTGATCATGTACGACGAGCCGTTCGCCGGCCTCGACCCGATCTCGATGGGCGTCACCGCCAACCTGATCCGCAAGCTCAACGACGCGCTCGGCTCGACCTCGATCCTGGTGTCGCACGACGTCCACGAGTGCTTTGCGATCGCCGACTACGTTTATTTCATGTCCGCCGGCAAGATCGTCGCGCAGGGCACGCCGGCCGACCTGCGCGTCTCGACCGACCCCTACGTCAAGCAGTTCGTCAACGCCGAGCCGGACGGCCCGGTGCCGTTCGACTATCCGGGCAAGTCGCTGGCCGACGACCTCGGACTGGGAGCGCGCGCATGATCGCCAATGTCCTCGAAGCGATCGGCCGCACGCTGCGCGAAAACCTCGCCCATGTCGGCTTCGCCACCCGCTCCTTCTTCGGCCTGCTGCGGGTGTCGCCAGGCGCCATGCGCCGGCCCGGCCTGATTTCCGAGCAGATCCATTTCATCGGCAACTATTCGCTCGTCATCATCATCGTCTCCGGCCTGTTCGTTGGCATGGTTCTTGGCCTGCAAGGCTACATCACGCTGACGCCCTACGGCGCCGAACAAAAGCTTGGCCAGGTTGTCGCACTAGCTTTGGTGCGTGAATTGGGACCGGTCGTCACCGCGCTGCTGTTCGCCGGGCGCGCCGGCACCTCGCTGACCGCGCAAATCGGCCTGATGAAGGCCGGGGAGCAATTGTCTGCCATGGAAATGATGGCAATCAACCCGATCCAGCGCGTGCTGGCGCCGCGCTTCTGGGCCGGCGTCATCGCGATGCCGGTGCTGGCGACGATCTTTTCCGCCGTCGGCGTGCTCGGCGGCTACCTGGTCGGCGTGCAGCTGATCGGCGTCGACGAAGGCGCCTTCTGGTCGCAGATGCAGGCCAACGTGGATGTGCGCGCCGACATTCTGAATGGCGTCATCAAGAGCGTGGTGTTCGGCATCGCCGTCACCTTCACCGCCCTGTTCCAGGGGTATCACGCCGACCCGACGCCGGAAGACGTCTCGCGCGCCACCACCCGTACCGTGGTGATCTCGTCGCTGATGATCTGGGGCCTCGATTTCGTCATGACCGCACTGATGTTCAATAAGTAGACGGCAATCCTTTGGCCCGGGCAGCGTTGCCCGGGCCAATAACAAGAGTTAGGAAACAATTATGCACCGCAAAACTATCGACATCTGGGTTGGCTTGTTTGTCCTGCTGGGACTGGCCTCGCTGGTGTTCCTCGCCCTCAAGGCCGGCAACATGAGCACGCTGTCGTTCAGCAAGACTTACCCGATCACCGCCAGGTTCGACAATATCGGCGGCCTCAAGCCGCAGGCCCCGGTCAAGAGCGCCGGCGTGGTGGTCGGCCGGGTCGGCGACATCCGTTTCGACGACAAGACCTACCAGGCGCAAGTCACGCTGGACCTCGACTCGGGCCACAAGTTTCCCAAGGATAGCTCGCTGAAGATTCTGACGGCGGGCTTGCTGGGCGAGCAGTACATCGGCATCGTGCCTGGCGGCGACACCGTCAACCTGGCGGCAGGCGACCGCATCAACAGTACCCAATCTGCGGCCGTGCTGGAGGACTTGATCAATCAGTTCATCTACAGCAAGGCTGCCGACGGAAAGGAATCAAAATGACCACGGCAACCAATCCCCGAGCGGCCACCAGCTGGCGCTCCATCGCGCTGGCGCTGGCCGTCAGCACCACGCTGGCCGGCTGCGCAACGGGTCCCAACCCGCGCGACCCATACGAAAAATTCAACCGCCAGATGTTCAAGTTCAACGATGCGGTCGACCGCGCCGCGCTCAAGCCAGCCGCCACTGCCTACAAGCAAGTGCTGCCGACCTTCGTGCAGACCGGCGTGTCGAACTTCTTCGGCAACCTGTCCGACCTGTGGACCGGCGTCAACAACCTGATGCAGGGCAAGGGCCAGGACGGCATGTCCGATCTGACCCGCTTCGCGCTGAACTCGACGCTCGGTATCGGCGGCCTGCTCGACATCGGTTCCGAAGCCGGCTTGCACAAGCACAACGAGGACTTCGGCCAGACGCTCGGCGCCTGGGGCGTGCCGGCCGGTCCTTACCTGATGCTGCCGCTGCTGGGCCCGTCGACGGTGCGCGATACGGTCGTCATGCCGATCGACGTCGCCGCCGATCCGTGGGCCTACAAGGATCCGGTCGGCTGGCGCAACGTCGGCATCGCCGTGCGCGCGGTCGACCAGCGCGCCGCCGTGCTGGACGCCTCGAACCTGATGGAGGAAGCCGCGCTCGACCGCTACGAGTTCATCCGCGACGGCTTCCTGCAGCGCCGCATGAGCCGCATCACCGACAACGGCGACCAGAAGATCAAGTTCAAGAAGGGCGAGAAGGAAACCAGGAAAGAGGACGTGCCGGCCGACGCCAAGGCGATCAAGGCGGCTTATCCGGACGATCCGGGCGCCTCGGCCGCGGGCGCTGCGCGCGGCGCTGCCGCTGCGCCGGCCCCAGCCGCAACTGCCCCGGCAGCGGCGACCGGTTCGGAAGCAAAAAGCATCCGCGACGCCTACGCCGACGATCCCGGTCCGACCCCGGAAGCAGCGGCGCCGGCAGCGGTGGTGCCGGCCGCGGCCGCGGCCCCCAAAAAGCGTGCGCCTGCAAGAAAACGGACGACGCCGGCCCCAGCCGTGTCATCCGAAACGCCGTCGAAGTAGTTAACCAGGATTCCTGTACCGCCAATGAGAGCGGTTGCAGCTTTGTCGTACCCGCAAACAGAAAAGAGGACCCATGAAACTGATCAAGCACCTAATCGCAATGAGCACCCTGGCATTTGCCGCCTGCGCCGTCGCCGCGCCCGCGCCGGTCGGCAACGAGGCACCGGACGTCCTCGTCAAGCGCATCAGCAACGACGTGATCGAGACTGCCAAGGCCGACAAGGACATTCAGTCCGGCAACCAGCAGAAGGTGATGGCGTTGGTCGACGCCAAGATCCTGCCCTACGTCGACTTCCAGCGCATGACCGCGCTGGCGGCCGGCCGCTTCTGGCGCGAAGCCACGCCGGACCAGAAGACCCGGCTGTCGAACGAGTTCCGCACGCTGCTGATCCACACCTACTCGGGCGCGCTGTCGCAGATCAAGAACGAGACGGTCGAATTCAAGCCGATGCGCTCCGAGCCGGCCGATACCGAAGTCGAAGTGCGTTCGCAGGTCAACGTCGCCCGCGGCGAGCCGATCCAGCTGAACTATCGCCTGGCCAAGGGCCCGTCCGGCTGGAAGATTTTCGACATCAACGTGCTCGGCGCGTGGCTGGTGGAAACCTACAAGGGCACCTTCGCCACTGAAATCGGCAAGGGCGGCATCGACGGCCTGATCGCCAAGCTGGCCGAGCGCAACAAGCAGCTGGCCAGCAAGCCGGTCAAGGCTGGCAAGTAAGCACGGCGCCATGACGGAAACGACTTCCCATCCGGCACTGGAAACGCTGACGTTCCAGACCGCCCGCGGCGCCCTCGAGCGCGGCCTGGCGGCGCTGGGCGCCGGCCAGACCGTGTTCGACCTCAGCTCGGTGAAGCTGGCGGACTCGTCCGGCGTGGCCGTCCTGCTGGCGGTGCAGCGCGCCGCCCGCAAGGCCGGCGTCGCCGTGTCCTTCATTAACCTGCCGGTCAGCCTGAAAAGCCTGGCCAATCTGTACGGCGTCGACACGCTGCTGGTGGAATCGCCCGCCAACCTGCAACACCATTGATCCTGCTTTACCCCTGAGGCCGGATGGGCGCGCGTTCGTCCGGTCACTGTTCTCTTTCGTAATCCCGGCCCCTTGCGGCTCATCCGTCAATTTCCCCTATAATTGACTCCCCCCGCGAAAATCCTTGCCGCTGGACAAATCACCTAAGCACCAAAAGAATGACTGCAATCCAGATCACCAACGTCGAAAAAAGCTACAAGAACCTGAAGGCACTGGGCGGAGTTTCCCTGTCGATCGAGGAAGGCGAATTCTTCGGCCTGCTGGGCCCGAACGGCGCCGGCAAGACCACGCTGATTTCCACCATCGCCGGCCTGATCCGTCCGGACGCCGGCAGCGTCTCCATCCACGGCCACGACGTCGTCACCGACTTTCGCGAAGCGCGCAAGAAGCTCGGCGTGGTGCCGCAGGAACTGGTGTTCGACCCCTTCTTCACCGTGCGCGAGACCTTGCGCCTGCAGTCCGGCTACTTCGGCCTGAAGAACAACGACAAGTGGATCGACGAGGTGATGGAAAACCTCGACCTGACCGGCAAGGCCGACGTCAACATGCGCGCGCTGTCGGGCGGCATGAAGCGCCGCGTGCTGGTGGCGCAGGCGCTGGTGCACAAGCCGCCGGTCATCGTGCTCGACGAGCCGACCGCCGGCGTCGACGTCGAACTGCGCCAGGGCCTGTGGAAATTCATTTCGCGCTTGAACCGCGAAGGCCACACCGTCGTGCTGACCACCCACTACCTGGAAGAGGCGCAGGCGATGTGCCAGCGCGTGGCGATGCTGCGCGCCGGAAAGGTCGTCGCCCTCGACACCATGTCCGCGCTGATCCGCCGCATCTCCGGCTCGCAGCTGATCGTGCACCTGGCCAGCGGCGAACTGCCGACGGACCTGCGCCACCTGGTGTCGCACGAGCCGGAACCGGGCAGCCGCAAGTTCAGCCTGCGCGTCAACGAATATGCCGAAGTCGAGCAGATCCTCGGCCGCCTGCGCGAAGCCGGCGTTGTCATCGACGAGATGCAGTTGCAGCAAGCTGACCTGGAAGACATCTTCCTGCAGATCATGGATGGAGGTTCGCTGTGAGCGTCATTTCGGTAGGCTTCCAGACCCTGCTCTACAAGGAGACGCTGCGCTTCTGGAAAGTCGCGACCCAGACTGTGGCGGCGCCGATCCTGACCGCCATGCTGTACCTCCTGATCTTCGGCCACGTGCTCGAAGGCCGCGTCGAGGTCTATCCCGGCGTGTCGTACACCGCCTTCCTGATCCCGGGCCTGGTGATGATGAGCGTGCTGCAGAACGCCTTCGCCAACTCGTCGTCGTCGCTGATCCAGTCGAAAATCACCGGCAACCTGGTGTTCATCCTGCTGCCGCCGCTGTCGCACTGGGAGATCATCTCGGCCTACGTGCTGGCCTCCGTGGTGCGCGGCATCGTCGTCGGCGCCGGCGTGTTCATCATCACCGCGTGGTTCGCCGACCTGTCGTTCGTCGCGCCGCTGTGGATCGCCGTGTTCGCGCTGCTGGGCGCCGCCATCCTCGGCACGATGGGCGTCATCGCCGGCATCTGGGCCGAGAAATTCGACCAGCTGGCGGCGTTCCAGAACTTCCTGATCATGCCGGCGACCTTCCTGTCGGGCGTGTTCTACTCGATCAAGTCGCTGCCGCCTTTCTGGCAGGCGGTCTCGCATTTCAATCCGTTCTTTTATATGATTGACGGATTCCGCCACGGCTTCTTCGGCCAGTCGGACATCTCGCCGTGGACCAGCCTCGCCATCGTCAGCGTGTTTTTCGTGGTGCTCGCGACGATCGCCGTCAACCTGCTCAAGCGCGGCTACAACCTGCGTCACTAATCAAGGAATCTACCGTGGCAACTACTCCTGAACTGATTCACGGCTATATCAGCACCGGCCTCGAATGCACCCACCTCGAAGTCGAGGGCGACGGCCAGCACTTCACCGCCGTCATCGTCTCGCCGGCGTTTGCCGGCAAGCGCCCGATCGCGCGCCACCAGCTGGTCTACGCCGCCCTCGGCGAACGCATGCGCGAAGAGATCCACGCGCTGTCGATGAAGACCCTCACCCCTGAAGAATATCAAGGATAACCATGGACAAGCTCCAGATAGTTGGCGGCAAACGCCTCGACGGTGAAATCATTATCTCCGGCGCCAAGAACGCCGCCCTGCCGATCCTGTGCGCGGGTCTCCTCACCGCGGGCGACCTCGAACTGTCGAACGTGCCGCACCTGCACGACGTCAAGACGATGCTCAAACTGCTGGCGCAGACCGGCTTGAGCGTCAAGCAGGACGGCGAGACCGTCACCCTCAACGGCAGCGCCATCGACACGCTCGAAGCGCCCTACGAGATGGTCAAGACCATGCGCGCCTCGATCCTGGTGCTGGGCCCCCTGCTGGCGCGCTTCGGCGAAGCCAAGGTGTCGCTGCCGGGCGGCTGCGCGATCGGCTCGCGTCCGGTCGACCAGCACATCAAGGGTCTCGAGGCGCTCGGCGCCGAGATCACCATCGAAGGCGGCTACATCTACGCCAAGTGCCCGAAACTGAAGGGCGCCAGCATCCGCACCGAGATGATCACCGTGACCGGCACCGAGAACCTGCTGATGGCGGCCACCCTCGCCGAAGGCGAAACCATCCTCGAAAACGCCGCCCAGGAACCGGAAGTGACCGACCTGGCCAACCTGCTGGTGGCGATGGGCGCGAAGATCGAAGGCATCGGCACCGAGCGCCTGGTGATCCAGGGCGTGCCGGCGCTGCACGGCGCGAAGCACGCAGTGATCTCGGACCGCATCGAAGCGGCGACGTTCCTGTGCGCGGTGGCGGCCACCGGCGGCGACATCATCCTGCGCAACACCCGCACCGACATCCTCGACGCCGCGCTCGAAAAGCTGCGCGAAATCGGCCTGGTGATGGACGTCGGCGCCGACTCGATCCGCGCCACGATGGACGGCCGGCCACGCCCGGTCAGCTTCAGCACGACCGAATACCCGGGCTTCCCGACCGACATGCAGGCGCAGTTCATGGCCGTCAACACCATCGCCGGCGGCACCAGCACGGTGACCGAGACGATCTTCGAAAACCGCTTCATGCACGTGCAGGAGATGAACCGCCTGGGCGCGGCCATCCGCACCGACGGCAACACCGCCCACATTGCCGGCGTGTTCCGCCTGCGCGGCGCGCCGGTGATGGCAACTGACCTGCGCGCCTCGGCGTCGCTCGTCATCGCCGGCATGGCAGCCGAAGGCACCACGCTGATCGACCGCATCTACCACCTCGACCGCGGCTACGACCGCATGGAAGTGAAGCTGTCGAAAGTGGGCGCCGACATCGTGCGCATCAAGTAAGCGGCCACCGATGAATCCATTTGCCACCGAAGCGAGCGGCCAGCTGATCCTCGCGCTGTCGAAGGGCCGCATCTTCGACGACACCCTGCCGCTGCTGGCGGCGGCCGGCATCGTCGTCACCGAGAACCCGGAGACGTCGCGCAAGCTGATCCTCGCCACCAACGACCCCAACGTGCGCGTCATCATCGTGCGCGCCTCGGACGTGCCGACCTACGTCCAGTACGGCGCCGCCGACTTCGGCGTGGCCGGCAAGGACGTGCTGCTCGAGCATGGCGGCGAAGGCCTGTACCAGCCGATCGACCTGAAGATCGCCGCCTGCCGCATGTCGGTCGCCGTCAACGCCGGCTTCGACTACGAGAGCGCGGTACGCCAGGGCAAACGCCTGCGCGTGGCCACCAAGTTCGTCCAGACCGCGCGCGAGCACTTCGCCGCCAAGGGCGTGCACGTCGACCTGATCAAGCTTTACGGCTCGATGGAGCTGGCGCCGCTGGTGGGCCTGTCCGACGCCATCGTCGACGTCGTCTCGACCGGTAACACGCTGCGCGCCAATAACCTCGTCGAAGTCGAAACCATCATGGAGATTTCGTCGCGCCTGGTGGTGAACCAGGCCGCGCTGAAACTCAAGCGCGCGCGGCTCCAACCCATCCTCGAGGCGTTCGAACGCGCTTCAAACCTGCAAGGCTGATTTCCACATGTCGATCCAGATCCGCAAGCTCGATTCCACGCAGCCGGACTTCAAGCACAAGCTCGATACCCTGCTCGCATTCGACGCGTCCACCGACGACGCGATCGAATCGGCAGTCGCGGCTATCCTGGCCGACGTCAAGGCGCGCGGCGACGCCGCGGTGCTCGAATACACCAACAAGTTCGACCGTATCAGCGCTGCTGGAATGGCCGAATTCGACATCGGCCAGGCCGAACTCGATGCCGCACTGGAGGCGCTGCCGCAAGCCCAGCGCGCCGCGCTGCAGGTGGCGGCAGAGCGCATCCGCGTTTTCCACGAGCGCCAGAAAGAGGAGCTGAAAGGCTTCAGCTACACCGAAGCTGACGGCACCGTGCTCGGCCAGCGCATCACGCCGCTCGACCGGGTCGGCATCTACGTCCCCGGCGGCAAAGCGGCGTATCCGTCGTCGGTGCTGATGAACGCGATCCCCGCCAAAGTGGCCGGCGTGGCCGAGATCATCATGGTGGTGCCGACGCCGGACGGCGTGAAGAACCAGATGGTGCTGGCCGCGGCGGCGATTGCCGGCGTCACCCGCGTCATCACCATCGGCGGCGCCCAGGCTGTCGGCGCTCTCGCCTACGGTACCGCAACGATTGCCGCGGTCGACAAGATCGTCGGCCCCGGCAACGCCTACGTGGCGTCGGCCAAGCGGCGCGTGTTCGGCACCGTCGGCATCGACATGATCGCCGGCCCGTCCGAAATCCTGGTGCTGTGCGACGGCACCACCGACCCCGACTGGGTGGCGATGGACCTGTTCTCGCAGGCCGAGCACGACGAACTGGCGCAGGCCATCATGCTGTGCCCGGACGCGGATTACATCGCGCAGGTTGAGGCGAGCATCCACAAGCTGCTGCCGACGATGCCGCGCCAGGACGTCATCCGCACCTCGATGACGGACCGCGGCGCGCTGGTGAAGGTGCGCGACATGGCGCAAGCCTGCGAGATCGCCAACGCCATCGCCGCCGAGCACCTCGAGATTTCGGCCGAAGACCCGCAGCAGTGGGCCGATCTGATCCGCCACGCCGGCGCCATGTTCCTCGGCCGCTTCTCGTCCGAGTCGCTGGGCGACTATTGCTGCGGCCCGAACCACGTGCTGCCGACCTCGCGCACCGCGCGCTTCTCGTCGCCGCTGGGCGTCTACGATTTCCAGAAGCGCTCGTCGATTTTGTTCGTCTCCGAAGCCGGCGCCCAGACGCTTGGCAAGGTAGCGGCCGAACTGGCCTACGGCGAGGGCCTGCAGGCGCACGCCCGCAGCGCCGAGTTACGCTTTCAACCCGTGCGCATCAAGCCGCAAGCATGAACGCCTGGTTGAACCAGGTGTTCTGCGAGGATGCGCTGGAAGGACTCAAGCGCATCCCGGACGGCTCGGTCGACCTGATACTGACCGACCCGCCGTACAACCTCGGCAAGGACTACGGCAACGCCTCCGACCAGCAGAGCGTGTCCGACTACCTGGCCTGGACCGAGCAGTGGGTCGACGCGGCGCTGCCCAAGCTGAAGGCCAACGGCAGCCTGTACATCTTCCTGACCTGGCGCTTTTCGCCGGAGATCTTCGTCATGCTCAAGCAGCGCATGACGATGATGAACGAGATCATCTGGGACCGCCGGGTGCCGTCGATGGGCGGCAGCGTGCGCAGCTTCACGTCGGTGCACGACACCATCGGCTTTTTCGTCAACCGCAAGGACTACTACTTCGACCTCGACGCCGTGCGCATCGCCTACGACGCCGAAACCAAGAAGGCCAGGTCGCGCTCGATCTTTGTCGGCGCCAAGTGGCTCGAAATCGGCTACAACCCGAAGGACCTGTGGAGCGTGTCGCGCCTGCACCGCGAGCATCCGGAGCGCGCCGACCATCCGACCCAGAAGCCGCTCGAGATCATCGAGCGCATGCTCAAGGCCTCGTGCCCGCCGGGCGGCGTCGTGCTCGACCCGTTCATGGGCAGCGGCACCACGGCGCTGGCGGCCAAGCGTTGCGGCCGCAATTACGTCGGCTTCGAGCTCAATGCTGACTACTGCCGGATCATCGAAAGCCGGCTCGCCGCGTCCGAGGAACCAGTACTGACCAAGGCCAAGGCCAAGCGCAAGAACGCCAAGAAAACCGAGCCGGAAGAACCCGATAGCCAAGGAACCTTATGTCTTTCATCGACACTCTGATCGCCAACACCATCCGCGCCGACGTGCGCGCCGCCAGCACGTACAACGTGCCAGACGCCTCCGGCTACATCAAGCTCGACGCGATGGAGAACCCGTACCAGCTGCCGGCACCGCTGCGCGCCGAACTGGGCGAGCGCCTGGCCGCGGCGGCGCTGAACCGCTATCCGGTCGCTTCCTACGCCACGCTCAAGCAGCGCATCCGCGCCAAGCTCGGCGTGCCGGCCGGTTACGACGTCATCCTCGGCAACGGCTCCGACGAGCTGATCTCGATCATCGCCATGGCCACCGCGCGCCAGGACCGCCGCGCCGTGATCGTGGCGCCGGTGCCGGCCTTCGTCATGTACCAGCGCTCGGCGCAGTTCGCCGGCATGGACTTCGTCGGCGTGCCGCTCAAGGCGGACTTCACGCTCGACCAGCCGGCGCTGCTGGCGGCGATCCGCGAGCACAAGCCGGCGGTGCTGTTCCTGGCCTACCCGAACAACCCGACCGGCAACCTGTACGACGCCGCCGACATGGCCGAGCTGATCGACGCGATGGGCGACACCGGCATCGCCGTCGTCGACGAGGCCTACGAGCCGTTCGCCCGCGACAGCTTCATGGGCCACCTGCCCGAGTTCGAGAACCTGGTCGTGATGCGCACCCTGTCCAAGCTCGGCCTGGCCGGCATCCGCCTCGGCTACATGTCCGCCGCGCCGAAGCTGCTGGAGCAGTTCGACAAGGTGCGCCCGCCCTACAACGTCAACGTCCTGACCCAGGTCGCCGCCGAATTCGCCCTCGAGCACCTCGATGTGCTCGACGCCCAGGCGGCCGACCTGATCGCCGCGCGCACCGCCCTGGCCGCGGCGCTGGCGGCGCTGCCCGGCGTCGAACAGGTATTCCCGTCGGCGGCCAATTTCCTGCTGTTCCGGGTCGCCGATTCCGATGCTGCTTGCGCGAAACTGGCGGCGGACCGGGTACTGGTCAAAAATATGGGTAAAATGAACGCACTGCTGGCCAATTGCATCCGCGTGACGGTCAGCACGCCGGAAGAAAATTCCGCCTTCCTGACTGCCCTTAAAGCAGCGCTGATCAAATAGAGCACCGCCCATGACCCGCACCGCAGAAATTACCCGCAACACCAACGAGACGCAGATCCGCGTCGCGATCAACCTTGACGGCACCGGCGTCCAGAAACTCAACACCGGCGTGCCCTTCCTCGACCACATGCTCGACCAGATCGCCCGCCACGGCCTGATCGACCTCGACATCGAGTGCGTCGGCGACCTGCACATCGACGCCCACCACACCGTCGAAGACACCGGCATCACGCTCGGCATGGCGGTCGCCAAGGCGATCGGCGACAAGAAGGGCATCCGCCGCTACGGCCACGCCTACGTGCCGCTCGACGAAGCGTTGTCGCGCGTGGTGATCGATTTCTCCGGGCGCCCGGGACTCGAAATGCACGTGCCGTGGAAGCGCTCGATGATCGGCAACTTCGACGTCGATCTGGCGCACGAATTCTTCCAGGGCTTCGTCAACCACGCGCTGGTGTCGCTGCACATCGATAACCTGCGCGGCGAAAACGCGCACCACCAGTGCGAAACCGTGTTCAAGGCTTTCGGCCGCGCGCTGCGCATGGCCGCCGAACTCGATGCGCGTTCCGCCGGCACCATCCCGTCCACCAAAGGCAGCCTGTAAGTCGACCATGAACAAGATCGTTGTAGTGGACTATGGCATGGGCAACCTGCGCTCGGTGGCGCAGGCCCTGCGCGCGGTCGCGCCGGACGCGAACGTGCTCATTTCGGGCAATCCCGCGGACATCGACAGCGCCGACCGCATCGTGCTGCCGGGCCAGGGCGCGATGCGCGACTGCATGCTCAGCCTGCGCGAGTCGGGTGTCCAGGACGCGCTGCTGCGCGCCTCGAAAACGCGGCCGATGCTGGGCGTGTGCGTCGGCGAGCAGATGCTGTTCGACCGCAGCGAGGAAGGCGACACCGCCGGCCTTGGCCTGCTGCCGGGGCGCGTCGTGCGCTTCCAGCTCGAGGGCAAGCTGCAGGCCGACGGCTCGCGCTTCAAGGTGCCGCAGATGGGCTGGAACCGCGTGCGCCACGTGCGATCGCACCCGGTGTGGGAAGGCATCCTCGACGACGCCTGGTTCTATTTCGTGCACAGCTATTACGCCCAGCCGGTCGATCCGGCCGATTCGATCGGCGAGTCCGATTACGGCGGCCCGTTCTGCTGCGCGGTGGCGCGCGATAACATCGTCGCCACCCAGTTCCACCCCGAGAAAAGCGCGGCCGCCGGCCTGCGCCTGTATCAAAATTTCGTTCACTGGAATCCGTAGATTCCGCCGTTTTCATCCACTAACCTGATACCGCCGACCATGCTGCTCATTCCTGCCATCGACCTCAAAGACGGTCACTGCGTACGCCTCAAACAGGGCGATATGGAACTTGCCACCGTCTTTTCCGAAGACCCCGCCGAAATGGCGCTGCACTGGCTCAAGAAAGGCGCGCGCCGCCTGCACCTGGTCGACCTGAACGGCGCCTTCGCCGGCAAGCCGAAGAACGAAGCTGCCGTCAAGTCCATCCTGCAGGTGGTGCAGGAGTTCGCGCTCGACAACGAGATCGACGAGATCCCGGTCCAGCTGGGCGGCGGCATCCGCGACCTCGACACCATCGAGCGCTACCTCGACGACGGCATCACCTACATCATCGTCGGCACCGCCGCGGTGAAAAATCCCGGCTTCTTGCACGACGCCTGCGGCGCCTTCCCGGGCCACATCATCGTCGGCCTCGACGCGCGCGACGGCAAGGTCGCAACCGACGGCTGGAGCAAGATGAGCGGCCACGAAGTGATCGACCTGGCCAAGAAATTCGAAGGCTACGGCGTCGAGTCGATCGTCTACACCGACATCGGCCGCGACGGCATGATGGGCGGCGTCAACATCGAGGCCACCGTCAAGCTGGCGCAGGCGGTGCGCGTGCCGATCATCGCCTCCGGCGGCGTGCACAACCTGGCCGACGTCGAAGCGCTGTGCGCGGTGCAGGACGAAGGCATCGAAGGCGTCATCTGCGGCCGCTCGATCTACGAAGGCACGCTCGACCTGGCCACGGCCCAGGTCCGCGCCGACGAGCTGACCGGCGAGACAGAGGCGTAAATCCCATGCTTGCGAAACGCATCATCCCCTGCCTCGACGTCACCGACGGCCGCGTCGTCAAGGGAGTCAACTTCACCGAGCTGCGCGACGCCGGCGACCCGGTCGAAATCGCCCGCCGCTACGACGGCCAGGGCGCCGACGAGATCACCTTCCTCGACATCACCGCGTCTTCCGACGACCGCGACCTGATCCTGCACATCATCGAGGCGGTCGCCTCCACCGTGTTCATCCCGCTCACCGTCGGCGGCGGCGTGCGCCGCGTCGAAGACGTGCGCCGCCTGCTCAACGCCGGCGCCGACAAGGTCAGCATGAACACCTCGGCGGTGACCAATCCCGAGCTGGTGTTCGAAGCGTCGCAAAAGCACGGCTCGCAATGCATCGTGGTGGCGATCGACGCCAAGCAGGTCGCGCCCGGCAAATGGGAAGTGTTCACCCACGGCGGGCGCAAGGCCACCGGGCTCGACGCGATCGAGTGGGCGCAGAACATGGAGCGCCTAGGCGCCGGCGAAATTCTCCTCACCAGCATGGACCGCGACGGCACCAAGTCCGGTTTCGACCTGGGGCTCACGCGCGGCGTGTCGGACGCGGTGAGCATTCCGGTGATCGCCTCGGGCGGCGTCGGCGGCCTGCAGGACCTGGCCGACGGCATCAAGCTGGGGCGCGCCGACGCGGTGCTGGCCGCCAGCATTTTCCACTATGGCCACCACACGGTCGAAGAAGCCAAGCGCTTCATGGCGGCGCAGGGCATCCCGATGCGCCTCGATTAAGGAACAGCATGTCAACCGTCACCCCCGCCAGCAACGCATGGCTCAAGAAGGTCCGCTGGGACGAGAACGGCCTGGTGCCGGTGATCGCCCAGGAAGCGGCCAGCGGCGACGTGCTGATGTTTGCCTGGATGAACCGCGACGCGCTGGCGCGCACGGTCGAACTGGGCGAAGCGGTGTACTGGAGCCGCTCGCGCAAGAAGCTGTGGCACAAGGGCGAGGAATCGGGCCACATCCAGAAAGTGCTGGAGATCCGCCTCGACTGCGACGAAGACGTGGTGCTGCTCAAGATCGAGCAGGCCGGAGCAATCGCCTGCCATACCGGGCGCCACTCGTGCTTCTTCCAGAAGTTTGATGGCGAGGACTGGCAAAGCGTGGACCCGGTGCTGCAGGATCCGCAAACGATCTATACAAAAAAGGCGATCAAATGAGCGTGACACTTGCCCGCCTGGCCGCGGTGATCGAATCGCGCAAGCTGGAAAACGGCGGCGATCCCGACAAATCGTACGTCTCGCGCCTGTTCGCCAAGGGCGACGACGCGATTCTCAAGAAGATCGGCGAGGAAGCCACCGAGACGGTGATGGCGGCCAAGGACGCGCGCGTCGACGGCGACGCCTCGAAGGTGCTGTACGAGTGCGCCGACCTGTGGTTCCATTCGCTGGTGATGCTGGCGCAGTTCAACCTGACGCCGCAGCAGGTGCTCGACGAGCTGGCGCGCCGCGAAGGCATTTCCGGCATCGAAGAAAAAGCGGCCCGCAAGGACGTCCTGCGCGATGCTGCCGAGACCGACAAACACTGACCGGAGCTGACAAGTGGAAAACTGCCTGTTTTGCAAGATCGCCGCCAAGCAAATCCCTTCCTCGGTGGTGTACGAGGATGACGAGTTGCTCGCCTTCAAGGATATCAACCCGGCCGCGCCGGTGCACCTGCTGGTGATCCCGAAAATCCACGTGGCAACCTTATCGGAATGCAACGCCAGTCACACCGAACTGCTGGGCAAGATGCTGGCGTTGACGCCGCGCCTGGCCCAGGAGCACGGCTGTGCGGTCAGCTACGATGCCGACGGCAAGCCGGCCGGCGGCTACAAGACGATGATTAATAGCGGCCCCGACGGTGGCCAGGAGGTGTACCATTTGCACCTTCACCTGTACGGCGGCCCTCGCCCATGGCGAGGCCAGCGCTGATAAAGGGCACGAAACCCCGGCATCGCGTATACTGGCCGCGTACCGTTTCCACGAATTGATGGCGCCTGGCGCCGCGCAAGGAGAATATGATGGGTTCAATGAGCATTTGGCACTGGGTGATCGTGCTGGTCGTGGTGATGCTGGTGTTCGGCACCAAGAAGATCAGCGGCATGGGTTCCGACATCGGCAAGGCCGTCAAGGGCTTCAAGGATGGCGTCAAGGGCGACGAGGAAAAGCCGGGCACGGTTGTGCCGCCGTCGCAGGTTGCCGACAAGTCCACCATCGACGTCGAGACGAAAGAGAAATCGAAGTTCTGACGCTGCCGCCTGCCCTGCAGGCGTCTGTCTGACTTTGCCCATCCATGATCGATCTTGGACTCTCAAAACTCGCCATTATCGGTGTCGTCGCGCTGATCGTCATCGGTCCCGAAAAGCTGCCCAAGGTAGCGCGGATGGCCGGGACCCTGTACGGCCGTGCCCAGCGCTACCTGCACCAGGTGAAATCCGAAGTGAGCCGCGAAATCGAGCTCGACGAACTGCGCAACCTGCACAAGGAAGTGACCGAAACGGCGCACTCGATCAAGTCCGACGTCGAAAACTCGATCGGCAAGGATCTCGACGACATCCAGGCGTCGTGGCGCGGCCACATCTCGGACGACAGCGACCATGCGCCGCAGCCATCGGTGGCGGACCTCGAGCGCAAGGCGCGCGACTTCCGCCGCAAGAAGCTGTCGCGTAACGCCGCGGTGCCTGGCTGGTACAAGCAGCGCCATGGCGGCCGCACCCACATCATCTCCGGCGCGGCACGCGTCAAGAAATTCCGTCCGCGCCTTTCCACCCCCTCTTCCTTCTTCTAATGACAGACAAAGCAGCGGGCGAAGAGACCTTCATCTCCCACCTGATCGAATTGCGCGACAGGCTGGTCAAATCCTCGATCGGCATTGCCCTGATCTGCACGGTGCTGATGCTGTGGCCGGGGCCGGCGGCGATCTACGACTATATCGCGCGGCCGATGATCGCGGCGCTGCCGGTCGGCTCGAAGAT
The DNA here is from genome assembly GCA_040386255.1 of Pseudomonadota bacterium. Lineage (GTDB taxonomy): Bacteria > Pseudomonadota > Gammaproteobacteria > Burkholderiales > Burkholderiaceae_D > JAFCUW01. The sequence goes on from JAZKFW010000042.1 coordinate 21,924, forward strand.
GATCGCCACCGGCGTCATCGCGCCGTTCCTGGTGCCGATGAAGGTGACGCTGGTGATCGCCTTCATCCTGGCGCTGCCGTGGGTGTTCTACCAGCTGTGGGCGTTCATCGCGCCGGGCCTCTACACGCACGAGAAAAAGCTGGTGCTGCCGCTGGTGGTGTCGTCGTCGTTCCTGTTCATGAGCGGCGTCGCGTTCTGCTACTTCTTCGTGTTCGGCCGCGTCTTCAAGTTCATCGGCGAGTTCGCCCCAAGCTCGATCGCGGTCACGCCCGACATCGAAAACTACCTCGATTTCGTCATGTCGATGTGCCTGGCGTTCGGCGCCACCTTCGAGGTGCCGGTGGTGGTGGTGATCCTGGTGCGGATGGGAGTCGTCACCGTGGCCAAGCTGAAGGAGATACGGCCTTACGCGATTGTCGGCGCCTTCGTCATCGCGGCCATCGTGACGCCGCCCGATGTGGTCAGCCAGCTGGCGCTGGCGCTGCCGATGTGCCTGCTGTTCGAACTGGGCCTGATGGTCGCGCCCGCGTTCGTCAAGCACACCCAGGCCCCGGAAGAGACGGCCTGAGCGCCGTCAGCCCTACCCTAATGCCTTGATCGCCGTCGTCGTGTCGGCGCCGCTCTCCGGCTGCACCGGGGTATCGGTCGGCGCACCCTTGGTGCCCGGCGGCTGCTGCGTTTGCGGCCCGCTCAGCTGATAGGAGGGATTGTTCCCGCCGCACGCAACCAGGGTGGCGGCAAGCATGAGCGCAATCGTGGATTTCAACATGGCATTCCTTGTGTTTGGCTGTGGGGGAGCCAATCTTAGAATGCCGCCGCCGGCCGCCACTGCGCCGCATCAACGTGCATTACCTTCGCACACGCCGTATTGACGCGGCGCTGAAAACCAGCGCGCGCGCCCACGTGCGCAGTGGACAACTAATTGCCCATCAACTCCCTGATCACCTTCACCGGCGCGTTGCCGTAGCTGAGGAACTGCTCGTGGAAGTCCTTCAGCACGAACCTCGGCCCCAGCGCCTGCTTGCGCTGTTCGCGCAATTCCATGATCTCGCTGTAGCCGCTGAAGTAGCTGGTCAGCTGCACTGAGCTGAGCTGCACGCGGCGCCACTTTTCGCTCGCCTCGGCGTTGGTCTGGAAGGCCTGGCGCACCAGCAGGTCCATCGCCTGCGCCTGCGTCATGCCGTTCACGTGCACGCTGTAGTCGAGGATCGTGTTGGTCACCACGCGCAGGTTCCACTTCGAGTACATCAGCCACATCTCCGGCGAATTGTCGCCGTAGCCCGCTTCGAGCATCATGCGCTCTGCGTACACCGCCCAGCCCTCGACCATCGCGCCGTTGCCGAACAAGGACTTCACCAGCGAAGGCGACTTGTTCGCATACACCAGCTGCGCGTAGTGGCCCGGCACCGCCTCGTGGATATTCAGGATCTGCAGAATCCAGTGGTTGTACTCGCGCAGCGTGCTCTCGGCGTCCTGCGCCGTCAGCGCGTCGAGCGGGGTGACGTTGTAGAAGGTGCGGTCCTGCGGCCGGTACGGCCCTGGCGCGTCGATGCTGGCGCCGGCGATGCCGCGCTGGTACAGCGGCGTTTCGCGCACTTCGAGCGGACGCTTCGGATCGAGCGTGAGCAGGTTGTTCTTCACTACAAAGTCCTGCAGCACCGCGATCTGGCGGCGAATCTCCGGGAAGAAGTTCTCGCGCGCGACGTGGTTGGCCGACAGCTTGTCGATCACCATGCCGATCTTGCGGGTGCGGTCCTGCGGCTTTGCGGCGCCGCCCATGGTCTTGGTCCACAGCTGGTCGGCCAGGCCGTCCATCCGCACCAGCAGTTCTTCGCGCGCGGCCAGCGCCTTCTGGTAGGTCTGCTCGGCGCTGCCGGCGGCCTGAATGTCGTGGCCGAACTTTGCCTCGTACAGTTCCTTGCCGATCCTGAACGGGCGCGCCGACTGCTTCTGCTGCTGCGACTTGTCGAGGGCGTCGAGGAAGTCGATGTAGCGCAGCAGCGCGGTGCCGGCGTTGGCGATGCGCTGCGCGAAGATCGCCTTTTCCTGCTGCGTGAGGATCGATTCCTGCGCCGCCTTGCCAAGGTCGGCCAGCACCGTGATGGTGCCGGGCGCCTGGGCGATCGCCAGCTGCGTGTGCTCGTGGGTCGGGTTGACGATGCTCGCCTGCGCGGCCTGGTAGTAGGCCGGCACATTGGCCAGCCGCTTGAGCAGCGTGCGCAGGCGCTGCGGCTTGGCCGCGTACTCGGTGGTGAGGATCAGGTCGATCGGCTCGGCGATGTTGTACAGCGCCGGGTTCCATTCGTGTTCGCGCAACGTCGTCAGGTGCCAGCGGTCCGCCTTGAGCTTGTTGATCAGCAGGGCCAGGTCGGTGCGCTGCTTGTCCGACAGCGCGCGCGGGTCGAACTTCGCGAATTTTTTCAGCCACTCGTCAGTGAACGCGATCCGGTGGGCGCGCGTGGCGGCGTTCGGGATCGTCAGGCTGGCGGCACCGTCGTATTTACCGGCGCGGATCGCGCCTTCCGGGTCGAGGCGCCACTGGGCGGTCAGGAACTGCATGCTGTTGTAGTCCATGCGGCGGTCGGACGAGCGTTCGGCCGGCCCCGACGCCACTGCCGCGGCGACGGGCGCCGGCGCTTCCTCGGCCTTCGGAGCGGATTTGCCCGCTTTCGCTTTCGGCGCCTTGGCGGCCTTGCCTGCCTTGGCGGATTTGCCGGCAGCCGCCTTCACGACTTTGCCGGCCGCGGGCTTGGCCTTCTTCTCCTTGGCGGCGCTGGCAGGCGCCAGCGCGAACGTCGTCAACAGGACAGCCAGCGCAATTTTCGTTTTCATCATCGTAATCGGCCTTGTAAATGGGGTGCAAACGCGCGCGTCAGGTTAGCATTAATCATGCCGCTTGCGGGGCGTTGATACAATTGGATGCAGGTGTTCAGGGGATTGCCCACGGTCCCAGCGCGGCCAACGCGCCGGCCACGCCGATGCCGCGGGCCGCAGCGGCGACATCCGCGGGCAGCCAGCGCGCGAACGCGGTTTCGACGTTGCGGTGGCGCCCGCCGGCGGTGTGCTGCTGCGTCACCTGGCACAGGCGCTCGGGAGGAAAGTGGCCGGCTGCGGCGGCCAGCGCGGGCCACAGCCGGCGGTGCACCAGTGTCAGCTTGCCATCGATCAGGCGGCACACCAGCACGTCCGCATGTTCGCAGACGGCTTCCAGTACCGGGAAGATCTGCTTGCCCTTCGGGTGGCCCCACCAGCTGCCCTTGATGCTTTCGCCGGCGATCGCCTCGGTCAGCTTCGGCACCGGGCCGGTCGCCGACACCAGCACCACGCCGTGATTACGGACGAAAGCGAGCGCCTGGCCGGTGTCCATCATCAGTCGATCACATTCGTGCGGATCAGGTCCTGCTGGTAGGCGTTGAGGGTATTGACGGCCACCTTGCCGCGCGCGATATTGGTCAGCGCGATCTCGTTGGCCTTGGAGAAGCGGTGGCCGATACGCACCGTGTACGAGCCGGTCAGCCAGCTCCAGAATCCGGGCACGAAGGTCGCTTCGTCCATGTCGCGCCACTTCACGCCGGTCAAGCCTTTTTTCCACGGCAGGATGCCCGAGTAGGTCCATACGCCGACGTCGTCGTAGTACAGCTGCACGCTGCGCAGCAGCAGCAGGCGGTAGCCGATCAGGATGGCGGACGCCACGAACACGACGCCGGCGGCGATCTCGTTCCACATGAACGCCAGCGGCAACAGGCCAAAGAACAGAATTGCCGCCAGCACCAGCGTGCCGAAGTAGGCGATCCACGACTTCACGCCGACGACGTGGGCGTTGGCCGAGGTGCTTGCTGCGTTGTCTTCTTCCATGATGCCTCGCCGTCAAAAAAAAGCATGATTGCATGAAACACTGGTGTCAGTCCCTCCCCTTGGGGGGACATTCGGACATTTCAAAGACCAAATGTCCGAATGTCAGACCTGACACCGGCTCTTGACGTTAGCGCGCCAAGCCTTCCTGAAGCATGCGCAGCATGTCGCCCGGCGACATCCGTGCCGACAGGTCGGATCCCTCCAGCAGGCTGTCGGCCAGGTCGCGCTTGTGCTTGTGCAGTTCGACGATGCCTTCCTCGATCGTGTGGCGCGCCACCAGCCGGTAGATCGTCACCGGCCGCTGCTGCCCCATGCGGTGCGCGCGGTCGGACGCCTGGTCCTCGACCGCCGGATTCCACCACGGGTCCATGTGGATCACGTAGTCGGCCGCGGTGAGATTGATGCCGACGCCGCCGGCCTTCAGGCTGATCAAAAATACGTCGCCCTCGCCGCCCTGGAAGGCATCGACCCGCTTCTTGCGCTCCAACATGGGCGTCGAGCCGTCGAGGTACTGGTAGCGAATGCCGCGCGCGTCGAGGTGCTGGCGAATCAGCGTCAGGTGGTCGACGAACTGGCTGAACACCAGCACCTTGTGGCGATTCTCCAGCAGGTCGTCGAGCAGGCGCGCGAACACCGCCAGCTTGCTGCTGGCCAGACCGAGTTCGGGCGCCACCAGCATCGGGTTGCAGCAGGCGCGCCGCAGCTTCATCATCTCGGCCAGGATCTGGATCGACTTCTGGCTTTCCGGCGCTTCCAGCGCGGCCAGCTTTTCGATGGCGTCGCGGCGCAGCGATTCGTACAGCGCCGCTTCTTCCGCCGTCAGGTCGACCGGCAGCACGATCTCTGTGCGCGGCGGCAGTTCGGCCAGCACCTGCGCCTTGGTGCGGCGCAGGATGAACGGCTGGATCAGGCGCCGCAGGCGGATGCGGGCGCCCGCTTCGGCGCGCTTGTCCTGCGCCCGCTCGATCGGGCCGGCGAAACGCAGCGTAAACTGGTCGCTGGTGCCGAGCAGGCCGGGATTGATGAAGCGGAACAGGTTCCACAGCTCGCCCAGGTGGTTTTCCAGCGGCGTGCCGGTGGCCACCATGCGGAAGTCGCCCTGCAGCGCCATCACCGCCTGCGAGCGCTTGGTGGCGTTGTTCTTGATCGCCTGCGCTTCGTCGAGCACGATGGTGTGCCACCTGACCTTGGCGAACGACGCCGCCTCCAGCTGCAGCAGGCCGTAGCTGGCGATCACCAGGTCGAACCCTTCGACGCCTTCCAGCATGGCCGCGCGGTCGCCGGCGCCGAACAGCTTGACCTTCAGCGTCGGGGCGAATTTCTCGGCCTCGGCGATCCAGTTCATGCACACCGACGTCGGCGCGATTACCAGCGCCGGCCCCTGCGGCGCGCGCGCCAGCAGCAGCGCCAGCGCCTGCACCGTCTTACCCAGTCCCATGTCGTCGGCCAGGCAGGCGCCGACGCCCCAGTGGGCCAGCCGCGCCAGCCACTCGAAGCCTTCCAGCTGGTAGTCGCGCAGCTCGGCCTGCAAGGTGCTCGGCAGCTGCGGCGTGAAGGCGGTGTTGTCGGTCATCCGCTTCAGGTGTTCCTTCCACATCTTGTCGGCCTTGACGCCGCCGGCATCGAGCGCCAGCTCCTCCAGCGCGAAGCTGGCCAGCGGATGCACGCGCACGCCGTCGGCGTGGTTGTCGCCGAACGAAGCGAGCTCCATCAGGCGCCGGTGCAGCTCGGACGACAGCGCCATGAACTGGTTGTCGCCGAGCGCGACGAAGCGACCCTGGCTCGAGCGCAGCATGTCGAGCAGCGCGCGCAGGTCCATGATGCGCGTCTCGTCGACCTGCACTTCGCCGTTGGCGGCAAACCAGTCCTTGTCGCGCTTGATGGTCAGGCGTACCGATTTGGACTCGACCTTCTTGCTGACCCTGAACGATTCGCCTTCGGGCCATGCCACCAGCACCTTGGCCGGGTCGAGTTCCTGCAGTTCGCTCAGGAGCTCGAGGCAGGGGACCGGCTGGCCGAGCAGCCATTCGCCGTGTTCGGCCTCGGCGTGTTCGAGGCTGTGGCAGGCGGCGATCAGCTGGCGTTCGGCCTCGCGCTCGGCATTCAGGCTGCGGCGCGCCTCGACCCGCGCGCCGTTGACGTCCGCGATCACGCTCTCGGCGCCGCTGCCGGGCGGATAGTAGGCGCCGGCGCCGGGCAGCGGGCGCACCAGCACCTGCATCTTCAGGCCCTGCTGGTAAGGCAGCAGGTGCACGTGCAGGCGCGGGTCGGCTTCGACCTGGTCGATGTCGGCGGCGCTGCCGCCAATGTCCGACTGCACCGTGACGATCGACGAGATCGCGCTGATCGCCTTCAGCACCTGCTTTTCGGCGTGCAGCGGCACCACCAGGCCGTCGCCGATGATGGCGCCCACACGCCGGTGTTCGGCCGTCACGCGCACCACCCGCAGGCGGGTCGGCGTCTCCTTGCTGATCTCGATGTCGTCCGAGGCGACGGTGATCGGCGGGCGCATCGTGATCATCACTTCGCCGGCTCTCGCCTTGACCAGCAATTCCGGCTCGCCCGGCAGCAGTTCGAGGCGGGTGCCCGGCGCGTCGGCCCAGAACAGCAGCGGGTGGCCGATCAGCGCGGCGACCGCCTTGTCGGTGTCGAGTTCATAACGCGAGCCGCTGTGGCTGTAGTACTTGAAGGCCTGGATGGTGGCGATCACGGTCAGGTCCTGGGCGGTCAGGAAGTCGAGGTCCGCTGCTTCCTCCGACAGGCGCCGCAGCGCCACCATGCGGCCCTTGCTCCAGCCGCCCTGGGCGTCGCGCTTCTGTTCGCGCGCCTCGATGCTGTTGACGCCCCACTTGGGGTCATAGCCGAGCACCCACACCAGCCGCGATTCCTTCACCGCTTCGACGTTTACCGCCGGCTGCAGGTTGATCAGCGCGTTGAGCTGGCGCTGCCACGGCTCCTCGCGTTCGAACCAGCCGGCGAGGTCGGTGATCCGGTGGCGCTGGCGCAGCGTGATGGCCTGCTGGTCGAGGCCGACCGCGCCGAGGCGCCCCAGCACCGAGCCGATCTGCGCGGCGAGCAGGTCGAAGCCGGCGCGCGTGGCCTCTTCGTAATGGTCCTCGAGCTGTTCGCGCTTGTTGGCCAGCTGCGGCAGCGCCAGCCAGTAGTGCATCAGCGCGCGGAACATCACCGGCTGCATCGCCGATTCCCAGTTCCGCGACGGCAGCACTTCCGGGTCGACTGTGCCGCCGCGGATGTGGCGCAGCATCGCCAGCTGCTGGTAGACCGCGGTGTCGTGGTTCTGCACCGCGCGGGTGGCGATGTCGAGGTAGGCGTCGGCCAGCTTGTCGTACTTCGCATCGCCCGTGCGGATCAGCGCCAGCACGTACAGGTGGCCGCCGATGCCGCCGAACACCGCCTTGCGCTTGCCGGTCTCCTTGCGCAGCGCTTTCAGCGCCTGCTCGAACATCGGCAGCGCTTCATCGGGCTGGTCGCGCAGCAGCAGGATCACCGCGCGGTAGAACTGGGCATACGACAGGTCCATGTCGGCCAGCAGGCGCGCGGCGTCGTCGAGCCGTCCGCACAAGATCAGGTGCTCGGCCAGCGCCGAGCGCAGGAACATCGAGGCGCCGGGACGAGCCGCCTGGCGTTCGGCATAGTCGCGCAGCAGCGGCGCGCTGGCCGGTTCGCGCTGCGCGTTGGCGATCAGGATGCCGAGCACCTCGTCCTGCATGGCGGGGTGGATGCGCTCGAACATGGCCGGCTCGAACGGCCGCGCGCAGATGTCGACCAGCGGATGCAGGTAACCCGCTTCATGGCACGCCATGCAGGCTTCCAGCAGGGCGCCGACGGTGCGCGCATCCTCGCCGCCGACCAGCGCCATGCGCAGCAGCGCCACGCCCTGGCGGTAGCTGCGCAGCACCACCGCGCCTTCCCAGTTGCGGCGCAGCGGCGTGATCTTTTCGTACACGTGGCGCAGCGGTTCGAGCATGTCGTTGTCGAGCGCCGCGTGGATCGCCGGCCAGACCGCGTCGGGCGCGATCGCCATGCCGCGGCCGATCGATTCGGTGACGATGCCGAGCGCCTTGAACAGCTTGATGTCGTCTTCCAGCGTGGTGGACGGGATGACGATGCCCATCTCGGCCAGGTGCAGCACGATGCGCGATTTTCCCATCGGCTCGCCGGCCAGCGCCAGCAGCGCGGCAATCAGCTGCTGGGTGGACGTGAAAGCCTTGAACTGCTGCTGCAAACTGCTTGTCGTCATGCGGCTTCCGGCAGATTGTCGATCGCCACCGCCGCCAGCGTTTCGGCCGGCTCGATGCCGAAGATGCGCAGGTAGAAGTACAGCTCCGCTTCCAGCGTGCGCACGATGCTGTCGGCCTTGCGAAAGCCGTGGCCTTCACCTTCGAGCGTGATGTAGGCGACCGGCACGCCGGCCGCGCGCAACGCCTCGACCATCACTTCCGACTGCTGCGGCGGCACCACCTTGTCATCCAGTCCCTGGAAGAAGATCATCGGCCGCTTGAGCTGCTCGGCGTGGTTGATCGGGGAGCGCAGCATGTACAGCCTCTCGGCCTCGGGCTGCGGCGCGATCAGGTATTCGTTGTAGTGCGATTCGAACTTGTGCGAGTCGCAATCGAGACCCTTCAGGTCCGACACGCCGTAGTAGCTGGCGCCGGCCTTGAAGACGTCGTGGAACGTCAGCGCGCACAGCGTGGTGAGGCCGCCGGCGCTGCCGCCGCGGATAACCAGCCGCTCGGCGTCGACCATGCCGCGCGCGGCCAGGTGGCGGGCGCCGGCGACGCAGTCGTCGACGTCGACCACGCCCCACTGGCCCTTGAGCGCGTCGCGGTAGGCGCGCCCGAAGCCGCTGCTGCCGCCGTAGTTCACGTCGAGCACGGCGAAGCCGCGGCTGGTCCAATATTGGGTTGCCAGCTTCAGGGTGCTGCTGGCCATGCTGGTCGGGCCGCCATGGCTGATCACCATCAGCGGTGGCTTGCTGCCAGGCGCCGCTTGGTAGGCGGCGTTGCGCGGCGGGTAGTAGAACGCGTGCGCCAGGCGGTTGCCGGACGTCGGATAGGTGATGCTTTCGGGGACCGACAGGTTGCCGATATCGGGCAGCTCGGTGATCGAACGCGCCAGCACCTCGTGGCCGCTGGTGTAAAGATCGAGGCGCGCCAGTTCGAGCGGGATGGTCGGCGCGCCCCCAAGCATGGCGACGATGCTGCCGGCCACGTGCAGGTCGCTGATTGCCTCGTACGGATTGGCGACCAGCTGCAGCTTGCCGCTCTCGGTGAACAGCAGCGCCAGCCGGCTGACGCCGTTCTCGATATACGTGCAGACGATTTCGTGCTCTGAGCGGAAGCCGTACATGGCGCCGCCGAAGGTCCACTGCGGCGCGCCGAATTCGGCCGCGCGTTCGCACAGCGGCTGCGCCGTGGCGCCGTTGAGGCGGTACAGGTTCCACCAGCCGCTGCGGTCCGACACGAAGTGCAGCGCGCCGCCGGGCGACCATTCGGGTTGGCAGACCGCTTCTTCCGGCCCGCCGGCGACCAGCCGCAGATTAGTCAAACCCGACAGCAGGCCGGCGGCATCGACGTCGGCCAGCCACAGCTCGGTGCCCTGCCACGGCATGCGCGGATGGTTCCAGCTCAGCCAGGCCAGCTGGCTGCCGTCGGGCGACAGGCGCGGCGCGGCATAGAAGTCGCTGCCGTCGACGAGCACCGTCTCGACGCCGTCGAGCCCGACCGCGCAGATCGTATTGACCGGATGACCTTCGGGCGCATGGCTCTCGCGCACCGCGACCAGGCGCCGGCGCCGGCGGTCGAGCACGAAGTCGGCGTAGCGGTGCGGCCCCTCGGCGGTCAGCGCGACCGGGCCGGATCCATCCGCCGCGACGTAAAGACGGTTGTCGGCGAAGTTCGAAAAGTAGACGACGCCGTCGGCGACCAGAAAGGCGCCGCCGCCGTATTCGTGCACGCGGCTGCGCACGTTGAACGGCGCCGGCGTGATCTCGACGACGTCGGCGCCGCGCTGGCGCAGCAGCGTGGTGCGGCCGCCCTCGCTGGCCCGGCCGGCCAGCCAGTAGGTGTCGGCGCCGTCGAGCGCGACCTGCGACAGCGGCGACGCGCCGGCGGCGACAATGGCGGCGCTGATCGGCGAAGGCCAGGCGCCGCAGGTGGCGGCTTGTTTGCTGTTCGATACTGTCATGGGTGGCGATCTTTTAGAGGCAGAGTGGCATGATAGATAATCCCACGCCAAACATCCACTCTTGCGAACGTTGCAAGTGTGGGAAGCGCGACCGGACAGTGCGATAATAGCGCCTTTCTTCAAGCTACCGCCTGCCTCCCATGCCCCAATTCGCCCCGCTCCAGAACGATACCTTCCTGCGCGCGCTGCTGCGCCAACCCACCGACTACACGCCGGTGTGGCTGATGCGCCAGGCCGGCCGCTACCTGCCCGAATACCGCGCCACGCGCGAGCGGGCCGGCTCGTTCCTGGGCCTGGCGAAGAATCCCGACTACGCCACCGAAGTGACGCTGCAGCCGCTCGACCGCTACGCGCTGGACGCCTCGATCCTGTTCTCCGACATCCTCACCGTGCCCGACGCGATGGGCCTGGGCCTGTACTTCGTCGAGGGCGAAGGGCCGAAGTTCGAGCGCCCGCTGCGCACCGAAACGGACGTGATGGCGCTGCGCGCGCCGGACATGGAATCGCTCGACTACGTGTTCAAGGCGGTCACGCAGATCCGCACCGAGCTCAATGGCCGGGTGCCGTTGATCGGTTTTTCCGGCAGCCCGTGGACGCTGGCCTGCTACATGGTCGAAGGCGGCGGCTCGAAGGAATTCCACACCATTAAAAAGATGGCCTACAACCGTCCGGACCTGATGCACCACATCCTGGCCACCAACGCCAGCGCGGTGGCGCAGTACCTGAATGCGCAGATCGACGCCGGCGCCCAGGCCGTGATGATCTTCGACTCGTGGGGCGGCGCGCTGGCCGACGGCGCCTACCAGGAGTTTTCGCTCGAGTACATGCAGCAGGTGATCGGGCAGCTCAAGCGCGACAAGGACGGCGTGCGCATTCCCGCGGTGGTGTTCACCAAGGGCGGCGGCCTGTGGCTCGACCAGATCGCCGACATCGGCGCCGACGCGGTGGGCCTCGACTGGACCGTCAACCTCGGCCGCGCGCGCGCGCTGGTCGGCCACAAGGTGGCCCTGCAGGGTAATCTCGATCCGGCCATCCTGTTCGCCAGCCCGGAGCAGATCCGCGCCGAAGTCGAGCGCTCGCTGACCGCGTACGGCAAGCCGTCCGCAGGTTCCGGCCACGTGTTCAATCTTGGCCACGGCATTTCGCAGTTCACGCCCCCCGAGTCGGTCACCGCAATGGTCGAGGCGGTGCACAGTTTCAGCCGCGCGCAGCGGGTCTGAGGCGCCGTTTCCCCGAGCACAAAATCACACTTATTCACATATTGCATATAAGCAATTGTTCGAAAGCGCTGGCGGTGATGAATTGACACTTTTCCTCCAAGTGATTGATTTGTATAGTAAATAAAACTCTTGCGATGCGGCACGAACGCGTTGCAAGAGCAGCGGCCCAGAGGGAAAGCGCACTTTTCCGAACATTGTCCACAAAGTTATCAACAGGCTGTGTGGATAAAATCCGAAACTTCTTTTGTTTACCGTGACTTAGCGCGTTTGTGAAGGTTTCACTTGAGGTTCTTGTTGCAATGCATGATATTTTTACATGCATACCGGACAGAGGCGAGGGTCGGCGGCATCAATATCTGCCGCATCGCCGGCCATGCAGGCGGTCAGAATTCAGGTGAATTTTCGCGCGTCGCGCCGACGCGGGAGTTGCACCGAATGCTCAGTTATGCACAAGCGGGCGGTTAAAAAACCGTTTGTGACGGTACTATGACAGGATTCGCAAGGGGTTGATTTTAAAGGGTAAATTTTTCCTGATTCTTGGTCGATTCGTTAGTCTCTTGATTAACAACAAACTTTAAGACTGCTGCCGAATGCTATTGTCCACAAAGTTGTCCACATGCCCGCAGGCACCAATTAGCTCATCCACAGCGCCGGCCTGACGCAGTCGAATGGCTTACTGCATCCTCACGATCGCGCTCGATACGCCGCTGACCAGCTGCTTCGACTACCGCTGGCCTTGCGAGCCTGGCGCCGAGCCGCTCGCCGGGCAGCTGGCGCTGGTCAGCTTCGGCCGGCGCGAAGTGGTCGGCCTGATCGTCGCGGTGGGCACGCAGACCGACGTCCCGCTCGAAAAGCTCAAGGACGCGCTGGCCGTGCGCAGCCAGCTCGCGCCGCTGTCGGCCGCCTGGCTGGCGCTGGCCACCTTCGCCGCCGACTATTACCAGCGTCCGCTGGGCGAAGTCGCGCTGCCCGGCCTGCCCAAGAACCTGCGCGTGCTGACCACCGTCGCCCTCGACCGCGCGCTCAAGAAGCTGGCCAAGGCCGGCGCACCCGAGTCCGACGACACCGCGGTCGGCACGCCGGCGCTCAATCCCGCCCAGCAGCTTGCCGCCGACGCCATCGGCGGCGCCGAAGGCTTCACGCCGATCCTGCTGTACGGCGTCACCGGCAGCGGCAAGACCGAGGTGTACCTGCAGGCCTGCGCCCAGGTGCTGGCGCGCGATGCGCGGGCGCAGATCCTGATCCTGGTCCCCGAGATCAACCTGACGCCCCAGCTCGAGGGGAACATCCGCGCGCGCTTTCCGGGCCTGATGCTGGCCACGCTGCACAGCAGCCTGTCCGAAGGCGAGCGCATGCTGCACTGGCTGGCCGCGCACCAGGGCCAGGCCCGCATCATCCTCGGCACCCGCCTGTCGATCCTGGCGTCGCTGCCGCACCTGCGGCTGATCGTCATCGACGAGGAGCACGACCCCTCGTACAAGCAGCAGGAAGGGCTGCGCTATTCGGCGCGCGACCTGGCGGTGTGGCGCGCGCGCCAGCTGGCGATCCCGATCGTGCTGGGGTCGGCCACGCCGTCGCTGGAAAGCTGGCACCACGCCGGCTCGGGGCGCTACCGCAAGCTCGAACTGCGCGAGCGCGCCGTCAAGGACGCCGTGCTGCCGCGCGTGAAGCTGCTCGACATGGAGAAGGACCGGCCGAAGGACGGCTTGACGTCGCACCTGGTGGCGGCGCTCAGGCAGCGCATGGAGCGCGGCGAGCAATCGCTGCTGTTTCTCAACCGGCGCGGCTATGCGCCGGTGATCTGCTGCGAGGCGTGCGGCTGGATCAGCGAATGCACCCGCTGCACCGCGCACATGGTGCTGCACAAGCCCGAGCACCGGCTGCGCTGCCACCACTGCAGCCTCGAACTGCGCATCCCGCGCCACTGCCCGACCTGCGGCAACGTCGACCTGCAGCCGCTCGGGCGCGGCACCCAGCGCGTCGAGGAGGGCCTGCAGCAGCTGTTCCCTGAGGCGCGCATCCTGCGCATCGACGCCGATTCGACCCGCCTGAAGGGCAGCGCGCAGGCGGCGTTCGACAGCGTCCACCGCGGCGAGGTCGACATCCTGATCGGCACCCAGATGGTCGCCAAGGGCCACGACTTCAAGAAGCTGACGCTGGTCGGCATCCTCAACCCGGACACCGCACTGTTCTCGCACGACTACCGCGCCAGCGAACGGCTGTTCGCGCAGCTGATGCAGGTTGCCGGCCGCGCTGGCCGCGCCGCGCGCAACGAGGGCGGCAGCGTCAGCGAAGTGCTGGTGCAGACGCGCTACGCGTCGCATCCGCTGTATTCGGCGGTGGTGCGCCATGACTACGACAGCTTCGCCGGCAGCCTGCTGGAAGAACGCCGCGGCGCCGCGCTGCCGCCGTTCGTCTACCAGGCCTTGCTGCGCGCCGAGGCGCGTGAGCTGGCCGGCGCCATCGAGTTCCTCGAGCAGGCGCGCGACTGCCTGGCCTTCGACGGCATTACCATCCACGACCCGATCCCGATGACGATGACGCGCGTGCACAACGTCGACCGCGCCCAACTGCTGGTGGAGTCGCCGTCGCGGCCGGCCTTGCAGGCCTTCCTGAAGGAGTGGCTGGCGCTGCTGCGCGAGATGAAGAGCCGCGTGAAGTGGTCGCTGGAGGTCGATCCGCTGGACATCTGACGGCGCCAGTTGACTTTGTTGAATATTAATGCAAATGAGAGTGATTCTCGTTTACATTGAGAGTATGTCTGTTTATAATTCCGTACAGACATTCACTCAGGAGCGCACTCAATGAAACACCAGAAATCGCGGCAGCCACTCAGCCTTCGCAGCAATCAGCCCGCACCGTTCAGCGCAATGACGAAAAGCACCATTGCGATGAGCATCTCCGGCGCGATGCTGTTCCCGCTGGCCGCGATGGCGCAGACCGCGCCCGCTCCTGCCGCCGACGACGTCGTGACGATCGCCCCGAAAGTGGTCATCTACGGCAAGCACCTCGACCCGAACCCGAACGCCGAAGTCGGCGCGCCGTACAAGGCCCGCACGTCCGGCGACTCGCGCCACACCCGCCCGCTGGCTGAAACGCCGCAGACCATCGCCGTCATCACCAAGGCCGCGATCGACGACGCCGGCGTCACCGACCTCAAACAGATCCTCGGCGCCCAGCCCGGCATTACCCTTGGCACCGGCGAAAACGGCAACGCCTTCGGCGACCGCTACATCATCCGCGGCCAGGAAGCGCGCAGCGACGTCTTCGTCGACGGCCTTCGCGACCCGGGCATGACCACCCGCGAGAGCTTCGCCATCGAGCAGCTGGAAATTTCGAAGGGCCCGAATTCGAGCTTCGCCGGCCGCGGCACCGCCGGCGGCGCGATCAACGCCATCACCAAGCAGGCCACGCTGGACAAGGATTTCTCGCGCGTGTCGGTAGGCCTGGGCAGCGACAGTCACAAGCGCTTCAGCGCCGACATCAACAAGGGCTTCGGCGACCATTTCGCGGTGCGCGCCAACCTGCTGTACGGCGACGAGGGCGTGCCTGACCGCGCCCCGGCTGACCGCGGCCGCAAGGGCGTCGCGTTGTCCGGCCTGTGGGAAGCGAACCGCGACCTGAACGTCACGCTCGACTACTACGGCCTGCGCACCAAGGACAACTCGCCCGACCTGGGCTACTACCTGGTGGGCGTCGCGCCGAACCGCGTGCCGGCCAGGAACGTGCCGTTCTACGCCCAGGAAGGCGATTTCCAGGCCTCCGACGTCGACACCGTGACCGCGCGCGTCAACTGGACGATCGCGCCGGCCCTCAAGCTGACCAGCCTGACCCGCTACGGCAAGTCAGCCAACTCGTATGTCAACACCGGCGCCAACGCCGCCACCCGCTACAACAACGTCACCGGCCTGCCTTTCACCACCGTCGCCCTCGACAACGGCCACACCGGCTGGCAGGACGTCGACTACTTCGCCCACCAGAGCAACCTGCGCTTCGACACCGAGCTGATGGGCGTGAAGAACGAATTCATCTTCGGCGTCGAATACGCCGACCATAAAGTCGTCTCCGGTAACTACGGCCTCACCAACAGCGGCGCCTTCAACTGCAAGACCACGGCCGGCATCGGCGCCAATAACGGCTTCTGCTTCACCGATGCCAGCGGCACGCCGGTGGCCAACCTGCAGACGCTGGCCGGCCGCCGCGCCACGCGCCAGGGCTGGAACCAGGATTGGCAGGTCAAGACGGTGGCGCTGACCGCGATGGACACGGTCGACCTGACCGACCGCTTCACCGCCTTCGCCGGTCTGCGCGCCGACCATTTCGACCTCTCGCTGATCCGCCGCAACAACCTCACCGGCGTCGTCGCCGGCGACTACGGCTACACCGACACGCTGGTAAACGGCCACTTCGGCCTGTCCTACAAGGTGCTGCCGAAGCTGATCGTCTACGGCAGCGCGGCCAGCGCCCAGGACATCAACGGCGGCGAAGCCGATTCCGGCACCAGCAGCGGCTACGGCGGCGCGGTGCTGTACCAGAACTCGATCGCCGGCGCCAAGCCTGAAACCTCGATCAACCTCGAACTGGGCGCCAAGTGGAACCTGTTCGACGACAAGCTGCTGGCCACGGCGGCGATTTTCCAGACCAGGAAGTCTGACGTCATGGAAGGCGCCAACTACGACACCGTCGGCACCTTCAACACCGGCAAGAACCGCGTACGCGGCGTGGAAATCGGCGCCAGCGGCGACCTCACCGAGAAGCTGTCGGTGCAGGCCGGCGCGGCCTTCATGAAGTCGGCGGTGCTCGACTCCTTCACCGCGGCCAATATCGGCCGGCCGGTGGCCAACTTCGCCGAGAAGTCGGCGTCGATGCAGCTGAAGTACCAGGCCACCAACGCCTTCTCGTTCGGCGGCGTGGCGCGCTACGAGAGCGACCGCTGCGGCGGCCAGCCCGATACCGGCGCCGGCTTCACGGCAACCGGCGACTGCGCCCAGCCGGTGCCGTCGTTCGCGGTGTTCGACGTGTTTGCGGCCTACCGCTTCTCGCGCAAGCTCGACGTGCGCGTGAATGTGCTCAACGTCGGCAACAAGGACTACTTCACGGCGGTGTACCGCTCCGGCGCCTTCATGTACAAGGGCGATGCGCGGGCGGTGCGGATGACGCTGAACTACGAAATCTAACTTCGCTACAATGCCGGGATCGCTCCCGGCATTTTTACCTTTAACGATGACCGCTTCCCTCGCCACCGCGCAGCCTCCCCTCGGCCAGATCCCGCCGGAGATTCGCTGCGCCCAGGATTATGAAGTGGCGGCGCGGCGCTTCATGGCCGCGCCTTCGTACGCCTACGTGGCCGGCGGCAGCGGGCGCGACCTGACGGTGGCCGCCAACCTGGCCGCTTTCGCGCGCTGGTCGGTGTATCCGCGCCTGCTGCGCGATGTCACGGCCGGCCACACGCGCATCGATCTCGCCGGCGCCGCGCTGGCGCATCCGATCCTGCTGGCGCCTGTCGCATTCCAGGCGCTGGCGCACGCCGGCGGCGAGCTCGAATCGGCGCGCGCCGCGCACGCCACCGACAGCTGCCTGGTGGCCAGCACGCTGTCGTCCTGCTCACTCGAGGACATCGCGCGCGCGGCCGGTCCGCAGCGCTGGTTCCAGCTCTACTTCCAGGCGCGCCGCGGTGACACGCACGCGTTGCTCAAGCGCGCCGAAGCGGCCGGCTACGGCGCCATCGTGGTGACGCTGGACGCGTCGATCCAGGCGGCCAGCCTGCGCGCGCTGGAAGCGGGATTCCGCATGCCGGCCGACTGCGTGGCGGCCAACCTGCGCGGCCAGGCGCCGCCCGAATCCTGCGCGCCGGGCGGCAGCCGCATCTTCCAGGGCGCGATGCGCGACGCGCCGACCTGGGCCGACCTCGCATGGCTGCTGGCCCAGACCACGCTGCCGGTGTGGATCAAGGGCGTGCTGCACGCCGACGACGCACGCGCGCTGCAACAGCTCGGCGTGGCCGGCCTGGTGGTGTCGAACCACGGCGGGCGCGGCCTCGATGGCGCGCCGGCCAGCCTGGACGCGCTGCCGGCGCTGCGCGCCGCGGTCGGCGCCGGCTTTCCGCTGCTGCTCGACGGCGGCATCCGCTGCGGCGCCGACGTGTTCAAGGCGCTGGCGCTGGGCGCCGATGCGGTGCTGGTCGGCCGCCTGCAGATGTATGCCCTCAGCGTCGCCGGCGCACTCGGCGTGGCGCACATGATCCAGCTGCTGCGCGAGGAGCTCGAGGTGTGCATGGCGCTGGCCGGCTGCGCCACGATCATCGACATCGGCAGCGGCGCACTGACAGAAAGTCATCCATGTTGATCACCATCGAAAACGTGTTGAGCAAGGACGAGGTGCGCCAGTTTCGCGCGCACCTCGACCAGGCCGAATGGCAGGACGGCGCCGCCAGCGCCGGCACGCTGGCGCGCCACGCCAAGAACAACCAGCAGCTCGGCGAAAATGCCGAGCCGGCGATCAGCCTCGGCAACCACCTGCTGCGCAATCTCGGCGCCGATCCGCTGTTCATCTCGGCCGCCTTGCCGCGCAAGATCTATCCGCCGCGCTTCAACCGCTATGCCGGCGGCGGCGCCTACGGCCTGCATGTCGACAGCGCGGTGATGCAGCTTCCCGGCAGCGGCGAGTCGATGCGCGCCGACCTGGCGGCCACCGTGTTCCTGGCCGAGCCGGACGACTATGAAGGCGGCGAGCTCGAAATCGAAGGCGAGTTCGGCGCCCAGGCGGTCAAGCTGGCGGCCGGCAGCATGGTGCTGTACCCGGCATCGAGCCTGCACCGCGTCGCCCCCGTCACCGAAGGCGCCAGGGTGGCGTCGTTCTTCTGGGTCGAGAGCCTGGTCGGCGACGATGCCGAGCGCGCGCTGCTGTTCGACCTCGACCAGGCAATCCAGAAGCTGATGCCGAACGAGCCGCAGCTGTTGCGGCTGACCGGCATCTACCATAACCTGCTGCGCCGCTGGGCGATCACCTGACCAATCAAATGAACGGAGTTTGCATGAAACCGATTATCGTCGCCCTCGTCCTGGCCTTCGCGGCCAGCAGCGCCGCCGCCCACGGCGACGTCAAATGCACGACCAGGCCGAAGGCCGAGTGGAAGCCCCACACCGAGCTGGTGGCGAAACTGGCCGCCGAAGGCTGGGTCATCCGCCGCATGGAAGCGACCAACAGCTGCTATGAGGTGTACGCCAAGGACCCGCAAGGCAAGCGGATCGAGGCCTTCTTCGACCCTGTGACGTTCAAGCGCGTTGAAGAGTAATAAGAAGCGTGTCTGGGATGCGCCCGTGCGGCTGCTGCACTGGGCGCTGGCGGCGAGCATCGTCGCCGCCTGGCTGACGCGCCACGATACCGGTCCCGCGCACGAGTACATCGGCTACGCGTCGGCGGCCGTCGTTGCGGCGCGGCTGGCGTGGGGGCGGTTTGGAAATCGCTATGCGCGCTTTGCGCACTTCGTGCGCGGCCCGGCGCCCACCTGGCAGTACCTGCGCGCCGTGATGGCCGGCGGCGCCAGGCGCCACCTCGGCCACAATCCGCTGGGCGGGGCGATGGTGGTGGCGCTGCTGAGCTGCGTGGGCCTGGTGGCGCTGAGCGGCTGGGCGTTGGGCACCGACCTGCTGTGGGGGTATGCATGGCCGGTGCGCATTCATGAAGCGCTCTCGTGGCTGCTGGTGGGATTGGTCGTGCTGCACGTCGCCGGCGTGATTCATACGAGCTGGCATCAACGCGAAAACCTGGTGGCGGCGATGATCACGGGCGACAAAATTGCCCCTCGCGTGGACGATGCGGATTAAGCGACCTGCGTGGCGTATCATGGCTTATCGTCGGACTGCATCCGCACCACCAGGAATCCACCCATGAAAAAACTCGACGTCGACGTCGCCATCATCGGCGCCGGCACTGCCGGCCTGTCCGCCTACCGCGCCGCCGTGGCGCAAGGCAGCCGCACCGTGCTGATCGAAGGCGGGCCTTACGGCACCACCTGCGCGCGCGTCGGCTGCATGCCCAGCAAACTGCTGATCGCCGCCGCCGACGCCGCCCACATGCTGCACGCCGCGCCCGGCTTCGGCGTGCATGCCGGCGACATCCACATCGACGGCAAGGCCGTGATGGAGCGCGTGCGGCGTGAACGCGACCGCTTCGTCGGCTTCGTCGTCGACGGCGTCGAGCGCATCCCCGACGCCGACAGGCTGCTCGGCCACGCGCGCTTCACCGGGCCGCACACGCTGCAGGTAGGCGAACAGACCGTCCACGCAGCGCGCATCGTCATCGCCACCGGCTCGACGCCGGTCAGGCTGCAGGAGCTGGCCAACGGCGGCCCGGGCGTGATCGTCAGCGACGACATCTTCGAGCTGGAGGATTTGCCGGAATCGATGGCGGTGATCGGCACCGGCGTGATCGGCCTCGAACTGGGACAGGCCATGCGCCGGTTGGGCGTGCGCGTGAGCTTTTTCGCGCGCGGCGGCAGCCTGGCGCAGCTGAGCGACCCGGAAGTGCTGCACGTTGCCACCAGGGCGCTCGGCGCCGAACTTGACCTGCGCTTCCAGACCCGCATCGTCGGCGCCAGCCGGGATGGCGACGCCGTGATGCTGGTCTCGCGCGATGCCGCCGGCGCCGAACACCGCGAACGCTTCGACTACGTGCTGATGGCCGCCGGGCGCGCGCCCAACGTCGACGCGATCGGCATCGGCCACACCGGCATCGCGCTGGACCCGCAGGGCATTCCGCTGTTCGACCGCCGCACCATGCAGTGCGGCGCCAGCCACATCTTCATCGCCGGCGACGCCGACGACGAGCGGCCGGTGCTGCCGGAAGCGGCCGACCAGGGCTGCATCGCCGGCGCCAACGCCGGTCGCTATCCGGACGTGCGTCCCGGCCTGCGCCGCACGCCGCTGACGATCGCCTTCACCGAGCCGCAGATCGCCACGCTGGGCGCCAGCTACCGCGAGCTGTGCGCGCAGGGGAAACCGAAATTCGCGCTCGGCGTGGTGTCGTTCGAAAACCAGGGCCGCAGCCGGGTGATGCTGCAGAACCAGGGACTGCTGCGGGTGTACGGCGAGTACGGCACCGGCCGGTTCCTCGGCGCCGAGATGATCGGCCCGCGCGCCGAGCACCTGGCGCACCTGCTGGCGTGGGCGTGCCAGGCGCGCATGACGGTCGACCAGATGCTCGACATGCCGTTCTACCACCCGGTGGTGGAAGAGGGCGTGCGCACGGCGCTGCGCGAGTTGCACAAGGCGCTGGCTCAGGGCGCGCCCGACCCGGCGGTGGGCGGCGACGCCGCCGGGGTCTGACAAGCTCTAATTGAGGTAGCTGGCGTCGAGCCGTCCCTCGGCCGCCAGCTCGCGCAGGATGCGGATGACGTCGATGTCCGCTTCCTGGTAGGCCGACTTCTTGAACTCGTCGTACATGGCGTTGGCGGCGTCGGTGGCGGCGTCGTGGCCGTCGTCGTAGCGAAAGCGCACGAACAGGATGTGCTGCTCGGGCGTCTCGATGGTGACCGTCAGGCTCGACGCGCTGATGTCGCCCTGGGCGTGGACGTCGTAGCGGATTTCCTTCAGCGGTGTCAGGGTCACGCGGTCGTCGATGCGCAGTTCGCCGAAGCGGCGGCTGCGGCGAAAGCCGCTGTCGGTGCGCTCGCTGATGGTGCACTCGTCGAGGTGCGGCACGAACAGCTTCGGCGATTCGGCGTGCAGCACCAGGCCGCGCCAGACCTGTTCGCGCGTGAGCGGGTCGATCAGCGGGTTGAGCGGGTCGTTAATTTCGATCAGGTGTTCAAATTTCATGGCAGGTATCTCGGCAAGGACGGCGAACACGCGCGGCGTGTTCAAAGCAAGATGGTAACGCATGCGGGCCGCAAGCCATATTCATGCGGTGTGCCCAATCTCGGATTACACTGCCGCTTTCGGAGGTGCACCCATGAAACACAAGCGCAAGGAAAACCACGCCGCCTACCAGGCGCTGCAAGCGCGCAGCCACGACCGGGTCGCCGAGCACATTGCCGCGCGCCGGCCGATCACGCGAACGCTTCTGGAGGAGCCGGAAGCCGAAACTGTCGGCCAGCGCGCCGCCGACGCGGTGGCCCGGTTCGGCGGCTCGTGGACCTTCATCATGCTGTTTGCCGTCGTGCTGTGCACGTGGGTGCTGGTCAACTCATGGCTGCTGATGCGCAATGGCGGCAAGGGTTTCGATCCCTACCCGTACATCCTGCTGAACCTGTTCCTGTCGATGCTGGCGTCGATCCAGGCGCCGGTGATCCTGATGTCGCAGAACCGCCAGGCCGAGAAGGATCGGCGCGACGCCCGTCACGACTACGAGATCAACCTCAAGGCCGAGCTCGAGATCATCTCGCTGCACGAGAAGATCGATGCGCTGAAGGTCACCCAGTGGGAAGAACTGATCGCCATTCAGCAGGAGCAGATCCGCATGCTGTCGGCGTTGTGCGGCACTGCCGCGCGGCCGGCCTGACGACGCCTCAGTTCGACAGCAGGATGGCGTGCTGCTTGCGCTGCAGGAAGGCAATGCCGACCAGGATGGCAAACGAAATGAGCAGCAGGATCAGCGCGTAGGCATGGGCGGCGCCGTAGTTGAGCTTTTGCGCCTCGTCGTACAGCGCGATCGACGCCACCCGCGTCTGCCCCGGGATGTTGCCGCCCAACATCAGCACGACGCCGAATTCGCCCATCGTGTGCGCGAAGCTGAGCGACACGCCGGTCAGGATGCCGTGCTTCGACAGCGGCATCACGATCGACCAGAACAGCTGGCGGCGCGTCAGGCCGAGCGCGAGCGCCGAGTCGATCATGTTTCGCCCGACGCCGCGAAACGCCGCCTGGAACGGCTGCACCGCGAACGGCAGGCTGTACACCACCGAGCCGGCCACCAGCCCGGCGAACGAAAACGGCAGCGGATGGCCGAACACCGACACCCACGCCGCGCCGACCGGCTGCTGCGGCGCCATCGCCATCAGCAGGTAGAAGCCGATGACGGTAGGCGGCAGCACGATCGGCAGGCTGACCAGTGTTTCGATGAAGATGATGCCGCGCCAGCGGCTGTTGTTGAGCCAGTTCGCCAGCGGGATGCCGACCAGCAGCAGCACCAGCGAGGTGACGAGCGCCAGCTGCACGGTCAGCAAGATCGCGCTCCACAGCTCGGGCGGCACGGCCCACTCAGCCACGCGGCGCCGCCGGCGGCAGGCCGAAGCCGTGGCGCTGCAAAATGTCGCGCGCCGCCGGCGTCGACAGGAACTGCACGAACTGCGCCGCCAGCGGCTTGTCCTTGCCGTGCGCGGTGACGATGGCGCCCTGCAGGATCGGCGCCTGGCCCGCTTCCGGCAGCAGGTGGTAGCTGCCCTGGCCCTTCAGGCGCGGCGACACCACGCTGGCGAGCGAGACGATGCCGATCTGCGCGTTGCCGGTCTGGACGAACTGCACCGCCTGCGCGACGTTCTCGCCGATCACCAGTTTGGGCTGCAGCGCCGGCCACTTGCCGGCCGTTTCCAAGGCCGCCTTCGCCGCGCGGCCGTACGGCGCCACCGCCGGGTTGGCGATGGCCACGCGGGTCAGGCGGGCATCGTCGAACACGCGCATGCCCTGCTGCACGTCGAAGCGTGCGTCGAGCGTCCACAGCACGATGCGGCCGATCGCGTAGGGCGTCAGCGTGGCGGCCACGGCGGCGCCGTCGCGGCCCAGCTGGGCCGGATAGTCCATGTCGGCCGACAGGAAGACGTCGAACGGCGCACCGTGGCGGATCTGGCCGTAGAAGTTCCCGGACGCGCCGGTCGACACCTTCACCTGCGCGTGCGGCGCCTGCTTGGTGAAGGCAGCGCCGAGTTCGTCGATGCAATAGCTCAGGTCCGCAGCGGCGGCGACCAGCAAAGTTTCCGCCCGGGCGGGCAGGGCGAGCAGCATCGTTAGCAGGAGCATCAGTCTTATCATGCTGTCATTCTACCGCGCAACAGCCTGGCAGGCCGATACCGCGACGCGTTACAATGGCCGGCTGTTTTCCCGAAAGAATCCCTCCCCGATGTCCACTGCCCCCAAGTTCGGCCTCAACGTTCCCCAGAGCGAAGCCGTGATCTATCTGGACGGCCCCTGCCTCGTGCTGGCCGGCGCCGGCTCGGGCAAGACGCGGGTGATCACGCAGAAAATCGCCCACCTGATCGAGGACCGCGGCTACGATCCGCGCACCATCGCCGCGCTGACCTTCACCAACAAGGCCGCGCTGGAGATGCAGGAGCGCATCGCCAAGCTGCTCAAGCAGCCGAAGCAGGCCAAGCAGCTGACGGTGTCGACCTTCCACTCGCTGGGCGTCAAGATCCTGCGCCAGGAAGCCAATGGCGTCGGGCTCAAGGACAAGTTCTCGATCATGGACAGCGACGACTGCTTCGGCCTGGTGCAGGACCTGGCGATCACGACCGACAAGCAGCTGATCCGCCGCATCCAGAATTCGATTTCGCTGTGGAAGAACGGCCTGGTCGATCCGGAAGACGCGATCCGCAACGCCGTCGACGAGGACGAGGCGCAGGCGGCGCGGGTGTTCCGCAGCTACGTGGCAACCTTGTCGGCCTACCAGGCGGTCGACTTCGACGACCTGATCCGCCTGCCGGTCGAGCTGTTCCGCAACAACGAAGCGATCCGCGACAAGTGGCAACGGCGCCTGCGCTACCTGCTGATGGACGAGTACCAGGACACCAACACCTGCCAGTACGAGCTGGTCAAGTTGCTGGTCACCGGCATCAACAAGAAGCCGATGTTCACCGCGGTGGGCGACGACGACCAGGCGATCTACGCGTGGCGCGGCGCCTCGGTGGAAAACCTGGTGACGCTGCAGACCGATTTCCCCGACCTGCGCGTCATCAAGCTGGAGCAGAACTACCGCTCGACGACGCGCATCTTGCAGGCCGCCAACGCGGTGATCGGCAACAACCCGAAGCTGTTCGACAAGAAGCTGTGGTCCGAGCACGGCCTGGGCGAGCCGATCCGCGTGCTCGGCATGCAGAACGACGACCAGGAAGCCGAACAGGTGGCGATCATGATTTCGGCCGACCGTTTCCAGCGCAAGAACAAGTGGTCCGACTACGCGATTTTGTACCGCGGCAACCACCAGGCGCGGGTGATCGAGCAATCGCTGCGCAAGGAGCGCATTCCGTACACGATTTCCGGCGGCCAGAGTTTCTTCGACAAGGCCGAGATCAAGGACATCATCAGCTACCTGCGCCTGGTCGCCAACGAGAACGACGACCCGGCCTTCATCCGCGCGGTGACCACGCCCAAGCGCGGCGTCGGCATGGCGACGCTGGAAGTGCTGGGCGCGCTGTCGAAGCAATGGAACTGCTCGCTGTTCGAGGCCGTGTTCAAGGGCGGGCTGGAGGCCAAGCTGGCCGACCGCCAGCTGATACCGCTGCGCGAGTTCTGCAACTTCATCAACAATCTCGAGTCGCGCGCCAGCCGGCCGGGCCCGTCCGGCAGCGGCGAGAACGCCGCCGCCGTGCTCGACGACATGATGAAGGAAATCAATTACGAGTCCTACCTGTACGACAGCTTCGACGACCGCGCCGCGCAAGGCAAATGGTCAAACGTGCTCGAATTCACCAACTGGCTGAAGGAGCGCGGCTGCGGCGGCAAGGACAAGTCCGGCGAGGAAAAGAACCTGCTCGAGCTGACGCAGATGGTGGCCCTGATGACGATGCTGGAAGGCAAGGACGAAGAGCCGGACGCGGTGCGCATGTCGACGCTGCACGCATCAAAAGGGCTGGAGTTTCCGCACGTATTCCTGGTGGGCGTGGAGGAGGGAATATTGCCGCACAAGGGCGATCCGGATGCGTCGGTGGAAACGATCGGCGCGCGCGTGCAGGAAGAGCGGCGCCTGATGTACGTCGGCATCACGCGTGCTCAGCGCACCCTGCAGATCACCTGGTGCAAGCAGCGCAAGCGTGCGGGCGAGCAGGTGCACTGCGACGTGTCGCGATTCATCAAGGAGATGGCGCTGGATGTGGGCAATGCCGTGCCGACCGAAGCCGAGACGATTTCGCCGAAGGATCGCCTGGCTAGTTTGAAAGCGCTGCTGGCAACGCCCAAGCCGTCGGCTTGACCAGAGTTGCCTCATCCCCCGGGGTCTCCCCCGGGGTCAGTGCCGGCAATCGTACACGGCCTCTTCTGTTGAGGGGCGAGAACGCTGAGTTCGTGTCCGATTGCCGGCACTGACCCCGCTCGAATCAGCAGAGCACGCCGTGCGCGTCGTGCCGGCCGCGCCGATGCTTCGGCTGGAACAGCACGCGTTTTACCACCGCCGGATCGACGGCGTTGGTTTCAAGATATTCCGCGGCACTCGTCGTGCCCAGCATTGCCTGCAGGATGATCGCGACCTCGACCTTTTGAGCGGTCAGATGATCCGGGCGTCCCGCAATGCGCAATGGCGCAACTGTAGGCGCGTTTGGCCTGGCAGCATCCATGTCGACGGTGTCCTTGAGGAGGGTAGAAGTTTCCATGCGCACATATTGCACCGGAATTATTTGCGTGTCCGTGCGTTAGCGCTCACAGCCTGTCATCGCAGTCGTCCGGCATAATGCGGTTTTTGCACGAGGGGAATGCCGTGAGTAATGAAGACCGTTTTGTCGATATCGAGATCAAGCTGGCTCACCAGGAAGACATGGTCGAGTCGCTCAACGAGGTGGTGATCCAGCAGAGCCGCCGCATCGACCAGCTCGAAGCGATGGTCAGCCAGCTCGCCGAACACATCCGCAACAACGCGCAGCCGGGCGCCAATCCGGTCAACGAACCACCACCACACTATTGAGCGAGGCGGCGATGCGCGGACATTCGAAGCGCCTGGCGTTCTTGCTGGCGATGCTGGCGCTGGCCGGCGCCGTGCACGCCCAGTCGGTGGCCTTTACCTTCGACGACGGCCCGCAGCTCGGCGACACGCCGCTGCTGAGCGCGCAGCAGCGCAACCAGGCCATCCTCGATACGTTGGCGCGCCGCAAGGTGCAGGCGGCACTGTTCGTCACCGCCGGCAACGGCGCCAATCGTCCCGAAGGTTACGCGATGGCAAAAGCCTGGGGGCAAGCCGGACATGCGCTGGGCAACCACACGATGACCCATCCCGACTTGCACAACGCCGAGGTCAGCCTCGCGCAGTACCAGCAGCAGATCCTCGACTGCGACGCCATCGTGCGCACCTTGCCCGGCTATCAGAAATGGTTCCGCTACACCTTCCTGCGCGAAGGCAATACGCCGGAAAAGCGCGACGGCATGCGCGCCTTCCTTCAGCAGCTGGGCTATCGCAACGCCTACGTCAGCCTCGACACCAGCGACTGGCGCTTCGACGACAAGCTGCGCGAGATCCTCAAGAAAGATCCGCACGCCGATCTGGCGCCGATCAAGGGGCTCTACCTGGCTCATGTAAAACAACGCGCGCTGGCCTACCGCGCCTTGTCGCAGCAATTGCAGGGCCGCGACATCGCCCAGGTCTTGCTGCTGTATCACAACCTCGTCAACGCACTGTGGCTTGACGACATCGTCGTTCAGTTCAAGGAGATGGGCTGGACCATCACGACGCCGGCGGCCGCGCTGGCCGACCCCGTGTATCAGTTGATGCCCGAGCGCGCCGCCCCTGGCCAGAGCCTGCTGCTGTCGATGGGCCGCACCATGGGCCTGGGCAAGTTCCCCGGCGGCGAGCGCCTGGTCGACGATGGCGATTACGAAATGCACTTGCTGAAGGAGCGCAAGCAATGAACACATTGAACGACAAGCGGGTCATCGACTCCTGGTCCAAGAACACCGATCCGTGGACGGCGGCCGTGCGCAGCGGCGAAATCGAAAGCCGCCGGCTGGTCACCAACCAGGCCATCGTCGACGCCGTGCGCAGTTACTCGCCCGGCAGCGCCATCGACATCGGCTGCGGCGAAGGCTGGCTGGTGCGCGCGCTTGCCGGCATCGACATGATCGGCGTCGACGTCGTGCCCGGCCTGATCGAGCAGGCGAGCACGGCCGGCGGCGGCGACTTTCGGGTGATGTCGTACGAACAGATCGCCGCCAACGCGCTGGAGGTCACCGTGGACGTCGCCATCTGCAATTTCTCGCTGATCGGCAAGGAATCGGTGGAGGGCGTGTTTGCGGCGTCGGCTTCGTTCCTCAAGCCGGCCGGAAAGCTGATCGTGCAAACGCTGCATCCGCTGATGGCATGCGGCGACGTGCCCTACCGCGACGGTTGGCGCGAGGGCAGCTGGGTGGGATTCAGTACCGACTTCACCGACCCGCCGCCGTGGTTTTTCCGCACGATCGAAAGCTGGATTGCGTTGTACGCGCAAAACGGCTTTCGCCTGCTGGAAATGCGCGAGCCGATCCATCCGATGACCGGCAAGCCGGTCTCGATCATCCTGGTCGGCGAAACGATTTACTCTCCGGAGTAACGGATTTGCCCGCTCAGCTTCAGCGTGCCCATGCCGGTTGCCATGTCCTGGGTGCCGTCCAGGGATCCGCCGCCTGTGGCCCTTGCATACCGGCCATTGCCGCCGGTGATCTGGAAGGTAGCGCCGCTAAAGACGTAGTTGGTGCCGTTGCCGGTCGGGACGAACTGCCCGCTGTAGCTGGCGTAGACCTGGTCGCCCGACGTCGTGACGACGACAAGACGGCCCTGGCTGAAGTTGTACAGAGGCGGCTGCGGCGTGATGCAATCGGTGGCGATGAACGCGACCCGGCCCAGCGGGGTGCTCTGGCCGTGGCCGGCGATGGTGCCGCCGAAATTCGACGGGCAGCGTGCCGACGGGCCGACTTGTTCTTGATAGACACCCGTGATCTCGAGCGGCTTGGTGGTCGCAGGTTGTGCGGCCGCGCCGATCGACGCCATTAGCAGTGCGGCAGTGGTTGCAAGGCGCAGGGTGGATTTCATCATTGGGTGGCTCCGATATCTTATAAAAGATCTAATAATATCTTTTATGCATAGCAAGCCGCGCACGTCTGGCCGAGCCGCTGCGCCGCAATCGGGCGAGCCGCACCGCATGCCCGTCATCCTCGCGAACCGCGGGGATCCAATTTGCGCGAGCAGCCGCGTCGGCGTCTCGCCCCGTGACCTCTGCTAAGCTGGCGTATCACGTCATGACTGCACCCCAATGAAAAGCAATTCCAACCTCGTCTATTCCACCGAACTCGGCCGTACCTGCCCGCAATGCCGGCAGGCGCTTGCCGCATGCACCTGCAAGGCCACAGCCGCGCCCGCCGGCGACGGCGTCGTGCGCGTGTCGCGCCAGACCAAGGGCCGCGGCGGCAAGAGCGTCACCGTCGTCAAGGGAGTGGCGCTCGACGCGGCCGCGTTGGCTGTGCTCGGCAAGCAGTTGCGCACCGCGTGCGGTTCGGGCGGTACCGTCAAGGACGGCGCCATCGAAATCCAGGGCGACCATTGCGAGCGCGTCATCGCCGCGCTCAAATCGCAGGGGCACAACGCGAAACAGGCGGGCGGATTATGAATCGTGCAACATGGTGATTATGATACTGTTGGGCTGTCGATCATTCCGCTAGAGGCCCAGCATGCATATGCCTTCCCACGTTGTTGACGAAATCCTCGCGCTCGAAGAACGCCTGCGCATTGCGATGCTGGCTGCCGACCACGATGCGCTCGACCAGCTGATTTCTGCTGATCTCATCTTCACCGATCACCTTGGCAGGGTTTCGAATAAAGCGGATGATCTGGGCATGCACCGTTCCGGGCTGCTCAAATTCGACTTGCTTCAGCCATCCGAAATGAAGATCAGCGCCACGCCACAGCTCGCGGTCGTGTCCGTGCGCATGACGGTGAAGGGCAGTTACGATGACGGTGCGTTCGCCGCCGATCTGCGCTACACACGGATATGGCGCCGGTCGCCGAGCGCGGGGTGGGAGATTCTAGCGGGCCATAGCAGCCATGTCGTCAAAACCTGATATGAACGAACTCGATCCTGGCGACAGCCTCGTGAAGCTGACTTTGCTCAACGGCAGAACAAACTCACGCATGATTCTGCCCCTCCATCCGCGCCTTTCGCGGAAGCCACGTGCTACTATGAGATGACCATCTGAATGGTCAGGAGGGAACAATGACAACCTTTACACTTGCCGAAGCCAAGGCACAATTGAGTCGCTTGATCAGCATGGTGGAGGCGGGTGAGGAAATCACCATTACCAAGCGTGGCCGCGCGGTTGTGAAGCTTGTTCCAAGCGATCCGCCGCGCCCGAAAATGCCCAGTCTTGCCGAACACCGCGCACAGTTGACACCGCAGACAGAGTCAGCAGGCGAGTTCATTCGCAAGTTGCGGGAATCGGATCGCTATTGATGCGCTATCTGGATACGAGCGTGCTGCTCGCCTTCTTGTTACCGGAGGCCGGCAGCAGCACTGCCGAAGCTTTGATGATGAGTGATGGGGACCCGCTCGTCGTCAGTTCCTGGTCGGAGGTCGAGCTTGTATCGGCGCTGGGCGTCAAGCTTCGCACCAAGCAAATTACAGAGCGGGAAGGCCAACGCGCAATCGATGCCTACGCGCAGCTCGTTTCGCCGTCCTTGCGCCGAATTCGCGTGGACGATGCGGACCATCGGAAGGCGGTGATCTTGTTGGACGGCTGGCGCACAGCACTTCGTGCCGGCGACAGTCTCCACCTCGCTATTGCAGACGCGCATAGAGCAACAGTTTTTACCTTCGATCAGGGTATGGCAAAAGCTGGCGCCACTCTCGGCATCGCTGTTCGGCTGCTAAAGATCGCGTAGGCATGACCTAGTCCGCGTCACCGGCATGAAGTGCGCAGGGCCCAACACCACCAGTTTCTCTATATGCATGGACGAAAACGAAACGACGACGCTGTTTTTTTAAGCAACCTGCACCTGTTTTTCTGGCTGTCGCTGCTGCCGTTCGTCACCGGCTGGATGGGCGAGAACCATTTCCAGACCGTCCCCGTCGCCGCTTACGGCGTGGTGCTGCTGATGTGCGCCATCGCCTACTCGATCCTGGCGCGCAGCCTTGTCTCGCATCACGGCGAAAACGCCGCGCTGGCCGAGGCCATCGGTACCGACCGCAAGGGCTGGCTGTCGATCGCGCTGTACGTGCTCGGCATTGGCCTGTCGCTGATCCATCCGATGCTCGGTTTCGGCACCTACATATGTGTCGCCATCATGTGGCTGATCCCCGACAGCCGCATCGAAAGCCGTGTCCGCCACTGACGTTCCGGTGCAGTGACGGCGCCAAGTCATCCTGATATCATCACGAACACATGTGCTGCCGCTTACCCAGCGGCAGCGTCCCCAAGCGCCCGTGAAAGATGCCATGAACCGTCCCCACCTGCTGATCGTCGCCGCCAGTCTTGCCCTCATCCAACCCGTCTTCGCCGCCCCGGCCGCGCCCGCCGCCGCCTTGGAAGCGTCGAACCCGTTTGCCAAGCTGAGCACGTTGCCGTTCCATTACCCGGCATTCGACAAGATCAAGGACGAGCATTTCCTGCCGGCCTACGCCGCCGGCATGCGCGAGCACCTGCGCGAGGTCGACGGCATCGCCAACAATCCGAAGCCGCCAACGTTCGACAACACCATCGTGGCAATGGAGCGCGCCGGCCAGCTGCTCACCCGCGTGGGCACCACGTTCGCCAACCTGCAGGGCGCCAACACCAACGACAAGCTCGACGAGATCGACCGCGAAATGTCGCCGAAGCTGGCCGCGCACAACGACGCCATCTTCCTCAACGCCAAGCTGTACCAGCGCGTCAAGACGCTGTACAACAAGCGCGCCAAGCTCGGCCTCGATGCCGAATCGGCCTACCTGCTCGAACGCTACAACAAGGACTTCGTGCGCGCCGGCGCCAAGCTGTCGGCTGCCGACAAGGTCAAGCTGAAAGCGTTCAACGGTGAAATCGCCACCCTGCAGACGACCTTCACCCAGAACGTGCTGAAGGAAATCAACGCGTCGGCGCTGGTGGTCGATACGCGCGCCGAACTGGCCGGCATGTCGGAGGCGGCCATCGACGCCGCCGCCGCCGAGGCGAAAAAGCGCGGCATGGACGGCAAGTTCGTCGTCGCGCTGATCAACACCACCGGCCAGCCGCCGACCGCGCTGCTGACCAACCGCGCGGTGCGCGAGCGCCTGATGGCGGCGTCGATGGCGCGCGGCAGCCGCGGCGGCGATTTCGACAACCGCGGCATCGTCACGCGCCTGGCCAGGCTGCGCGCCGAACGCGCGGCCCTGCTCGGCTATCCGAACTACGCGGCCTACTCGCTGGAAGACCAGACCGCCAAGACCACCGGCGCCGTCAACAAGCTGCTGGCCGAACTGGCCCGCCCGGCCGTGACCAACGCGCGCAAGGAAGCGGCCGAGATCCAGAAGATGATCGCGGCCGACAAGGGCAACTTCCAGATTTCCGCGGCGGACTGGGACCTCTACACCGACAAGGTGCGCGCGGCGCAGTTCAACTTCGACGAGAACCAGCTCAAGCCCTACTTTGAGATGAACAACGTGCTGGAGAAGGGCGTGTTCTTTGCCGCCAACAAGCTGTACGGCCTGACGTTCAAGGAGCGCCGCGACCTGCCGGTGTATAACCCGGACGTGCGCGTGTTCGACGTGTTCGACGCCGACGGCAAGCAGCTCGCCATTTTCCTGGCCGACCTGTACGCGCGCAGCAACAAGCAGGGCGGCGCGTGGATGAACGAATACGTGTCGCAGTCGGGCCTGATGGGTACAAAGTCGGTGGTCGCGAACCACCTCAACTTTCCCAAGCCGCCGGCGGGCGAACCGACCTTGCTGACCTACGATGAAGTGAAGACCACCTTCCACGAGTTCGGCCACGCGCTGCACGGCATGTTCTCGAACGTGAAGTACCCGCGCTTCTCCGGCACCAACGTGCCGCGCGACTTCGTCGAGTACCCGTCGCAGGTCAACGAGATGTGGGCGCTGTGGCCGGAAGTGCTGGCCAATTACGCGAAGCACTACAAGACCGGCGCGCCGATGCCGAAGGAATTGCTCGACAAGGTCGTCGCCGCCAAGAAATTCAACCAGGGCTTCATGACCACCGAATACCTGGCCGCGTCGCTGATCGACCAGCGCTGGCACCAGCTGACGCCGGCGCAGGTGCCGACCGACGTGCTCGCCTTCGAGGCGGCCGCGCTGAAGGATGCCGGCATCGATTTCGCGCCGGTGCCGCCGCGCTACCGCACGACTTACTTCTCGCACAGTTTCTCGGGCGGCTATTCGGCCGGCTACTACGCCTACCTGTGGAGCGAAAAGCTCGACGCCGACACCGTCGAGTGGTTCAAGGAAAACGGCGGCCTGACGCGCAAGAACGGCGACTACTTCCGCAAGACGCTGCTGTCGCGCGGCGGCACGATGGATGCGATGGAGATGTTCCACAAGTTCCGCGGCCGCGAGCCGAAGATCGAGGCGCTGCTGGAGCGCCGCGGCCTGACGGCGCAGTAAGCCCTATTCAACGAAATGGGGTCCCCGCATTCGCGAGGACGACGTGCTACGGCCACTGGCCTCAAGACGTCGTCCTCGCGTACGCGGGGACCCAATGCAGCTAACCAGCCAAGAAAAATCTTATGACCCGCCCACAGATCCTGCTAATCGCCTCCGCACTCGCAATGCCATTCGCCGTCGCCGCGCCCGTCGCCGCGTTCGATGCCGCCAACCCGTTCGCCAAGCAAAGCACGCTGCCGTTCCAGTACCCGGCCTTCGACAAGATCAAGAACGAAGACTACGCCCCGGCCTTCGCCGAAGGCATGCGCCTGCACGCGCTCGAGATCGCCGCCATCGCCAACAACCCGAAGCCGGCCACTTTCGAAAACACCATCGTCGCAATGGAACGCGCGGGCCAGCTGCTGTCGCGCGTCAGCAGCGTGTTCGGCAACCTGTCCGGCGCCAACACCAACGAGACGCTGCAGGCGCTCGACCGCGACCTGGCGCCGAAGCTGGCCGCCCACAGCGACGCCATCCGCCTGAACCCGAAGCTGTTCGCGCGCATCAAGACGCTGCACGACAAGCGCGCCAAGCTTGGCCTCGACAGCGAATCGCTGCACCTGCTGGAACGCTACAACACCGACTTCGTCCGCGCCGGCGCGCGCCTGTTGGCCGCCGACAAGGACAAGCTGAAAGCCTACAACGCCGAACTGGCGAGCCTGCAGACCACCTTCAGCCAGAACGTGCTGAAGGAATCGAACGCGTCGGCGCTGGTGGTCGACACGCGCGCCGAACTGGCCGGCATGTCCGACAAGGCGATCGACGCCGCCGCCGCCGAAGCGGTCAAAAGAAACATGCCTGGCAAATTCGTCGTCCCGGTCGTCAACACCAGCGGCCAGGCGTCGCTGGCGGTGCTGACCAACCGCGCCACGCGCCAGCGCCTGCTGGAAGCATCGCTCGGCCGCGGCAGCAAGGGCGGCGACTTCGACAACCGCGCCGTCATCGTCAAGCTGGCCACGCTGCGCGCCCAGCGCGCCGCGCTGCTCGGCTACCCGAGTCACGCAGCCTACGTGCTGGAAGACCAGACCGCGCGCGAGACCGGCGCCGTCAACAAGCTGCTGGCCGAATTCGCCAAGCCGGCGGTGGCCAACGCGCGCAAGGAAGCGGCCGAGATCCAGAAGGTGATCGATGCCGACAAGGGCGGCTTCCAGGTCGGCGCCCAGGACTGGTCGTACTACAGCGACAAGGTGCGCGCGGCGCGCTTCAACTTCGACGAGGCGCAGCTGCGTCCTTACTTCGAACTTGACAGCGTGCTGACCAACGGCGTGTTCTTCGCCGCCGGCAAGCTGTACGGCCTGTCGTTCAAGGAGCGCAAGGACCTGCCGGTCTACGACCCGGACGTGCGCGTGTTCGACGTGATGGACGCCAACGGCAAGCAGCTGGCGATCTTCATCGCCGACTTCTATGCGCGCGGCAACAAGCGCGGCGGCGCCTGGATGAATGCCTACGTCGGCCAGTCGCGCCTGATGGGCACGATGCCGGTGGTCGCCAACCATTTGAACATTCCGAAGCCGGGCGCCGGCGAGCCGACCCTGCTAACCTACGACGAACTGCGCACGCTGTTCCACGAATTCGGCCACGCGCTGCACGGCATGTTCTCGGACGTCAAGTATCCGCGCTTCTCCGGCACCCGCGTGCCGCGCGACTTCGTCGAGTTCCCGTCGCAGGTAAACGAAATGTGGGCGGTGTGGCCTGAAGTGCTGCGCAACTATGCCAAGCACTACCAGACCGGCGCGCCGATGCCGCAGGAACTGCTCGACAAGGTGCTGGCGGCCAAGAAGTTCAACGAAGGCTACCGCACCACCGAGTACCTGGCGGCGTCGATCCTCGACCAGCGCTGGCACCAGGTCGGCGTGGCCCAGGTGCCGACCGACGTGCTCGCGTTCGAGGCGGCCGCGCTGAAGGAAGCCGGCGTCGATTTCGGTCCGGTGCCGACGCGCTATCGCAGCACCTATTTCTCGCACGTGTTCTCCGGCGGCTACTCGGCCGGCTACTACGGCTACCTGTGGGCCGAGAAGCTCGACGCCGACACCGTCGACTGGTTCAAGGAAAACGGCGGGCTGACGCGCAAGAACGGCGACCACTTCCGCAAGACGCTGCTGTCGCGCGGCGGCACGGTCGAGGCGATGCAGATGTATCGCAACTTCCGCGGCCGCGATGCCAAGATCGCGCCGCTGCTCGAAAAGCGCGGCCTGACGGCGAACTGAGTCGGTCCGCCGCGTAATGGGGTCCCCGCGTTCGCGAGGACGACGGTTTTAAAGCTAGCGGCTTTAGCACGTCGTTCCCGCCATTGGCGGAAACGACTCCTCGCGCAAGCGGGGACCCCATTTTTACGAACACCAGTGGCCGCTGCTTCGGTATATACTTTCTCTCAACAACCAAAGGAATCCCAGTCGCAATGCAGGAATTACACGGCATCACCTTAGAAGCGATCCTGACCCGCCTGGTCGACCACTACGGCTGGGATCAGCTCGGTAAGCGCATCGACATCAACTGTTTTTCAAGCGACCCGAGCATCAAATCGAGCCTGAAGTTCTTGCGCAAGACGCCGTGGGCGCGCACCAAGGTCGAGGAGTTGTACCTGCACACGCAATTCACCCAATAAAGCGAGACCACCATGTTGAACGAGAACGCATCGAACCTGAAGCAGCATTTGAAGACCCTGCACGCCGACCTGGCCAGCACGGGCGAGGTGGACGCGGAACTGAAGGACCTGCTGCGCCAACTCGACGGCGACATCAAGACCCTGCTCGAGCGCCGCGCGGCGGAAGACGCCGGCGTCGAAGCGGACGAAGAAACCATCACCTACGGCCTGGCCGAGCGGTCGCAGGAAATCACCGCCAAGTTCGCCGCCAAGCATCCGCGCCTGGAGCCGGCGCTGCGCGAGCTGGGCACCATGCTCGCCAACATGGGTATCTAGGCATCGCTACCAGCTCAACCGGGGTTTGACCCAATAGGGTCAGACCCCAGACGCGAAAACCGCAAGTTATTGAAAAATAAGACGTTTTTGTTCACAAGTTGGCAACGGAAAACCACGGCCGCAACAGTGGCCACGGCGTTTTCCGGTACAATACTGCCCAATGAGCTCCCCAATCAACCTGTTTGCGACCGTCCCGAAGCGGTCTAGCCGCGCTGCCTCCGCGCCTTTTCTGCCGATGTCCCGCGCCGAAATGGACGCGCTCGGCTGGGATTCGTGCGATGTCATCCTCGTCACCGGCGACGCCTACATCGACCACCCCAGCTTCGGCATGGCGCTGGTCGGCCGCCTGCTCGAGGCGCAGGGCTATCGTGTCGGCATCATCGCCCAGCCGGACTGGCTGTCGGCCGAGCCGTTTCGCGCGCTCGGCAAGCCGAACCTGTATTTCGGCGTCACCGCCGGCAACATGGATTCGATGGTCAATCGCTACACGGCCGACCGCAAGATTCGCTCCGACGACGCCTACACGCCCAATGGCGAGCCCAACAAGCGCCCCGACCGCACCGTCACCGTCTACGCCCAGCGCGCGCGCGAAGCCTACCCGGACGTGCCTGTCATCATCGGCTCGATCGAGGCGTCGCTGCGCCGCATCGCCCATTACGATTACTGGTCCGACAAGGTGCGCCGCTCGGTGCTGCCCGATTCGAAAGCCGACCTGCTGCTGTTCGGTAACGCCGAGCGCGCGCTGGTCGACCTGACCAACCGCCTCGCCGCCGGCGAAGCCATCAAGGACATCCGCGACCTGCGCGGCACCGCCTTCATGGCGCCGGCCGGCTGGCTGCCCGCCGACGACTGGACCGTGGCCAACTCGACCCGCGTCGACGTGCCCGGCAAGGTCGACGCCCATCCCGATCCGTACGCGATGGCCCAGGAAGACAAGACCGTCTGCGCCACCGACAACGCCGGCGCCGCGCCGGAAGTGATCAAGCCGATCCGCATCATGTCGCGCGAGGAGCGCCAGGCGCTGGCCAAGGAAAAGCACGACAAGACCGTGGTGCGCCTGCCGGCCTACGACGTCGTCAAGGACGACCCGGTGATGTACGCCCACGCCTCGCGCGTGTTTCACCTCGAAAGCAATCCGGGCAACGCGCGCGCGATGGTGCAGGCGCACGGCGAGCGCGACGTCTGGCTCAATCCGCCGCCGCTGCCGCTGGCCATGGACGAGATGGACGGCGTCTACGACATGAACTACGCGCGCGCGCCGCACCCGAGCTACGGCAAGGCCAAGATCCCGGCGTGGGACATGATCCGCTTCTCGGTCAACATCATGCGCGGCTGCTTCGGCGGCTGCACCTTCTGCTCGATCACCGAGCACGAGGGCCGCATCATCCAGAGCCGCAGCGAGCCGTCGATCCTGCGCGAGATCGAGCACATCCGCGACAAGACAAAAGGTTTCACCGGCACCATTTCCGACATGGGCGGCCCGACCGCCAACATGTACCGGCTCGCCTGCAAGGACAAGACGATCGAGGAATCGTGCCGCCGCCTGTCGTGCGTCTACCCGACCATCTGCGTCAACCTCGGCACCGACCACAGCAAGCTGATCTCGCTGTACCGCAAGGCGCGCGCGATCCCGGGCATCAAGAAAGTGCTGATCAGCTCGGGCCTGCGCTACGACCTGGCCGTGCGTTCGCCCGAGTACGTCAAGGAACTGGTGACCCACCACGTCGGCGGCCTGCTGAAGATCGCGCCCGAGCACACCGAAGAAGGCACCCTGTCGAAGATGATGAAGCCGGGCATCGGCGCCTACGACGAGTTCAAGGCGATGTTCGACAAGTTCTCGCTGGAAGCGGGCAAGAAGCAGTACCTGATTCCCTACTTCATCGCGGCCCACCCGGGCACCACCGACGAGGACATGCTGAACCTGGCGCTGTGGCTCAAGAAGAACAACTTCAAGCTCGACCAGGTGCAGACCTTCATGCCGACGCCGATGGCGATGGCGACGACGATGTACCACTCGCGCAAGAATCCGCTGAAGAAAGTCACGGCCGATTCCGAGATTGTCGAGACCGCCAAGAGCGGCAAAGTACGCCGTTCCCACAAGGCCTTCCTGCGCTACCAGGACCCGGCCAACTGGCCGATCCTGCGCGAGACGCTGGTGAAGATGGGCCGTGGCGACCTGATCGGCAATGGCGACCGTCACCTGGTGCCGAGCTGGCAGGCGTCCGAAGACGGCGGCCTGGCCGCCGGCGAGCGCAAGCGACAGACTTCCGGCGCCGGCACGCTCGACAAGTTTGCCGCGGCGCCGAAGCGCGCCAGCGCGCGCGCGATCGCGCCGACGCCGTTCATCGCGCCCGAGTCGAAGGTGCGGCCGTCGATCCTGGCCACCATCAAGACCAAGCCGAAGGCGGCAGCCGCGCCGGCGCAAAAAGGCCGCGCCGGCCGCAAGTAAAGCGCGAACGGCGCCGGGTGCAATGCCCGGCGCCGCCAATCCATCCTCCCGCTCCGCGAGGATGACGTATCAAACGCACACCTCCCCCGCACTCCAAACAAACCACACCACGATCGACGTTTCCGTGTAATATGATTCTTTTTGGAAACACCTGTTGTAATTTAAATATTTAACACGGGCGAGTTGCACCTTCAACCCGTCCCGATTGACAGCCTTTTCGTTGCCAAAAAATCAGCGACAGGGTCAGCCCACCCACGAGGAACGGCAGTGATCGATATCAGGACCTTCATGCTGGTGCTCGCCATCGGCAATATCGGCTTTGCCATGCTCATGGCGGGCTACGCGCGCTCGGGCGCCGACAACCCGGCCATGCGCATGTGGGGCCTGGCCAAGCTCGTACTGGGTTGTGCCCACCTGCTCGGCTGGCTGCGTCCCGACCTGCCGCACTTCTCCGTGCCGTTCGTCGCCAATACGGCCATGATCCTCGGCACCGCGCTCGAACTGGCCGCCTATTGCATCTTCTTCGGTTTCACCCGCTGGAAACGCGTGCTCTACCCGGTCACCGCGCTGGCGCTGATGATCTTCCACAGCGCGCAGATCGGTGGCGCCTCGGCCAACCGGCTGATGGTGCTGATGTCGATCATCGTCGCGCTCCACACCGGCGCCATGGCATGGATTCTGCTGCGTCCTGGAAGCGGCCGCTCGCTGCTGCGGCGCCTGATCGGCGTGAACGACTTCATCTTCTTCATTGCCATCTGCTTGCGCGGCTATACCGGTATGATGAACAGCCAGATGACGGTGTTTACGCCGGGCATCGTGACCAGCCTGACCTTCCTCGCGGGCTACCTGCTGATGATCGTCAACAGCTTCGGCTTCCTGCTGCTGTGCAAGGAGGAGGACGACCGCAAGATGGCGCTGCTGGCCACCACCGACAGCCTGACCGGCCTGGTGAACCGGCGCGCGTTCTTCGAGCGCACCGAAAGCGCGCGCATGCTGGCGACGCGCCTGCGCAGCCCGATCTCGCTAATGATGATCGACATCGACCACTTCAAGAAGCTCAATGACCGCTTCGGCCACGCCACCGGCGACGAAGCGCTGTGCGTGTTCGCCGACACTGTCCGCCAGGCCTTGCGCGAGCACGACATCATGGGCCGGCTCGGCGGCGAGGAATTCGCGCTGGTGCTGCCCGGCACCGACCTCGAAGGCGCCAAGCAGGCCGCCGAGCGGCTGCGCGCGGCGGTGGCGGCAGCCATACTGCCTACCAGCGGCAACCAGTATGCGATGACGGTCAGCATCGGCGTGGTGGTGATCGACCCCAACGAACACATCAACTCGGCGCTGGCGCGCGCCGACCACGCGTTGTACGCGGCCAAGAGCGCCGGGCGCGACCGCGTCGAGGTCGGCGAGCCGCGGCTGCGCGTCGTTGGCTGACCCATGCGGCGCCGATGCGACAGCGCCGGCGCCGATTGGCCGCCGAGGGTCGCGCTCTGCCGCGCGGCCTGTTATATTCTTCAGTATCCACGCTCAGTTAGCGCAGCCCTCCATTTCGACCAAGGAATTCCCATGACTTCTCACACCCTGCGCGGCGCCATCCTCGCCGCCGCCCTCGGCGTCGCGGTGCACGCGCACGCCGGCAGCCTCACCTCGTCGGCGTCCTCCGCCGGTTCGGCCTCCAGCGGCAGCGTGTCCGACTCGTTCCAGGGATCGAGCAACAGTTCGACCGGCGACAACAAGCGCGCCGACGGCAACTACCAGATCATCGACATCGAGCAGACCCCGGGCCGCGCCGGCAGCACCCGCATCGCCATGCAGGCGGGCGATCCGCAGCAGCGCATCGTGCTCGACCTGCCGCAGGCGGTGTTTGCCGCGCAGGGCCTCGGCCGCGGCGACCTGATCCACGCGCAGAACCGTTCGTACGGCATCGAATTCGCCCGCGCCGACACGCGCCAGGCGTTCTTCCTGGTGCTCGAAGACAAGGTCTACAACGAACTGGCGCCGCGCAAAGTCACGTTGTGAGATTTGCCGCGCTGCTGGCGCTGGCAGCCTTGCTCGCGGCCGGCGGCGCGCAGGCGTCGTCCGGGACGTCCGCCTCGCCGGCGTTCTGCGACCGCACGCAGCCGCTGACGGCCGCGCAGCAGGACAAGCTGCTGCGCTTTGCCGCGGTGGTTCGCGAGGAGCTTGGCGAGGACGGCGGCGATGCCGCGCTGGTCAGCCGCTCCGGCCTTGACCTGTCGCGCTTCAATATCCGCTATTCGCACACCGCCGTCGCCTCGCGCGATGCCGCCGGCGCCTGGACGACGCGCCAGCTGTACTACGCCTGCGACGAGCGCCGGCCGCGCATCTTCGACCAGGGCGTGGCCGGCTTCGCGATGGGCATCGACAACCCCTCGTTCGGCTACGTGTCGATCGTGCGGCTGCCGCCGGGCGCCGCCGCTGCGCTCAAGCGCGCCGCGCTCGACACGCCGCGCGTGCTCGAGCTGGTGGCCGCCGAGTACAGCGCCAACGCTTACGCTTTCAGCCTGCTGTACCAGAACTGCAACCAGTGGGTGATGGAGATGCTGGCGATCGCGTGGGGAGAATTGGGGGCCGGCGACCAGTTGCGCGCGCGCGCGCAGGACTGGCTGCGGCTGGTGCAGTACGCGCCCGAGCCGATCGCCGTGGGTTCGCGCCTGCTGATGCTCGCCGCCGCCTTCGTGCCGTTCCTGCACCTCGACGACCATCCGGTCGAGGACCGCGACGCCATGCGGCTGCGCGTCAGCCTGCCGTCGACGGTGGAGGCGTTCGTGCGCGAGCGCGTGGCCGGCAGCGAGCGCATCGAGCTATGCCACGACGGCCGCCAGGTGGTCGTGCACCGCGGCTGGACGCCGATTGCGGAGGGCTGCAAGCCGGCCGAAGGCGACCGCGTCGTGCCGCTCGATTAGAGAGACACGTCATCCTCGCGAGGATGGCGGTTTTGGAGCTGGGTATCGGGATTAGGCGCAGGTATCGAGATTAGGCGCAGCTATCGAGATCCAGGCTACGGGCCACCGTCAGTTGCGGATCCAGGTGGCTGGTCAGCACGATGCAAATCTCCCGCGCCGCCGCGCGCCGCTCCAGCTCTTCGCGCAAATACGCCATGCCCGCCGCATCGAGCCCGTTGAACGGTTCGTCGATCAGCAGCAGCGTCACCGGCAGCGCCAGTGCGAGCGCCAGCTGCAGCTTCTTGTGCTGCCCCAGCGACAGCGTGGTGAGCGCCTGCGGCAGTACGTCCAGGATGCCGAACGCCGCCAGCTGCGCCTTCAGCGCCTGCCTGCTCGTCGCCGGATACAGCGCCAGGTGCAGGTCGAGCCACTCCGTCACCGTCAGCCACGGCAGGTCGGGGCTCTCGCCGCCGCAGTAGAAGCTGGAGAGCCGGTACGCCAGCGGCGCCCGCGCGCTGTCGACGCCGTTCATCGCGATACTGCCGGCCGCCGGCGCCAGCGCGCCCGCCAGCAGCTTCAGCAAAGTCGTCTTGCCCTTGCCGTTGGCGCCGCGCAGCCACGTGATGCCCGGCGCCAGCGCGACCGAAAAGCCGGCAAACACCGGCCGCGTGTCGAAGTGAAAACGCAGCCCCTCCACCTTCAATTCCATATTTCGCTTCCTACCGCAGTGAGTATGACGATCGACGCGACCACCAGTCCGACCCGCGCGCGCGGATTGAAGCGGGGGATTGCAACCAGCAGCACAGGCGCCAGCATGGCCAGCGCCAGGTACACGCGCCCTGCCGTGCGGTCCCAGAGCCCAACGGCGCTGCCCGCGCCAAACAGCAGCGCGAGCGCCAGCGCCACCGGCGCCAGCGAGAACGCGCGCGCGCATAGTTCAAGCGCGCGGCGCTGCAGCGGCCACGCCGCCATCACGGGACGCAGCACGCCAAGCTGTTCGCGCACGGCCTTGTCGCCGCGGTCTGCCAGCAGCACCACCGCAGCGCTGGTTGCCAGGTCGAGTAGCGCGCGAACGATGCCGCCTGGCGCCATCGTCCACGCCAGCGCGCTGGCGAGCGCGCCAAGCAGCAGCAACGACTGCTGCCAGCCGATGACGTTATCGCCGCGCCAGAACGGCAGCCAGAACAAGCGGTGCCACAGATAGGCGGTGCGCGGTTGCCAAGGCTCGCCGAGAGCGGGAGGCGCTTTCAGCCGGCGCATCGGCGGGCCTGGGCGCGGGCCGCGTGCGCGCAGATACAACATCGCGCTCGAACACGCGCATGTGACGGCAAATGAGAATACGGTCGCTGGCAGCGCGCGCTCGGCCTTCAGCCACTCGGGGCCCTGGAACATCCAGATCGCGGCGGACACCGCGTATGCCAGCGCGAGCGGTCCTGCCAACATGGCGGCCACCAGCGCATCGGCTGCCAGTGCGGTACTGCGCGGGATCGGCAATGGATGCATGGCGTGCACCACGTCCTGCGGCAGCACGCGCCGGCGCAGCAGGAACAGCGGCGCGCTCATGGCCACGCCGTGGGCGAGCAGCAGCGGAATCGCTTGATAAAAGGGGAGGGCGCTGGCGGCCATCGGCGGCATCGCGATCAGCGCGAACAAGCCGATCAGTACCTGGCCGAATACCAGCACGACAATTTCGCCGGAGCTTTTGAAGCTGGCGATGAAGTCGGCCAGCGCGTGGCGCGCCACGCGAATCCGAAACGTGACGTATGCGTGGGCCAAGGTGGTCCTGATCTGGTTGGCTGGCGTCGAGACTGATGTATTGGCGGATCAGACGGGACTCGCCTACCTTCGGCAGGCCGCCGAATCGCTTGCAAGCGATTCGCTTCGAGTCCCAAACCGGACTCCCCGCAGGGGGAGTCCTCTGACCCGTCTATATAAGAAAAAAGCCCCGACAAGCGGGGCTTTTTTCTTGATGCTGGCGGAGCGGACGGGACTCGAACCCGCGACCCCCGACGTGACAGGCCGGTATTCTAACCAACTGAACTACC
>JAZKFW010000043.1:0-34248 GCA_040386255.1 Pseudomonadota bacterium
GCGGCTGGGGCAACATCCACTTCAAGTCCTCGACCAACCGCGCGCCGCGCCAGAAAGGCGAAGGCAAGGAAGGCGAACGGCGCGAACTGCGCCTCGAGCTCAAAGTGCTGGCCGACGTCGGCCTGCTCGGCATGCCGAACGCCGGCAAGTCTACTTTTATTACCGCCGTGTCGAACGCCAAGCCGAAGATCGCCGACTACCCGTTCACCACCTTGCACCCGAACCTGGGCGTGGTGCGCGTGTCGCACGAGAAGAGCTTCGTCATCGCCGACATTCCCGGCCTGATCGAAGGCGCGTCGGAAGGCGCGGGCCTCGGCCACCAGTTCCTGCGCCACCTGCAGCGCACTGGCCTGTTGCTGCACATCGTCGACATGGCGCCGTTCGAAACCAACGTCGACCCGGTCAAGGAAGCGAAGGCGCTGGTCAAGGAGCTGGAAAAGTACGACGAGTCGCTGGTCGAGAAACCGCGTTGGCTGGTGCTCAACAAGCTCGACGTCGTGCCGGAAGAAGACCGCAAGAAGCTGGTCAAGGACTTCGTCAAGCGCATGGCCTGGAAGGGCCCTGTGTTCGAGATTTCGGCGCTGTCGCACGAAGGCTGCCCGGAGCTGGTCAATGCCATCTACCAGCACCTGGAAGCGAAGAAGGCCGTCGAACACCGTGCCGAAGAGACGCAGATGACCGAGGAAGCGCGTGGCATCGCATCGATCGATCCGGACGATCCGC
Organism: Pseudomonadota bacterium; assembly: GCA_040386255.1. GTDB lineage: Bacteria > Pseudomonadota > Gammaproteobacteria > Burkholderiales > Burkholderiaceae_D > JAFCUW01. The sequence continues at coordinate 724 of JAZKFW010000043.1, forward strand.
GCTTCAAGATTCTCGAAGACTGAGTTGGTCTCCGTGACGCGGGCGGCGCTGCGCAGGCAGCTGCTGCAACTGGTTGCCTGTGCCAGTTCGCTGGCCGCGCTCGCGGCCATGCTGGACCCGGACCGCGTCGCCACCGTCATGGGTTTGTTTCTCGTTGGCGTGAACGGCTACAGCCAGTTCTACGCCATCTATGTCGGCACCAGGCTCGCTACCGCGGCCCTGGCGCTGTTAGCGGCAAGGCAGGGCGAACCGCCTGTCCTCGGCGATATCACTGCATTGTTCGTCCTGGCGCAGCCGGTCGGCCGCTTCATCGCGGCCTTCGCCATCGGCCTGCCCCAGGGATTTTTATTAGTCGTATGCGGGTTGGAACTGGCCGGCGGCATCGCGCTGCTGGCATTGCGCCCGCGTTAATAAGAGCCGCTGCCAGATGAAATCCGTCATACAAAACGCCTCGCGCATCATCATCAAGGTCGGCTCCTCGCTCGTCACCAACGACGGCCGCGGGCTCGATCACGCCGCCATCGCGCGCTGGGCCTCGCAGATATCCGCCTTGCGCGCGCTCGGCAAGGAAGTGGTGCTGGTCAGTTCCGGCGCGATCGCCGAAGGCATGCTGCGCCTCGGCTTCGACGCGCGCCCGACCGATATTCACGAACTGCAGGCCTGCGCCGCGGTAGGGCAGATGGGCCTGGCGCAGATCTACGAGTCGAGTTTTCGCGCGCATGGCCTCGGCACGGCGCAAGTGCTGCTGACGCACGCCGACCTGGCCGACCGCGAACGCTACCTGAACGCGCGCTCGACCCTGACCACCTTGCTGCGCCTCGGCGTGGTGCCGATCATCAACGAGAACGACACCGTCGTCACCGACGAGATCAAGTTCGGCGACAACGACACCTTGGGCGCGCTGGTGGCGAACCTGATCGAAGCCGATGCGCTGGTGATCCTGACCGACCAGCACGGGCTCTTTTCGGCCGACCCGCGCAAGGATCCGACCGCCACGCTGATCGCCGAGGGCGCCGCCGGCGATCCCGCGCTCGAAGCGATGGCCGGCGGCGCCGGCTCGAGCCTGGGGCGCGGCGGCATGCTGACCAAGATCCTCGCCGCCAAGCGCGCCGCGCGTTCGGGCGCCCACACCATCATCGCGTGGGGGCGCGACAGCGACGTGCTGACGCGCCTGGCCGGCGGCGAAGCGATCGGCACCCAGCTGACCGCGCAGACCGGCCGCATGACCGCCCGCAAGCAGTGGATGACCGATCATCTGCACACCGCCGGCAAGGTGGTGCTCGACGCCGGCGCGGTGCAGAAGCTGACGCGCGAAGGCAAGTCGCTGCTGCCGATCGGCGTGATCGGCGTATCCGGCGAATTCGGGCGCGGCGCGGTGATCACGTGCGTGGGCGAAGACGGCACTGCGATCGCGCGCGGGCTGTCGAACTACACCAGCAGCGAGGCGCGGCGCATCATGCGCAAGCCTTCGTCGGAGATCGAGAAGGTGCTCGGTTTCCTCGAGGGGCCGGAGCTGATCCACCGCGATAACCTCGTCCTGCTGTAACAAGAAACCCCCAGCCCCGTCGTTCACGCGGGAACGACGATTTTTGAGCTTGGGGCTAATGCACGCCCGGCGGCGCTGTTGCCAGCCGCAGTTCGATGCCGCGGATGACGGCGTGGATGTCGTCCCCCGACACCGGCGGGCTGAAGAAAAAGCCCTGCCCCAGATGGCAGCCGTGCTCCATCAGCCAGTCCATCTGCGGCTCCGTTTCGACGCCCTCGGCCACCACCAGCATCTTCAGCGCCACCCCCATCGCCACGATGGCCTGGGTCAGCGTCTCGGCGTTCGGGTCCTGCAGCATGCTGAGGGTGAACGACTGGTCGATCTTGATGCTCTGCAGCGGCAGCTGGCGCAGGTAGCTGAGCGAAGAAAAGCCGGTGCCGAAGTCGTCCAGCGCGGTGCCGATACCGCGCTCGTTCAGGGCCGCCAGCACGCTGCGGGTGCGCGTCAGTTCGCGCATGACCGCCGACTCGGTCACTTCCACCTCGAGCGCGTCGGCCGGCATCCTGAATTCGTCGAGCAGCCCGCTCAGGTATCCCACCACGTCGGTTGACAGGATGTCGGCCATCGACAGGTTGACCGACACCGGCAGCGGCGGCAGGCCTTGGTCGCGCCAGCGCGCCTGCATCTGCAGGGCTTGCCGCATCACCCAGCGGTCGATGCGCACGATCTGGTCGCTGCGCTCGGCCAGCGGGATGAAGATGGCCGGCGGCGTCTGGCCGCGGCTCGGGTGGTTCCAGCGCACCAGCGCTTCCATGCCCACCACGCGGCGGGTCGCCAGGTCGACCTTCGGCTGGAATACCAGCGACAGCTCGTTCTGCTCGATTGCCTCGCCGAGGTCGCGCTCGAGCAGGTACTGGTCGAGCTGGTCGGACTCCATCGAAAAATCGAACACCGCACTGCGCGAGCGGCCGTGCGCCTTGGCGTAGTACAGCGCCAGGTCGGCGCGGCGCAGCAGTTCGCCGACGGTGCGGCCGTGCGCCGGCGGCAGCGCGATGCCGATCGATACGCCCATCCGCAGCTGCTGGCCGTTGATGTCGAACGGCCGCGTCACGGTCTGCTGCAGCCGCTCGGCGAACATCAGCGCGTTGGCCGCGTTCGGCTGGTCCATCTGGAACAGCAGCATGAACTCGTCGCCGCCGAGGCGCGCCAGCAGGTCGCAGTCGCGGATCACGGCGCCGAGGCGGCGGCCGAACTGCAGCAGCACCTGGTCGCCGGTGGCGTGGCCGTAGGCGTCATTGATCTTCTTGAAGTGGTCGAGGTCGAGCAGCATCAGGGCGACGTCGAACTGGCCGTCTTCGAGGCGGCGCGTCACTTCGTCTTCCATCGTGCGGCGGTTGTACAGCCCCGTCAACTGGTCATGGTGGGCGCGCCAGTGCAGCTTCTCGTGCAGCGTGCGGTTCACGCGCAGCTTGTTCACCTCGGACAGGATCTGCAGCAGCGATTGCAGGCCCTCGGCTTCGACCGCGGTCCACGGCTCGCTGCGGCCCTTGACCTGCTGCTGCCATTCGGCGAACGAGCGGCGCGGCTCGAGCCTGACCTGGCCGCCCGGCGCGGCGCCAATTTCCTTGAGCGGCTGGCCGGCCCAGCGCACCAGCTGCACCACCTCGGGCCGGGCGACGAAGCAGAAGATCGGATGGTCTTCGAAACGGTGCGCCAGCAGCATGCCGGCCGCTTCCGGCAGCGACGCCAGCGCGCGCTGGCCGTCGGTGAGCAGGTCGTCCCACATCAGCACACCCGGCGCATGGCCGACGCGGTCGAGCCGCGCCAGCACTTCAGTGATCGCCTGCTGGGCCGGGTGCTGGCGCCGGCCCGGCCCGCCGATCCAGCTGGTGGAATTGATGTACACCCCCAGCGTGTCGGCGCGAAAGGCCTTGAGCAGCTCGGGCAGGCGCCGACGCAGCAGCGCGGTGATGTCTTCGCCCATCAGCAGCGACTGGTGGAACTGGCTCAGCAGGTTGCTCATCGCCAGCCGCTGGTCGACCGCTTCCAGCTTCGACAGCGTTTCGATGCGCATGGTCGCCACTTCCGCCGTCAGTTCGCACAGCTGGCGCAGCGCCTCGCGCACCTGGTACGGCGGCGACTTCGGCGCCAGGTGGTGGCAGGCGATCAGGCCCCACAGCTTGGCGTCGATGACGATCGACATCGTCAGCGTGGCGCGCACGCCCATGTTGCGCAGGTAGGACAGGTGCACCGGCGACAGGCCGCGCAGCACGCAGTGGCTCTGGTCGAGCGGGGCGCCGCCCGGCAGCGCCGGCGGCACCAGCTTGTCGGGCGCCGCCTCGACGTCGGCCAGCATGCGCAGGCGGTTGGTCAGGTACAGTTCGCGCGCCTGGGCCGGGATGTCGCTGGCGGGGAAGCGCAGGCCGACGAAGCGCTGGCCGATGCGCTCGTCGCACTGCTCGGCGATGACTTCGCCGGCGCCGTCGGGCAGGAAGCGGTAGATCATGACGCGGTCGAAGCCGGTGAAGCCCTGCACGACCTTGGCGCAATCGTCGAGGAAGGTGCCGATGCGGTCGGCATGGCGCAGGCGCGCGATCAGCGCGGCGATGTCGGCGAACTCGCGGCCGTCGGCGCGCAGCCGCTCGGCGCTGGTGGCCTGCGGCAGCCATTCGAGCACGGCGATGTCGCCGGAGCGGTGGCCGAGGCACTCCCAGTCGCCCGATGAGGCTTGCCGGGCCGGCGCGGTGCGCTCGAAGCGCGCACGCCACGGCAGCGCCAGCGGCTGGGCAGGCGGCAGCGCGTCGAGGCCGAGCGCGTCGAACGGCGCGGCGCGCTCGATCCAGTCGAGCAGCGGCGTGCCGAGCATGACGTCGACGGACAGCCCGGGCCAGTGGCGCGCGATGCCGCTCGAGACCTGGACGATGCGCCCGCCGGCCACCTCGGCGGCAATCAGGAAGCCGTGCGGCTGCACTGTGCCCAGCAGGTGAATCGGTTCCTGGGCGCAGGCTTGTTCGAGCTCTGCCGGTATGGTGTCGTAGCCCTGCATGGATGTCTGACGCGGGTGGCTTCACCATAAGACTGATCCGGCGCCGGCTAGTTCATGCGGGCGCTAGGCACGCGCGACGCAGCTCAACTAATGGGGCGCTAGAGGCCGGCGGGCGGCGGAGTCTTCGGGCGGTATTCGCAGAGGTCGGCAATCAGGCAGTTCCAGCGGAGGGGCAACCACTGGTGTCAGGTCTGACATTAGCACAACAGCCCGCCTGATCTAGCAGCCTCGTGTACTAATGTCTGACCTGACACCAGCGTGTGGGTCAGCTACTGGTGTCAGGTCTGACATTAGCACAACAGCCCGCCTGATCTAGCAGCCTCGTGTACTAATGTCTGACCTGACACCAGCGTGTGGGGGCTAGGCGCCGGCGGGCGGCGGGGTCTTCGGGCGGTATTCGCAGAGGTCGGCAATCAGGCAGTTCCAGCACAGCGGCTTGCGCGCGATGCAAGTGTAGCGGCCGTGCAGGATCAGCCAGTGGTGGGCGTCGTGCAGGAACTCCTTCGGCACGAACTTGAGCAGCTTCTGCTCGACCACTTCGACTGTCTTGCCCGGCGCGATGGCGGTGCGGTTGGCAACGCGGAAGATGTGCGTGTCGACCGCCATCGTCGGCTCGCCAAAAGCGGTGTTGAGCACGACGTTGGCAGTCTTGCGGCCGACCCCGGGCAGCGCTTCGAGCGCCTCGCGCGAATGCGGCACTTCGCCGCCGTACAGGTCGACCAGCATGCGGCAGGTGGCGATGACGTTCTTCGCCTTGGTGTTGTACAGGCCAATGGTGGCGATGTAGGTCTTCAGTTCGTCGAGGCCCAGATCGAGCATCTGCTGCGGCGTGTTGGCCACCGGGTACAGCTTGCGCGTGGCCTTGTTGACGCCGACATCGGTCGACTGCGCCGACAGCAGTACCGCGATCAGCAGCTCGAACGGCGTGCTGTATTCGAGTTCGGTGGTCGGATGCGGATTGGCGGCGCGAAAGCGGGTGAAGATTTCCAGGCGTTTGGATGGATTCATTGGGCAGGCGGCGCCGCTTTCAGGCGCGCGCGTTCGATGGCGGCGGCGATGATGGCGCGCTTGCGCTCCTTCTCGGCCAGCTCTTCGGGCGTGTTGGTGGCTTCGGCCGTCACTTCGCGCATCTTGGCAACCGCCTTGGCGGCCAGGCGCGCGTCGTTTTCGGCGCGCTCGCGCTGCAGGCGCGCGCTGCGCAAGTCGTGACGCGCGCGCGCGGCGTCGGCCTCCTGCTGCGGCCACGCGTCCCAGCCGGTCAGCTCGCCCGTGACCGGGTACATGACGATGCAGTCGACCGGGCAGGGCGCCACGCACAGGTCGCAGCCGGTGCACAGGCTCGGCACGACGGTGTGCATCTGCTTGGCGGCGCCGACGATGGCGTCGACCGGGCAGGCCTGGATGCACAGCGTGCAGCCGATGCACAGCTCTTCGTCGATGAAGGCGACCGGGCGCGGGCGCTCGAAACCGTTGACGGGATTGATCGGGATCACCGGCCGGCCGGTCAGGCTGGACAGCCGGCGCACGCCCTCGATGCCGCCGGGCGGGCACTGGTTGATGTCGGCCGTGCCGTCGGCGATCGCTTCGGCGTACGGCCGGCACGCCGCATAGCCGCACTTGGTGCATTGCGTCTGCGGCAGCAGGTCTTCGATCTGGTCGGCGAGGGTCTTGGTCACGGTGGCTCGGAAGGCGGAAACCGCCATTATCCGACAAAAAACAGTGTGGCGGAGAGGAGGAGAATTTCATGCATATAAGTAACAATGTTGATTGGAAATATTGTTAGCCGGGCTATAATTATTTTCCGTTATTGCAATGGTGAAAACGAAAATGATTGAAGTCAAAAACCTGCACAAACGCTTCCGCCAGGTGAAGAAGTCGGACCCGTCCCAGCGGCGCGACACGCGCGAAGGCGACGGCTGGTTCAATGCGGTGCGCGATGTCAGTTTCCACTGCGCCCCCGGCGAAGTGCTGGGACTGCTCGGGCCGAACGGCGCCGGCAAGACCACCACGCTGCGCCTGCTCGCCACCGCCCTCAGGCCCGACCAGGGCACGGCCTTCGTCAACGGCGTCGACATCGTCGCCCAGCCGATGCTGGCGCGCCGCCAGATCGGTTTCCTGTCGGGCACCACCGGCCTGTACGGCCGGCTGACCGGGCGCGAAAACGTCGAGTATTTCGGCCGCCTGCACGGCATGCCGGAAGCGCTGCTCAAGCGCCGCTGCGACGAGCTGTTCGAACAGCTGCAGCTGCACGAATTCGCCCACAAGCGCACCGACGAGATGTCGACCGGCATGAAGCAGAAATGCTCGATCGCCCGCGCCGTGATCCACGAGCCGAAGGTCATCATTCTCGACGAACCGACCAGCGGCCTCGACGTCATGGCGGCCAAGGTGCTGCTCGACTTCATGGCCGATTGCAAGCGCCGCGGCATTCCGCTGATTTTCTCGACCCACCACTTGCACGAAGTCGAAAAGCTGTGCGACCGCGTCTGCGTCATCAACGGCGGCACCACCGTGTTCAACGGCAGTACCGCCGCGTTCCGCCAGCTTGGCGACGGCGATATTTTCGATGCCTTCATCGGCGTCATCAACGAGAGGAGCGCTGCCTGATGTGGATCGTTTACCTGAAGGAACTGCACTCGCTGCTGCGGGACCGCAAGACGCTCATTTTTACCGTCCTGATTCCGATCTTCGCGATGCCGCTGATGGGCTTCGGCATGACGCAAGTGATGAGCAAGCTGAGCGAGAAAGCGCGCACCCAGCAAATCAAGTACGCCATCTTCGGCGCCGGCAATGCGCCGGTGCTGGCCGAGCTGTTCGCCAAGGATGACAGTTTCCGCGAGGTGAAGCTGGCCGGGCCGGGCGACATCAAGCCGGCCATCGGCGACGACCGCATCAAGCTGGCGCTGAACGTGCCGGCCAGGTTCGAAGGCGCGCTGGGCGCCAACCAGCAGGCCGCGATCGAGCTGCACTTCAACAGCGCCGACGCCGGCGAGATCACGCGCAAGCGGGTCAATGCGGTGGTCGAGAAATACAACGCCACCTTGCGCGACAAGGCGCTGGCCGACTTCAAGCTCAGTGCGCCGCAGCTGGCGTTCGTGCTCAATCCGGTCACCATCGATGTGCACTCGACGGCCGACCAGCGCGAGCGCATCGGCGCGCTGGTGGGCGGCATGCTGCCTTACCTGCTGATCTTCGTCTGCCTGATGGCGGGGATGTATCCGGCCATCGACCTCGGCGCCGGCGAGAAGGAAGCGGGCACGCTCGAGACGCTGTTGCTGGCGCCGGTGTCGCGCTCGCAGCTGGTGATGGGCAAATTCCTGGTGCTTTTCACAGTCGCGCTGGCGGCGTCGCTGCTGATGGTGACCAGCCTCGGCGTGCTGCTCAACTTCTACTCCGGCAAGATGGACCCGGCGCTGGCCGCCGTGGTCGCGGCGATCAGCGTCGGCGACCTGGCGCTGATCGGCTTGATGCTGGTGCCGACTGCGGCGATGTTCGCGGCGATCCTGCTGACCATGTCGATCTACGCCAAGAGCTACAAGGAAGCGGCCGGCATGATGCAGCCGATGGTGATCGTCGCCATCATGCCGATGATGGTGGCGATGGTGCCGGGTGTCGAGTTGAACTGGGTGTGGTCGGCGGTACCGCTTACCAACATTGCGCTGGCGATGAAGGAAATTGTCAAGGGCACCATGGATTATCCGAAGTTCCTGATGATCCTGTTTTCCAGCACGGTACTGGCCGCCATCTTGCTGGCATGGTGCCGCCGCTGGTTCAGCCGCGAAGACGTCCTGTTCCGCAACTGATTCAACCGATGTAAAAAAAGCCTCGCTGGGTTGCCAGCGAGGCTTTTTATTCAAGGCGCGGTGGATCAGCCGTGCTTCTTGATGAACTCGCCGATCTTCGGGCAAATCACGTCGCGCCAGCGGCGGCCCGAGAAGATGCCGTAGTGGCCGGCGCCAGGCGCCACGAAGTCCTGCTGCATCGCCGCCGGAATGCCGCTGCACAGCTCGTGCGCGGCCTGGGTCTGGCCGGCGCCGGAGATGTCGTCCAGCTCGCCCTCGACCGTAAACAGCGCCACCGTCGTGATGTCTTGCGGACGCACCAGCTGGCCGCCGACTTCCCACGTGCCCTTCGGCAGCCGGTATTCCTGGAACACGGTCTTGATCGTGTCGAGGTAGTACTCGGCCGGCATGTCGAGCACCGCGTTGTACTCGTTGTAGAACTGGCGGTGGCTCTCGGCCGGCTCGTCGTCGCCCTTGACCAGGTGCTGGTAGAACTCGCGGTGGCTCTGCGCGTGGCGGCCAGGATTCATCGCGATGAAGCCGGCGTGCTGCAGAAAGCCCGGATACACCCGGCGGCCAAATCCCGGGTAGTTGCCCGGCACCGCGTAGATCACCGTGTTCTCGAACCACGAGAACGGCTTTTCGACTGCCAGGTCGTTGACCGCGGTCGGCGACTTGCGCGGGTCGATCGGGCCGCCCATCATCGTCATCGTCTTCGGCAGCTTCGGATCCTTGGCGGTGGCCATCAGCGAAATGGCCGCCAGCACCGGCACCGTCGGCTGGCAAACGGAAATGACGTGCAGGTCCGGCGCCAGCATGCGGATGAAATCCTGCACGTAGTAGATGTAGTCGTCGAGGTGGAATGGGCCTTCCGACAGCGCCACCATGCGCGCGTCGGTCCAGTCGGTGATGTAGACATCATGCTCGGGCAGCAGGCCGCGCACGGTATCGCGCAGCAGCGTCGAGTGGTGGCCCGACAGCGGCGCCACCAGCAGCACTTTCGGTTGCGCAAGCGCGGCGATCTGCTTGTCGCTCAGGTCTTTCTTGAAGTGCAGCAGGCGGCAGAACGGGCGCGTGACAACGGTGCGCTCCATGATGCCGACCGTGTCGCCGCCGACGACGGTGGTGCCGATGTCGAAGGCCGGCTTCTCGTAATCCTTGCCGAGCCGATACATCAGCTCGTAGCCGGCGGCAATGCGCTGAGCGAACGGCGTGTGGGCGAACGGCGATACCGGATTCGAGAACAGTTTCGAGGATGCTTCCGCCCACTGCATCATGGGGGTCAGGAATGAGCGTTGCATCTCGTGCAATTGGTAAAGCATAGAGGTTCCTTCGTGGCTGCTTGGCCGTCGCTTTTGCGCCGGTCCGTGAATTAATTATAGGCTATAGCGGTCACCGTACTGCAATTTCCGGTTCTACTTAGCAATTGCTTAAGCCGGATCAACGTCGACAGGTGCTCTTTCCCCATACACCGCTTTTTATCATGCAAAACGGGCGCTCGTCCGTGCTGCGTCCAACATAGCGCATTTTGCCCGGCGTATGTGGCCGCACGGAAACGGAACGTGATCAGTGCAATATCGGAGTGAAGAGGAGGGGCTGCGGCGCCGCGGCGGGTGCGCGGGCGGGGTAAAGACGCGGCGCCGGCAGGCCGGCGGCGCGGGGATGGCGTAACGATCACGGCCGCTGGCGCGGCCGCTGGGTCTAGCGGATCAGCTGGTCCATCTTGTCCTTGACGTCTTTCCACTTGTCCGCGTCCGGCAGGGCCGGCTTGGTCTTGGTGATCGACGGCCAGGCGCGCGCCAGTTCGACATTGATCTTAATGAAAGGAACCTGCTCGGCCGGCACGTCTTCCTCGGCGAAGATGGCGTTGACCGGGCATTCCGCCACGCAGACCGCGCAATCGATGCACTCGTCCGGGTCGATCGTCAGAAAATTGGGGCCTTCCCGGAAACAATCTACCGGGCATACATCGACGCAATCGGTGTATCGACAGCTGATGCATGATTCGGTGACAACGTGGGTCATAACAGTCCTATCAATGAAGGTGTTGCTGTGTGGCGCAAGAATTCCGCCAACGGTGGCAAAGCACTGTATTTTAAGGCAATTCGGTTTTTCCCACAAATGCGGCTCATACACAATGCGCATAAGCATATGCGGGCTCGGGGGCGCCGGCGGTCACGCCAGAGTGCGCAATCTGGCGACCAGCGACTGCCATGGCGCCGAACCGGCGCTGCCATCCTCGGCAAAGCGCACGGTGTGCTGGCGCGCGCCGTCGGCAACCGTGATGGCCCAGCGGCCGATGTCGGCGCCGGCCGGCTGCGGCGGCGCGGCGTCGAAAAAATCGAGGTCGCGCAACAGCGCCTCGAGCGCCGCTCCCTGCTCGATGCGGCCGGTATCGAGTTCGTAGTGTTCGGTGCGGCCGCTGAAGCCGCCGCCGCCGGTTGCCGTGATCTTCATGATGTGACGATATTAACGCAGCCTGGCCAGATCGGGCGGCACGCCAGGCGCGCCGGGCGGCTCGGCGGGGCCGGTGCGGCCGTGCTCGGCGCACCAGCGCGCCAGCGCCTGCGCCTCGGCGGCCAGCACGTTGTCGATGTTGTAGTACTCGGCCAGGTTCATCGTGCCGCAGCAGGCGCGCCGGTCCTGCACCGCGCCCGGCGGGTCCTGCACGCCGGGCCGGCAGTCGAGCGGATCGTCCGCCAGCGGCGCCGGCACCTCGATCACCTGGCGCAGCGCGAAGCGGTTGCGGATGCTGTCGCGGTAGGCCAGCGGCTTGTCGTCCTCGGCCGTCAGGCGCAGCATCTGGTTGACGACGTCGGGGTAGGTGGCGGCGACGTCGGGGGCGGCCACCAGCGCGCGCAGCAGCAGCCCGCGCAGGTAGCAGCCCACTTCGTGCAGCACCAGGGCGTCGTCGCGCAGCGCCGGGTTGCGCTCGAGCGCGAACAGGTCGGCCAGGATGTCGTAGATGGCGCCGGTAAACACCTGCGACAGCGCGTGCACTTCGGTGCCGGCGTCGGCCAGGGTGAGGTCGTTGTCGGCGTTGCGCAGGCCGGTGGAACCGCCCAGCGCCAGGCCGAACTGCTCGGCGATGTCGGCCAGAAAGGTCTTGTCGTGCAGGCGCGCCTTGGTCTGGGCGATCACCGCCTCGCACTGGTCGAGCTGGGACAGCGCCAGGAAGATCGCGGTGAGGTCGCCGAACGCCTCGTGCAGGCCGCCCGTCTGCGGCGGGTTGTCGGCGCCGAGCCAGGCCGGCTTCAGGCCGTCGAGCACGGCGTGGCCGGTCTCGTGCGAGACGATGTCGAACGAGCGGCAGGTAAACACGCGCTCGGCCTGGCCGCTGGGGACGAAGTCGCCGAACTTCAGGCAGCACTGCGAGCGGCTGTAGAAGGCGTTCATCACGTTCGGCAGGCCGTACGGATAGACCTGCAGCGGCGCGGTGTCGACGCTGCTGTTCCACTGCCACGGCAGCGGCATGTCGGCGCCGGCCACCGACAGCGCGCGCTGGTACATCGTCAGCGTCTGGCGCACCACCGCGAAGGTGTGGACGGCGTCGAACTGCGGCGTGTCGGGCATGGTGATGAAGTCGCCGAACGCGTTCGGGCTGACCGGCGCGATGCCGGGGTCGCCTGAGACGATGCGGGCGTCGCGCGGGCCGTCGAGCACGATGCCGGGCAGGAACGCCTTGCGCGTGCCGATTTCGCTCACCGACGGATCCTGCTTCCACATCAGCACGCGCGCGCCGAACGCAAACGGCAGCGGCACCGGCGGCGCCTCGTTGTCGGCGCCGCCGCGCGGCAGGCCCGGCTCGTCGAGCAATTGCGCCGACTTGCGGTGCAGGCGATAGGCGGCGCTGGGGGTGGGGACGTAGCTCACCGGCGAGGGTGCGCGCTCGCCCAGCGGATCGTCGGGCAGGGTGTCGCGTGGATTCATGTGCTTTCTCCTTGGGAATGCCTGGGCGTTACCAAAAGAAATAGTCGCGCCGTGCACGGCAGAGCTGCTTGACGCACATCAACAAGCGCCGCCGGTGCGATAAAATGCGCGCTACCAGAAACATCAGGAACCGGGTTGGCATCCGGGCCGAGCGGCTGGCATCATGGCCGATTGCACATTATTCAAGAAGGCGTTTACATGGCGGACATCAGCATCGTTCAGGCACACAGCCTGAGCCGGGAACAGGCGCGCGCGGCGGCGCAACAGGTGGCCGACAAGCTGGCCGGCGATTACCAGCTGGTATGCAGGTGGGATGGCGACGTATTGAAGTTCGAGCGCAGCGGCGTCGAAGGCGCCCTGACGCTGCAGGCGCAGCGCGCCGAGATGGCGATCCGGCTGGGCTTTCCGATGAGCGCGTTTGGCGCGGCCATCGAAGCGAAGGTCGCCGACAAGATGCGCAAGGTGTTCGCTTAGAGCCGACCGGACGCCGAGGTCTGTGGGGACAGACCCTGGCGTGCGGCGGCCAACTAAGCCGGGGTCAGACCCCTTCCTTGAGCTCGTCGATCAGGTCGATGTATTGCTGCATCGCGTCGTCCTTCGAGATGCCCTTGAAACCGTCCCAGGCGTCGAACTTGGCGCGGCCGACCATGTCGGTGAAGCCCGGGCGCTCGCCGGTCGCGTCGCCCGCCGACGCCTGCTTGTACAAGCCGTAAATCTTCAGCAGCGTCATGTTGTCGGGACGCTCGGGCAGGTTCTTCGAATCGGCCTGGGCCTGGGCAAACTGTTCTTGCAAGCTCATGAAAACTCCTCGGGGAAACGGTTAGACCGCCAGCAGTTCGACGTCGAAAATCAGGGTCGCATTGCCTGGAATGACGCCGCCGGCGCCGCGCGCGCCGTAGCCGAGGCTGGCAGGGATCGTCAGGCGCCGCGCGCCGCCGACCTTCATGCCCTGGACGCCTTCGTCCCAGCCCTTGATGACCTGGCCGCCGCCGAGCGAAAACTGGAACGGGTCGTTGCGGTCCTTGCTCGAATCGAACTTGGCGCCGGTGCTGCCGTCGTCGTTGCGCAGCCAGCCGGTGTAGTGCACCGTCACGTGCTGGCCGGCCTGCGCCTCGGCGCCGTCGCCGACGATGGTGTCTTCGTACTGCAGTCCGGAATCTGTTGTAATTGTAGGCATGATGTTTCTTTCTTGATCAGGATGTGATCCAGAATTGTAGTGCATGGCGTGTCAAAGCGCTATTTCGGCGCCGTGCCGCCTGTGTTGTGGCCGGGCGGGCGAATTGACGGGGAAGCGTAACGGCGATAGCAAATCCACGTAGAATATCCATTTTGTCCCTTACCCGAAAATTCCCCATGCTGCGCAGCGTTTCCAGGCTCGTCCTCTCTGTCCTTTGCCTCGCTTCGCTCGCCGGCGCCGCGCGCGCCAATGTCGTCGTCGTCCTCAATTCGCGCGACGCCACCGTCAAGCTGCTGAACCCGCAGACCTACGCCGAAATGTCGACCTTCGCCGTCGGCAAGGAGCCGCACCACCTGATGTCGACCCCCGACAACAAGTCGGTGATCGTCGCCAGCTCGGTCGGCAACGAGCTGATTTTCCTCGACCCCGTGTCGGGCCAGGTGCAGCGCCGCGTCAAGGACGTGCTCGACCCTTACCAGATCGGCTTTTCGCCGGACCAGAAATGGTTCGTCAGCGCCTCGCTGCGGCTCGACCGCGTCGACATCTACAAGTACGATGGCGCCGGCATGACATTGACGCGCCGCGTCCCGCTCGGCAAGCTGCCGAGCCACATGGCGTTCAACCGCGCCAGCGACACGGTGTTCATCACGCGCCAGGGCAGCGACCAGGTCAGCGCGATGGACCTGGCTACCGGCGCCGTCAAGTGGACCGTCCCGGTCGGCAAGCTGCCCGCCGGTATCGCCATGACGCCGGACGACAAGTACCTGTTGGTCGGCATCATGGGCGCCGACTACGTCGAGGTGATCGACTGGCGCACCCAGAAGACGGTCAAACGCATCAAGGCCGGCGACGGCACCCACAACTTCCGCTCGGTGGGCGACAAGCGCCACACCTTCGTGTCGAACCGGGTGTCGAACACGATCAACATCATCGACCAGGTCACGCTGGAAAACGTCGGCACCATCAACGTGCCGGGCGGGCCTGACTGCATGGAGCTGACCCGCGACGGCAAGACGCTGTGGGTAACGCTGCGCTGGATCAAGAAGGTCGCCGTGATCGACGTCGCCAGCCGCAAGATCGTCAAGATGATTCCGGTCGGGCGCTCGCCGCACGGCGTGTTCTTCGCCGACGCCGCGCCGCGGATGTAATGAACCTCAGCGTGATTCTGGCCTCGGCGCTGCTGCTCGCGGCGCCAGTCGGCGCGGCCGCGGACGCCTGCCGCGGCACCATCTACCTGACGTTCGACACCGGCAGCCAGTCGCAGGCCGAATTCATCGCCGCCACGCTCGGCAAGCATCGCGTCAAGGCGACTTTTTTCGTCGCCAACGAAAAGACCACGCGCGGCGACTGGTCGCTCGATGCGTCGTGGGCGCCGTACTGGAAGGCGCGCGTCGCCGAGGGCCACGCCTTCGGCAGCCACACCTTCGACCACGTCTATTACCAGCGCGACGGCGCCAACGGCACCATCGTGGTCAAGCCGCAGTTTGGCGCCGGCGCCGGCAAGCTGCTGACGGTGACGCCGGCCGGGTACTGCGCCGAGCTCCGGCGCGCCGGCCAGCGATTCAAGGAGTTGACAGGCACGCAGCTCGACCCGATCTGGCGCGCGCCGGGCGGCAAGGTCTCGGCACGCACGCTGGCGGCCGCCAAGGCCTGCGGCTACAGCCATTTCGGCTGGGCGCCGGCCGGCTTCTCGGGTGACGAAACGTCGAGCGACGCCCACCCCAACAGCGTGCTGCTGCGGCGCGCGCTGGCGAACCTGAAAGACGGCGACATCTTCATGGCGCACCTCGGCATCTGGTCGCGCAAGGACCCGTGGGCGCCCGCCAACCTCGAGCCGCTGATCGCCGGCCTGCGCCAGAAGGGCATGTGCTTCGCCACCTTGCGCGATCACCCGGAGTTCAAGAAGCCATGATCCAGTTCCTCATCGACCTGTTTGGCGGCGCCCACGGCTGGCTGTTCGAGCACCTCGTCGAACCGGCCATCTTCTCTGGCGGCTACGGCGAATTCACCGAGGAAGCGTTCGAGGGCACCGAGTGGTTCCTGGTCGGCATGGTCGAACTGGCCGCGCTGTACCTGATCCTGCGGCCGCTCGAGGCGCTGCTGCCGGTCCACAAGTTCGCCAATCCGCGCGCGCGCCTCGACGATTTCGTCTACACGCTGATCCACCGCCTCGGCCTGTTCTCGATCGCGATCTTCTTCACGCTCGACCCGCTGATGGACCATGTCGCCGGCCTGATGCGCCTGCAGGGCGCGCATCCGTTCAACCTCGAATCGCTGCTGCCGGCGATGACGCCGCTCGCGAGTTTCCTGTTATATCTGGTGGTGCTCGACTTTTTCGATTACTGGTACCACCGCGCCGAGCACCAGGTCGACTGGTGGTGGGGCCTGCACAGCCTGCACCACAGCCAGCGCGACATGAACCTGTGGAGCGACAACCGCAATCACCTGCTCGACGACCTGCTGCGCGATATTTACATGGCGGTGATCGCGCTGGCGATCGGCGTCGCGCCAGGCCAGTATGTGCTGCTGGTATCGGTGTCGCGCGCGCTGCAAAGCCTGCAGCACGCCAACGTGCGCATCCATTTCGGCCGCGTCGGCGAGCGCTTGCTGGTGTCGCCGCGCTTTCACCGCCTGCACCATGCGATCGGGGTCGGCCATGAAGCGGTGCGCAGCCCGGCGCGCGGCTGCAATTTCGCGGTGCTGCTGCCGCTGTGGGACCAGTTGTTCGGCACCGCCCGTTTCGAGCCGCAGTTCGCCGCCACCGGCGTGCGCGACCAGCTCGACCGCGAGGACGCAGACGGCAGCGTCGTGCCCGGCCGCGACTACGGCCGCGGCTTCTGGCGCCAGCAGTGGCTGGGCCTGAAGCGCATGGTCGAATTCAGCCGCCGGGGCGCCGCCTGATGCGCGCCGTGCTGAACGCCTACGGGCGCGCGCTGGCCTCGCAGCTGAGCGGGCGCATGCTGCTGCTGTCGGCGCTGCCGTTCCTGCTGTCGGTGGCGCTGTGGGGCACGCTGCTGTACTTCGGCATGCAGCCGCTGATCGACTACGTGCAGACGCTGTTCCAGCAGTACGGCGGCTCGCCGTTCACCCGCAGCCTGTTGTCGGTGCTGGGAATCGGCGTGGCGCCGCTGCTGGCGATGCTGTTGCTGCTGCCGCTGATGATCCTGACCTCGCTGCTGGTGATGGGCATCGTCGCCATGCCGGCGATCGGCCGCCACGTCGGCGCGCGCCAGTTCGCCGATCTGGAGATGAAGCAGGGCGGCAGCACGCTCGGCAGCCTCGCCATCAACTTCGGCGCGGTGCTGCTGTTCGTGCCGCTCTGGCTATTGAGCCTGCCGCTGTATTTTTTCCCGCCGCTGGCGCTGGCCGCCCAGGTGGCGCTGTGGGGCTGGCTGACCGCGCGCGTGATGAGCTACGACGCGCTGGCCGCGCATGCCAGCGACGCCGAGCGGCTCGCCATCATGCGCCAGCACCGCTGGCCGCTGCTGGCGATCGGCATGGTGTCGGGAGTTGCCGGCGCCTTGCCCGGCATCGTCTGGATCGGCGGCGCGCTGATCTCGGTGGTGCTGTTTCCGTTTCTCGCGATGGTGTCGATCTGGCTCTACCTGGTGATCTTCATCTTCAGCGGCCTGTGGTTCCAGTACTACTGCCTGCAGGCGCTGCGAGAGCTGCGCGCGGCGGCCGCCGGCGCGCCGGCGCCGGCCGATTTCGTGGCACACTAGCCGTATCAAATTGCAAACGCTCAGCGCCGCCCGAAAGCGTGCGCGGCAGCTGCATTTGCAGATGTTGTCGAAGTGCTTTTGATAGCGGACTGAGCCGTTGTTTTTTTGCGAAAAAAATCGACGCGGCGACGATTTGTCGATCAGTGCTACGTGGCGGAGGCATTGATGTGGTGGAATGGTAAGCATGCGATGGCCAGGTTCTGGAGTGGGATTTTGGTTGTTATTCGCGAAACACGAAACGGCCTCGCTCCGTCACAACGACCCATGCATGGATGGCGATGGTCGCAACGCGGAGCGCTGACGATTGATTCATACCGGTTGAGCCATCATGGAAAGTAATAGTCAAGCAGGGCGGTACTACAGCGTCGCGAGTGCAGTTCGCAAGCTGCGTGCGCGCGCCGCATCGATCAACCTGGGCCGCTCGCGCGGCGCCGCAGCGGCGCCGGTACTCGCGCAGCAGCACCAGCACGCACACGACCAGCCCGAACTCGACCAGCCCGAGCAGCAGGGCGGCGAGCTGCGCTACCCGCAGCCGCACCTGTCGCTGGTGCCCGAACCTCCCGCAGAGTCCGCCGGCGGCGTTCCCGACGGCAAGCCGCCGAAGCGGCGCAGCCGCATCAAGCCGGCCCTGCTGCTGCTGCTGCTGATGCTGCTGTCGCTGTTCGCCTGGTGGGCGGTGCACGAAAGCCAGACCTCTTCCATGCAGGCGCAATTCTTCAGCGGCCTGGCCAAGAAAATCAGCTACAAGGTCGAGCCGGGCCCGAGCAGCTCGATCCGCTTCCCGTCCGACAGCCCGTACGACGAGCGGCTCGGCTACGCCAACCTGCCCGACTACCTGGCCAAGCTGAAGGCGCACGACTACGTCATCGCCGCCCAGGCGCGGCTGTCGCCGAAGATGGTCGAGCTGGCCGACATGGGCCTGTTCGCCACCTACCGCGAAAAGACCCGCGTCGGCCTCGAAATCCTCGACTACAAGCAGCGCCCGCTGTTCTCCGCGCGCTTTCCGGAGCGCGTCTACGACGGTTTCGAGGCGACGCCGCTGCTGCTGATTAACAGCCTGCTGTTCATCGAGAACCGCGAACTGCTCGACACGACCTACCCGAAACGCAATCCGGCGGTCGAATGGGACCGCTTCAGCAAGGCGGTGCTCGACAAGTCGCTGCACGTGGTGACCGGCGCCGACAAGCGCTCCGCCGGCGGCAGCACGCTGGCCACCCAGATCGAAAAATACCGCCACTCGCCGGACGGGCGCACCAATTCGCTGTCCGACAAGCTGCGCCAGATGGTGTCGGCCTCGCTGCGCGCCTACCAGGGCGGCGAGGACACCACCGCGGTGCGGCGCCAGATCGTCGTCGACTACATCAACACGGTGCCGCTGTCGGCCAAGCTCGGCTACGGCGAAGTGAACGGCATCGGCGACGGCATGTGGGTCTGGTACGGCCGCAACTTCGACGACGTCAACCGCGCCCTGAAAGGCAACGTCGACACCCCTGAAGCGGCGCTGGCGTACAAGCAGGCGCTCAGCCTGTTCATCGCCCAGCGCCGGCCGGCCCACTACCTCGGCGCCGGCGCCGACGACCTCGAAGAGCTGACCAACACCCACCTGCGCGTGCTGGCCCAGTCCGGCGTCATCACGCCCAGATTGCGCGACCTCGCCACCGGCCAGCAGCTGCGTCCGGCGTCCGGCACCGGCGTCGCGCCGCCGGCGGCCAACTCCTTCACCACGCGCAAGGCATCGAACGCGGTGCGCACCCACCTGGCCGGCCTGCTCGGCGACTCGCGCCTGTATAACGTCGATCGCCTCGACCTGGCGGTGGCGTCCACCCTCAACGGCGAAGCGCAGGCGGCCGTGACGGCGCGCCTGCGCGGCCTGACCGACCAGGAGTCTGCGGCCGCCGCCGGCCTGACCGGCAAGGGCATGCTTGGCAACGGCGATCCGGCCAACGTCGTCTACAGCTTCACGCTGATAGAGCGCGGCGCCGACGCCAATTACCTGCGCATCCAGACCGACAACTACGACCAGCCGCTCGACATCAACGAGGGCGCCAAGCTCGACCTCGGTTCGACGGCCAAGCTGCGCACGCTGGTGACCTACATGGACATCGTCGACCAGCTGCACAAGCGCTTCGCGCCGATGACGCCGGCCCAGCTCAAGCAGGTCGTCATCGATCCGAAGGACCGGCTGTCGCAGTGGGGCGTCGAATACTTCCAGGGCCTCAAGTCCGGCGCCGACCGCGGCCTGCCGGCGATACTGGAAGCGGCGCTCGAGCGCAAGTATTCGGGCAATCCCGGCGAGAGCTTCTTCACCGGCGGCGGCCTGCACACTTTCGGCAACTTCAGCAAGCTCGACGACTCGAAGATCATGACCGTGCGCCAGGCGCTGCGCCAGTCGACCAACCTGGTGTTCGTGCGCATGATGCGCGACGTGGTGCGCTACTACATGTTCCAGCTGCCCGGTTCGTCGGCGGCGCTGCTGGCCGACTCGACCGATCCGCGCCGCGCCGAATATCTGGCGCGCTTCGCCGACCGCGAAGGGCGCGAATTCCTCGGCAAGTTCTACAACAAGTACAAGGGCAAGACGCCGGCCGACGCCCAGAAGGCGCTGCTGGCGAGTTTCCGGCCGACGCCGACGCGGCTGGCCGCGGTGCACCGTACCGTCTGGCCGCAAGGCACGCTGGCGCAGTTCGGCGCCTTCATCAACGCCAACCTGCCGTCCGCCAACGAGGTGCCGGCCGAGCGCATCGCCCGGATGTACGACACGTACGCGCCGAACGTGATGTCGCTGGCCGACCGCGGCTACGTGTCGTCGCTGCACCCGCTCGAACTGTGGGTGGTCGGCTACCTCAACAGCCATCAGGGCGCCGGCTGGAAGCAGGTCGCCGACGCCAGCGTCAAGGAGCGCCAGGAAGTGTACTCGTGGCTGTTCAACACCCACCGCAAGCATGCGCAGGATTCGCGTATCGCCGGCCTGATCGAAGTCGAGGCCTTCCTTAAGATCCACGCCCAGTGGAAGAAGATGGGCTACCCGTTCGACTCGCTGGTGCCGTCGTACGCCACCACGCTCGGTGCCTCGGCCGACCGGCCGGCCGCGCTGGCCGAAATGATGGGCATCATCGTCAACAACGGCCAGCGCAAGCCGGTGCAGCGCATCGACGCGCTGCACTTCGCCAAGGGCACGCCGTACGAGACGCTGGTCAAGCACGCCAAGAACGACAAGTTCGAGCAGGTGATCGCGCCGGAAGTGGCGCAGGCGGTGTCGGAAGCGATTCGCGGCGTGGTGTCGGACGGCACCGCCAAGCGCGTCAAGGCGGCGTTCGTCGCGGCCGACGGCAGCATCATCGCGGTCGGCGGCAAGACCGGCACCGGCGACCAGCGCTTCGACGTGTACGGCGGCGGCGGGCGCCTGATCGAATCGCGCTTCGTCAACCGCTCCGCGACCTTCGTCTTCAACATCGGCGAACGCTTCTTCGGCAGCATGACGGCGTACGTGCACGGCCCCGATTCGGAAAAATACGACTTCACCAGCGCCTTGCCGGTGCAGCTGCTGACGGTGCTCGCTCCGACGCTGATGCCGATGATCGATCCGGAGGCGGCGGCCAAGCAGAAGGAGGCCGCCGCCGCCGCCGCAGCGGCGAAGCTCGCCGTCAAGGCGGAGGGCGCGGCCGCTGCCGCTGCCGTTATGCCGGCGGCCGGCCAGCAAGCAGTGGCCAGGCCGGCTGTCGAAAAAGCGGTTGCCAGGCCCATCGCCGACAAGGCAGCGGCCAAGCCGGTCGTCGACAAGGCCGTCGTCGCGCCGGTCAAGGCAGCAGCCACCGAGGCCAGGCCGACGGCCGACAAGCCGGCGGCGCCGAAGGTGGGCGAAGCTGCCGCCGACAAGCCGAAGGCAGCCGTCAAGAAGGCGCCTGCGGCGGACGGCGCCAAGCCGGCCAAGCCGCCGAAGCCGAAGGAAGCGCCGCGGCCGCAAGTGCTGTTCTAGGTTCTGTGCCGCGCCGGCGCCGGCTTGCTTTCGCCGGCTTTTTGCAGGCCGAGCCAGCGCCGTGGCGAAGCGCCCGTCGTCTCGTTAAAGGCGCGTGTAAACGCCGGCTGGCTGGCATAGCCGACCGCTGCGCCGACGGCGCCTACCGCCAGGCCCGATTTGAGCAGGCCCTGCGCGACGATCATGCGCCATCGGGTGAGATAGAGCGCCGGCGTGACGCCGACGACGGCCCTGAAATGATGGGCAAATTTGCTGCGCGACATGCCCGCTTCCATTGCCAACGAGTCGACCCGCCACGGCTGCGCCGGGGCGCCGTGGATCAAGTGCAGCGCGCGCGAGACGCGGATGTCGGCCAGGCCCGCCAGCAAGCCCGGCACCAATTCGTTGTGATCGAACAGATGCCGGATGATCTGGGCGATCAACACATTGCACAGGCTGTTGAGGATGATGGCCCCGCCGCTCTGCTGGACGGCCGCTTCGTCGAACATCAGTGCGAGCGTACGGTTCAGAAAACTGGCGCCTTCCAACGGAATGGCGATCACGGCCGGCAGCGCACGCGCCAGCAGATTGTCGTTGCCCCCCTCGAAGCAGATTTGCGCGCATAGCAGCACCGCGCTCTCCGATACGACGTTCAGGCGGTGCGTCATCCCGCGCGGATAGAAGAGCAAGGTGGGTACGGACGCCACGATTGCCGTCTCGTCGTCATGCTCGAAGCTCACCGTGCCGCTTTGGACGACGTGCAGCTGGCTGCCCTGGGCGTCGTCGACAAACGCGGTCGAGCCGCAAAACGTGCCATTGTGGAAAATGCGCGCCGTCAGTGTATTTCTGATCAGTAATTCGGAGAGTTTATCCATGCCGAAGACGCTGGGGTACTTTTTTAAGATGAATTGGAATATTTCCCAGCGGCAAAACACGGTAAGATAAATTCACTTGGGAAACAGTTGGTTGCACCGGGCTACCCACTCGCCGCGCCCGTTCCGGGCGTGGCGAGACAAGAAAAGAGGCGGCGAGCCGGTGCGATCCCGGCGCGCCGCTGTCACGCAATTTGTTGCGGAATCAATTCAAGCGGAATACAGAATGAAATTGTCAAACCTTAAAATCGGTGCGCGGCTATACATCGGTTTCGGTAGCGTCATCGCGCTGCTGGTCGTCGTCGTTGTCGTTGCCTACGTCAATTTTTCCACGCTGGGCGTGGCCAATGAACGCAACACCCATACTTACCAGGTAATGCAGGCGGTCGATGGCTTGCTGCAGAGTCTAACCGATATCGAAACCGGGCAGCGCGGCTTTGCGCTGACCGGCAATCCGGCATCGCTGGAGCCGTACGAGGCCGGCAAGCAGCATTTCGGGCAGCACTTCGCGCGCGCGAAGGCGCTGACGGCCGACAATCAGGCGCAGCAGCAGCGGCTACAGCAATTGTTGGCGGAACAGCAGAAGTGGCTGGGAACGGCGATCGATCCTGTGATCGCGCAACGGCGTGCAACGGCCGATGACAGCATGCTCGACATCGTCGTCGCGGTGCAGGCCGGCAAGGGCAAGGCAGGCATGGATAGCATGCGCGCGTTGATCGGGCAACTTGAGGGAGCCGAGTCGGTGCTGCTCGGTCAGCGCGCGAAAGACGCTGCCGCGTTGCAATCGCTGACCGCATCGACCTTGATCGGTGGCGGCGTGATCGGGGCGCTGCTCGCGGCAATCGTCGCGCTCTGGCTGGCGCGCAATATCACGCGGCCCCTGCGGGTTGCCGTCGATCTCGCCAAGCAGGTGGCGCAAGGCGATCTGACGGCCAAGGTCGTGGTCAGCTCGTCCGACGAAACCGGTGAGCTGCTCGCGGCGCTGCGCGACATGAACGGCGCCCTGGTGCGCATTGTCGGTGAAGTGCGAACCGGCACCGACACGATCGCTACCGCCTCGGGCCAGATTTCCAGCGGCAACCTCGATTTGTCCACGCGGACCGAACAACAGGCCAGTGCGCTTGAAGAGACGGCATCCTCGATGGAGGAACTGACCGGTACCGTCAGGCAAAACGCCGACAATTCGCGGCAGGCCAACCAGCTGGCCATATCGGCGTCCGAAGTCGCCGCCGAGGGCGGGCGCGTCGTCTCCAAGGTGGTCGATACGATGGGTTCGATCAACGCGTCGTCGAAAAAAATTGTCGAAATTATTGGGGTGATTGACGGCATCGCATTCCAGACCAATATCCTCGCGCTCAACGCCGCGGTCGAAGCCGCCCGTGCCGGCGAGCAGGGACGGGGCTTCGCCGTGGTCGCCGCCGAAGTTCGCAACCTGGCACAGCGATCGGCAGCGGCCGCCAAGGAAATCAAGATCCTGATCGGCGATTCGGTGGACAAGGTCGAGGTCGGCACCAGGCTGGTCGATGAAGCCGGTTCGACCATGGCGGCCATCGTCAAGGGCATCCAGGGCGTCGCCGACATCATGGGTGAAATTACGGCGGCAAGCAAGGAGCAGACCGTCGGCATCGAGCAGGTCAACCAGGCGATCGCCGAAATGGACGAAGCGACCCAGCAAAATGCGGCACTGGTCGAAGAGTCGGCCGCCGCGGCCGGCTCCCTGCAGGATCAGGCGCGCCATCTGGCTCAGCTGGTGAGCGTATTTCAGCTCGATGGCGCGCACCAGGCCGGCGCAGTCCAAGGCGAGCCGCAACGCACTCCGGCAGCGGCGCGCGCCAAGCCGCCGATCCGCATCGGCAGGACGCCGGCGCGCGCCGGAAGCGACAACTGGGAATCGTTCTGATGCGTGCCGCGCGCAGGTAGGCGCGGCGCCAGCACGCGGCGCAAGCGTCCGATTTCGGCGACGATGTACGCTTGCGGCCGGCTGGCGCGTCATTCAAGGCTTGCATAGTAGGGCGATTGTTGGCATCGTAGCCACCCATGAAACCCATGCGCCACGTGATGTCCCGAATCCGCAAGTTCTCCCAGTTCTCGTTGCGCGACCTGGTCGCCACCGCTGGCCCCACCATCGTGCTGATCGGCGCCTTGTGCGCGCTGGCCTACGTCATCGTCGACCCGGCGCCGCCGCGCCACGTGCGCCTGGCGACCGGCCAGGAGAACAGCGCCTACGAGGAATTCGGCAAGAAGTACGCGGCGGCGCTGGCCAGGGACGGCATCAAGGCCGAGCTGGTGCGCTCGCTCGGCTCGCAGGACAACCTGCAGCGCCTGAACGAGGGCAAGGTCGATGCCGCCTTCGTCCAGAGCGGCTCCACCGACCAGGCCGAGGCGCAGCGCAAGGGCCTGGTGTCGCTGGGCAGCCTGTTTACCGAACCGGTATGGCTGTTCATGCGCGAACCGGTCGCCGTCACCCAGCTCAGCGAGCTCAAGGGCCTGCGCATCAACCTCGGGCCGGAAGGCACCGGCATCCCCAAGCTGTTTCGCCAGGTGCTGGCGCTGAACGGCGTCGAGCCGGCCGACCTGGCCATCGGCGCGCTGGAAAACACGCCGGCCACGGTGGAGCTGCTGGAAGGGCGCATCGACGGCCTGGTGTTCTCCTCCGGCCCGGATGCGCTGCTGGTGCAGATGCTGCTGCAGACGCCCGGCATTCGCCTGTTTAACTTCGACCAGGCCGAAGCCTATGCGCGGCGCCTGCCGTTCCTGTCGCACGTGGTGCTGCCGCGCGGGATCGTCGACCTCGGGCGCGACCTGCCGCCGCAGGACTACCACCTGATCGCGCCCACCGCGACCCTGGTGGCGCGCGAGAACCTGCATCCGGCGCTGATCGAGCTGTTCGTCCAGGCGGCCGGCGAGATCCACGGCGGCGCCGGCTGGTTCCAGCAGCAGGGCCAGTTCCCGTCGGCGCGCTACACCGAGATCCCGGTCGCGCGCGAGGCGGCCAAGTTCTACAAGGACGGCCCACCGCTGCTGCAACGCTACATGCCGTTCTGGGTCGCCAACCTGTTCGACCGGCTGTGGGTGGTGGTGGTCGCGCTGGCCGCGCTGATCATCCCGTTCTCGAAGGTGGTGCCGCCGCTGTACGTGTGGCGCATCAAGTCGCGCATCTACCGCTGGTACGGCCAGTTGCGCACGATCGAACAGGAACTAGAGGAGGGCGGCGAAGCCCGCGCGCAGCTGTGCCCCGAACTGCTGAAGCGCCTCGACGAGATCGAGGAGCGGGTCAACCGCATGTCGATCCCGCTGGCGTTCGCCGATAACCTGTATGGCCTGCGCAGCCATATCAACTTCGTGCGCCAGCGCGTGCTGGCGACGCTGAAAAGCGCGGCGGCGGCGCCCTAGCCGCGAAAATTAATTCCCGCTTGCGTGAACCAGCTCCCAGAAGATGACGAGCATGAGAACGAACAAGATCAACAGTCCTGCGGCAAACGCTCTCAGGCGTATAGGCACACGATTGGATCGGACATGCACAAATCCGTGAACAAGACGTGTCGCCACATACAACCACGCAAGCATCAGCACCGCGGCCGAAACGGCGTTCAGTTGGAATAGTGCCAGGCACACGATATAGAAAAGAATAGGTGTCTCGAACTGGCTGGCAATGTTATTCGACACCTTCACGACGTCGTCAGGCCAGGCGCCGTGATCCAGCGCTGCCTGCTTCAGGTTGACCTTCTTGAGGCGAACCGCCTGTGCCTTGCGTGCCGCAAGCAGCCCGAACATGGCTAGCGTCAGAAACATTTGGGCCAGCAGTGGGCCAAAGATCAGATTGGCGTTCATAGTCTCCCTAATAGGGTAGTGACCGGCTTGCCGGATGGCTTTCAGATGTCGCATGGTGTAATATGGACAGCGTCAATTTATCTGCAAATATTGCCACTGTCAATATGAGAAACGCAACTTCGTCAAGGCACTCGTACCACCACGGCAACCTCCGCGAAGAACTGCTGCGCTGTGCGTTTGAAATGCTTGAAAGTGACGGCGCCGACGCCATCACGATCCGCGCCGTGGCCAGAGCGGCGGGCGTGGCACATTCCGCACCCGCGAATCACTTTACGAGCAGGCAGGCGCTACTCACGTCGCTGGCAGCAAGCAGTTTTCACGCTCTGGCAGAAGAGGTGACGAACGCATTAGGCACTGGGGCACTGAAGTATCCCGAGGTGATCCGGACGTTTGCCAACACGGTCGCGCAGTATGCACTGGCTCACCCGAATCGCTATCGGCTGTTATGGCGACGCGATCTACTCGATGACCACGATAGCGAGTTAAGCGCTGCGATGGATCGCATCTACGGTCTGTTAATTGAGAAGCTGGGGAAAGACAAGAGAGTCCGAACAACGAGCGTTGAGACGCGCGCTGTCGCGCTCTGGTCGATGGTGCATGGTTACGTGACGATGCGCCTCAATGGAAATTTCGTTGAAAAAAATGATGAGATAAACGGGTTGCCACGTCAGAACGCAATCGTGGAGGCGATCCTGGAAGGTCTTTGAGCAAAGCGAAGCAGTAAGCTCGGAAGACCAACAAGAATCATCGGTAGCCGACCGGCCGACTGCGACGCGCCGGCGCTCCATCGCGGGCCGGTGGCCCGAAGTTGCGCGAGCCGCTGCAGTTAGCCGCCGACCCACGGCAGGCCGTCCTTGCACCAGCCGGCTACGTGCTTGCGGTGGCCTTCGCTGTCCTTGCCGCCTTCGAAGCCTTCGAGGATGTCGTAGGCGTTGGTGAAGCCGTGTTCGGTGGCCAGCTTGGCGGCGTGGCGCGAGCGCACGCCGGAGCGGCACAGGAACAGCAGCACGTCGTTCTTGCCGGCGACGGCGCACAGCTGCTCGACGAACTGCGGGTTGACGACGCCGCTCGGCCAGCTGCTCCATTCGATTGCCGCGTGCTGGCCAGGCGGCAGCGCCGCCTCGCCGACCCAGTGACGCTCGGCGTTGGTGCGCACGTCGACCAGCTTGGCGTTGCGATCGGTCTGCAGCAGCGCATAGGCCTCCTGCGGCGTGACCGCGCCGGCATACGGTTGATCGGTCCCGCGCTGGCGGGCGGTGGCGAGAATGTGATCGACGGCGCTCATGACAGGTTCCCCTAGGTTGGTGGATTGTCTATTATAGAATGACATCGCCGGCGCCGGCGGAGCGCGCACCGCTCTCGTTTTTGGGGCGCCAGGCGCCGATTTGGTGCACCACACTGCTTCTGCACCAAATTGGTGCATTATATCGGTGCAGTGCGCAGCCTTCACTCCGCAAGCTGAGCGATTTTCCTACCCGCCTAAGCACGTCCCGCACTAAACTGGACTTTGGCGCCGGAATTTATGGCTGGCATGGTTTCTGCTATGATTCCTGTGAGTTTGCGTGCGCCCATGAGCGCGCGCTCCCCCCATTTTATCTAGGAGATTTTGAATGGCAAAGACCGCCGCAGAAGTGCTGAAGATGGCTAAAGACAACGAAGTCAAATTCGTTGATTTCCGCTTTGCCGATACCCGTGGCAAAGAGCAGCACGTCACCGTACCTATCTCCCACTTCGATCTCGACAAGTTCGAGTCGGGCCACGCCTTCGACGGTTCGTCGATCGCCGGCTGGAAGGGCATCGAAGCGTCCGACATGATCCTGATGCCGGATCCGTCGACCGCCAACATCGACCCGTTCATGGAAGAGACCACGCTGTTCATGCAGTGCGACGTCATCGAGCCATCCGACGGCAAGGGCTACGACCGCGATCCGCGTTCGATCGCCAAGCGCGCCGAAGCCTACCTGAAGTCGTCCGGCCAGGGCGACACCGCCTACTTCGGCCCTGAGCCTGAATTCTTCATCTTCGATTCCGTGCGCTGGAAGATCGACATGTCCGGCTGCTTCGTCAAGATCGATTCGGACGAGTCCTCGTGGGCCACCGACGCCAAGACCGAAGGCGGCAACCACGGCCACCGTCCGACCGTCAAGGGCGGCTACTTCCCGGTGCCGCCGGTCGACTCGTTCCAGGACATGCGCTCGGAAATGTGCCTGATTCTCGAAGCGATGGGCATCCCGGTCGAAGTGCACCACCATGAAGTGGCCGGCGCCGGCCAGAACGAAATCGGCACCCGCTTCTCGACCCTGGTCGAGCGCGCCGACTGGACCCAGAACCTGAAGTACGTGGTCTGGAACGTCGCCCACAGCTACGGCAAGACCGCCACCTTCATGCCGAAGCCTATCGTCGGCGACAACGGCTCGGGCATGCACGTGCACCAGTCGATCTGGAAAGACGGCAAAAACCTGTTCGCCGGCGACGGCTATGCCGGCCTGTCGGACACCGCGCTGTTCTACATCGGCGGCATCATCAAGCACGCCAAGGCGCTCAACGCGATCACCAACCCGGGCACCAACTCGTACAAGCGCCTCGTGCCTGGCTACGAAGCACCGGTCAAGCTGGCCTACTCGGCGCGCAACCGCTCGGCCTCGATCCGCATCCCGCACGTGGCGAACCCGAAGGGCCGCCGCATCGAGACGCGTTTCCCGGATCCGCTGGCAAACGTCTACCTGTGCTTCGCCGCGCTGCTGATGGCTGGCCTGGACGGCATCGCCAACAAGATCCACCCGGGCGAAGCGGCGTCGAAAGACCTGTA
The DNA here is from genome assembly GCA_040386255.1 of Pseudomonadota bacterium. GTDB lineage: Bacteria > Pseudomonadota > Gammaproteobacteria > Burkholderiales > Burkholderiaceae_D > JAFCUW01. The sequence continues at coordinate 29,334 of JAZKFW010000043.1, forward strand.
CCACCTGCCGCCGGAAGAAGACGCGCTGATCCCGACGGTGTGCGCATCGCTCGAAGAAGCGCTCGAGAACCTCGACAAGGACCGCGAGTTCCTGACCCGCGGCGGCGTCTTCAGCGACAGCATGATCGATGCCTACATCGAACTGAAGATGCAGGACGTGCAGCGCATGCGCATGACCACGCACCCGGTCGAATTCGACATGTACTACTCGCTGTAAGCGAAACGCCAACAGCCGTTATTCCCTTGTCAGCAGCTGTGATCGTGCTGACATCGAAAGTGTAAATGCTGTGTAAAAAACGCGGGGAAAGCCACAGCTTTCACCGCGTTTTTTTTCGAATGTTGTATATTCGGGCTGAACCTAATAACCGCACGCACTGTCGTGATCCCATGCTGATGTTTATGATAACGAGGTCTTTCCGCGCCGGCGCGCTGGCCGTTGCCGCGCTGCTGGTGGGCGGCGCCGCGCACGGCCAGGTAATGTACAAGTGCGTCGACGACACCGGTCACGTGCTCTACACCGACACCCTCAAGGCGAACTGCAAGGCGCTCGACCTGCCGTCCTCCGGCAGCACCGCGCCGATCGCCGCGCCGGCGCGCCGCGCCGCCGGTCCGGCGCGCAGCACCGCCGCGCCGGCGGTCACCCCGGTCGACTTCCCGCGTGTCAGCGCGTATCAGCAGAAGACCCGCGACGACGACCGCCGCGAGATCCTCAACGACGAATTGCGCAGCGAGGAAAAGAAGCTGGCCGAGATGCGCCGCGAATTCAACAACGGCGAGCCTGAACGCCAGGGCAACGAGAAAAACTTCGTCAAGTACCAGGAGCGCGTGGCGCAGATGCGCGACGGCATCGGCCGCGCCGAAAAGAACGTCGACGCCCTCAAGCGCGAGATCGCGAACATCCGATGAACCGTCCGGCCGGCCCTCCCGCGCGCACCCACGCCGACGCGGCGCTGGCTGGGCTCGACCTGCTGGCGTCGGCGGTGCTGCTGGTCGGCGCAAGCGGCCAGATCCGCTACGCCAACGCCGCCGCCGAACACCTGCTCGAGACGTCGGCGCGCGCGCTGTCGCGCATGCAGCTGGCCGCCTTGTTCGTCAACGGCGACGAGCTGTTCAACCTGTCCGTGCAGGCGCTGGCGCATGAATACGCCGACCTGCGCCAGGACCTCGCGCTCGAGCGCGCCGGCCGCGAGGCGCTGCACGTGCACAGCATCGTCAGCGTCACCGGCGACGGCGGCGTCATCATCGAACTGCGCGAGAACGTCCAGCAGCTCAAGCTCGACCGCGAAGAGCGCATGCTCGACCAGAGCCAGGTCAACAAGGAACTGATCCGCAATCTCGCCCACGAAATCAAGAATCCGCTCGGCGGCATCCGCGGCGCCGCCCAGCTGCTCGAACTGGAGCTGCCGGAAAAGCACCTGAACCAGCTGCGCGAGTACACCCAGGTCATCATCAAGGAGGCGGACCGCCTGCAGACGCTGGTCGACCGCCTGCTGGCGCCGCACCGCCGCCCGCACATCGTCGGCGACGTCAACATCCACGAAGTGTGCGAGCGCGTGCGCAGCCTGATGGTGGCCGAGTTCCCCAGCGGCCTGACCATCCGCCGCGATTACGACGCCTCGATCCCCGAGTTCAGGGGCGACAAGGAACAGCTGATCCAGACGGTGCTCAACATCGCCCGCAACGCCGCCCAGGCGCTGCGCGAGCGCATCGCCGCCGGCGACGCCGAGCTGGTTTTGCGCACCAGGGTGGCGCGCCAGGTCACCCTCGCCAAGGTCCGCTACGGGCTGGCATTAGACTTGCATATCATCGACAATGGACCGGGCATCTCGCCGCAGATCCGCGACCGCATTTTCTACCCGCTGGTGTCGGGCAGGGACGGCGGCAGCGGGCTGGGGCTGACATTGGCGCAGACCTTCGTGCAACAGCACCTGGGAGTGATCGAATGCGAGAGCCGGCCTGGATTGACGGACTTCCGGATCCTGCTGCCCCTGCCATAAGCGGGTGCGCGGTGCCGGGGACGGATCCCACCGATTGAACATCGCAACGAGCGGGAACCCGAATACATGAAACCAATCTGGATTGTCGACGACGACGCCTCCATCCGCTGGGTACTGGAAAAGGCGCTGGCGCGCGAGAACCTGGCCACCAGGAGCTTTTCGAACGCGCGCGACGCCATGGCCGCACTCGAGACCGAGACGCCGCAAGTGCTGGTATCGGACATCCGCATGCCGGGCGAATCCGGCCTCGACCTGCTGCAGGCGGTCAAGGAACGCTTTCCCGGCCTGCCGGTCATCATCATCACCGCCTTCTCCGACCTCGATTCGGCCGTCGCCGCATTCCAGGGCGGCGCCTTCGAATACCTGGCCAAGCCGTTCGACATCGACAAGGCGGTCGAGCTGATCCGCCGCGCGCTGGAGGAGAGCCTGCGCGAGACCAGCGTCGAATCGGGCCCCACCGAGACGCCTGAAATCCTCGGCCAGGCGCCGGCCATGCAGGAGGTGTTCCGCGCGATCGGGCGATTGTCGCAGTCGAACGTGACGGTGCTGATCACGGGCGAATCGGGCACCGGCAAGGAACTCGTCGCCCGCGCGCTGCACAAGCACAGCCCGCGCGCGCAGCAGCCGTTCATCGCCCTTAACACCGCGGCGATTCCGAAAGACCTGCTCGAGTCGGAGCTGTTCGGCCACGAGCGCGGCGCCTTCACCGGCGCCCAGACCACGCGGCGCGGCCGCTTCGAGCAGGCCGAAAACGGCACCCTGTTTTTGGACGAGATCGGCGACATGCCGTTCGACCTGCAGACGCGCCTGTTGCGGGTGCTGTCGGACGGCCACTTCTACCGCGTCGGCGGCCACCAGCCGCTGAAGGCGAATGTGCGCGTCATCACCGCCACTCACCAGAACCTCGAACAGCGCGTGCGCGACGGCCTGTTCCGCGAAGACCTGTACCACCGCCTGAATGTGATTCGCCTGCGCCTGCCCAGTTTGCGGGAGCGGCGCGAAGATATCCCGCTTTTGGTGCGCCACTTTCTGGTGCAGAGCGCGCGCCAGCTCGGCGTCGAGGCCAAGCGCATGAGCGAAGGCGCGCTGCAGTTCCTGTCCGGCCTCGACCTGCCGGGCAATGTGCGCCAGCTCGAAAACCTGTGCAACTGGATCACCGTGATGGCGCCCGGGCAGACCGTCGACATCAAGGACCTGCCGCTGGAACTGACCCAGACGCAGGAGGGCGTGGCCGAGCCGGCGCAGTTGCCGGCCCATGTACAGGCGCCGGCGCCGCAGGACGCCCAGGCGTGGCAGCGCGGCGGGCCGGCCGCGGCCGACAACGCCGACGGCTGGATCGGGCTGCTCGAACTGCAGGCGGCCGGCATGCTCAGCGCCGGCAAGTCGGAGGTGATGGACGTGCTGGGGCGGCAGTTCGAGTCGGCGCTGATCAAGACCGCGCTCAAGCACACCCACGGGCGCAAGAACGACGCCGCGGTGCGGCTCGGGATCGGCCGCAACACGATCACCCGCAAGATCGCCGAACTGGGCATCGACGGCGCCAAGGACGAATAGCGGGACGCGTGCAACGGGCGCCAATATAGTAAGCTCTGCCTCGGCGGCATGTGCCCCGTCTATATTGGATCGTTATGCTGATTAACTGCGTCGCCTACCAGGAAGGCAAAAAGCTGTCCGACATCCCGGTCGAGGAAATCAGCGATTACCTCGCCAAGCCCGACTACTTCGTCTGGGTCTCGCTGCGCGAGGCCGATGCGGCCGAGTTGGCGCTGATGCAGCACGAGTTCGGCCTGCACGAACTGGCGGTCGAAGACGCCATCCGCGGCAACCAGCGTCCCAAGGTGGAGGAGTACGGCGACTCGCTGTTCGCGGTGCTGCAGACGGTCGAACTGGTGGGCGACGAGATGACCATCGGCGAGGTCGACGTCTTCGTCGGCCCGAACTACGTGCTGTCGTCGCGCCGCAATGCGTCCGAAGGCTTCCTCGGCGTGCGCGCGCGCGCCGAGCGCGAGCCGCACCTGCTGGCGCAGGGTTCGGCGTTCGTCTTGTATGCGCTGATGGACGCGGTGGTGGACCGCTATTTCCCCGTCGTCGACCTGCTCGAATCGGAACTGGAAAAGATCGAAGACCGCATTTTCATCCGCGGCTCGCAGCGCGCCAATATCGAGCGCCTGTATGAACTCAAGAGCAAGGTGCTGCTGCTGCGCCATGCGGTGATGCCGCTGATGGAGGGAGTGGGGCGCCTGTACGGCGGCCGGGTGCCGTCGCTGGCGCTCGACACCCAGGACTACTTCCGCGACGTCCACGACCACCTGTACCGCATCGCCGGCACGGTCGACACAATCCGCGACACCATCAGCACGGCGATCCAGGTCAACCTGTCGATGGTGGCGATCGACGAGAGTGAAGTGAACAAGCGGCTGGCGGCATGGGCGGCGATCTTCGCGGTGTTTACCGCGTTCGCCGGCGTGTGGGGCATGAACTTCAAGGTGATGCCGGAGCTGGAATGGAAGTATGGCTACCACACGGCGGTCGCCCTGATGTTCGGCGTGTGCGGCTACCTGTACTGGCGCTTCAGGAAATCCGGCTGGCTGTAGGCAGGGTTTGTTGGCGGACCCAGGACCGCAGGGGTCTGACCCGGTTTTTCTGTCGGGGTCAGACCCCGAAGTCGGTGGCGCCGGCAACTCCGGGGTCTGACCCGGCAAAGAAGAACCAGGGTCAGACCCCTGCGAAAACGCCGGCACCGAGCCCGGTTCAGACTCCGCAAGCCATCGACAGCGCGACCGCCTCGGCCACCTTGATGCCGTCGACCGCCGCCGACAGGATGCCGCCGGCATAGCCGGCGCCTTCGCCGGCCGGGAACAGCCCGCGCGTGTTCAGGCTTTGCAGGTCGTCGTCGCGGCGCTTGATGCGGATCGGCG